>JAOTXU010000037.1 GCA_029862165.1 Gammaproteobacteria bacterium
TTCGTCTTACGCTTCTTCGTCTTACGTTTCTTCGTCTTACGTTTCTTCGTCTTACGTTTCTTCGTCTTACGTTTCTTCGTCTTACGTTTCTTCGTCTTACGTTTCTTCGTCTTACGCTTCTTCGTCTTACGTTTCTTCGCGGTCTTACGACGCTTCGTAGTCTTACGTTTCTTCGTAGTCTTACGCCGCTTCGTAGTCTTCCGCTTCTTCGCGGTCTTACGACGCTTGGTCGTCTTCCTGCGCGTCTTTCGTTTCTTGGTAGCCATACAGTTCTCCAATGTCGGGAATGTACGGGGCGATATATACAACAAACGGAATAAATCCAGCAACTTATTCCACCGAATGTTAATTTCGATGTCACGCGGATCATGGGGTGTTCTGGCTATCTTTCCGTTTCGTCGAAGCTGCCGTAGCGACGGCTCGAACCGTTCGCCAAATACGTGGAATCGTAGGACTGCGTGCCTAATAGCTTAAAATAATAGTGTATGACGGACGCAACTCACTCCAGTGACGTGATGCAGTTCCATTGTTTTTTCGTGACCGGCGTCACAGAGAGACGGTTACCACGTCTTAGCAATACCATCTCCGATAGCGCTCCAGTGCCGTGTTCGCGCAACTCGCGCAAACTGATGATTCGCGCAAGTTTGCGCACAATACGGACATCGACCATGAACCAACGTGGATCCTCCGGATCGCTCTTCGGATCGTAGTGATGATCGTCAGGATCGAAAGCAGTGTGGTCTGGGTAGGCTTGTCGTACCACTTTTACTATTCCTACGATTCCCGGTTTGGGACAACTCGAGTGATAGAAAAAACACAAGTCGCCATTCTTCATTTCTCGCATTAGATTGCGTGCCTGGTAATTTCTTACACCATCCCAAGAAGTTCTCTTCTTTTTTTCGGCGGCCAGATCGTCGATGCTATAGCTACCTGGTTCGGATTTTAGTAGCCAGTACTTCATATCATGACACCTCGTTGCTCTTGTAGGTTGCTTTGTCCGTGACTATGCGTCGGGCGGGGACATCCCACGGTTCGGGGAACAACGTTTTGACTCGTTGAAAGTCGTAACCGACCCCGATGAGTTGTGATTGCGTATTCGCATGGTCCCTGATGAAGCTGAATGTCCTGTCATAGTAGCCGCTGCCCATTCCGAGCCGGAAAAGCTGGGCGTCAAAGGCAACGACCGGTAGCAAAACCAGATCCAACTGCGATGGTTGAAACAGATCCGCGGCAGCATGTGGCGGCTCGGGGATGCCAAAACGGTTTTCCTGCAGCACAGTGTTTTCTGAAATTGCAACAAATCCAAGTCTGGTTTCCGGTTGCAAAACCGGCAGGTAGATAGTCTTTCCACTACCCCACGCGTGACGGATTATTGGCCAGGTGTCGATTTCACCATCGTTTGGCATGTAAGCCGCGATATGTTGCGCTGATTCGTAGAATTCGGATGCGGTCAGTCTGGCGCACAGGTCCGCCGCCGCGCTGGTACGTTGTTGCCCATCGATCTCGCGTCGCGCACGACGCATGCGAACGCGGATGTCTTTGCGATGCTCAGCCGACATGGTCAAGGAGAGGGATACTGATGAACATAAAAAGAAGGCGCCGCCGCAATGCCGTCTTGAGCCATTGCTCTCGAGCCAGAGCAATAAGTGGGGTCTACCGTGATGCCTCAGGCTTCCCGGTTATCCGGACCTGCACAACGGCATCGACAGGATGGGCCCCGAGGTTAGTATTTAGGGTCGAGAGGATTCCCGGCCCGCCTCGAACACCGCAGCTGGCGCCACTCATAGTGTATGGTCTGTGGCCGGGGACAGCAATGCGACCTGCATCACAAAAACAGGAGATTTCGCGCTCAGAGTTCTAGCTGCTGGCTGCCTGCCGAGACGGTGGATTCAACCAAATCGCACAAATCCCGGACCCGCCCACCCAGGGTGCTGTCAATCTTGTCATCACTGCTTTCAGACTGCAGCAGGTCATTGGTGATATTGAGCGCTGCCATCACGGCGATGCGATCCAGGCCGATCACTTTCCCGCTGTCGCGAATCTCGCGCATCTTGCGATTGAGCATTTCAGCTGAGCGCAGCAGGTCATCGCGTTCGCTGGCGGGACAGGCGACCTGATATTCCTTTTCCAGTATTCGTACACTAATCCGTGAGACGCCGTCGCTCATGCGCCGTGCTCCATTGCTTTTAGGCGACCGACCATCGCTTCGACACGTGAGCGCACCTGCTCATTTTTCTGCAGCAGATTGGCGCGTTCGGCGATCAGGTTGTCCTGCCGTTGCCGCAACGAGCGATTTTCTTCCCGCATGTGGTTATAGGTCAGCAATAGTTCTGACAGCGTTTTTTCCAGCCGCTTCAGATCGGCTTCGAGTTCTTTTCTGGCGGATTGTTCAGGCATAGTGGCACTAATATAGAGTTGGGCTTGTGTGAGGGTCAACATCGGTATTATGTCCGATCTGAGCCTGGTGTTAGCATTTCAGCCCAAATCCAACCCGCAAATCCCTAATTCAGACCGTGTCTGCTATTACATTCAATGAACTGAGTCAGTCGCTTGCGAGCGCCGGTTGCCAGACTGAGGCGGCAGAATGCCATGCGACCCTGGCCGGGTTGGCCTGCGCAGGCCCGCTCCCCGGGGACTGGATGGCGCAAATTACCGGTGGGGGTGACAGCCTCGATCAGTGCCGCGAAACCGTTGAAACGTTGCGCGTGGGTGTGTTGGAGGACCTGGCCGGAGAGGAAATGGAATTCGAGCTATTGTTGCCGATCGATGAGGTCGAATTGTCTGAACGTACTGAAGCGCTGGCACACTGGTGCCAGGGTTTTATTTATGGTCTAACGTTAGGGGGTATCAAAACCGGGCAGGCTTTGCCGGGTGACGTTGCAGAAGTTGTCAGCGATTTTGCCAAGTTGGCCGAGGCGGAACATGCTGGTGACGCGTCGGAGGAAGACGAAAAAAACTATGTTGAGGTTTGCGAATATGTGCGTGTAGGCGCGCAACTGGTATACGAGGAACTCTTGGCGAGACAAGTTAAGACACCGGAATGAACAGCAGGGAATTCATCAGGCGGCGCAAACAACTGATGGGCATGATGGGCGCCGATTCCATGGCGATATTGCCGGCCGCGCCGTTGCGAATTCGCAACCGCGATGTGGAACATCCCTATCGGCAGGACAGCGATTTCTATTATCTGACGGGCTTCGAGGAGGCAGACGCCGTTGCTGTGCTGATGCCGGATCAGGACTCCGGATACATCCTGTTTTGTCGCGAGCGAGACCCGCACAAGGAAGCCTGGGATGGAGATCTGGCTGGACCGGAGGGCGCTGTTGAACGCTTTGGTGCCGATGATGCTTATCCCATCTCTGACATAGATGACATCCTGCCCGGCCTCCTTGAGAAATGTGAGCGTGTTTATTACACCATGGGTGCACATTCGGAATTCGACCAGCAACTGATCGGCTGGATCAATCGCTTGCGTTCCGGTGGGCAGCGTGGGGCGCACGCTCCGGAAGAACTCATTGCATTAGAGCACTTGCTGCACGACATGCGACTGTTCAAGAGTCGCGCTGAGATAGCGGCGATGCGTAAGGCGGCAAAAATTGCCGCTGCTGCGCACCGCCGAGCCATGCGTGTAACACGGCCGGGTCTTTACGAATACTCCATCGAAGCTGAGTATTTGCACGAATTTCGTCGCCAGGGCGCCGAGCCCTCCTATCCGGCAATTGTGGGAGCTGGTGCCAACGCTTGCGTCCTTCATTACCGTGCCAACAACGCAAAACTTGTCGACGGCGATTTGTTGCTGGTCGACGCAGGATGTGAATACGATTACTACGCATCAGATATCACGCGAACCTGGCCGGTCAATGGCACATATAGCCCACGGCAGCGGGAAATTTACGAGATTGTTCTCGACGCTCAAACTGCCGCAATAGAGCAGGCCCAGGTGGGCAATCACTGGAACGACCCACACGAAGCGGCAGTGCGCACGATTACCAAGGGCTTGATCAAGGTCGGCTTGCTAAAGGGCACACCGGGCAAGCTGATAAAGGAAGAGGCGTACAAGAAATTCTTTTTCCATCGCACCGGTCACTGGATCGGCATGGATGTGCACGATGTCGGTGATTACAAAGTCGACGAGCAGTGGCGTGTCCTGGAGCCGGGCATGGTGATGACGGTGGAGCCGGGCATCTATATCGCGCCAGGTACACGCGGTGTGGCAAAGAAGTGGCAGGGAATCGGAGTCCGTATCGAAGATGACGTTCTGATTACTAAAAAAGGTCCGGATGTACTAAGTGCGGGCCTACCATCCGATCCGGATGAAGTTGCGGCGCTCGCATCCGAAAACCAGAAGGTGCCGCGTCGGCGATGACGACGGATATACTCATAGTTGGCGGCGGCATGGTGGGGGCGAGCCTGGCTGCCGCGTTGGGACCGTTGTCGTATTCGGTCACTGTAGTCGAAGCATCACCGCCGCGTGATCCTGGTCAGCCCAGTTATGACGACCGTGCAACCGCTTTGTCGTGGGGCAGTCGGCGGATACTCGAGACCCTGGGCCTGTGGGAGGAGTTGGAACCGGCGGCTACAGCGATACACGACATTCATGTATCCGATCGCGGGCAATTTGGCGTGACGCGCCTGAGTCATCGCGAACAGAATGTGCCAGCCTTGGGCTACGTGGTGGAAAACCGCGCTCTCGGCAAGGTCCTGTGGCGCGCGATGGAGCAGGCGCGCACCGACGTGCTGTGCCCGGCAAGCGTGGAAAGTGTTACGACCGTCGCGGAGCACGCAGACGTTACAGCGCGGCATGAGGACGGGACCGTCAGCCGGTGTCGGGCCCGATTGCTGGTTGTGGCCGATGGTGCACGATCGGCAACACGCGACATGCTCGGTGCCGATTCGACTGTCACCGACTACATGCAGACTGCTTTGATTACCAATATCACGCCGGAGCGTTTTCATGAGCACGTCGCCTACGAGCGATTCACCGCTACCGGACCGCTGGCGTTACTACCGCTAAGCAATGGTCGTTGTTCGGTCGTCTGGACCCTGTCGCCGCAACGCGCGGCGGAAGTCGGCAATATGGACGACAAGAGCTTTCTGGCCGCCTTACAGAATGAATTTGGACATCGTCTTGGCCGTTTTCAGAAAGTTGGGAGTCGCCACAGTTATCCGTTGTCGCTGGTACAAGCGACACAGATCACGGGTCAGCGCAATGTGCTGATCGGTAATGCGGCGCATGGTTTGCATCCGGTGGCGGGGCAGGGCTTCAATCTTGGTCTGCGTGATGTAGCCACATTGGCGGACGTCATCGCTGACGCGACAGATCCCGGGAGCGCGTCAACGCTAGGGTGCTATGGGCAGTGGCGCAAAGAGGATCATCGACGTGTGATCAGTTTTACCGACGGACTGGTCCGGCTGTTCACCAGCGATCTGCCACCGCTGCGTTTGGCGCGTGGCGCTGGTCTGATTGCGCTGGACTTGCTGGCGGCGCCGCGGTCGATACTGGCGCGGCAATCGATGGGAGTCAGTGGGCGTCTGCCGCGCCTTGCGCGTGGTGTTCCATTGCGATGAAAGACAGCTATGAATGATTACGATGCCATCGTTATCGGCGGGGGCATGGTCGGTTCTGCCACTGCCGCACTGTTTGGCAAGCAGGGCATGCGGGTGGCGCTCATCGAAGCACGCATGCCACAGTACAATTTGGATGACGATGCGATCGATCTGCGCGTTTCAGCGATCTCCCATGCTTCACAGTCGTTATTGAATGAACTGGGTGCGTGGCAAGAAATCGATAACGAAACGATCGCGCCTTTTCGGGAAATGCGGGTCTGGGATGCCGGGGTGCCGCCGGAATCCGCACAGGCCGTGCATTTCGACAGCGCTGAAATCGGCGAAGCGGACCTGGGATTTATTATCGAGAATCGGCGTATTCTCGCCGCGCTGCACCGTTGCCTGGACGACCTCAATTCGGTGGCGGTCTTCGCGCCCGCCAGTGCACAGGGTATTGTCAACGGAGATAACAACATTGAGGTGCGTCTCGATGATGGCCGGCGTTTGGCCGCTCGCCTGGTTGTAGGCGCCGACGGTGCGCGTTCAAAAACAAGAGAGATGGCGGGAATTGATACGACGGGCTGGTCCTACGAACAAAAGGCGGTCGTGACCCATGTCGCTACCGGCGAGCCGCATCGCGATACGGCCTATCAACGATTCCTGCCCGATGGACCGATCGCCTTGTTACCGCTTTATGACGGGCGTTGTTCTATTGTCTGGTCCACCACACCGGAGCACGCCGACGCCTTACTGGAAATGGAATTGGCGCAATTCAACCTGCAGGTCGAGCTGGCCACGGATCGAGTACTTGGTCGTGTGGTCGACAGCGACCGGCGCGCGGCGTTTCCGTTGCAACTGCAGCATGCACAGTCCTACGTACAACCCCGGGTGGTCTTGCTTGGCGACGCAGCACACGCTGTGCATCCGCTGGCAGGGCAGGGTGTCAACCTCGGATTTGCGGATGCCTCGACGCTGAGCCAGGTCGTCGCCGACAACGGTGTGGAGGTCATGGGCGACTTAACGGTGCTGAGACGCTATGAACGTCAGCGCAAAAGCGAAAACCTGTTGATGATGGGCTCATTTGATGTGTTGAACCGCTTGTTCCGCCAGCAGGCACCACTGATCGGTCGTGCCCGCCAGGTTGGTATGTCTTTATTCAATCGCATGACACCGCTCAAGCAGGCCGTTATTCGGCGTGCCATGGGACGTTAAAGGATCGTGCCGGCGTCGCCCCTCCCCCTGTCCCCCTCCCCGGTGGGGAGGGGGGATAAATTCTGCAAGGTCCTTCGGTCGTTGTGGTTGGTTCGGGTTCGCCATGGAAATCGTGGTAGGGGAACTCGCCGCGCAGTGTGACCTTTCTCGTGGTCCGCTTTTGGGAGGTGCAAATTCTAGAGGGCATCGATGTGAGCGGCGCAAATAAAATCGTTTTCTGACAGACCGCCGATCGCGTGAGTGGTGTAGCGCACGAGGCAGTGACGGTAGCCCACTTCCATATCGGGATGATGTCCTTCGCTGTTGGCGATCCAGGCCACGGCATTCACAAACGCCATCGTTTTGTAGAAGCCGTTGAATTCAAAGTCCTTGCGGATCTCTTTGCCAGAATGATCGATTTCCCAGCCGTCGGCCAGGCTGCCCAGCAGCTTTGTCGCTTCGTCAGCGCCGAGGGGCTCGACGCCGCCCTCACAGGGTTTACAGTGCTTTTTGACCAGATCAGTCATCTTTTGCGTCTCTTTTTTGCATCGTGCGGGAGTCGTCCCCAACACAACCGGCCCTCGGGAGGGGCAGGAGCATATAAAGAATAGCTCGGCGGCCGATGTTGCGGGCTGCCACCCCACCCTTCCCTCGCGGGGGGAGGGCGATGAGGTGCTATTATGCCCGTTCCGATCATCAAGGCATATGCGAGAGAGCCCGGCTGCGTCCGGGTCGCCGAAGGCGCAACCCGCCCGGAAACGCTCAGGCAAAAGGGAGCATATCTTTCGATCGGCTCTGGAGAGTGGCTGCAGCCGAGTGGCCCACCGAAGGGGCAAGGCGTTACGACGCCGATCTCTCAGGTCTCAGGACAGAGGGGCGACAATGGGTCAACGAGCCCAGTCGTCCTTTTTTGTTTGTGACGGAGTAAACATGATGCGTACGCCCCTGTACGAACAACACAAAGCGGCAGGCGCACGTCTCGTCGATTTCGCCGGCTGGGACATGCCTGTCCATTACGGTTCCCAGATTGACGAACACCATGCCGTGCGACGTGTGGCCGGGATGTTTGACGTGTCACACATGACGGTTGTGGATCTTAGTGGCATACGGGTGCGTGATTTTCTGCGTCACCTGCTGGCCAATGATGTTGCCAAGTTGAAGACCGCAGGCAAGGCGCTTTACACCTGCATGCTCAATGACGAGGGTTGTGTCATTGACGACCTGATAGTTTATTTTCGCGATGACACGCATTTTCGCATCGTGGTTAATGCGGCAACGCGCGAAAAAGATCTGGCTTGGATCGAAAAACATGCCAAAGGCTACGAGGCCGTCGTCGATGAACGTGACGATCTCGCGATGGTAGCAGTGCAGGGCCCCAGGGCGCGCGAGCTTGCAGCCACCTGTCTGCCTGCGGCAGGGCATGACGACGTTCTTGCGTTGAAGCCCTTCAATGCAGTGGCTATAGCTGACTACTTCGTTGCGCGTACGGGTTATACCGGCGAAGATGGCTTCGAAATTATTTTACCGGGTGAGCAGGCGCCGGATTTGTGGGATTCACTCGCGCGGGCCGGTGTCGTGACGTGCGGTCTCGGCGCACGCGATACGCTCCGTCTGGAAGCGGGTATGAATCTTTACGGTCAGGACATGGACGAAAATACCTCGCCACTCGAATCGGGTCTGGGTTGGACAATTGCCTGGGAGCCAGCTGATCGCGATTTCATTGGTCGCGGTGCCCTCGGCCGGCAGAAAGCTGATGGTGTTGCGAATAAGTTTGTCGGTCTGGTGCTGGAGGGACGCGGCGTACTGCGTGCTCACCAGAAAGTACTTGTTGATGGGGTCGTTGTCGGTGAAACAACCAGTGGCACTTTTTCACCGACGCTGGAACGCGCTATCGGTCTGGCGCGTGTGTCCAAAACCATCGGCGATCGCTGTGACGTTGATATACGCGGACGGCAGTTGCCGGTTCTGGTGGTAAAACCGCCGTTTGTTCGCAACGGCGAGATAAAAGTTGATATTGAACGACGTGGAGAAAGATCATGAGCGACATACCGGGTGACTTGAAATACACCAGGTCTCACGAATGGGTTCGTTTGGAGGAGGATGGCTCGGTCACAATCGGTATTACCCACCATGCGCAGGGCTCGTTGGGCGAGCTGGTATACGTTGAGGTTCCGGATGTGGGTTCCGAGCTGAGTCCGGGCGAAGCGTGTGCGGTTGTTGAATCAGTTAAGGCAGCATCGGACGTTTATGCCCCTGTGGAAGGAGTCATTGTCGAAGTCAACGACGCGTTGGCTGACCAACCCGAGCTAATTAATGAACAGCCCTACGACGATGGCTGGATCATGCGTTTCGGAGAGGTCAACCATGACACTCTTGCAGAGCTGATTGATTCCGATGCCTACCTTGCCAGCATTGAGGACGAATAGTGCCGTTTAATCCACACACGAATGAAGAAATCCGGGACATGCTTGCGATTATCGGCGCGGATGACATCGAGCAGTTATTCGACGAGATTCCGCCAGAATTACGTATCAATGCACTCTCGTCAATACCGCCCATGGTCAGCGAAATGGAAGTCACGCGCATCATGCACGAGCGCGCCAAGCGCGACGGTTTGACGCTTAACTTCATCGGTGCGGGTGCCTATGAGCATCACATACCTGCGGCAGTTTGGCAGATCACGACGCGGGGCGAATATTACAGTGCCTATACGCCGTATCAGGCGGAGGCCAGCCAGGGCACGCTGCAGTTGATCTACGAATACCAAACGATGATGTGCGAATTGACGGGCATGGATGTTTCCAATGCCTCGTTATACGACGGTGCATCCGCCGTTGCAGAAGCTGCGTTGATGGCAGTTCGTGCCAATCGCAAATCCAAATCCGGCCGTTTGCTGATTGCCGGCACGCTGAATCCGCGTTATCGACAAGTCGTGGCCAATATTACGCAAGGCCAGGGTCTGAAAATCGAAGAACTGCCATGTTGCACCGAGTTGGGCAACATTATTCCCGAGTCCCTAAAACGTTACGAAGGCCAGGACATTGCCGGCCTGATTATTCCGCAACCGAACTTTTTCGGTGTAATTGAAGAGGTGGATGCATTAACCGACTGGGCCCATGCAAACAATGCGTTGGCGATTGCGGTCGTCAATCCGGTTGCACTGGCCTTGTTGGAGGCGCCAGGAAACTGGGGCGCCAGGGGCGCGGATATCGTGTGTGGCGACGGCCAGCCTCTCGGTGTCCCATTGAGTGCAGGTGGGCCCTATTTTGGATTCCTGACCTGTCGCCAGGACTTTGTGAGGCAGATGCCGGGACGTCTGGTGGGCCGTACGGTAGATCTGGAGGGCAAGCCCGGTTTCACACTAACGCTGCAGGCGCGCGAACAGCACATACGCCGTTCCCGTGCGACATCGAATATTTGTACGAACCAGGGTCTGTTGGTAACGGCCGCAACGATCCACATGTCCATGCTTGGTGCTGAGGGGCTGCGACGCGTCGCACTCAGCTCCTGTGAGCGCACTCGGCAGCTTGTCGACGCATTGACCGAAATCGACGCAATTGAAACCGTTTTTTCGGGGCCGAATTTTCATGAGGCTGTGTTACGCCTGGACCGTCCGGTGGCACCGGTGCTGGAGGCGCTGGCGCATCGCGGCATATTTGGAGGATACGATCTTTACGGCAGCTACCCGGAATTGGGGCACGCGTTACTCGTATGTGCCACTGAGACCAAGACCGAATCTGATATACAAACTTGCGCAACAGCGTTTCGCGCCGTAATGGCGGATGCGCGTGTTGCCTGAATACAAGGGAGACTCTAATGGCAACTGTTACTTTAAAAGGCAATCCGTGTCATACCAATGGTGATATGCCTCGTGCGGGCGACCAGGCGCCGTCGTTTACGTTGACCAACAGCAAGTTGGAAGACGTATCGCTGGAAGCATGGCGCGGCCGCAAAAAACTGATCAGTGTTTTTCCGAGTGTCGATACCCCCGTGTGCGCTCTGTCGACGAAGAAATTCAACGACTATGCGCGTGAGCACAGCGACTGCGTCATGCTGATGGTGTCGGCAGACCTGCCGTTTGCCCAAGCCCGGTTTTGTGGCAACGAGGGGTTGGAAAACGTGCAGACACTTTCCACTTTTCGCAGTAATTTTGCTGGCGACTACGGTGTGGAGCTGAAAGACGGCCCGTTGGCCGGACTGTCGGCACGGGCGATATTGGTATTGGATGAAAGCGACGGCGTGCGTCATGTTGAACTGGTCGGCGAAATCGCGGATGAGCCGGACTACGACGCAGCGATCAAGGCGCTGGACTAGTCAATGACCGAGCCGCTGATTTTTGAGCATTCCCGCCCCGGGCGTCGCGCCGTGGCACAGGCGCCTCTGGGCGAGGCTGGAATATCGGTCCCGGATCGTTTCCGGCGTCGTAACACGCCACATTTACCTGAGGTTACTGAGCTGCAGGCGCTGCGTCACTATACGCGTTTGTCGCAACTGAACTATTCCATCGATACGCACTTCTATCCACTTGGCTCGTGCACGATGAAATACAACCCACGCGCCTGCAACACACTGGCGATGTTGCCGGAGTTTCTTGCGCGCCATCCGTTGGCACCCGTATCGCATGGACAGGGCTTTCTTGAGTGCCTGTTTGAATTACAGGAGATACTCAAGGCCGTGACCGGTCTGCACGAAGTGACACTGGCCCCAATGGCGGGCGCACAGGGAGAATTTGCAGGGGTCGCGATGATCCGTGCTTATCACGATGCTCGTGGCGATACCGAACGCGATGAAATTCTTGTACCGGATGCCGCTCATGGAACCAATCCGGCTACGGCCACCATGTGCGGTTGCAAAGCCGTCGAGATCCCCACGTTGTCCAACGGGGATGTCGATTTTGATGCCCTGCAAAGCGCACTGGGCCCAAAAACGGCCGGCATCATGCTGACCAATCCATCGACTCTGGGTGTTTTTGAAAGACGAATACTGGAAATATCGAAAAGTGTGCATGAGGCCGGTGGATTGCTGTACTACGATGGTGCGAATCTCAACGCAATTCTGGGGAAGGCCAGACCTGGCGACATGGGATTCGACTGCATTCACCTGAACTTGCACAAGACGTTCTCCACACCACACGGTGGCGGTGGCCCCGGTTGTGGCGCGGTGGGTGTGAACGAGCGTTTGTCACCCTTTATCCCGACGCCGCTGGTAGAACGCGGCGAAAACGGTTTTCAATGGATTACCGCCGATCATCGTCCACAGTCTATTGGCCGTTTGTCGGCATTCATGGGCAATGCGGGTGTACTGCTGCGAGCTTATGTATACGCGCGTATGCTGGGTCGCGAAGGCATGCCACGTGTCGCGGAATTTGCCACCCTTAACGCGAATTACCTGGCCCGTCGTCTAAGCGATGCGGGCTTTACGCTGGCTTTTCCCGAGCGGCGCGCCAGCCATGAGTTTATCGTGACCCTAAAGTCCGAAGCTCGCGAGATGGGTGTAACGGCGATGGATTTTGCCAAAGCGCTGCTGGACCGCGGGTTTCATGCGCCGACCACCTATTTTCCGTTGCTGGTTCCTGAGTGCTTACTGATCGAACCGACGGAAACCGAAAGCAAGGAAGCTCTGGATGGCTTTGTCGATGCAATGGTAGATATCAGGAATAGCGCGATGCATGATGCGGCGGCGGTCAAGGCAGCGCCAGTGACCACGCCTGTGCGGCGGTTGGACGAAGTGCGCGCGGCACGAAAACTTGACGTGCGCTGGCAAGCCGGCAACGAATAATGAATACACGAGCCGGCGCAGAATTCTCTGAATCACCCGATCGGCAACAGCGGTCCGGGCTAGCGCGCATTTTTCGCGCGACGGGTTACTCTTTATCTGGTTTGCGCGCGGCTTTTCGTACGGAAACAGCATTTCGTCAGGAACTCGGTTTTGCGGTGCTGTTGGTACCGTTGGCTTTTTTCGCAGGCGAAACGTTGGTCCAGACGGCATTACTGCTGGCAACACTTTTTTTGGTGCTGATCGTGGAATTGATCAATTCCGCGATCGAGACGATTGTCGATCGTATCGGACTGGAAGAGAACGAACTGTCCGGAAGGGCTAAAGATATGGGTTCTGCAGCCGTGATGCTGTCGTTGATCCTGGTTGTGACTGTCTGGTCTCTCGTCCTGTATACACGGTTTTTCGGCTGAACCGATGGGCGATCTGGGAACTCCGTCTCTGAAAATTAACCCAATGATCAGTATAAACACAGCATTCAGGTCTGTGGTCTATAGGGAAGCCATGATTCGCATAATGTTCTTTTTGCTCGTAATCGGTGGCTCAGTTCAGGCGGCAGAGGAGAGTGCTAATTGGAGTCGCACTCTGGCGAAAATCTCGTCAGGAGTCGTATCGATACGCGTAGACAGCACCCGGGCCTTCGATACGGACTGGAACGCTTCGAGTCAGGCAACCGGTTTCGTCGTCGATGCCAAACGCGGCCTATTGCTGACGAATCGTCACGTCGTAACCGCCGGACCGGTCAGGGCCGAAGCGGTCTTTATCAACAATGAAGAAGTCGATCTGCAACCGGTTTACCGCGATCCGGTGCACGATTTTGGGTTTTATCGTTTTGATCCGGCGGCGCTGAGTTTCATGCAACCCGCCGAACTCGAACTGAGACCCAGCGGTGCAATAGTGGGCCGTGAAATTCGGGTTGTCGGTAATGATGCCGGGGAAAAACTATCAATACTCGCCGGCACGTTGGCGAGACTGGATCGGGACGCTCCCGAATATGGTCGCGGCCGATACAATGATTTCAATACTTTCTACTATCAGGCTGCCTCCAGCACTTCGGGTGGTTCATCGGGCTCACCGGTAATCGACGTTGAGGGCAAGGTCGTCGCGCTCAATGCCGGTGCCAACACGGGCGCAGCCAGCAGTTTTTTTCTGCCGCTGGATCGTGTCGAACGCGCTCTGGCCCTGATTCAGCACGATGAACCGGTCACTCGCGGCACGTTGCAGACTCTTTTTCAGCATCTTCCCTTTGATGAATTGCGCCGGCTGGGGTTGCAGAAGGAAACAGAGGCTCTGATGCGCAGCGCCTTCCCCGATTCCACCGGCATGTTGGTAGTTGGAGAAGTGGTGCCTGGCGGGCCGGGTGCGAAAGTACTGCAATCCGGCGATATCCTGGTGCGTATCAACGACAAGGTGGTCAATCATTTTGTGCCGTTGGAGGGCGTACTGGATGACAACGTAGGTCAGATCGTGCGGCTCGAGATCGAGCGCGGCGGGGACACGCAGCTGCATTCAATCACGGTGGACGATCTGCATGCATTGTCACCGAGCGAATTTATCTATTCCGGTGCAGCGGTATTGCATCGTTTGTCCTACCAGCAGGCACGTCATTTCAATATGCCGGTCGGTGGGATTTATGTCGCAAATCCGGGTTACATGTTTGGTGTAGCGGCAATCCCGCGGGGCGCCGTGATTGTCGAATTCGATGGTGAACCAGTAAGTGAGCTCGATGATCTGGAGGCGGTGCTTGCAGATTTCGCTGATGGCCAGCGCACGGTCGTGCGGTTTTTCACAATCGACGATCCACAGGCCAGCAAAGTGCGCGTCGTGCGCATGGATCGCAGGTGGTTTCCGGCGGAGCGTTGTCATCGCGACGACGATGATGGCACCTGGCCATGTCGTTCGCTCGATAATGGCGTAGTTGCGCAACCTGCCGAAGTTGCAACGGCACGTTTTCCAAAATACGACGACGCGCGGAACCGGAAGATGGCGCCATCTTTGGTAATGGTCAATTTTGATATGCCATATACGGTATCGGGTGTATCTGAAAAGCATTATCACGGTACCGGCTTGGTAGTCGACGCCGAACGAGGCCTGGTTATCGTCGACCGCAATACTGTGCCGATTGCATTAGGCGATGTGCGACTGACCTTTGCCGGTTCATTGGAGATCACCGGCGCGGTGGAATTCATTCATCCGCTGCATAATCTCGCGATGGTGTCATACGATCCGACACTCATCGGCGACACGCCGGTCAAAGCAGCCGAGTTGAACCCGCGCCCTGTCGAACCCGGCCAGCGCGTTTGGGTGATGGGACTAAAGGGCGATCACAAGCTGGTCTCTCAGGGTACCGAAGTAGCTTCGGTAGATGCGGTTGGTTTTCCGTTGTCGCGTAGTTTCCAGTTCCGCGACGTCAATCTCGAGACTATCTCACTGGTGAATGCCCCTGCTGATGTCGATGGCGTGCTGGTGGATGAACGGGGCAGGGTTGTTTCGCTCTGGTCCAGTTTTGCCTATCAGCGTGGGCGGGAAATGGCGCAAACTAATATGGGTGTTCCGGCTGATCTGGTCGGCGAGTTTGTTTCCCAGGTACGCGATGGTCGTGAACTGCGTTCGTTGGAAGTCGAGCTGCAATTCAAGCCCTTATCACTGGCGCGCAAATTGGGTTTGACTGAGGAATGGGTGCGCCGTATAGAAAAACACGATCCCAGACGACGGCGCATTCTCGAAGTCGTGCGCACCGTTGCCGGGTCGCCGGCCAGCGAGCAGCTAATTCCGGGTGATTTGTTGCTCACAATTGATGGGCAGCCAGTCAGTTCCTTTCGTGAAGTTGAACGTTCTGTGCAAAAGAAAGCTGTCACAGTAACGATCTGGCGCAACAATATGGCCGAGAGTTTCGAGTTGGGCACGGTTGCCCTGGATGGATTTGGTATCGACCGGGTCTTGGCGTGGGCGGGCGCGTTGCTGCAAAAACCGCATCGTGCGCTTGCTGCACAACGCGGTATCACGCAAGAAGGCGTGTACGTGGCTTTCTTCACGTATGGTTCACCGGCAACTCGTTATGGTCTTTGGGCCGGTCGTCGGATTGTCGCGGTGGATGATCAGCCAGTACGTAGTCTTGACGATTTCATCGCGACGGTCAGAAACAAGGGGCAGCGTGGTTCGGTGCGGCTCAAGACGTTGTTGTGGAACAATGCGGTCGAGGTGATCACGCTGAAACTGGATGAACAATACTGGCCGACGTATGAGTTGCGGCGTACGGCCGATGGATGGCAGCGGAGCGACGTCGAAAAAAGCTGACGTTCCCTCCTTTCTTCGGGATTGATTTTTATTCCCTCCCCCCGGGAGGGGGGAGGGTTAGGGTGGGGGGCAAATCCCGCGCAATCCCAAAGCGGCGAGCTTAGAAGCCGGCATTTATTTGCAGCTCCGGCGAGGAACGCAGTCACTGCAAACAAACGACCGTCTTCTTTCTCGCCGCCGATCGCGATCTCTCAATTCGTAGGAGCGGCATC
>JAOTXU010000017.1 GCA_029862165.1 Gammaproteobacteria bacterium
CCCAAAGCGGCGAGCTTAGAAGCCGGCATTTATTTGCAGCTCCGGCGAGGAACGCAGTCACTGCAAACAAACGACCGTCTTCTTTCTCGCCGCCGATCGCGATCTCTCAATTCGTAGGAGCGGCATCCTTGCCGCGATTCTTTATTCCCTCCCCCCGGGAGGGGGGAGGGTTAGGGTGGGGGGCAAATCCCGCGCAATCCCAAAGCGGCGAGCTTAGAAGCCGGCATTTATTTGCAGCTCCGGCGAGGAACGCAGTCACTGCAAACAAACGACCGTCTTCTTTCTCGCCGCCGATCGCGATCTCTCAATTCGTAGGAGCGGCATCTGGCCGTGATTTTTTCACCGTCTAATGGGGGGGGGAGATGAAAAAGGAGTCTGTCCCCGGGAGGGGACAGACCCGTTTTATATTAGAGGAAGTGGACCAGGGCGAACATGATTGCGGTCAGGGCCAGGCTGCTGTGGATGACGCCGACCACGCTTTTCATCGGTCCGATCTTGCCAAATACGCCATTTGCTTCGAGTAGCAGTATCAGCACCAGTGGTACCAGAAAGCCCATGTCGCCGAAACTCGGTTGTTGAAAACCTTCCAGGCTAAATGTTCCGTGCTTGGAGCCGAGCATGCCAAACAGCATCGGTGCTGAGAAGAGCGTATTCGTACGCGAAGCGCGCAGCGCTTTGGGTCCGGCTGCGCCCGCATCGCCTTCGCTTAGACCAATCACGATCTTTTGTGCCGGCCAGATAATGAGCCACACGTTAAGAAACATGAAAATGCCCATTATTGCGCCCAGCAGTATGTACTGATTAACACCCTTGCCAAGTGTGTACAAAAGGTACACACCGGTCAGGAAAGTAAACATGGCGCCCCAGCGGAACCACCAGAGAGCACGTGGAACCAGTTTCTTGGTCGCGTCTGCCTTGGCAGCGCCGTCGGCTTCGGCAAAGTAGGAGCCCTGGATAAAATTGAAGTAGTAGAGAATTCCGATCCACGTGATGCCAAACAACACGTGTCCCCAACGAAACAGAAAATCGACTAAGGCCATCATAGTTTTCCCCTTGTTCGTGCGAGCTGGTCAGGAGCGGTCGTACGCGATCGGTGCCGAGCCGACCCACCAGCCACGCGGCAGTTTTGCAGCTCGTCTTGAATAAATCAATTCACGTCGCGGGTCAGCTCTTCCAGGCTCATCCCGGCCGTGCAGGTATGACCGCGGCACAGATAGGCGAAAATTTCGCCACGCGCTGCGCGGATTGCCAAGCCTTCAGGTAGTCCGTCTGCTTCGTTGGGTATCGCGTAACACAGGCGCTGCGGCTGATATTCCGCGGTGAGCCGTTGCTGCCACTGAGCGAGTTTTTCTGGCGCGCCACGCAGTACCAGAATCTCGGGTGGCTGCAAAAACTCAGCCAGCGAGTTTGTCAGGCTCGTGTGAGCGTGCGGGTTTTGACGCATCGGATCCCACGCGGCACGCAATGTGCGCTCAGCGGCCTCAATGTAGCGGGTATCGCCAAGAAGATAACCCAGGCGCAACAAACCACGGGCCGCGATCGCATTGCCTGACGGTGTCGAATCGTCGGACAGTGGGCGCGATCGGTGAAATAGTTCTTCGTGGTCGTCGGCGGTGAAGTAAAAACCGCCGTTGTCTTCATCCACAAAGCGACTCAACAACAGTTCCGCCAGATCGATAGCGAAGGCAAGGTCGTCGCGTGACCAGCGGCACTGTAATAGCTCAAGCAACGCATCGATCAAATAGGCGTGATCATCCAGGTAGGCCGGAAAGCGTGCCCGGCCGTCCTTCCAGGTTGCCAGCAGACGATCGTCGCGCCAAAGTTCTTTACGCAAGAACTCTACCGCACGACTGGCGGCCACGGCATATTCAGGTTTGTCGAGGTGACGCGCAGCGATTGCCAGACCGCGAATCATCATCGCATTCCACGCAGTCAGGATTTTTTCATCGCGATGTGGATGGACGCGCTTGTCACGCGTCTGAAACAGCGTGGCACGGGCGCCGTCGATACGGGTCCGCAACTGGTCGGCTGGCTCATCGGCGGGCTTGGCCAATTCGGCAATCGATTTCGCCTGGTACAAATGATGGCGTCCTTCGAAATTAGCCGGCCGATTGAGGCCAAAGTGTTCTGACAATAGTGGCCAGTCTTTGCCAAGCAGTTCCTTCGCTTCGTTCGTCTCCCAGACGTAAAATAGACCTTCCTCGCCTTCGGAATCTGCATCCAGCGTGGAGAAAAAGCCGCCGTCTTCAGCCAGCATTTCCCGCAGCACCCAGTCCGCCGTCTCGGTTGCCGCACGATTAAAGACGGTCTCGCCGGTTGCCTGAAAAGCCTCTGCGCACAGCGCCAGCAAAGGGCCGTTGTCATAAAGCATTTTTTCGAAATGCGGAATACGCCATTCGGCATCGACGGAATAACGATAAAAGCCCCCACCGAGCTGATCATAAACGCCACTGCGTATCATGGAGTCGAGGCTGAACGTTGACATGTGCAATGCGCGCACATCAGGCTCGTCAGAGTTGCGGCTTGCCGCCCAGTGACGCAGGAGTCGCTCAATACCACCCGGATGTGGAAATTTCGGAGCACTGCCAAAACCTCCGTTTTTTGAGTCGAAAGCCTGCTCCAGTTCGCGGCGCACGCCGTGTAGTGGTGTATCGTTTAGTTCTCCCTGTGCCGGTTCCGTTGCTTCGATCTGACGAAATACATCGGTCATGGGTGTTTTTTGATTTTGTATATCCTCGCGCTGCGAGCGATAGAAATCGGCAACACGCGTTAGCACCTCACTGAAGGCCGGCATGCCATGACGTGGCTCAGGCGGAAAGTAAGTCCCGGCAAAAAATGGCAGCTTGTCTGTCGGATCAAGAAAGACTGTTAACGGCCAGCCTCCCGGGCGTTGCGTTAGCAGCTGGTGCGCCGTTTGATAAACCTTGTCCAGGTCCGGTCGTTCTTCGCGATCGACTTTGATGTTGACAAACAACTGATTCATCAGCGAGGCAATAGCTTGATCTTCGAATGACTCATGCGCCATGACATGACACCAATGGCAAGCCGAGTAGCCGATTGACAGCAGCACGGGTTTGTTGGCTGAATGGGCCTGTTCCAGTGCTTCCGGACCCCAAGGATGCCAATCCACCGGGTTTTGTGCGTGTTGCAGCAGATAGGGGCTGGTCTCGGTGCCCAGACGATTTGAGGTTTTTGGATGCATGATGAGCTGAGCACCTTTAAAATAAGACTATACCGCTTGTGGGGCCAAAGACGTCATGACAGAGAAAATAACCGAGCGTCTCAGGCATTTGCGCCTCAAGCGTCGCGAAGGCCGGCGCATCCGCGCGGGGCATTTGTGGGTGTTTAGCAACGAGATCGATACGGACGCCACGCCACTGCGTCTGTTCGAGCCTGGCGAAGCGGTGTCTATCCGCGGAGCCGACGGCCGATTTCTCGCCTATGGCTATGTTAATCCCCACTCATTGATCTGTGCACGCGTATTGAGTCGCGATCAGAAACATCCTCCGGATCGTTCAATGCTCGTACATCGTCTGAAGATTGCTTTGTCGTTGCGGGAAAAACTGTTTGATCATCCCTGTTATCGCCTCGTTTTTGGTGACGGTGATTTACTGCCGGGACTGGTTGTCGATCGCCACGGTGAGGTCTTGGTGGCGCAGCTTACAACGGCTGGAATGGAGCGCATGAAAGATGACGTACTGGCTGCTTTGCGCAAAGTGATACGTCCCAAGGCGGTACTGTGGAGAAACGATAGCAGCGTCAGGAAACTCGAGGGATTGGAGTCCTATGTGGAACCGGCATACGGCAAGATTCCGGAAACGGTTGAAATACGCGAAGGCAGGGCGCGTTTCGACATACCGCTGATGGGCGGCCAGAAGACCGGGTGGTACTACGATCAGCGTCTAAACCGTGAGCGTCTCAAGCCATATGTGCGGGACGCGCGTGTACTCGACGTTTACAGCTACGTTGGTGCTTTTGGTATCCAATGCAAAAAGCACGGTGCAGAAAGTGTAATCTGCGTGGATTCATCTGCGCAGGCCCTGGAGTTTGCACAAACCAATGCCCGCAAGAACCGGGTCAGGGTCGAAACCTTGAAGGGCGATGCGGTCGAAGTCCTGCGCGACTTACGCAAGGAAAAAAGTCAGTTCGATGTCGTCATTCTGGATCCACCAGCCTTCGTAAAGAAAAAGAGGGATCTGGAGGCGGGACGTGAAGCCTACCGGCGCATCATCCAGAGCGGAATGCAACTGTTGGGTCGGGAAGGCTATTTGTTGGCCTGCTCATGTTCGTCTCACATGCCACAGAGCGAGTTATTACAACTCGTGCAGCATGCCGCCCGGCACACCGGGCGCCACGCACAACTGATCGAGGTTGGTGGGCAGGCACCGGATCATCCCATACACCCGGCAATTCCGGAAACACGCTATCTGAAATCCTTGCTGTGTCGGCTAACCAGACAGCAGTGATACACTGACGCCCGCCGTGATTCGTTATCCCGAAATCGACAACGTCGTATTCAGTCTGGGCCCGCTGGATATCCATTGGTATGGAATAATGTACGTGTTTGGTTTCATTACGGCGTTCCTGCTATTACGTCATCGTGCGAACAAACCCGATTCCGGATGGGATCACGCGGCGGCCGAAGACCTGGTCTTTTACGGCATGTTGGGTTTGTTTCTAGGGGCCCGTATTTTTTACATGTTTGTGTATGGTTTGGATCAGCTAAAGGCTAATCCACTCAACATGTTTATGATCAAGCAAGGTGGCATGTCCTTCCACGGCGGTTTGATCGGCGTGATGTTAGCGATGTTGTGGTATGGCCGTCGTCATGAGCGCAGTTTTTTTGAAGTGACCGATTTTCTCGTACCGGCTATTCCGCCCGGGTTGTTTTTTGGGCGCATCGGGAATTTTATCAACGGTGAATTGTGGGGTAAGCCAACCGATGTGCCGTGGGCTTTTTTCTATGACGGCACAGCGCGGCCGGACGTGGCACAGGTATTCGCCGATGGCCAGGCCCGTCATCCCTCGCAGCTCTACGAGGCCGGTCTCGAGGGGCTGGTCCTGTTCCTTATACTATGGGTGTATTCGAGCCGTCCCCGGCCGACCATGGCGGTGTCCGGTATCTTCTTGTTTTTATACGGACTTTTTCGGTTTCTCGTCGAATTTGTCCGGGTTCCGGACAGCCACATGGGCGAGGGCGGCTATCTGGCCTTTGGCTGGCTGACGACAGGCCAGATACTGACCGCACCCATGGTGCTACTCGGCCTGATTCTGATTATTCTGGCTTACACACGCGGTGACACCGTGAGACCTGAAAAGGCAACGCAATGAAACAGTATTTGGAAATGATGCAACACGTGCTGGATAGCGGTGTGAAAAAAACCGACCGAACCGGTACGGGCACACTAAGTGTTTTCGGTTATCAGATGCGATTCGATTTGCAACAGGGCTTTCCTCTGGTAACCACAAAGAAATTACATCTGCGTTCGATCATTCACGAGTTGTTGTGGTTTTTGCGTGGTGACACCAACATCGGTTATCTAAATCAGAACGGTGTGCGCATCTGGAATGAATGGGCCGATGGGGATGGCGAGCTGGGACCGGTTTATGGTGCGCAATGGCGATCCTGGCCGGCGGCAAACGGTGAATGCATTGACCAGATTGATCGCGTCGTGACCCAGATTCGAACGCAGCCGGATTCGCGCCGCATGATTGTGAGCGCCTGGAATGTATCCGATCTCGATAGCATGGCATTGCCACCGTGTCATATGCTATTTCAGTTCTATGTGGCCGACGGGCTTTTGTCTTGTCAGTTGTATCAACGCAGTGCCGATGTTTTTCTTGGTGTTCCCTTCAACATCGCATCTTATGCACTGCTGACTCATATGCTGGCACAACAGTGCGACCTTGAGCCCGGTGAATTCATCTGGACCGGTGGAGATTGTCATTTGTACAGCAATCACATGGAACAGACCTTGCAGCAGTTGTCACGTGAGCCTTATCCACCGCCCAAACTGGTCATAGCACGTCGCCCGGACAGTATTTTCGACTATCGCTACGAAGATTTCCTAATCGAAAACTATCAGTCGCATGCCGGAATCAAGGCCGCCGTCGCGGTCTGAAGCAGGTCGAAGCGATTTCTATTTCCTTGATCGTCGCCATGACGCCGGAGCGGGTGATCGGCCGCGACGGGAAGATGCCGTGGCATTTGTCGGCAGATCTCAAACATTTCAAGGCGACCACGATGGGCAAACCCATTGTCATGGGTCGCAAAACTTATGATTCTATCGGCAGACCATTGCCCGGCAGACACAATATCGTCATTACACGCAACCAGGACTTTTCTGCCGAGGGTGTGACAGCCGCGAATTCCCTGGACGACGCATTGCTCAACGCCGGAGATGTGCCGGAGATAATGATTATCGGTGGTGCCCGACTCTATGAGTCAGCTCTACCGATGGCGCAACGCCTTTACGTCACACAAGTACTTGCCAGGATTCCCGGCGATACTTTTTTCCCGCAAGTGGACTGGACCCGGTGGCGCATCGTCCGGCGATCTGCGACCCAGTCAGACGACGGCTTAAGTTTCTATTTTTCAGTTTACGAAAAACGCGCGTCGTAATCTGGTGCCAGTGACCCGATGCGGTAGTCTGTGTCGCAGCGCGGATCGCGCGAACTAGTCTTCCGAATCAGCCGTGGCAGATTGCTCTTGCTTGGCGGATGCTTCGGCCGCCTGTAACCGGCCCGTCAACAGTTTGACAAATTGATCACCGGGCAGCGGCCCGGTCGTGGTACCCCTGCCTTCGTGAATAATGACAAACGTCGGGGCCCTCGTGATCAAGCCTTGCGCGTCGTAAAGATCTTTGACGACACGCTCGAGTCCTTGACGGCTCTCGAAACAGCCGCGAAATTTTTGCATGTCGAGTTCGAGGTCTTCGGCCAACGCAAGCAATGCAGCATCGGCATTCTCATTAGCCCATTGTTCGGAATCGGCATGCAGCCGGCCGTGCATCTGCCAGTATTGCTGCTGATCACCGGCGCATTCAGCGGCCACGGCCGCAACGAGCGCATGCTCGTGTACCCGTAGCGGTAATTGCTTGTCGACCCACAGCACTTTGCCCGGGTCGACGAGTTCCTTGTCGATAACGGGTTGCGCTTCGAGCGTATGCTTCTGGCAGGCCGGGCACTGAAAGTCATTGAACTCGACGACCACCACCTGTGCTTCGGGGTTGCCCTTGTATGCGTCGCCGGCCATCGTGAAGCCGGGCCGTTCGGGATCGGGGGCGAGACCCTCGGCTTTGGCCCACAGCGGCAGCTCGGGCGGCGCGGGCTTTGGATCCTCGGGCGGTGCTTCGCCGGCAATCAGCGCATCGGCATAACGCGCAAATCGCGCCAACGGATGCGCACCGCTCATTTCGTAAGTTTTGTCGCTGCCGGTTGAGAGAAAGCGAAAACTGGGTGTGCCGTTGTAGCCAAGACCGCGACCCTCTTCGACGCTGGCCGTTACTTGTGCCGCTATGGAGCCCTCGGCAATGCAGGCTTTGTATTTCTGCATATCGGCGCCGAATTCTTCCGCCACGCCAGCCAGAAAATCACTTGGATCGGGCAGCCGGTTCCACTCGCCCTGTCGAGCAAACAAGGCATCGTGCATTTTCCAGTACGCCGCGGCGCCCTGCTGGCCGACACAGTTCGTGGCGACGTGCCCAACGGCCGCAGTCGGATGCAGGCCCTCAAGCGGCAGGTCACGGAACACGAGCTTGAGCTGGCCGGTGCGCACATACTGATCGAGCAACGCCGGCACTGTCTGACGGAAATGCCGGCCGCAGAACGGGCATAGATAATCGCTCCACTCCTCCAGCGTGACCGGCGCATCCACCTTGCCGATAAACGGGTGGCCCGCATCCGTGAAACCGACAGGCATGTCGTCGTGGGTTGCCGACTGTGCCGTCGTGTCTTGCGCGGTGATGTCCTGTGCGCACGCAATTAGCACAATCAGCATCATCACAGACAATACACTGTCTTTTAATAGATAAATCTTCATAAACTTACGCCATCAAATCCCTGCAAGCACAATACGGTCTGCTTGCCGCAAAGAAAAGGGGCCGGGATTTCCCCGGCCCCTGTGGTTTTAACCCGGCAGCTTGCTACTCATGCCTCCTTGCGAGCGAAAACTGCCGCGCCTGGACTTTCCGCCGAGGCTACTCGATCGTCACCGTCGCGTCGTCGGACGGATCCGGAGAAACCGGTGTCGTCTCATCGTCCTCAAGCTGGCCCGTCACGGTGTCCGTCACTGTTGCCGTGCCGTCCGGACTGTCGATCACCGCATCGAACGAGCAGGAAACTGAGTCGCCATTGCTAGCCGGGATGACTGTGTCCAATTCGTCACACGTATTATTGGAAATGTTGGGGTTGTTCGAGTCTAACAAGTCCCCATAGGGCGTGTCAGTGAGGCTGATCAACGTCAATGGATCCGTATCGACCGAAAGGTTGTCAATAGTCACCCGGTAACTAACGACTGCCTTCGTCACGATCTTCGTCACTGCTGCCGCTGGGTCGACGTTGTTGAAGTTGACAGCCGCGACGTCCATTGCGCTTACGGGCACATTGTCATCGTCCACACCGGAGGCGGTTCCGGTATTGTCAATCATGTCACCCACGTTCCCTTCCACAGGCACCGTCACCGAACAGCTATACATGCCGCCGGGGGCCAACACTACGGGGGGCGTGACTACGTCGCAGTCACCCTGACCCTGCAGATCCATTAGCACGTCGTCGGTCAAGCTGTCGATAGTCACCGTATCCACCGTAGAGGTGTTGGTGACCTTGTACGTGTAGGTAACGTTGCCACGTGGTTCATTAACACAACCTGGACCGTCGACGCTGCCCATATCATCGCACAGCGGTGTTACCGTCTTCAATAACGTGATCATCGACGGCACGTCCACCACGGTGATAAGTGCGGTGTCCATGACGGGGCCTACACTAATTCCGTCATCGTCCACACCGGAGGCGGTTCCCTCATTGGGAATCGTATCACCCGCGTTGCCAGTCAAAGCCACCGTCACGGAGCAGCTATACATGCCGCCAGCTGCCAACTCTACGGCCGGGGTTACGTCACAGTCACCCTGACCATCCAGATCGAGGAGCTGGTCATCGGTCAAGCTGTCGATGAACACCGTATCCACGTCAGAGGTGTTAGTGACCTTGTACGTATAGGTAACGTCGCCACCCGGTTCCAGAATTTCAGTCGGGTTTCCCGTGCAGTTCAGCGCGTCTGAGCAAGCGGCCGTCTTCATAATCGAAATCGACGACGGATCATTGAGAATGTCCACCGTAGCAGGATCGGATCCCGTTACAGTCCTACCCTCAGAATCGGTCCCGGAGACATTGACCGTATCGGTGATACTGTCTAGGTAATTCCCCGAAATGGCCCGTATGAACGTGCACGTCGTAAACTCGCCCGGGCCCAATAACAAATCCGGATCATCACAGGTTGACGATATATCTGTGACTATCATCCCGTCACTCAATTCGTCGTCAAGAATGGAATCTAGTTGGACGTCAGCGAACGGCGATGGATTTGTGATTGTCACAGTAAACGTCGCGTCGCCACCCGGCTCAACCAAACAACCTGGGCCGTCAACATCTCCCGCAGGATCGCACAGCGGTGTAACCGTCTTGAGCACGTCCAGCTGAGTGACTGGCACCTCGATAGGCAGGGTGAAGCCTATGTCGCAACGGCACTTCGACGGTGATCCCGGAAAGGCATCGAGCGGGCTCGTGCAAAGCTCGTTTGCGCCAAACTGCCGCCAACTCGTGCAGTTCGGCAGATTCAACAGGCCGTCACCATCCGGATCGATGCATTTTGTTGTCAATGTGATCGTTGGATTCAGCGGATTATGACCGGGCTTATCGATGTCGCCGCAAGTGTCCTGAATCAGGCCATTCGGATCGTCATCCTTGCCATCAAGATCCAACCACGGTTGGTCCGGTGTGAAAGGCATCACCGTGATAGCACATTGCCCGGTAAGGGCGCCGTCCATGTTGGGATCGCCATCGACCGCCCAGTAGATCCCAACGTCGTGCCGCCGTTTGGCGGTGGTTATAACGTCGAATGTCGCGATGAATGTCACGGTATCACCCGGAAAGGCGCAGCCACCGTCTGGGTCCA
This sequence comes from Gammaproteobacteria bacterium, assembly GCA_029862165.1. GTDB lineage: Bacteria > Pseudomonadota > Gammaproteobacteria > Steroidobacterales > JABDKV01 > JABDJB01. The sequence continues at coordinate 10,172 of JAOTXU010000017.1, forward strand.
GGATCTCGATGTCAGGCACGCCCGGCATCCCGTCTTTGTCGGCAACGCCGGCAACCTGGATGTCATTGGCGTTACAATTAAGGTCCCCAGGAAATATGTCATCCATACACCCATTGATACAGGTAGCTGGGTCGGTTGGGTCTCCTGCACACATCGATTGCGCGTTCGCGGTTGGCACCGCTATTAACATAATAACGGGCAGCAGCACCGCGAAAATCACAGCCTGCCCGAGAGAGCGCAGCGCAACTTGTTGAATTGTAACTCGTTTAGTTGTTATCATTCCCTTCCCCCAATCAGTTCTTGTGTTAATTGATTGATATCGACGCCCCTTTTTTGAATGCCATCTGGGATGGCAACTTATGTAAAAGAGGAGCGTTTACGCCCCAAATGTAGTTCAGGTCGACCGATTTTTCCAGCGTGAAATGACACTTTTTGGAGAGCATGTGTTGACCCAATCCGATGTCCGGCGGAGCGAGGCTTTGGGGCGTCCAACATTAAACCCACGTCTTATGTCAAAACCCTAGACGTGTCAAAGGATTATGAAAAAGCCCGGGTTCCAAAAATGTGACGTCCGTCACAGGTCGCGAGCCTCACGGCGCTACACTGCATCATAAGATCTCGCCCGATAACGGCAAACTCCGAGTGATCGGAGGACGCAAATCCACGGGTCCCAGGAAATGTGGGATGGCCGGGTTACCGAAGGTGAGAAAGCCTGAATGCACGGGCTCGGTGTCGGGATCTTTCCTTGATTTAGTTTCAGGAAAAGGAAACCCCTATGAAGATTCGACACCTTGTTGCTTTGTGTTATCTCTTTGGCGCGACCGCGCAGGCGGAAGAAATGGACGTCTACGTGTGGGACCCGGGCTGCAATCACACGACTGCCACCAATTGGTTCACGGTGCCAGCGTCGGAAGGGACACAATCAATCCTTGTTGACCTTAGCGGCTGCACTGAGGAACAGATCGGTAGGTTGTTGTTTTTCGGTAACTACGCAACGAAAACGAGCGGCCGGCAACTGTCGTCCAAGCATAAAGTGCGCCTGCACTTATCTGCTCTCGATAGCTTCGGCAATGTAATAACGCAAATGACGTCAGATTCCGGATCGATACTCGCCGACGTGGCGCACCTGAATTCCCCGGCCTGCTTGCTCGTGGCCGAGAATATGAATCGTAAGAAAGATGTGAAGATTCGTTTGCGCGCGCAGCTAATAGCTCCTTGAAAAGGCAATGGGTAGCCCGCCACTATGTGGCGGGCTACTATAAGTAGGTAGTGGATAGGCAAAAATTCCCTACCGAAAGTAAGTCACAGGCCGGGGCGCGTGTTCGCCGGCGCGAGGCTTGCCGCCGGCGTCTGCGGACGTGTGATGAACAGCGCTACGGTATGACCTTTGTCCGGACAGACTCTACAGTTGTTCTGTTATGAGTTTTTCGGCTAACGCATAGTCAACAATATCCAGCGTTTCGCTGCTACCGAGCAGTTGTTCGAGTATTTCTTGTTGGATGCTGCCGCGTCGCTGTGCCTCGGCATAGGGCACGTGATGAAACATGATGAGCGAATAACGTGGGACAAAAGTATCCGGGAAGCGTCGCTCCAACTCCCACGCCAGTTCTTTTTTCAGGTGAAACCGCGGGTCGCGTACGCTGTCACGCATTTCGACATAGTTCTCCAGGGCCATAGCCGCGATCGCGTCAGTGTTGGGTTTCCGGTGCGATTCAAACTCGGCAAATACCCGTTCCCACCCTCTGGGACCGGGCGTGGCCTTGTCCGCGATACAGCGATCAAGTTGAAAACAATCCTCGAACGCGCAATTCATGCCCTGGCCGTGAAACGGAACGACACTGTGCGCCGCGTCGCCCACCAATAGAAATTTTCCACCGACACGCCAGGGCTGGCAGTACACCGTTACCATCGCACCGGTTGGATTGGCGAAAAACTGTTCCGCCAGGTCTGGTATCAGTGCCAGAGCGTCGGGAAACTGTTGCTGGAAAAACTCATTGATCGCGGAAGCGGTAGACAACGATTCAAAACTGAGATCACCGGCGCGCGGCAAAAATAAAGTAACTGTAAAGCTGCCATCGAGGTTTGGCAGCGCGATCAGCATGTAGTCGCCACGTGGCCAGATGTGCAAGGCGTTCGCATCGATTCGATGCTCGTTGTCTGCGGTGACCGGTATGCTTAGCTCCTTATATGCGTGGTCGAGATAGTCTTCCCGTGCATGATAGCCGGGCAATTTCGACATCTGCCGGCGAACGATCGAACCGGCGCCGTCTGCAGCAATGACAGGTGTCTGCTCGAGTACAAATTGACGGCCTGTGTCTTCTTCGCGGATACGTACGTCACCGGAACGCATATCTGCCGCCATGACGCGCCGTTGAAAATGAAATTCCACGCCATATTGGTGCTCGGCGGTGTTGAGCAGTAATTCATTCAAACCGCTACGGGACACCGAATAGATGACTTCTTCGTCGTTCTTGCCGTAAGGCTGAAAACCCAGCTCGCCGGACGGGTCATGCAGCATGCGCCCGCGCATCGTAATCAGTAACTCGCTTACCGATTTGTACAAGCCCACTTCACGCAACGCGTGTATGCCGCGGTTTGCCAGTGCGAGATTGATGGAACGCCCGGCCGGGATCTCGGTGCTGCGCAAGTCAGGGCGGCTTTCGTAGACTTCTACCGGGTAGCCGCGCCGCGCCAGGTAAATCGCCAATAACGATCCGGCGAGCCCCGCACCCAATATAACGATGCGTTCGTTGCTCACGTCGCGAGCAGCTCCTGCATGACTTCAACGAAGCGATACACTTCGGTGTAGCGGTTATACAGTGGCACCGGCGCAACACGAATTACATCGGGTTCGCGCCAGTCGCAGATTACGCCACGGATACCGAGTCGCTTCTGCACCTCGCGCCCGAGTTCCGGCCGCCGTAGCCGCAACGACAACTGGCTGGCGCGTGCGTGCTGCGGCGTAATTATCTGGATGTGCTCATCGAGTTTCTTATCGACCAACCAAGCGAGATACGAGGTAAGTTTTGTTGATTTGTCTCGTAACGCGGGGATGCCTACGCGATCGAAAATGTCCAGCGAGGCAAGTACTGGCGCCAGTGACAGAATGGGCGGATTACTAAGCTGCCAACCCTCGGCACCCGGGATCGGAATGAATTCCGGGCCCATGCGAAAACGAGAACTCTTGTCGTGCCCCCACCAGCCGGCAAGGCGGGAGAGGCTGTCGTCCTCAGCATAACGTTTATTGATATAGCAACCGCCGATCGCGCCGGGGCCGGAATTCATGTATTTGTACGTGCACCAGGCAGCAAAATCCACATCCCAATCGTGCAATTGCAGTGGAATGTTGCCGATTGCGTGTGCCAGGTCAAAACCAACCATGCAGCCCTTGTTGTGACCCAAACGGGTAATCTCGGCCATATCCAGGACCTGGCCGCTGTAATATTGCACACCCGGCAAAAGTATCAGGGCAATCTCATCGCCGTGTTTGTCGATCGTGTCACTAATATTTTGCTCCGCCAGGAAAAACTCGGATTCTCTTGGGGCGATTTCGATCAGGTTTTCTGCCGGATCCAGACCGTGGAATTTCAGTTGCGAAACAACAGCGTAGCGATCGGAAGGAAAGGCGGGCTTTTCGATTAGAATTTTTTTTCGTTTGCCGGACGGTCGGAAAAAACTGACCATCATCAAGTGCAGATTGACCGTAAGTGTATTCATGCACACGACTTCGATGTCTTTTGCACCGACCAAACGGGCAGAAGCCGCTGTTGCCAGCTCGTGATAGGGCATCCATGGACGACGGCCAAAAAAATGCCCCTCTACCGCGTAACGCTGCCAGTCATCGAGTTCCTCGTCGACATAGCGGCGTGCGCTCTTTGGCTGCAACCCCAGCGAATTGCCGGCCAGATATAACTGCGAACGGCCGCGCTTGTCCGGCGGGATGTGGAATAGTTTGCGGTATTCGCTTAGTGGATCGAGCCGATCTTCTTCCAGGGCATAAGCCGTGTCGTCCTGAAAAGTCATGCTGCAATCCGGTACAACAGCGGCCGGCTCGGTGCGGCATCGCTGACAAACGGTGCGATCTGCAGGGCCAGCAAATGTAAGCCGTCATCGATTCGGTCCGGCACGTAAATCATCTCAGTTATCGTTGCATGGGCACGGGTGGCATCGTGTACCGACCGACTCCCGCTGGCCAGACCCCAGAATATTCGATGAGCATCCAGATGTGCATCATCGAGTCGGTCTACCGAAGGGGTGTCTACGAGCAAGTGGCGTACATTTCTCTCGACTATCCAGCGCATCGCTTCAACGCTGAAATACGGTGTTTGATCGATCGGCCATTCGCGCCGGGTTTTTTCTTTATCATTAGGTAAGGTGCGTATGATCAGCGCGTCAACGGCGCTCAGGTCAGCGTCTGTCAAGGCTTTGTGCAAAGCGTCTTGAGTGATGAGACGGTCTTTCTTGCTCGGTTTCTGCCAATCCTGTTCATGAACTTCACCGGCCGGTGCGGTTGCGATGGTTACGACTTGCGCCAGATAGAGTGCCCGCATTGCCATGTCATTGACGGCGATTCGCTCGTTGGTGATGTGTCCGATACATTCGGTATGAGTACCATTGCAGTGTGGGATCAGGTCCAGGTGTTCGGCGTTGCAACTGCCACCAAGCCGTGTATCCCCGATAAAATCGCCGGCATGCATCGGCCGCGCCGTTGCAGCGTCGGCGCCAAAAAAGCCGGGTTGCGGACCATCGAAACGCAGCGGGATGGAAATATCGACCGGGTCACCGGTGGCCACGTATTCCCGATCACCGCTTTGCAGCACCAGACGACTCACAGGAATTGCTCCGCTTCCAGCCCTAGCCAACGTAGTGCCGTTCCGTGTAGGAGTAACGCACGCGTGTCTTTGCTCATTGCCATCGATTCAATCATCTCGCCGGGCACGTGCTCGCCCAGCGGAAACGGATAATCACTACCCAGGGCAATATTGTCTGCGCCCATGAGCTTGATCATGTAGTTCAACACATGGGGTTCGTGTACCAGTGAATCGACAATAAATCGCCCGAGATATTCGCGCGGATTTGTCGTGTTGTTAACGGCGACCAGGTCCGGTCGCACCTTGAACCCGTGTTCAATACGTCCGATGCTTGCCGGAAATGCTCCGCCACCGTGGGCAAAAGCGATTCGCAACTTGGGCAGTCGTTCAAATACGCCGCCAAAAATCATGGAGCAGATCGACAGTGAGGTTTCGGCTGGCATGCCCACTAGCCATGGCAGCCAGTACCTGCTCATCCGGTCCCGCCCGAGCATTTCCCACGGGTGTACAAATATTGCGGCCCCCATTTGTTCGGCCGCCTCGAAAATAGGAAAGACTTGCGGGTCGTCCAGGTTCCAGCCGTTGACGTGGGAGCCTATTTCTATGCCGGCCAGACCCAGTTCGTTCACACAGCGCTCCATCTCACCTATTGCCATGTCCGCCGACTGCATCGGTACTGTTCCCAGGCCGACAAAACGAGTTGGATGCTCGTTAACCAGCGACGCGATATGGTCGTTTAACAAGCGTGACAGGTCCAGTGTATCTTCGGGGCGCGCCCAGTACGAAAACATGATGGGTACAGTTGATAGAACCTGGACATTGACACCGGTCTTGTCGCATTCGGTGATACGGGTATCCGGGCACCAACAGTTTGCTTCAATTTCGCGGAAAAATTTGCCGTCACTCAGTAGATTGGCGCAGCCGGGGCCCTTGTGTTCGAGCGCGACGAAACCGCCGTAACCATAGCGTTCTTTCAGATCCGGCCAATTTTCGGGCAGGACATGGGTATGGATGTCTATTTTTAGCATCCCCTGTCCGGGCATGATTCAGGCGCTCTCGGGTCGATCCATGATGTCACCACAACGTTGGCAAGTGCGGTGCTCGGTGCTGGAAAAAAAACGGTCAAAGATAGGTGGCAGTTGGCTCACGATATCAACCAGGTCGAGGTACTCCTCGTATAATTTTTCATGACAGTTCTCGCAGTACCACATGAAACCGTCTTTCTCTCCGGGCCGTCTGGTACGTTCTATTACCAGACCGATCGTATCCGCAAAGCGCTGCGGCGAATGCGGTAAACGTGGAGGCAGCAGAAAAATCTCGCCTTCTTTGATCGGTATGTCTACGGGACGACCGTCCTGCATCGTTTTTAGCAGCATATCGCCTTCGAGCTGGTAGAAAAATTCTTCGCCTTCATCATAATGATAGTCCTTGCGGGAGTTTGGTCCACCGACCACCATGACGATGAATTCCGTGTTCAGATACACCTGCTGGTTGCAAACGGGTGGCTTGAGCAAGTGGCGGTTTTCGTCTATCCAGGCATTGAGATTGAACGGCAACTTCAGGGCATTCATTGTGGTTCCTTTTTTCTGCGTCACGTCTGCACGATTCAACGTGGCGACGCACTTCAGTTCAATTGCAATGGGCGTTGGGAGACAAGAGACCTGCACGGTTGTTCGGCAAGGCTGATTAACGCCAAAATATTCGGCGTAGAGCCGATTGTAGACTTCGAAATCGCGGTCGATGTCAGTCAGAAAAACCGTAACGTCGACCAGTCGGTCCCAACCGGAGCCAGATGCCTCCAGTACGCTTTTCACATTGGCGAATACCGAATGACACTGTGCCGCCATGTCGTAGCTTGCGACGTTGCCCGCGTCATCAAGTACCACTCCAGGGATGGCTTCACCATCGACTGAGCGCGGGCCGATTCCGGACAGGAACAGCAAGTCGCCCACTCGACGTGCATGCGGGTAGGCGCCGACTGGTGGTGGAGCCTGGGCAGTTCGAATGATGTCAGTCATATCGCACACACACGTTTTTGGGTTCGGTAAAAAACCGCATGGATTCAAAGCCACCCTCGCGGCCCATGCCGGATTGTTTCATACCACCCATGGGCGTACGCAGATCACGCATCATCCATGTATTGACCCATACCAGGCCGGCCTCGATTCGTCGCGCCACTCGCAGACACCGGGTCACGTCACTGCCCCAGATTGACGCGGCCAGACCATAAGTGCTCTGGTTACTCAGTGCGATTGCTTCGTCTTCATCGTCGAAGGGCATTATCGTTACGACAGGACCAAAAATCTCTTCCTGGTTGGTGCGACACTGGGCAGGCAAACCTTCAATGACAGTGGGCGCGACAAACCAACCCTCGGCACAACGCCCCGGCAGGTTGACCGGCGTGCCCCCACACAACACTTCACCGCCTTCGTCCTGCGCGAGCTGGATACAATCCAACACTTTGTCACGGTGGGCTGCCGAGATAAGGGCGCCCTGGTCGCTACCGTTCACCAGCGGGTCGCCGACGACCAGTTGTTTGGCACGGGCGACAAAGTCTTCGCGAAAACGCTCGTAAACCTCGTTTTGCACCAGGATACGCGAACCGCACAGACAGACTTCGCCCTGGTTGGTAAAAGCCGCCCGTAGGGTCTGGTCCAGGGTGCGATCCCAGTCACAATCGGCAAAGACGACCGTCGGATTCTTGCCACCCATTTCGAGCGAGAGTTTCTTGAATCGACCCGCCGTGCTCTTGGCAATTTGTTTGCCGGTGCTGGTGCCGCCCGTGAAGGAGATAGCGGCAATTTCGGTTTGGTCGACCAGCGCCTGCCCGACGCCGGCACCGCGTCCGTGTACGATGTTCAAGACGCCGGGCGGCACATTGGCCCGACTCAACAAACGGCTAAACAGGTAGGCCGTCATGGGTGTAAGTTCCGAGGGTTTTGCAATTACTGTGTTACCGGCAGCTAGGGCCGGGGCGATTTTCCATGACAACAGATACAACGGCAGATTCCACGGCGAGATACACGCAACGACACCCAACGGTTCGCGTAGTGTGTAGTTGATTGCGTCCTGTCCCATCGCATGTGATTCACTTGCGAAATGCTCGGCAGCACCAGCGTAGAAACGCAGGTTTGCAGCGACACGCGGTATGTCGACCGATTCGGCAAGTCGCAGCGGCTTGCCGGTGTCGACAGATTCTGCCTGCGCAAACTCGGCAGCACGTTCTTCCACCAGATTCGCAAGCCGGTTCAAGACACGACCGCGTTCTGCCGCCGACGTTGCGGCCCAGGGATCGAATGCGGATTGTGCAGCAGACATGGCTTTTTTCAGGTCGTCGGCAGACGAGTCCGGCGCACGTGCGTAGGCCTGTCCGGTAGCCGGTTCGAATACGTCGAGCCAGCGATCTTCAGCCGGCGCTGCCACATCACCATCGATGTAGTTGTAGATTTTTTCCATCACTCAGTACCCACGAGATCGGCCGCCGTCGACGGGCAGATTGACGCCATTGATATATGAGGCAGCCGGCGAAGCAAGAAATGCAATAGCTGCAGCGATTTCAGCCGGTTCAGCAAAACGCTGTAACGGTACTTCGGCCTGGCGCAGCGCCACGATTTCATCGAGTGTACGACCGGCGCGTTTTGCCTGGTGTCGAAAGATTTCGTCCAGGCGTTCCGTTGCGGTATAGCCGGGTAGCACATTATTGACTGTGATCCCGTGTGTCCCCAGTTCACGCGATAGTGTTTTTGCCCAGGCCGCCACCGCGGCGCGGATTGTGTTGGACACACCCAGGCCGGGTATCGGTTCTTTAACAGACGTCGAAATGATATTGATGATGCGTCCGTAACCGGATGTTTTCATACCGGGCAACACCGTCTGCATCAAGACCTGGTCTGCGATCAGATGCTGGCGAAAGGCCTCCGCGTACGCTTGTGGATCAGCATCATTGGCGGTTCCCGGCGCGGGGCCACCGGAATTGTTTATCAGAATTTGTACGTTATGCGCAGCGGTTTTTTCGCTCACGGCTAATTGTAGTTTCTCGGTGTCATTTACATCGGCCACAATAAAGTCGTGTTGCCGGTCTTTGACAACCGGCAGGTTTTGGATCACTTTTTGCAATGCTTCGGCATTGCGCGCCAGCAACGTAACCGCTACGCCGTCCCGGGCAAGCGCGGCGGCGGTCGCAGCACCAATACCGCGACTGGCGCCGCACACCAAGGCATGCCGGTTTTTCAGACTCACGATGTCGTCGCCTCTCCCGATCCCTGCTTGAGCCAGAGTCTATGGTAACGGTGACTTGCCGGCCGATACAGACTGGTATGGCTGGCAGCTGACCGATATCCGCCCGGATGGCGCGTCCAGAGATAGTGCGCTTAGCTTTCCGCCCCAAACACAGCCGGTATCCAGAGCACAGACATCCGGATCACCTGTTTCGCCCAGTGTCGACCAATGCCCGAAAATGATTTTTTGTCTGGCGCTGGCGCGTCCGGGGATGCGGAACCATGGATGGAAGCCCGCCGGCTGCGTGCCCGGAGCGCCCTTGGATTTGAGGCACATTTCGCCGTCCGGGCTGCAATAACGCATACGGGTCAGGCTGTTGACGATACAGCGCAGTCTGTTGTCACCGGTCAGGTGGTCGTACCAAGTTGCCGGCGCGTCGCCATACATATTGCGCAGAAACTCATGATATCTATTGCTCCGCAGGACGGCTTCTACTTCTGCTGCGCATCTCATAGCCATGTTTGCGTCCCAGCGTGGTGGCAGACCGGCGTGCACCAACAAGAAGCCACCCTCACGGAATGCCAGTGGCCGTCGGCGCAACCAGTCGATGAGTTCGATGCGATCAGGTGCATCGAGTATCGCAGTCAGCGTGTCGCGTTTTTTTGCTGTTGCGACGCCAGCATCCACAGCAAGCAAATGCAGGTCGTGATTACCTAGCACTGTGACCGCGCTATTGCCTAATCCTTTGACAAAACGCAGAGTCTGCAGAGAGTCGGGTCCGCGGTTGACCAAATCGCCAGTAAACCAGAGACGGTCTGCACGCCTGTCGAAATTGAGTTTGTCGATCAGTTGTTCAAGAGCGGCGTGGCAACCCTGTACGTCACCGATGCCGTATACGGTCATACGCGGGTCAATTCAATGTGCGCGGCGTCGCCAGGGTGAATGGCGCTATGACCGTGTCAAATGCCGCGCCATCGTCGCCGATCATGCCGTAGCTGCCCTGCATCGAACCGACCGGCGTATCCAGTATCGCTCCGCTGGAATATCTAAAAGTTTCGCCCGGCGCAATGTGCGGTTGTTCACCTACGACGCCCTCACCACGTACTTCCTGGATGCGTCCGTTGGCGTCGGTAATAATCCAGTGCCGGGTCAACAGCTTCGCCGGTATATCGCCCTGGTTGCGGATGCTGATCGTGTAGGAAAAAACATAACGTTCACCCGCCGGATCCGACTGCTGGTCGATATAGTCGGTTTCAACTTCGATTTGAAATTCGTAGGGCTCTTTCATAGTTTCAGCGAACACGCACGGCCAGCAGGTCGCAGGGTGCCGCATGCAAGATGGTGTCTTCAGTATAGTTGACCAGGATTGCCAGACCGTGGCGCTCGCGGCTCCCAAGTATGATCAGGTCAGCCTCGATGTCCTGTGCTAACTGAACCAGCTCGGATTTTATATTGCCGATACGAATCTCTTGTGTTGCTTCAGTGAGCTGATGTTTCTTGGCCAGCGCAGCCAATCGTGCTTGTGCGCTGGCGCGCAGTTCCTCCGGCAAATCGACTGACGGTAGCAACGCCTCACCCATCGGCTCTACCGGCACGTACTCAACAACGTGCAGTAAGCTAAGCGTGGCACCAAATAAATCGGCAAGTTTGCTTGCCGTGTCGCACACAGCGTCGCTGTGTTCACTGAGATCGACCGCGACCAGGATCTGACGATAGTGGCTCATAGGGCAATACTAGCAGGGCACGGGCCTCTAGCGCCCCTCAATCTCTCGAGTTATAGCGGAAAATCCTGCTGGATCAATGGTTTCCGGGCGTGCCGCCGGGTCCTGACCGGCCGCTTCAATATCGGCGACAGTGGCCAGGCTGGCCAGCGCATTGCGTAATGTCTTGCGGCGATGGCTAAAGGCCACCCTGACCACGCGGGTGAATAATTCCGGATCAGCCAACTCAAAGGGCGGTGTCGCATGCGGCACCAACCGCACGACGGCACTATCGACGCGAGGTGGTGGGTGGAATGCGCCACGGCCGACGCCGAACTGATATTCCACCCGTGCCACGGCCGCCAGCATGATCGTTAACCGGCCATAGGTTTTGTTACCGGTGCTTGCCGTCATGCGCTCGACCACTTCACGCTGCAGCATGAATAGCATGTCGCTGATGTGAGCTGACTGTTTCATTAGATGAAACAACAATGGAGTTGAAATATTGTATGGCAGGTTTCCAAAAACCCGCAGATGAGTTTTTTTCAGGCTCGCGAAATCGAATTTTAGTGCGTCAGCCTCGTGCACCCGCAATGCGCCATGTTGCCCTAGCTGATCGCGCGCCAGTTGTGCGAGATCGCGGTCCACTTCGATAACGTCGAGGCTGCCTGCGCGTTGTAGTACCCGTGTTGTCAGAGCACCACGGCCCGGGCCGATCTCGACCAGGTTTTCACCAGGTTTGGGGTCCAGCGTATCGACAATACGTTCTATCACCTGCGGGTCGTGCAGAAAATGTTGCCCGAAGCGTTTTCTTACCGGCATTTTAGTCTCGTTGCGTTACGCCCAACTCAATGGCCAGGTTGATCGCGGCGCGGAGACTGCCGGGGTCAGCCCTTCCGCTACCTGCCAAATCGAAAGCCGTGCCATGATCGACTGAAGTGCGGACAAAAGGCAGCCCCAACGTCACATTCACAGCGTCGCGAAACCCAGCATACTTGAGCACCGGTAACCCCTGATCGTGGTACATCGCCAGTACTGCATCAGCATTTTCGAGCCGTTCCGGCAGGAATGCGGTATCGGCGGGCAACGGTCCGGTTACGCCCAGACCCTGGTCACGAAGTTTCTGCAAAACCGGCTCAATAATTTCTATTTCCTCGCGACCCAGATGACCCGATTCGCCTGCATGGGGATTGAGGCCACATACCAGAATCTGTGGGTTGTCCAGTCTGAAGCGGCGCCACAAATCGTCGTGTAGCACTAACAGCACCGATTCCAGTCTGTCGGCGGTAATTGCAGCGGGAACCGCTGCCAAGGGCAGATGGGTGGTCGCCAGGGCTACCCGTAGCGATCCACTACACAAAAGCATGACCGGCAACGCATTTCCCGATGCAGCGGCGAGAAATTCTGTGTGTCCGCTAAATGCAGTGCCTGATTGCGACAGCACGGCCTTGCTCACCGGGCCGGTAACCATCGCGTCGGCCTCTGAATGTAAGCAGGCTGATGCCGCGATTCGCAGGCTTTCCAATATGGCCGGGCCATTTATGGATGACGGTTTTCCAGCAATGACCTTGTCGGCAAACCTAACAGGCAAGACCTGCAGTTGACCAGCTTTGTGGGGCGCGGACTGTCGGGCGGAGTCCAGCACCACAATATCGATGTCGGTACCGAGCATCTGACCCCGCGCGCTTAACACGCCCGGATCTGTGACGATCGCGATGGCAGCCGGCCAGTTTTCCATGGCGATTGCCAGACACAGATCGGGTCCAATTCCGGCGGGATCGCCGGGTGTCAGGATCAGACGGACCGGTATGTCATTCAACTGCTGCCGTCGAGTCTGATCTCGACGTACGCTTCATCGCGTAACTGGCGAATCCAGTCCTGCGCCTCTTCTTCAAATTTGCGCTCACGCAGGGTGACAGCAGCCTGATTGCGACGCACATCCAACGTACTGTCGTAGGTCCGCGTATCGAGTAGCTGTACGATGTGCCAACCGAAAGGAGTTTCGAATGGTTCCGAAATCTCCATTTTTTCCAGTGCATCCAGCTGTGCTTCGAACTCCGGAACAAAGTTACCTAGGCTTGCCCAGCCGAGTTCGCCGCCAGCGCTGGCACCTGATGCGTCGTCGGATTCGGCCGCCGCGATTGTTGCGAAATCTTCGCCATCGTTCAGACGGGCCAATATGTCCACTAATTTTTGTTTCGCTTGTTCAGAGGTGACAACCTGATTCGGCTGAATCAATATGTGTCTGGCCAATCGTTGATCCGTCATAACCTTTTCTACTCCACGGATGTCACTTAACTGCACAACATGGAATCCACTTGCACTCCTGATCGGCGGAGCGGTTTGTCCCGGGGTCATTGTGACGACCGTGTCTGCAAAAATGGAAGGAAGCGCATTGGCCTTGAGATAACCGAGATTGCCGTGATCTGTCAGAACACCCGGTGAAGCAGAATAGGAAATCGCAAGCGGGCCGAAATCTTCGCCGTCGTTGAGTCGTGTAACGAGTTCCTCCGATATCTTAGCGGCTTCGGATATTGTCTCCTCGCTGGCGTCGCTCGCAACAGAAATTAGCAAGTGGAGCACCTCATACTCGATATCGTCCGGCGCGTTCTTGGCAATAATCTTGTCAACTTCGCTACGTGTAATAGAAATTCGCGAACCGACATCGCGCATGCGCAATTGATCCAGCACCATATCCTCGCGCAGCTCGGTACGATAATGGCTGTAATCCAATCCCTGAATGGAAAGCGCTGCTGGCAGCTCGCTGAGTGTTAGGCCGTTGCGCTGAGCGAGCAATTCCAGGGAACGGTTGACTTCTTCGTCCGAAATTGCCAAACCAAGCCGATCCGCACGTTGTAGCTGAATCTGCCTCAGGATCAGGCTCTCGAGTACTTGCCGGCGCAGAATTTCCGGCGGCGGTGGCGGAATGTTCTGTGCGTTGAGGTTGCGGTTAGCTGTTTCGAGCTGCCGAGCAAGCTCGCTCTGTAACACGACGCCTTCGTTAACCACAGCGACTATACGATCCAGCAGAATCTCAGAGCTTTTATCCTGAGCGTGCGCCTGATGAGCCAGAATGCTGCAACAGACAAGAAAAGCAACTCTAATATATTTCATGATTCTAATTACCGTGACCCGTAGCCAAGGATACCATTCTCCAACAATAAATCGGCTCGTCCACCGACGCTGGCAAGACCCTTGAAGTGAATCTGTGTAAAAACGGCGGTGTCTCTGGAGCCGTCCCGACTATTAACGAAGTTACGCGATACGACGCGCGCCACCCAACAGCATGTTTCGTACTCCACGCCTGCAAAACGTTCAAGCGTTTTGTCATCTTGCAACGAATAGTTCCAGCGCCCGACAAAATTCCAACGGGATGACACCGGCCAGGCAAAGGACAAATCGGACTGCTCCAGTTCCTGACGCCGAAAACGATACGCCAAGTTAACGATCCGTTCGTCATCCGGGCGAAACTGCACTCGAACTTCAGCCTTTGACGACTGCGTTGCTTCTGGATCCCATTGATAGCCGACGTCGGCATTCCATCGTCGACTGAAGTTCATGCCGACTTCGGCGATCATATTCGAGGAATCGGCAACTGGGCTCGCACCATCGGGCAGCGAGACCGCGCGGTCGCTGAGAAACAGAGCCTGTCCCAGAGTTGCCGTAAGGTATTCACGCCCATCGCCAAAATTAAGCAGCCGGGATGTGACGCCGATACTGAGTTTATCTGTGTCGCCCAAGCGATCGCCTCCTGTAAAACGATTCTGTCTGAACAACTGCACGTTATTGAAATCAGGTTCTCCGCTGTCAAATATGGGAATGTTGGACTGATCGCGAAAGGGGATGTGTGTGTATTGAACTCTTGGTTCAAGGGTTTGTGTGAGTTTTCCCACACCGCCGACTGGCCGTTCGAAGAAGGCGCGGCTATCAATACTTAGCACGGGCGCTGTAACCGTTGGTGTCCGGTCAGCATTGTCGACGCGATTCGAAAGCTGATATTGCGTGTGCCGAAGTTCGAGGCGCGGTGTGATGGAAAACCCCGGCCCGCCAACGGGTAGGCTCACATCGGGTCTCAGATCCAGACGCAATCCTGTAACACCGCTACGACGTTGAAAGTTTACGACTTCGGCGCGTAATCCCACTTTTGTTCCGGCAAAATTGTTCCAGGAGCCGTTGGCCAGAAATTGAGGCACTCTTTCATAAGGGCGATTATCTTCCGTGATATTCGCTGCCAGTGTCTGGAAACCCTGTGTACGGGCCAGCAATCGCCAGGTTTCGCCCCGATACCTCAGGTCGCCGCGTCGCTCAAGGTGGGTGGGGCTGGCAGCCCCGAGACTGCCAGCCAGATCTTCAAAATATCGATCATCACTGACATGTTCGAGGCTTGCATCGAGACCCCAGCCAGTGCCGAAGTTTGTGCGGTGTTTGAAGCGCGTGTGCGAACGCGTCGCGTTTACCAGGTCATCGCTGGGCAAATATACTGCGTTGAGTTCGCCGGACGAGCGTGGCCAGAGGTAACGAAATGCAGCGTCAAATTGCACACCACGCTTGCCAAGCAGGCGTGGCGTGAAAATCAGATCGCGGTTTGGCGCCATATTCCAGTAGATCGGTACACTCATATCAAAACCGCTGCTATCAGAGCGACCGACGTCAGGAACTAGTATACCGCTCTTGCGCTGGTCTTCGATCGGGAACGACAAATAGGGCGCGTACAAGACCGGTACACCTTTAAAGCGCAACTGCACGTTGCGGCCCACACCGACCCCGTTCTCCCGATTCAGCGTTACTCTTGGTGCCAGCAAGACCCAGTCATCCTTGTCAACCGGACAAGTGGTGTAGCTGACGTCACGTAATTCAACTATGTTGTCGCTCGGCGTCCAGATCTGTTGTGCCTCGCCTCGTCCATCACGTTGTGGCAATCGAAAAGACGTACTGACAAAGTTGCCGGTTGCATCACCCGTTTCAAATTCGCCCTGACGGCCGGTCAATTCGATGCGGGGGTCGGCATAACGGACGTTTCCACTGGCATTGAGTCGCCCGGTGCCGGCATCATAGCGGACCTCATCCGCGATAATTCGTCGCTCTCCATATTGCAACTCGACATCGCCAGAGAACACTGAGTCTTCGCGGATCGACAATATGGCCTGATCGGCGCTGACGTGTACTTTTTCGGCGTCACCGAGCTCTCTCGCCATTTCCAGCTTCAGGCCATTGTCCGGGTCCTCACTGGCGCCCGCGATGCAGGAGAAGGCGAGGCCTGTCCAAATCAACGCACATATCACTGCCTGACCGCTGGATCCGGTGGCACGCTTACTGGGTAATTTGGGGTATGTGGGGCAAATGTTTGGCAAGATTGTTTGTAATTCGACTCGGTGCAAAGCGCCGTTACAATGGCACACTTGGTGGGACGCTTCAAACGGCTAATATATTGAATCTCAAGGCCATGATTCTTGCGGCTGGGCGGGGTAGGCGACTGCGACCGTTGACCGACCAAATCCCGAAACCACTGCTACAGCTGGCCGGGGAGACTCTGCTTGGACGCCATCTGCGGGCATTGAGTTCCGCCTCGATCAGCAGTGTCGTTATCAATACTGCCTGGCTGGGCTGGATGATCCGGCACTACGTCGGTGACGGTGCTCCCTATGATCTCGACGTCACAATCTCAGATGAAGGCGAGACCGTCCTCGATACCGGTGGTGGCATCCTCAAGGCGATGCCTCTGTTGGGTGCGGCGCCGTTCATGTTATTGAATGCCGATATCTGGACCGATTTAGATCTGCGTACCATCCAGCCACCAGGGCCAAACGATTTGGCCAGCCTGGTCCTTGTGCGCAACCCACCTCACCACGGCGCTGGAGATTTTGCGCTCGACGCTGACCGGGTCGTTGAGCACGGCATCCAGCTGACATACTCCGGTATGGCCATTCTGAGGCCCGAGTTGTTTGCCGGTTGCACCGACGCAATTTTCCCGTTGGCCCCATTGCTGCGTCAGGCAATTGGGGACGGTCGTGTTTGCGGTCAGCGCTATGACGGTGCCTGGTTCGATATCGGTACCGCGGGCCGTCTTGCCACCGCCCGTCAGTACGCTGCAGCTAGTAAGTAGAACAAAAGAAAAGGCCACGTCCTGATGGACGTGGCCTTTTCAGGTACTAACTAGCCGTCAGTTAGAACTTCAAACCAAGCGAACGAATGATCTCCATGGTGATGTATTTCTCACCTGAAGGCAGACCTTTCTGGTTGGCGTAGCAACGGGCAGCCTGAAGCGTGCAGGGACCCATAACGCCGTCTACGCGGCACTGGTTGCGGCTAGGACCGCACCTGCAGCAACCGGTTTTCTGCAGAGAGGCCTGAAGGGCGCTGACGTTCTGTGCAGTCATGTTGACTTCACACAAAACCGGACGCCACTGGAGGCCTTCGTCCGAGACTTTTTCGGTCAGCGTGACCGAATCGTACTCGGCGGGGATCGCGATGCGACGCTCAGAAGCTGAACTCACAAGCTTCCTCACTTTTACTGTGCCGTATTCTGCAGGAATCGTGACTTCGCGAGTGCTTGCCGGGCGAACCAACTTGCTGACTGTTACAGTCTTGTAGGTGGCTTCCGTCGGAATGGAGCGAGTCGTTGCGGGCTTGGCCAGCACGCGTTTCTCGACCGTCTTGTACTCGGCAGGAATCTCGATAGTCTTGGTAGTTGCAGGTTTCACCAACACAGTTTTCTGGATGGACTTGTACGTGGCTGGAACTTCGACCAGGCACATTACTTCGCCGGTATCTTCCGTGCGTGTATCCAGAACTTTGTACTCGGTGTCGCCAAAACGCTGGACCTGTGCAGCGGCACCGCCACTAACGCCTGCGCCTGTGCCCAAGCCTGTGGAGCGCTTCCATTCAGTGCGGGCAGGCGAATCGAGAACACGCTCGGTTTGGGTCTTGTACTCTGCCGGGACTTCAACGATTCGGGTTGAGGCCGGGGACACCAGTACGCGTTCACTAGCGGTCCGGTACTCGGCAGGCACAACAGCAAGCTTCTCGCCGGCCGGCTTGACCAGCACACGCTCCTGGACCTGCTCGTACTGAGCCGGAATAGTCTCCAGACGTGTTGAAGCCTCCTTGACCAGCACACGCTCCGTGCCTGGCTCGTATCGGGCAGGAATCACTTCGATACGTTCGCTAGCCTCTCTTTTCAAAACGCGCTTGGTTGACGTGTTGTACTTGGCCGGGATGATTACCCTGGCATAGCACTCGCCTGGACGCGGGTTCGGCGGAAAGAGGTCGGAACCAATACCGCCAGCGGCGCTTATGCCGCCGGTGCTACCGGCATGGCTAGCCTCCAGATCGCTGGTTAATCCGGCAACCTGGCGTTCTTTGTTACGCAGTTCAGATTCAAGCATTGAGATCTTACGTTGCTGCTCGGTAATCTTTGTTGCATTTGCCGAGCTGCTGCTTGCAGTTGTACTGCTGCTGTCGCTTGTACCAGAACTGGCACAGCCGGCAAGCGTCAGAGTAAATGCAGAAGCGAGCAGTACGGTAATCACACGTACGTTCATTTTTAAATACCTCCGGGTATTCCCCAAAAAAAGACAGGTCGCTTTGACCCGATCTCCCCGTGGGCTTATTAAAAAAAACTCCTTCGAGCCCGCTTCAACGCCCCCAAAAGGCCTGCATCAGAAGCGGTACGGGGGTGATTATAAGAGGGCTGGGGCAGAAAGCTATGGGGCCCATAAACTTTTACATTGATGAAGTTATATGTATCAGGAAGCGCTGGACAATGCCCTTTCGGCCTGCTGATCGGCATGGTATGAGGAGCGGACCAGTGGCCCACTGGCCACATGGCTGAATCCGAGCTCGTAGCCTATCTGCTCGAGTTCGGCGAACTGGTCCGGGGGGACGAAGCGAATCACCGGATGGTGGTGCCGGCTGGGCTGCAGGTACTGCCCGATCGTCAGCATGTTCACATCGTGCTCTCGCAGCTCCTTCATTAAATCAATGACTTCCGCGATGTCCTCGCCAAGACCCAGCATTACGCCGGATTTTGTCGGGATGCCAGGGTGACGTCTGCCAAACTCCGCCAGCAGGGCCAGCGAATGGCCTAAATCCGACCCCGGACGCACCGGCCGATAGAGTCTGGACACAGTCTCAACGTTGTGATTGAACACATCCGGCGGCTCCCGGTCCATGGCAGCGAGGGCCTTGTCCATCCGGCCACGGAAGTCCGGCACCAGCACTTCAATCTGGGTATTGGGGCAGGCCGCGCGGACCGCGCCAATGCATTCGGCGAAATGCTGCGCACCGCCGTCGCGCAAATCGTCGCGATCCACCGAGGTGATAACGACATATTGCAGATTCATGGCCGCTATCGTTCGTGCGAGATTGGCGGGCTCTTCGCGATCCAGCGGCATCGGACGACCATGCGCAACATCGCAAAAGGTGCAACGCCGGGTGCAAATATCACCCATGATCATGAACGTCGCCGTGCCCTTGCCAAAACACTCGGCGATGTTTGGGCAAGACGCCTCCTCACACACGGTGTAAAGACGGTGTTCCCGAAGAATTTTTTTCAAGCTGGCAACCGCTGGTGTGGCTGGCGACTTGACACGTAACCACGGCGGCTTGCGTTGTGGTCGTACCGTCGGTTCGATCTTCACGGGAATGCGCGCCATTTTTTCCGCGGCACTCATCTTATGTCCTGGCTCAAGGCGCGGTCGCCGTGTGATATCGCTCACGATGCGCGTTCCATTATTATCGGGTCAGTTTGGTACTGAATTTCGGGGGGCGCATTGTAGCCCAGATTCATGATTAGCCGCAGTGCTAAATCGTCCCTGACGGTAGCGAGTTGTTCCGGTCCACCCAAATCGGAGAGCTGGGTGACCTCCATATCTTTAAAGCCACATGGATTGATTCGTTGAAACGGGCTCAAATCCATTTTCACGTTGAATGCGAGGCCGTGGTAACTGCAGTTGCGTTTGACTCGCAGGCCGATGCTGGCGACCTTGGCATCGCGTACATAGACACCCGGTGCGTCGGGTCGGGCAGCCGCCGAGATGTCGTAGCCGCCGAGCGTTTCGATTATTGATCGCTCCAATGCTGTTACCAGATCGCGTACACCTAGGTGCATACGCTTCAGATCGATCAGTGGATAGGCCACGAGCTGGCCGGGTCCGTGATACGTTACCTGGCCGCCTCGATCGATATTGATTACTGGTATTTCCTGCGGCGCCAGGACGTGCTCGGCAGCGGCATTCATGCCGAGTGTAAACACCGGTTGGTGTTCGAGAAACCAGATCTCGTCACGCGTATGTTCGTCGCGGGTGCGGTTAAATTCCTGCATCTGTCGCCACACAGGCTCATACTCCTGTAACCCGAGGTCGCGCAGCAGCGGGTAGATTGGCGTACTCATAAAACAAACAAGACCAGCTCGCTGGCTGTGAGCTCATGATACAGCGCGTCGAGTTGCTCGCGGTCGCTTGCCTTTATCGTAAAACTGAGCGCCATATATTTATTGTTACGGCTGGCGCGGATTCCTGGAAGTGGCGTGGTCTCAGTATGTCTCGCGATAATCTCCACCACAGTCGCATGAAATTCGTCTGTATGATGACCCATCACTTTGATGGGGAAGTCACAGGGAAACTCCAGTAGCGATTCAGTGTTCACGCCGCCTGGCCACGCAGTCGGCGCTTATGTTTTTGAAACAACTCATACATGCGGCGAAACAGTGGGCCGGGGCGACCATCACTCACCGGATTTCCGTCTAGTCGGCATACGGGCAGAAGTTCTCGCAGTGAGCTGCATAGCCAAACTTCTTTCGCCTGAAATAACTGTGTGCGTGTCAGTTCTGCTGAGCGCGCCGGGAGTTGGTTCTCTGCTGCGAGATCCATAATCAGGTCGCGTGTAGTCCCCGGTAGTATCGCGGTGCCGTTGGGGGGTGTCATGATGGTATCTTCGATTACGGCGAAGACGCTGCTGGCCGAACCCTCCGTGACGTAGTCACCGTCGCACAGAATTGTTTCAGCAACCCCCTCGTGCACGGCTTCCTGGCGTAAGAGCACATTAGCCAGTAGTGAAATCGACTTTATATCGCGACGCGCCCAACGCGTGTCGGGGCGGACGATGGCTGCGATGCCCTTTTTAATCAGATCCGGATTAAGCTCGGGTAGGGGCGTGCACATGGCGTACACCGTGGGCGTGATGTCGGCGGGAAAAGCGTGATCGCGATAGGTCGGCGCACCGCGTGTCACCTGTATGTAAACCGAAACGTCGCTTACACCGTTTATCGCGATCAGATCTGTGACCATCTGCAACCATCTGGCCTGACCCATCGGATCGTCGATGCTTATTGCGTTCAGGCCGGCCAAAAGTCGGTGAATGTGTTTTTTCGGTTGTAATGGTACGCCCCGGTATACCGGAATAATCTCGTAGATTCCGTCACCGAATAAAAAACCGCGATCCAGCACGGAGATATGCGCGTCGTCAATCTTGCACATGGCACCGTTCAGCCAGACTGTGGGCAATGGCGATTTCGTGGCTATTCGAACCACAGCATCACCTCATCTATTGCGCGGCGAAAGAGGCTGCCGGTTTCAACTGCTTCCAGTGGATACAGCGGCGCACTCTTGATGAGCTTGTCGCCAAGGCTGATTTTGATCGTGCCAACTTCATTGTCCGTCGGCAGCGGGGCGAGGATGAGAGATTTGAGATCCATTTCTGCGCGCAGAGACTCATATTGTCCACGTGGAATCGTTACGAAAATCTTGTTCCGAACGCCAAGTTGGGCTTCCCGGCTGCTGCCTTTCCAGACTTTTGCGCTCGTAATCGGTGTGTTCGCTTCGTAAAGGGCGTGGGTCTCGTAGAAACGAAAGCCGTAGTTTAACAATGCTTGCGTCGCGTCGGCGCGCGTTTTTTCACTTGTTGTGCCCATAACTACACTGATCAAACGCGTGCCGTCGCGCAATGCCGAAGCTACGAGACAATAACCGGCAGAATCCGTGAAACCGGTTTTGATGCCGTCAACAGAATCGTCTCGCCAGAGCAAGGTATTTCGGTTGTGCTGTTTGATGCCGTTGTATGTGAATTCTCGCGTCGCGTACCAACGGTAGAATTCCGGAAACTCATATATTAGCGCTGCCGCCAACGTGGCAATGTCTCGTGGTGTCGAATAATGTTCCTCTGATGGCAAACCGGTGGAATTCTCATAATGCGTACCGGAAAGCCCCAACCTGTTTGCATATTGATTCATCAATTCCGCGAAAGTCTCCTCGGAGCCCGCGATATGTTCCGCCAGCGCGATACTCGCGTCATTGCCGGATTGAATGATCATTCCCTGTAGTAGTTCTTCCACCGAAACCCGCTTACGTTCTTCAATGAACATGCGCGAGCCGACGGCCCTATAGGCGTTGTTACTGACCGTCACCAGTTCATCAAGGCTGAGATTGCCGTTAGCAATTACGCTAAACGTAATGTATGCCGTCATGATTTTGGTTATGCTCGCCGGTTCGAGGCGTTCGTCCGGATTTTTCCCGGCAATCTCCTGACCGCTTTGAAAATCGATTAAGTAGTACGACGAGCCCGGCACCGGGGGTGGGGCTGGTACAGGCACGTCGACTGCCACAGCCGGAGCGGCAAACAAAAGCATAAGCAACAGAGTTTTCAGTCGCATGGGTCGTCCTGATTTGGGGCGGCCGGAAAGTTATTCACTCGGTGACCAGGTGAGTGTCACTGATCCCGAGCGAGTCCAATTGGGTGATCAGCATGTCATAGTCGGCCACACCCGTGACCGGACCTATTTGTACGCGGTACACCGGTATTCCCTCCAGCTCTCCGCCGCCTATACGCACACCACCAATACCGGCATTGTACAGTGTTGTTTGGATACGCTGCGCATTTGTGAGCTCGCCAAATGCGCCAACCTGCACATAGATACGCTGAAGCGGATATGTGTTCGGTGTTTCCGGGCCAGCGTCAGGAAGCGGGTTTCCAGCGATCGACGCGGCCACCTCTGTAGTAATCGCCGTCGTGGTCGGCTTTGCGACCGGCAACGTTTGGGCCTGTCTGGCCATGGTGGCATCGATTACCTCCACCTCAACTAGCGTGGTGCCGTCATCGACCATACCCAACTGCAGAGCGGCGGCGTATGAGAGGTCTATCAGCCGATTTTTTGCGAATGGGCCGCGGTCATTGACCCGTACAGTGGTGACAGCACCGTTGCGCAGATTGGTAACCCTAACCAGCGTAGGCAATGGCAAGGTCTTGTGTGCCGCAGTGAACTGATGCATGTCGTAGCGTTCGCCATTTGCGGTTTGGCGGCCGTGGAATTTCCCCCCGTACCATGACGCCACACCTCGTTCGCGATAACCGCCCGCATCGGCTATCGGGTAGTAGGTCTGGCCAAATACTTCGTACGGACTCGTTTTGGCAGATCGTTCTGAGGGGCTCGGTGCCGGCGTCGGCTCATACGGGGTGCCGACGCAGGCACTTAGAAAACTTACCGCCAGTAGATACTGAAGGTGCCGTTTCATTTCTGTTGCACTTTTTCAGAAATCGCTCGACCCAGATCCAGAACTGCCATTGCATACATGGTACTTCGGTTGTATCGCGTAATTACGTAGAAATTCTTGTAGCCTACCCAGTATTCCGTGCCATCATTATTTTCCAACGCGAAGACCAGCACGGGCATTTCGTTTGTTGTTTTTTCATCAAGCTGAATATTCGAATTACGTAAGTCGCTGGCGTTGTGGCGAAGCTCCAGTTTTTCACCAATGAATTCGGCCGCAGTCTCTGCATCGACCGAAATTGACTCTCTTACAGGCTCATTTGGTCGCCATCCAAATGAATGCAGATAGTAGGCTACGCTACCGATCACATCACGCCAGTCATGCCAAAGATCGATTTTGCCATCGCCACTACCATCGACGGCATAACGACGGTAGCTGCTGGAGATAAACTGGGCAGCGCCCATTGCGCCCGCATAGGAACCCAATGCTTGGAGCGGGTCGATAGAGTGCTCTCTTGTAAGCAACAGAAATTGTTCCAGTTCACCGCGAAAAAAATCACTGCGTGGGGGATATTCGAACGCGAGTGTGCTTAGCGCATCAATGATGCGGAAATTACCGGCACGACTGCCGTAGTGAGTTTCGATGCCGAGTATGGCGACGATGATTTCTGCCGGGATACCACATTCGCTGGACACCTGTGCGAGGCTCTCGCTGTGCTCTTGCCAGAAAACCACTCCATCGTTAATACGCCGGTCGTTGATGAACAATGCCCGGTACTCGTGCCACGGGCGCGTTTTTTCCGCCGGACGGCTGATCGCATTGAGTATTGATTGCTTTCGTTCCGCCGCGTCGAGTATTTCCTGCACCCATTGACGATCTAGCCCGTGGCGCTCGACGACTTCTTCAACGAATGAATCGATCTGCGATGCTTCAAAGGAAAAAGCGGCAGCGGGAAATAATACAAATGTGAGGCAGAGGGTTGCAGTTCTCACGTGGAAAGCAATTTCCTGTTTGTCTGGATTGACATGAGGATACCGAAACCCGCCATCAGGGTCACCATTGAGGTTCCACCATAGCTGACCAGTGGCAGGGGCACGCCCACGACGGGAAGCAGCCCGCTGACCATCCCGGCATTAACGAACACATAGACAAAGAAGGTGAGGCTGATTGCGCCGGCCAGCAAACGGGAAAACGTGTTTCTTGCCTGTGCTGAAATAAGCAGGCCTCTTGCAATAATAAACACATAGATACTCAGGAGTACGACCATGCCAATCAGCCCAAATTCCTCCCCGAGCACTGCAAAAATGAAATCGGTTGATCGTTCCGGCAGGAATTCGAGTTGTGCCTGAGTGCCGTTATTCCAGCCTTTGCCAAAAACGCCGCCCGAGCCGATTGCTATTTTCGATTGAATGATGTGATAGCCGGCACCGAGTGGGTCTGTTTCCGGATTTAGAAAAGTCAACACACGATTCCTTTGGTAATCCTTCATCAGTGTCCAGAGTACTGGCGCCATCGACAGACCCAGGACGACCATAATGGCTATCATCTTGAAACTCATGCCGGCTATCAAAATGACGATAAACCCGGAGGCGGCGATCAGAAGTGCTGTACCCAGATCCGGTTGCATACCTACCAGCACCGTCGGCACCAATACCAGCACGGCTACGACGACGAGTGATTTCGGACCGGGTGGCAGTTGTTGCTGATGCAGGTACCAGGCTGCCATCAATGGGAGGCTGAGTTTCATGATCTCCGATGGCTGAAAGCGAATAAAGCCCAGGTCCAGCCAACGCTGTGCGCCCTTACCAACGTCACCGCCGATCATGACGCCAAATAGCAATAGCAGAGCGGTGAGGTAAATCCACGGTGCCATCAAGCGCAGGAAATGTGGTGGAATCTGTGCGACGAGGACCAGCGCCAAAACGGAAATTCCAAACCTCAGGGATTGTTTTAGAACGATACCCAGATCCTGGCCCGATGCGCTGTAAAGAATCAGCATGCCCACAGATGCCACCACGATCAGCGCGAGCAGCAATGGTCCATCGAGATGCAGGCGACGCAGGGCACGAGCGACAATGCCTAGTGGGCGTTTATCACGGAAGTCCTCACTTTCGGCGAAAATCATTGCGACTGTGATGTATTACTGGTCGCGATTACAGCCTCATCGCGCCCTGCGAACCAGGCGTCGAAAATAGCACGCGCCGCGGGGGCAGCTGCAGCGGCGCCACTGCCTGCATTTTCGATGATGACTGCAACTGCTAACTCGGGTTGCTCGAGTGGGGCAAACGCGATAAACATAGCGTGATGTCGCAGCCTCTCTTGTACTTCCTCGGCGTCGTATTCGTCCTCCTGACCGATAGAAAATATTTGTACCGTGCCGGTTTTGCCTGCCATCCGGTAATCCAGACCCAATCCCGCGCCTATGGCAGTGCCGTGTTCGCCGTGCACAACATCAACCATCCCGTCAATGATGGTTTTCCAGTATTCCGGGTTTGTTACGGGAACTGGCTCCAGCTCAACAGGCGGGTTCATGACCAATTCAGAGGTCATCGGATCACGTATCGCGCTAATCAGCCTCGGCTGGAAACGCTTGCCGCGTGCAGCAAGAATAGAAGTGGCGTGCGCGAGTTGCAGTGGAGTTGCGAGCATGAAGCCTTGACCGATGCCCGAGATAACGGTTTCACCTGGAAACCATACTTGTTCCGCTCGCTCACTAAATGAACGCCGCTTCCAGTCACGCGATGGCATCAGCCCCGGTTTCTCGCCCAGTATGTCAATACCCGTGGCATTACCGAATCCGAACAGACTCATAAACTGATGTATGCGATCGATGCCGAGCTCAATGGCAAGATCGTAAAAATAGACGTCGCACGATTGCTCGATCGCCGAGATCAGGTTGACTTCACCGTGACCTTCTTTTTTCCAGTCGCGATACCGATGATCGTCACCCGGTAGTGTGTAATAACCAGGGCACAGTAGTTCGTCGTACTGATTGCGGATCGAATAGTGCAACGCTGCCAAGGCAAGTATTGGTTTGATTGTTGATCCGGGTGAATAATGCCCACCCAAAGCGCGGTTAAACAATGGTTCGTCACTGTCGCTTGACAGCTCATTAAACTGACGTCGCGTAAACCCTTCACCAAACAGATTCGGATCGTAGGCGGGCGCACTTGCCAGCGCCAGGATGCCGCCGTCGCGGGGATCGATAGCAACGGCCGCACCGCGGTGACCGTCCAACGCCAGCTCGGCTGCTTTTTGCAAGCGGGTATCGAGCGTAAGAAAAACATCATTACCAGGAGACGGATGTATGCCTTCTATTGTTTGCAGGGAACGACCCTGGGCATTCACTACAACTTGTTGATGACCGACTTTGCCATGCAGGCGATCTTCGAAGGCCCGCTCCACGCCGATTTTCCCAATATGCGTGGTGCCAGAATAGGATTTGCCGTCGATACGGCGCAGATCGCTTTGATCGATGGCGCCGACGTAACCGACGGCGTGTACCGCCAGCGGACCTACCGGGTAGTGGCGGGCAAGACGTGCACGGATATCTACGCCGGGGAAATGTGGCCGTTGGACGGCAAAACGGGCAACTTCCTCATCGCTCAGTCGATACCGCACAGCAACCGGGTCAAAGTGCCGGCGTTTTGCGATTTGTTGCATGATGGCTGCGAAATCGTCGTTCTTGAGCAAGCCCTGTGCTACCAGTGCGCGTACGGTTTCTTCTGGGTCGCCCACTTGCTCCGGAATCAGTTCGAGTTGATATGCAGGGAGGTTTTCTGCAAGCAATACGCCGTTGCGATCAAATATCAGTCCGCGGGTCGGTGGTACGGCCTCGATGCGCACGCGGTTGCCATGAGACAGCTCCTGAAAATAGTCGTAATTGACGACCTGGAGGAAAAATAATCGAGCGACAAGAAACAACGTCAGGACAAACGTGATGATTCCGGCCAGCAACAAACGACCGGTGAATACTTGCTGCTCCCGCCAGTGATCTTTGAGTAGAATAGTGCGGAGACTCACCTCAAACTTCTCCCGCCGGCTCGCGTACCAGACGCATCCGATGTAGAACGGTAGTGACCGGTGGCCATACCGCTGTGCTGGCTAACACGCTTAGCCATCTGCGCCAGTCGCTGCCAGGCTCACCGCTTACACCGTCGACCCAAAAAAGCATGAATTCGTATATGGCGACAAGCATGAACACCGTCGCGGTCTGCTGACCCATCGGGAAAACGCGGACGCGCAGGTGAAACTGCATGGCGACGAAACCCATAATTGTCAGCGCCAATGCATGCTGTCCGAGCAGTACGCCGCGCAGCGTATCCAGACAGAGGCCGGTCAGCCAGGCCGTCATTAGACCGATCCGCCTGGGTTCATAGATTAGCCAATAGATCATTACCAGGGCAATCCACGATGGCCGCCACGGTTGTAACCATTGCGGCAGTGGTAACACGGTTAGTATCAGCGCACCGACCACGGATACGAGCACTGTCGGCCAGATTCGTGACGATGGCTCGCTCATCTTTCCGCGATTTCCTTGGCTTCGGATGGCGGGCTGCCGACCTCCGTGGTCGACCAGACCAGCAGGACCTCACGATTTCGATTCAGCGCAGCCGCCGGCCGTGCCAGCACCGTAGCGAAGGAGCTGGACGGATCGGGAGACACCTGCGTGACCGAGCCTACCGGATAGCCAGGTGGAAAGTTTCCACCCAAACCGGATGAGATCAACAGATCACCGATAACGATGTCAGCGTTGTTTGGTAGAAACGGTAGGCTAAGTTTGCCGGCGTCTCCGGTTCCTACAGCGATTGTACGCAGACCATTGCGATTTACTTCCACCGGTACGGCATGACTGGCATCACTTATCAGTACCGCTTCTGAACTGACCGGGCTGGCATGTGTAATCTGCCCGACTATTCCATTTGCATCCAATAGTGGTTGACCGCGGTAAGCGCCGTGTACGGTACCTTTATTAATCACAATGCGATGTCGTAAAGGGTCAAGATCGACCGCCATGATTTCGCTGACGAGTACCCGGTCTGCTACTCTCGCTGAAGATTCCATCAAGGCACGTAGCCGCCGGTTTTCAGCCTGTAATGCGTCGAACCGTTGCAGACGCGCAGACGTTTCCAATTTCTCATTTTGCAGATGGCGGTTCTCAGCCAGCAGTTCACGCCGTTGCGCAATGCTCTCGCCAAGCCAGTGCACGGCGACAAACGGCAGGTCGACTACTATGCGGACCGGGTGCAGCATTAGCGACAGAGAGTGTCTGATCGAGTCCAGGTGTCCCGCGCGAAAGTCGAGCATCATGAACACAATTGACACAAAGGCTAGCAATACACATCGCATCGCAGGCGACGGACCGCCCAGGAAGAGCGGTTTGGATTCAGATTTTCTCAGGTCGATCACGGCTGGCGATTACGGCAGTTTGCAGCCGATAAAATACACGTGCTGATAGTACACGTTATGCGTTAGGAAGGGATGCTTTAGTCGAGGGCGAACATCGCGGCCCCGTGCTCATCCATCAGTTCGAGGACGCGCCCGCCACCGCGGGCGACGCAGGTCAGCGGATCGTCCGCAACCACTACAGGCAGGCCGGTTTCCTCCATTAGCAGCTTATCCAGGTCCCTCAGCATTGCACCGCCACCTGTCAGGACAATGCCGCGCTCAGCCACGTCCGCACCAAGTTCTGGCGGAGTCTGCTCGAGCGCACCTTTTACCGCGCCGACTATACCCTGTAGTGGTTCCTGTAGCGCTTCGAGTATTTCGTTGCTGTTCAGTGTGAAGCTACGCGGTACACCTTCTGATAGATTGCGACCCTTGACCGAAATCTCGCGCACTTCCTCTCCAGGATATGCGGAGCCAATTTCGTGCTTGATGCGCTCCGCCGTCGCTTCACCAATCAGAATTCCGTAGTTGCGGCGAACGTAATTTGTAATCGCCTCATCAAAACGATCGCCGCCGACACGTACTGAAGCGGCATAGACGATTCCGTTAAGCGAGATGACCGCGACTTCGGACGTGCCACCGCCAATGTCCAGCACCATTGAACCGCGCGCCTCGTGAACTGGCATTCCCGCACCGATTGCGGCAGCCATCGGTTCCTGAATCAAGTAAACTTTTCGCGCGCCGGCGCTCTCGGCAGATTCGCGAATTGCGCGTCGCTCAACTTCTGTTGCACCGTAGGGTACGCAAACAAGTACTCTGGGACTTGGGCGAAAGTAGCGGCTGCCATGTGCCCTTTTGATAAAGTACTGCAACATTTTTTCGGTTACGACAAAGTCCGCGATGACACCGTCTTTCAGTGGCCGAATCGCCGTAATATTGCCCGGTGTGCGTCCCAGCATATTTTTTGCTTCGACACCGACAGCCTGAATTGACTTGCCACCACGACCGGCTTCTTCGCGTATCGCAACCACGGACGGCTCATTTAATACGATGCCCCGCCCACGAACATAAATAAGTGTATTCGCCGTTCCAAGATCTATTGAAAGGTCGTTGGAAAAATAACCCTTGAGGTTTTTCAGCATACTTTCTTGGAACCTGCTCGTTTGGGGGCCATAAAAACGCCCTAATCTAGCAACGGGGGCGACAATGGGCAAGACGCGATGTATGATATCGCGCCTCAAAATAAGGATGCGTGAGAGGATCAGGGTGTGTCACTGACACGTAAAGACGTCGAGAACATTGCCTGGCTCGCCCGGCTGGAGATAGCCGAAGAGCAAATGCCAGATTTCGTTGAAACCCTTTCCAGAATTGTCGATTTCGTCGAGCAGCTCTCTGACGCGCCAGTCGCAGACGCGCTGCCAATGGCACACCCGCTCGACATGAACCAGCGGTTTCGCGAAGACCGGGTTACGGAGCGAGATGAGCGAGACCATTTCCAGAAAAACGCGCCTGCGGTCGAAGCCGGGCTCTATCTTGTGCCCAGGGTCATAGAATGAAGCCGTATTGCAGGCTATTTGGTGTAAGTCGCGATGCATAGCAGGACGGTGGCAGAACTGTCTGCTGGCCTCGCGGCCGGCGACTTCTCGAGCGTGGAGCTGACCCGCCATTGTCTCGAGCGTATTGAGGCCAATACCAGGTTAAACGCCTTTATTACGGTGACTGCCGATACCGCGCTGGAGACGGCGGCGCATGCCGACAAGTTGCTCGGGCAGGGCAAAGCAGGACCTTTAACCGGTATTCCTATAGCGCACAAAGACATTTTCTGCACCCGGGACGTGCTTACAAGCTGTGGATCCAGGATCCTTTCGAATTTCGTCTCGCCATATAACGCTACAGTCGTACAGCGTTTGTCCGACGCCGGCATGGTATTGGTCGGCAAGACGAATATGGACGAGTTCGCTATGGGCTCGTCAAACGAAACGTCGTGGTATGGCAATTGCCACAATCCGTGGGATGAGTCACGAGTGCCCGGCGGATCATCAGGTGGCTCGGCAAGTGCGGTCGCCGCCCGGCTCGTGCCGGTCGCAACCGGTACCGACACAGGTGGTTCTATCAGGCAACCGGCGGCGTTGACCGGGATAACGGGACTCAAACCAACCTATGGGCGCGTGTCGCGTTACGGCATGGTTGCTTTTGCATCCAGCCTGGACCAGGGCGGAATTTTGGCTGTCAGCTCAGAGGATGTCGCAATTGTGTTGGCTGCGATGGCCGGATTTGATCCGCGAGATTCCACCAGCGTCGACGAGCCGGTGCCCGATTATCACGCGGCACTCAATACGGAACTTGCCGGTCTACGCATCGGTGTGCCACAGCAATTTTTTGAAGAAGGCCTGGAGCCTGCGGTCGAAGCAGCGGTGCGAGAGGCGCTGGAAGTCTATCGCGGCATGGGCGCACAGTTGGTGGAGGTTGAGTTACCCAATCTGGCGTTATCGGTACCCACCTATTACGTGGTTGCGCCCGCCGAGGCGTCATCCAATCTGTCACGATTTGACGGCGTGCGGTTTGGTTATCGCAGTGAAAGCGCCAAGGATCTACATGAACTGTATCGCAAGAGTCGCGGTGAAGGCTTTGGTGCTGAAGTAAAACGCCGCATCATGACCGGCACCTATGCCTTATCGGCGGGTTATTACGATGCGTATTATTTGAAGGCGCAAAAAGTGCGTCGGCTGATCAACGATGATTTTCGCAATGTATTCGCAGAGGTTGATGTCGTAATGGGGCCGACGACGCCGACACCTGCATTCGGCATCGGTGACAAGACCGATGACCCCATTACAATGTATCTCAACGATATCTACACGATCGCTGCGAATCTCGCCGGATTACCGGCCATCTCGATACCCTGCGGATTTGCCGATGAATTGCCGGTAGGCTTGCAGATCATCGCCGGACATTTTGCAGAGGCACGATTGTTGGCTATCGCACACAGTTATCAGCGTGAAACCGACTGGCATCGCCGCGCGCCGGCTGGGTTTTGACGGAGTCGGCCATGGAATGGGAGGTCGTCATCGGTCTGGAAGTGCATGCGCAGCTGGGTACGCAGAGCAAGATTTTTTCGGCCGCATCGACCGAGTTTGGGGCGCCACCGAACACCCAGGCCTGCGCTGTCGATCTGGGCTACCCGGGTGTCTTACCTGTATTTAACGGAGAAGCGGCACGGATGGCCATAAAGTTCGGTCTGGCGGTAAACGCAACGATCGCACACCGTTCGGTTTTTGCCCGCAAGAATTATTTTTACCCGGATCTGCCCAAGGGCTACCAGATCAGCCAGTACGAATTACCGATCGTGCAGGGTGGCAAGATGGACATTACGCTCGAAGATGGAACAGGCAAGACGATCGGTATCACACGGGCCCACCTTGAGGAGGACGCCGGCAAGTCCTTGCACGAGGATTTCCACGGGATGACGGGAGTGGATCTCAATCGCGCGGGCACACCGTTGCTGGAAATCGTATCCGAACCCGATATGCGTTCTGCTGCCGAAGCGGTCGCCTATCTCAAGAAAATACGCACACTGGTGCAATACCTGGAGATCTGCGACGGCAACATGCAGGAAGGATCATTGCGCTGTGATGCAAATGTGTCTGTCCGTCCTGCCGGTCAGCAAGAACTGGGGACCCGGTCCGAGCTGAAGAATCTCAATTCCTTTCGTTTTATTGAGAAAGCTATTTTGCACGAAGTCGAACGTCAGATTGATGTTATAGAAAGCGGCGGTACCGTCGTCCAGGAAACCCGGCTGTACGACTCGGATCGTGATGAAACACGATCGATGCGCTCCAAAGAAGAGGCAAATGATTATCGTTATTTTCCGGATCCGGACCTGCTGCCCCTGGTGCTGGACCAGGACATGATCGATGACGTCCGCGCTACACTGCCCGAGCTGCCGGCCGCAAGGCATCAGCGCTTTGTCGGTGATTTTGGTCTGTCTGGCTACGATGCCGAAGTCCTTACCAGCAGCCGGGAAATGGCGGACTATTTCGAAAACGTCGTTGCCGGTGTGGGTGGCGAGGCAAAACTGGCGGCGAACTGGGTGATGGGCGATCTTTCGGGCGTCCTCAACCGGGAAAACCTGTCGATCAGTGAGAGCCGGATCGACGCCGAGATGCTGGCAGGCATGCTCAGGCGTGTTGCGGACAACACGATTTCGGGCAAGATTGCCAAGCAGGTATTCGAAGCGATGTGGTCAGGCGAGGGTGATGCTGACACGATTATTGAAACCCGCGGACTCAAGCAGATCACCGACGCCGGTGCGATTGCCGGCATCATCGACGAGATTATTGCCGCCAATCCCCGGCAGCTCGAGCAATATCGTTCAGGCAAGGAGCGGCTGTTTGGCTTCTTCGTGGGCCAGGTCATGAAAGCAACCGACGGTAAGGCAAATCCCCAACAGGTTAACGAACTGCTGAAGAAAAAACTGTCCTGACCAAACGAGGATCGACCACACGGCCGCTGCACTGATGCCGGAGTTGACCTACTATTAACGTTATGGGCGCGGTTTATCTCAAACTGAGAAAACATCTTGGAGATGTCATTTTTATCGGCGCAGCCACCGCCGGCGCGGTTGCCTGCTGGGCCTACAGCTTGCCGGCGTGGATGCTGGTCGTGTGCCTGCTCGCGCTGTTTTTCGCTGTGATTTCGCTTTTGGGCGATCTGGGTCTGTTTGGTGGGGGTGGCCCCGACTGATCCCCAGGTCTCGATTTGCCCTCTCTGGTAAGCAAAAATCGCTGTCCCGGCCGGATTCCCCCCTGGAATTCGACGCAAGCGTTTCTCCCTTTCTCCCCAATTGTGTAGGATAGTTCTCACACTAGTGCCAGATCTGGGGATTCTGGCCTTGAATAAGATATTGTGCATGTCAATTTGAGAATACTTAAAGACATGCGTATATTTGCAAGTATTGGGAGAGCCTAGGCATGGCCCAGGGACTCAGCGGCATGATTGACGCACTGCGTGCAGTCGCAGAACCGACCCGTTTGCGCCTGCTGGCTATCTGTTCCGAAGGCGAGCTAACGGTTAGCGAAATCACGCATATTGTTGGTCAGAGTCAGCCCAGGGTATCCCGCCATCTCAAACTACTTTGCAACACGGGTCTGTTGATTCGTTTTCGCGAGGGCCATTTTGTTTTGTATCGAGTTCCTGCAAAAGGCCGCGGCGCGGACTTGGTGCAGCAATTGCTTCGCCAGCTTCCGCGAGATGATGAACAGCTTGAGCTGGACAACAGTCGTATGGAAAGCGTGAAGGCGGAGCGTGCGCGCCGCGCTGCCGATTATCTGCGATTTAATTCCGAGGACTGGGCCCGTTTGCGCGAGGCCAACGTGTCTGATCGCGAAATCAATCAGGTGATAGTCGATATCATGAACACGGATCGCATTGGCGATTTGCTGGACATCGGTACGGGTACCGGGCGCATGCTGAAACTATTGGGGAAATTTGCCAGTAGCGCAGTGGGTGTTGATATTGCGCCGGAAATGCTGGCTGTTGCCAGAAGCAATCTGCATGCGGCCGGACTGGGCAAAGTGATGGTGCGCCGGGGTGACATGTACGGTCTTCCATATCCTGATTCGGCATTCGATACGGTAACTCTGGACCATCTCTTACATCTGGCGGAGGATGCGCCACGGGTGATACGCGAGGTGGCGCGGGTCTTGCGACCCAATGGGCAAATTCTGGTGGTGGATTTCTCATTGCGTACCAACGGTGATCCGGACTCGCCTGGTATCAGCGACGAGAGCCTGGAAACTTGGTTTGAGGCGGGCGGTTTGCGTTGCGCCGAGCTCAGACATCTAAAGGGTCAGTCGCTGAATGTCGTGTTATCCGTCGCTGTGCCACGCCGTCGACAAGACGCCGCAGTCGCTTGAGCAGCAAGTGAACAGCAAAAACGATCTGAGCATCTCATTCGAGTTTTTTCCGCCCAAGACGGAGAAAATGGAAGCTACCTTGTGGCGTTCCGTGCAACATCTGGAGCCTTTGCAACCGACTTTTGTATCAGTGACCTATGGCGCCGATGGCTCGACACGTGATCGTACACACAAGGTAGTGGCCAGAGTTCTACATGAGACAAACCTGGTTCCCGCCGCCCACCTGACTTGCATCGGGGCGACGCGCGAAGAAATTGATGACATTGCTCGAGCCTACTGGGCGGAAGGTGTCCGACACATAGTCGCCCTGCGTGGCGATCCGCCACGTGACGTCGATCGATATGAGCCGCATCCGGGCGGCTATGCGTTTGCTGCCGACCTGGTTGAAGGTCTCAAGCGGGTGGCTGATTTCGAGATTTCTGTTGCCGCGTATCCGGAAGTCCACCCGGAAGCGCCTGGAGCACGTTTCGACCTGGATAACCTCAAACGCAAGCTGGACGCGGGAGCAAATCGCGCGATCACTCAGTTCTTTTTTGATACGGACTGCTATCTAAGATTCAGGGACCGTTGTGCCGATGCCGGAATCGGCGTGAATATTGTGGCCGGCATTCTTCCGGTTACCAATTTCACTCGGTTGTTGAGTTTTGCCTCAGCTTGCGGAACGACAGTACCGGGATGGTTGCATCGAAGATTCGAGGGTTTGGACGATGACCCAACGACGCGCCAGCTGATTGCGGCCAGCATGGCCATTGAGCAAGTAAAAAGACTAAAAAAACATGGCGTGCGGGATTTCCATTTCTACACCCTCAACCGTTACGAGCTGACTAAAGCAATCTGTCACGCGTTGGGTGTGCGCGCACCGAATGCTGCCGAAACCCAGACCAATTCGGCAGTAGGCTAACGCAAGTGTCTGGGGTCGCAAGGTGACGTTAGATGTTCGTCAGGTTCTAAGTACCCTGATGCAGAAACGCATCATCGTGCTCGACGGCGCGATGGGTACGACGATTCAGCGGTGCCAACTAACCGAGTCGGATTTTCGTGGCGAGCGTTTTGCGGACTGGCCGCAGGATCTCAAGGGAAACAACGATCTTTTGTCGTTGACCCGGCCCGATATAATTCTGGATATCCATCGCGAATTCCTGTTGGCCGGCGCCGACATTATTGAGACCAATACGTTTACCGCCAACGCGCCTTCAATGGCCGATTACGGCATGGCGGATCTCTCCTACGAAATAAACGAGTCAGCCGCAAGGATCGCCCGTCAGGCGGCCGACGAAATCACCCGGGAAACCGGGCAACAGCGTTTTGTTGCTGGTGCTATCGGACCTACCACGCGTACGGCATCGATTTCTCCGGATGTGAATGACCCCGGGATGCGAAACACCAGTTTCGATGAGCTGGCGGAGACCTATGCGGATTCAGTCCGGGCGTTACTAAGCGGTGGAGTGGATCTATTGGTCGTCGAGACAATTTTCGACACGCTCAATGCCAAGGCCGCGCTGTTTGCCATCAAAGGTGTTTTGCAGGAAACCGGTCGCGATGTTCCGGTGATTGTCTCCGGTACGATTACCGACGCATCCGGCCGCACGCTTTCGGGGCAAACAACCGAAGCTTTCTGGGCATCGATACGACATGCGCAACCATTCATGGTCAGCCTCAATTGCGCGCTAGGCGCTGAAGAATTGCGTCCCTATATTGAGGAGTTGTCACGTCTGGCCGATTGCTGGGTTGGAGTTTATCCCAATGCCGGCTTACCCAACTCCTTTGGTGAATATGATCAAACACCGGCGGAAATGGCTGCGATCGTACGGGAATTTGCCGACAGCGGGTTTGTAAACCTCGTCGGTGGTTGCTGTGGTACGACACCCGAGCACATCCAGTGTCTGGCGGAAGCGATTTCCAATTGTCGACCCCGTGAGGTTCCTACGCTGAGAGCCGTCACGCGCCTGGCCGGGCTGGAGCCACAGAATATCAGTCCGTCCAGTTTGTTTGTAAACGTCGGCGAACGCACAAACGTCACAGGTTCGGCGAGGTTCCGGAAGCTCATTACGGCTGGTGACTTTACGGCTGCGGTGGAGGTCGCCCGCCAGCAGGTCGAAAACGGTGCCCAAATTATCGACGTGAACATGGACGAAGGCATGCTGGATTCCGAGGCCGCCATGACCACGTTCCTGAGCCTAATCGCGTCGGAACCCGACATAGCCCGCGTTCCGATCATGATTGACTCTTCGAAGTGGACGGTAATCGAGGCTGGTCTTAAGTGCGTGCAGGGTAAAGGAGTTGTTAATTCGATCAGTCTGAAAGAAGGGGAGCAGCCCTTCCTCGAGCAGGCGCGTCTGGTGCGCCGTTATGGCGCCGCGGTCATCGTGATGGCATTCGATGAGCAGGGACAAGCAGATTCTGTCGAGCGCAAACTGAATATCTGCAAGCGCGCCTACAACCTATTGGTTACCGAGGCTGCATTTCCGCCTGAAGACATCATTTTTGACCCCAACATATTTGCGGTTGCAACCGGCATTGAAGAACACAACGACTATGCACGGGGTTTCATTGAAGCCGTCGCGGCCATCAAGAAGGAACTCCCACATGCGTTGGTCAGTGGCGGGGTAAGTAACGTCTCGTTTTCATTCCGCGGAAACAACGCGGTGCGTGAGGCGATGCACTCTGTGTTTCTCTATCACGCGATTCGTGCCGGGATGGACATGGGTATTGTCAACGCCGGTCAGTTATCAATTTACGAGGACATCCCCGATGAACTGCGCGAGGCTGTCGAGGACGTCATTCTCAATCGGCGTGCCGATGCGACGGAGAGATTGTTGGTCCTGGCGCAACGTTATCAGGGGAGCGGCGGTAAGCGTGCCGAAGTAGTTGATGGCGCGTGGCGCAGTTTGCCGGCTCACAAGCGACTCGAGCATGCACTGGTCAAGGGCGTAGACGAGTTCATTGTTGCCGATACTGAAGAAGCCCGGCTGGCAGCGGAAAGACCCATCGATGTCATCGAGGGTCCGCTGATGGATGGAATGAATGTAGTCGGCGATCTATTCGGTTCTGGCAAGATGTTTTTGCCGCAAGTCGTCAAATCCGCACGAGTCATGAAGAAGGCGGTTGCCCATCTTGTGCCGTTTATCGATCGCCATAAAGACGGAGGCAATAGTTCTAACGGCACGATCGTACTTGCGACCGTAAAAGGGGATGTACACGACATCGGCAAGAATATTGTCAGTGTCGTACTCCAATGTAATAACTTTACTGTGATCGATTTGGGTGTAATGGCGCCGTGTGAAAAAATTCTGGACGCGGCGCGCAAGAATGACGCCGATATTATTGGTTTATCGGGACTGATCACACCGTCGCTGGAC
Organism: Gammaproteobacteria bacterium; assembly: GCA_029862165.1. Classification (GTDB taxonomy): domain Bacteria; phylum Pseudomonadota; class Gammaproteobacteria; order Steroidobacterales; family JABDKV01; genus JABDJB01. The sequence goes on from JAOTXU010000017.1 coordinate 48,045, forward strand.
GAAATGGTACACGTCGCGAGTGAAATGAAACGAATTGGCTTCACGAGTCCGCTTCTAATTGGCGGTGCGACTACGTCTCCCGCTCACACGGCCGTAAAGATTGATCCGGCTTATGACGGCCCGGTAATCTATGTCAAAGACGCATCGCGTGCTGTTGGCGTCGCACAGTCTTTGATCAGTGATGACGATCGAGAGGCGTTTGTGTCCAAGGCTTCGGATGACTGCGAACGTCGCCGGAATCAGCATCGTTTGAAAACCCGCAAAACACCCAGTCTTTCGCTAATCGAGGCCCGGGAGAATCGCTTGCGTTGCGACTGGAACAACTATGAACCACCGGTGCCAAACTCGACGGGCATAGAAGTATTTGATCACTATCCATTAGAAGAGTTGACCCCATATATTGACTGGAGTCCCTTCTTTTACGCCTGGGAGCTGCCGGGAGGCTTTCCACAATTGTTGGATGACTCGCGTGTCGGTGAAACGGCCCGGCGCCTGTTCGCGGATGCGCAAAAGATGCTTGAGCAGGTTGTAACCGAGAAGTGGTTACGCCCCAGGGCTGTGATCGGTCTTTTTCATGCGAACAGCGTTGGCCATGACGACATTCAGGTTTATACAGATAGCGACCACAACAGCGTGGCGGCTACTTTGCATCACTTGCGACAACAAAAGACCAAGCCTGACGGACATACGCATGACTGTCTTGCGGACTTTGTCGCACCAATCGATAGCGGGCAGGCAGACTATGTCGGGGCCTTTGCAGTTTCGGCGGGGCAGGGTGTGGACGAACGGGTCGCCGAGTTCGAAGCTGATAACGATGATTACAGCGCCATTTTGCTAAAAGCACTCGCGGACAGGCTAGCAGAGTCATTCGCCGAACGTCTGCATCATCGCGTCCGTCTGGAGTACTGGGGATATGCACCCAACGAACAGTTGGATAACAATGAGCTCATTGCGGAAAAATACCGTGGGATACGACCGGCACCCGGTTATCCTGCTTGTCCGGACCACACTGAGAAAAATACCCTGTGGCAATTATTGGATGTCGAACAGCGGGCCGGCATCAAGCTTACCGAGTCGTATGCCATGTGGCCGACCGCTGCAGTCAGTGGCTGGTATTTCTCACACCCGGAGTCTAAATACTTTATGGTCGGCAAGATCGGCCGCGATCAGGTTGTTGACTACGCAGCGCGCAAAGGCATGAGTATTGAGCTCATGGAGCGCTGGTTGGGGCCAAATCTGGGGTACGACACGGGTAACGCTGCAGCGTGAGCAACTACGTTAGCCCGGCGCGGCATGATTTCGATATGATTAACCGGTCGAAACGGTAACTGTCGCGATGGAACTTGATTTTCACAAAGAGAAGCAGCGGATTGCCGAAATGTCGGATGCTGAGCTGGTCGCTCAGACCCGCAATGCCTCCATCAGTTCGACTGATCGCATGCTGGTTGAGGCGGAAATATCGCGCCGCGGTCTGGACCGGCGGCGCATCGTAGCCCAGGGGCCACGGTCAGATACCCAAACCAAAAGCCGCTCCAACCCGATTGGTTTGCTGGTTTTTGTGGTGATAGCGCTGTCGATAGTCTCAGCGATATTGGACGACATGGGATTCGATGTCATCCAATGGTTACGCGATCTGTTTTCTGACTAATCCGCCGGCTCAATCACCGTGTCGTACGGTATTTTCTACTCTATATGCGTCTGGCGGTAGTCACCCGGTCCAGCCTCGCGATATCAGCTTGGGTGACAATATTCGCATAGCCGGCGCCAGATAATAATTCGCACACCGCAGCCGCCTGATCATGTCCATGCTCAAGTAACAACCAACCACCCGGGCGCAAACAGCGTGACGCCTGAGGAATGATTTGCCTGTAGGCGTCTAATCCATCTGTTCCACCGACCAGGGCGAGAGCAGGTTCGAACGCAACGCCGTCGCCTACGAGATGCTCATCGCCACATGCAATATAAGGTGGATTGCTAACAACGATATCGCTGCACTTGTTGCTAAGGCCGGTTAACCAGTCACACTGGACAAATTCAACGTTACTTTGCAATGCCAGCGCGTTGTTCTTTGCGACAGCCAAAGCCTCTGCACTGACATCTGTCGCGATCAACGACTTGTCACGAAGTTCGCTGGCCAGGGCCAGCGCGATGGCACCACAACCGGTGCCCAGATCGATAATTACTGACGCATCGGCCGCATGAGATAACGTGAGTTCTACCAGGTGCTCCGTTTCTGGTCGCGGCACAAGCGTGTGATTGTTGACCTGCAGGGTCAACGACCAGAAATCCCACTGGCCCCTAAGGTAGGCCAATGGTACGCCGCTAGCGCGGCGTTCGACGAGTTCGTCGAATAATTGGACCACATCGTCGTCGACTGACCTCTCCGGCCAGGTGTGTAACCAGCTACGTGTTTGTTGCGTGGCATATGTCAGCAACAATTCCGCATCCAGCCGGCTATTGTCCAGATGAGCAAGACGGGATTGCGCGCGCAACAACAATCCTGCGATCGAGGATAGGGTTGACTTTTCGGCACCTGATTTCATCTCGTGCCATGATAACGTCCCGCGCCGCGCCATGGGTGCGACGGCAGCGGATTTCCGGGCTAGAATTGGCTTCGCCCGGCGCCTTTGGAGTAGCCACGATGACCGTCTATCGCAATGTGCTCGAAATGATTGGCAACACACCGTTGCTCGAGTTGAGCCAAATGGACACCGGGCCCTGTCGATTGTTTGTCAAACTCGAACTTGCAAATCCAGGTGGATCAATCAAGGACCGTATCGGTGTTGCGATGATCGAAGCCGCAGAGAAACGCGGCGATATCAAATCAGGCGATACGTTGGTAGAGGCAACTGCCGGCAATACCGGTATCGGACTCGCCCTGGCGGCGGCACAAAAGGGTTATCGTCTCGTGTTGGTTATTCCGGACAAGATGAGCCAGGAAAAGATATTCAATCTGCGTGCGATGGGGGCGGAAATTATACTGACCCGATCGGATGTGGCGCGCGGGCATCCCGAGTATTACCAGGACCTGGCGAAGACCATCGCCGAACAAAATGCCGGCTATTACATCAACCAGTTCGGCAACTCCGACAACCCGGATGCACACGAGGCAACAACTGCGCCCGAGGTATGGGAGCAGATGGGTCACGATCTCGATGCTGTCGTCGTCGGAGTCGGTACTTCCGGCACTGTGACCGGCCTGAGCCGGTATTTCAAAAAACACGCACCCGACGTCGAGATCGTTTTGGCCGACCCAAAGGGATCAGTGCTGGCCGATTACCTGGCGACCGGTAAGGTGGGGACCAGCAGTACGTGGCTGGTCGAGGGTATCGGTGAGGACTTTATCCCGGATATCGCCGACATGGACTCGATCTCAAGCGCCTTTACCATCAGCGACGATGAGTCATTCTCTACCGCGCGCGAGTTGCTGCGTTCCGAAGGACTGCTGGCCGGATCATCGACCGGTACATTGCTTGCAGCAGCGCTGCGTTACTGCCGTGGACAGACGAAACCAAAACGCGTTCTGACTTTTGCATGCGATACAGGCAACAAGTATCTGTCAAAATTGTACAACGACTTCTGGATGGAAGATCAGGGCTTTATCGAGCGCGAGCATTATGATGATCTTCGTGATTTGATCGGCCGCTTGCATGAGCAAGCCGCAACGGTCACGGTTGGGCCCGACGATACGTTGACCACGGCACACAACCGGTTGCGTAACGCCGGTTTCTCGCAACTACCAGTGATGGAATCAGGCGAACTGGTCGGCGTGTTAACTGAAGAGGATATTATGCGGGTTGCCTTCGGTAGTCCGGAACGGCTGCGTGACAACGTGCGTGGCGCCATGCAGACGGCTTTTCCCAGCGTTGAAAAAGATTTTGGCACCAAGAATCTGGTCGCACTGCTCAGCGGTGTGCCCTATACGGCGGTCATTGATGACGGGCAATTTCTTGGTTTGATTACGCGTTCTGATGTGCTCAACTATCTGCGCAAACAAATGCCGCCGGAACCGGGACCAGCGAGACAAAGCAAATGAGTAAAAACAAAAAGCAGGCGTTCGGTACACGAGTGATTCATGGCGGCCAGTCGCCGGATCCGCTGACCGGCGCCGTGATGCCGCCGATCTATGCGACTTCGACCTATGCACAAAAAAGTCCCGGTAAACACCAGGGATACGAATATTCACGCACGCAGAATCCTACTCGCATGGCCTACGAGCGTTGTGTAGCCAATCTCGAGAGTGGCTCGCACGGATTTGCGTTCGCGTCAGGGATGGCGGCGACCGCAACGGTCATGGAGCTTATTGATACCGGTAGCCATGTCGTAGCGATGGATGATCTTTATGGCGGTACTTTTCGGCTATTCGAGCGCGTCCGAAAGCGTTCCGCCGGTCTGGATTTCAGCTTCGTAGATATCAGCGAACAGGATTCGCTCGAACAAGCGATCCGACCGGAGACCCGGATGATCTGGATCGAAACACCGACCAACCCGATGTTGAAGTTGGTCGATCTGGAGATGGTTGCCACGGTTGCGCGGCAAAGAGGCATATTGACGGTTGCGGACAACACCTTCGCGACGCCCTACGTGCAACGCCCACTGGAACAGGGATTCGACATCGTTTTGCACTCGGCCACGAAATATCTCAACGGTCATTCGGACATGGTTGGTGGTGTGGTCGCGGTAGCAGACGATGGCTTGGCAGAGCAACTGGCTTTTCTGCAAAACTCGATCGGCGGCATTGCCGGACCATTTGACAGCTTTCTGGCGTTGCGTGGATTAAAGACTCTCGCTATACGGATGCAGCGTCATGGTGAGAACGGTCAGCAGATCGCTGAATACCTGCAAACCCATAAGAAGGTGGAACACGTCATTTATCCTGGCCTGGATTCTCATCCACAACACGAGCTGGCGCAACAGCAGATGAACAGTTACACCGGCATGGTGTCGTTAGTTATCCAGGGCGGACTGCGCGAGGCAACTCAATTCCTGGAGAGACTTGAAACGTTCACGCTGGCGGAGAGTTTGGGCGGAGTCGAAAGTCTGGCAAATCACCCGGCGATCATGACACACGCGTCGGTACCGGAGGATAAACGGACGCAGTTGGGCATCGACGATAATTTGGTCCGTCTGTCGGCTGGCATCGAGGAGTGTGCCGACCTGATTGCCGACATAGAAAACGCGCTCTCGTGATAGATACAACAGGTGGGCAAGACTCGGAAGAACTGCGCAACAAAACCCGAATCATTCCTTTTGTATTCAAAGGTCAGACAGGCGAGTATTTCAGAATCTGGATCGTCAACATCGTCCTGACGATACTGACGGTTGGCATCTATTCGGCATGGGCCAAGGTCCGCACCCATCGCTACTTCTACGGCAGTACGTCGCTAGCTGGCCGGTCATTCGACTATACCGCCGATCCGTTAGCCATACTGAAGGGAAGGATTATCGCGACTGTTGCGTTCATTATCTGGTATTTCGCGACGACTTTTTTTCCGTTAACCAGTGTTGTGTTGGTGCCCTTGCTGCTCTTAGCTCTGCCCTGGGTAATCGTGCGTTCTTTGAAGTTTCGGGCGTTTCATACGCGTTATCGTAATTTGCGGTTTCATTTCTACGGAAGCAAATGGGAGGCGGCCAGTGCGTACTTATTGTTTCCTTTACTCACTATTTTCACACTGGGTCTGCTCTGGCCTTATGTGGCCTATTTGCGGGCTAAATTCAAAATGGACAATTTGGGATTTGGTGACCGTCGCAGCAGTTTCTTCGGTAAGGTCGGTGGATATTACTCAATTTGGCTAACATTGTTCCTGTATTTTGTGGCACTCATTGTGGTTTTGTTTGTTTTTATGATGGGATCAGCTTTCTTTGGCAGTGACGGTTCTTTGGTCGCGGAAGACGTTACGCATCAATTACCGCCGCTACAGCTGATCGGTGCAGGATTGCTTTATCTCGTCGTCATATTCGCCGTTTATGTCTTTCCACCAGCTTATATCAAGGCCATGGAGGGCAACTATCTGTTGAATAATTCCGAGATCGCCGGTTATCTGCCACACAGTACGATGAAAGTAGGCGAGTTATTTTATATCTACGCAACTAATATCGTGGGTATCGTGCTTTCGCTTGGTCTGGCGATACCGTGGGCCATGATTCGTGCCGCGCGCTATCGGCTGGAGCACACAGCCTTGGAGGTAGGCGATAATCTGGACTCAATCTCTGCCGGAGATCGTTACGGCATCGACGCGACGGGTGAGGAACTGGGAGAGGTCTTCGATATCGACCTTGGATTTTGACTGAAATCAGCGGCAATTTTTACGAGGCCAGTTCGTCGCGATCATTTCCGGCGAAAGCGGTACTTTACGGAACGAGGCAATTGCATGTGGTTGGTGCAGAATTTGTTCGTGAATACCATTTGTCTGAAACAAAGATTTCGCGTCGGATCGGCGACCTGACACGCACCATCACTTTTTTCGATGGCTCCCTCTTTGAGTCTGACGATAACGAGATTATAGATGAGTACCTGGCCGCCATGGGGCTCGACACGGCGTCACGCCAGGTCCATAGGTTTGAGGGCGCTTGGCATTGGATTGCGGCCGCAGTTGTAGTCGTGGCTGTTGCAGCCTGGTTATTCATAGTGGTGGGCCTACCCGTGATGGCCAATAGCGTTGCCCACAGTTTGCCGCCGGAAGTCGACGATCAACTCGGTCGCGATGGCCTGCAGCTGATGGATAAACTGATCTTTGAGCCGTCCGAGCTCAGTGCCGAGCGTCAGGAAGGGTTACGCGAAAACTTCGCCGACCTTGCAAACTATGCCGATGTCGACAGAAAGCTTCGGTTGGAGTTTCGGGGTGGAGGCGATATCGGCCCCAACGCTTTTGCTTTGCCTTCGGGCACCATAGTTATGACGGACGAGCTGGTTGCACTGGCCGGGCACGAACACGAACTTGCCGCAGTACTGGCCCACGAGATTGGCCATGTTGATGGCCGCCACTCACTACGCTTAATACTACAGGATTCTATTGCGGCGCTGATGTTTGCAGTAATGCTCGGTGACGTGACGTCGATCACCGGATTGGCCGGTGCTATACCGGCGTTGTTGGTGCAAACTAAATATTCGCGTAGTTTTGAAACTGAAGCCGACGACTACGCTCTTGAATTGATGAAGACAGCTAATATCGACCCACAGTATTTCAGTGACATCCTGCAACGCATGGAAGAAAGTTATGGCGGCGGCAGCGACATGCCTGATTTTCTTTCCACCCATCCGGCTACCGACCGTCGCGTGCGCCGTTTCGAACAGCGAGACTGATCGCTTCGCCAACACGCTTGTCGTAATACCGCAGGTAGCGTGACCCGATACTTTTTCGATTTTCGTCGCGCAGCGTTTTCATGAGCGGTATTATTTTCGGGACATCAGCGAGCGCAGGTTTGTCCGCAATGGCCAAAGTAACGGTCAACGTAAATACGACGTGGTATTTCGCGCGAAAGCTGTTTGCAATGCTTCTTTTGCTCGTTTGTACGATGACGCCTGCGCGAGCTGTCACTGAAGACCTCTTCGAGCAATTCGAAGTCATGACAGGTACGTCAAAGCACCAAACGGTTTTGACTGGTTTTTTTCTCGGTGGTGCTACTGCAGAAATCGCCGTGTTGCGTATTGACGACAATGACGACCGTCGCATACAACTGTACGGCTTTGACGGCGCGGTCTGGCTGCCGGTTCTGGACGCAACCATGGATTCCGATGTGCTGTTCGCCGATGTAGCCAACATCGGTGGTCGAGACCGCTTGATCAGCTACGAGCAGGGTCGCGTGAACTGGTTCGACCCCGAGTCAGCATCGGAACGGCCGCTGGTCGAAGTCGCAATGCATTACAACGCCGCGGACAACCTCGAAGGAAGTGCCACCCAGCCCGGGGGCGACATCCCGCATGTGGATATTACCCGGGACCTGAACCACGATGGCCGCGACGACCTGATACTGCCCGACTTCGATGGTTTCTGGATATCTACCCAACTGAGCGACGGCTCGTTTACCGGCGCCGTAAAACTGGGCCCTCCCGAACCGTTTCTCGACGCGAGGTGGGAAGCGCGGAGTTACAAGGATTTTGGCTTATCGGCCGGAACCATCCCCGTGTATCTGAGCCGTGTTCACGAGATGGACTACAACCGGGACGGTCGCAGCGATCTGGTGTTCTGGAATGAGGATCACTTCGACGTCTACGCCCAGAACGAACGCGGGTTGTTTGACCCGGTAGCCACAACTTTCACCGCCGACGTGCCGATAGACTCCGACGGAGCGTACTCGCGCATATCCGATTTCGGAGACGAAGGCCTATTGTCGCTCATGTTTGGATTCAACGAGAACACTAGGCGAACAGTGCTGCACTCGTTGCGCGATCTAGATGGCGACCAGGTCGCCGACCTGGTGACCCTCACGCTTGCAGGACGGGCCGCGTTTAAACAGCGCAGCCTGTATGAGGCGCATTTCGGCACAACCACACCGGACGGTACATTGTTCGCACGCGACGTCAGCACGGCGATCCATCCGCGAGGAAAAGCGGGACTAGGGCAGCCATCGGGATACTCCTCCCAGTGGTTTGAAGACTTCGATGGCGATGGCCAGGTCGACATCATGTTCAGAGACGTAAGAATCGGGCTCGGCGGGATGGCCCGCGCGCTGGTTGGTAATTCCGTCGCGATAGATCTCGAGCTATACCGCATGGAAGATGGCGTGTATCCCGACAAGCCCACTTTCAAGCGCAACATCAGGCGCTTCGCACCCTTTGCCGGAATCGGCAACGTATTCCTCCCGACAGTCCGGATCGGGGATGTAAACGGCGACGAACGCGTGGACCTGCTGGTAGGCCAGAGCCCGGAAAAGCTACACATCTTTCTCGGCGTGCCCGGGCCCAAACTTCTGACTCGAAAGCCGCAGAACGTGGCGGTCGCCTTGCCATCCGACGAGCGACACACCCGGCTGGTGGATCTCAACAAGGACGGCAAGGAAGACGTTCTTGTGCATCAGACGCCGACCAGTCACGAGCCCACGAATCCGCATCGGATAACCGTGCTGATCGCCCGGTAGCTTACGTGGCTGGCCCGAGCACGGGTTACTGAATACAGGGGTGTTTTGTGGCCGAGAGGGCGCATTCGAGCAGGCAGGCACACGCCACTGGCGGACATTCAAAAACCGACTAAGCTTAGATGACTTTTCAATTACTCCGAGGGTCGCCTGAAAGCCCTCGACACACCCACCACCCCGGTGGGAGGAGAAAAAACCATGCCGAAGTTCATCGATGCCCATCCCATGAAGCCATTCACAGGAGACGAGCTGAACAAGTTGCAGAATGCGCCGCCGGACGAGTTTGGGGTTACGCACCACGACGTCCTGTACAGCAAGAAGGACAACAAGATCTATTGTGTGCTGGACGCCCCGAACGCCGAAGCAATCCACAAGCATCATGAGAAGGCCGGGATCAAGTGTGACTGGGTCCACGAAGTGGAGTCGACGCGTGGGTGACCGATAGCCCTTGGCCGGCGTCAGAAACAAGGATGCACGTTTTCTAAAAGGTTCGCTCATGGACTCTAGGAGGAAGAGAGAATGGCTAAAGTAACGGGAGTCGGCGGCGTCTTCTTCTTGTCTCAGGGCGAAGGAAAGGCTCTGTCGTCATGGTATGAGAAACACCTGCATATGCGGCCAGAGGAGTTTGGTGGCGTCATACTGAAGTGGGAAGACGACACTGCTGAGGACGAGGGGATGACGGTGTGGCACACCGCAGACCGGGACAGCGATTGGTTCAGTCCCAGCACGTCGGCGTTCATGATCAATTATCGGGTCGACGACCTGGAGGCGATGGTCAATCAATTGACCGCCGCGGGCGTGGACATACTACAAGGCCCTGAGTACTACGAAAATGGGGCGTTTGCCTGGATCATGGATCCCGAGGGCAACAAGATTGAACTTTGGGAGCCAAAGATTTGGGATGAGAAGAATAAAAGGTAGCTGCAAAATGCAAACGCTACCAGTATTAGAGGGGCTTGCGTCAGCAAGCCCCTACGCTTTTCGGGTCGTCCTCAAACCGTGTGTGCTCAGGTCAGTTTATGAGTGTGAGATAGTGGAATTCCCCGTCGATAACGCCTGATTTGTCTCCAATCTCTTTAGACTCTGGTCTTGCCATGAATGCGTTGGCTCGATCGATATCCTCGACGTCGAGGAGAAAGAACACATCGTTTGGATCTTCCGCCGTTTGCCAGAGACACGCTAGTGTCACGCCGTACCTAGCTGCAGCAGCACTTTCTTCGTCGAAGTACGCGTACCACGTCGAGAAGTCTTTGACTTTGTTTCGAACGAGTAATTGCATTGGGGGCCTCACGGATCCGGAGTTTCATGGCCGGTATCATACACCCCGTCAAGCAACGTCTTCCTCACGCCGAAGGGCCGGTCCTGGCCGTCAGTAACGGAAATTGAACGCCGCCTTGAGCGCAAACTCAGTTTCGAACGCCCGCCAACCATTACGTTCGGCAATCTGGTTGAGCACCAGAAACACTTCGCGATCGGCACGAGGTTCCCAGCGCAGGCGGCTATTTACAGAAACCGTGTCGGAAATGTTGTCAGTCTGCACGAGGTTGAGCCATGCCCAGCGGGCGTTGAACGCGACATTCGCCCGCAACCGGTGCAACCTGGTTATGAACTCGCCCTGCGGCAAGTCGACTTTGTTGAATACCGTGGCCATGCCGAGTTCCAGCCGGGGGCCTGGTCGCCAGATGAGTTCGGGTATCAAGGCGAGATTGTCGCCGCTCAGGAATCCACCATCCACGGCTTCCAGGACCAGTCGTATTGGGCGATGCTGTCCGGTCTCTATAAAGAATCCGTAGCGATCGCCGTCGTAGCGACCCGGCGGCACAACCACACCCGGGGAAATTTCGAATGGTTCGATCAGTTTTTCGGTTTCGCGACCGACAAAAAACGTCATGAAATCGCCGCCGTGCGTGTTTGCTTCGAAGAAGTTCCACCACATGGCCTGCGTATCTACATCGCCGGTGTCAATACGTTCGGCACGGAAGTACTGCAGGCGCGTCGCCATCCATTGCAGCGGTCCGCTGGTGGGGCGTCGGCGGAAACGCACCTGGCCATCGACCTCGTTGACCCCGCCGCGATTGACGAAGCCCAGGGCCGGGTTGAAGTTCTCTTCGATGTGGCTGAACGCAAGCTCGCCATCTATGCGGTCGTTCGGCCAGTCGAACGCAGCGCCCCAGGCACTATCGCGCCCGTGCAATTCGTCGGTGTTGCTTTGCTGCGCCCACAGCCGGGTGTTCAGCGTGCGCCCGTCGCCCACATTGCTGTTGCGATAGTTAAAGTCCAAGCCGGTAACACGGTTGCCGGCGCTGCCGTCCGGGTTGCCCTGGGTATAGATGGCGCCGAGGCTCGATTCCTTGAACAGGTTGCGGCTGAGGCGCGCAACAAACAATGTCTGATCTGCGTCAGGTGCGCCGGCCTCCTGGTGCGTCGCCAATGCGCCAATGTTCCAGTCACCGGCACGCCCGGTGAGCTTGGTGCCCGCATTGATATCCAGCGGATTGCCGGCACCGGAAAGGCCAATACGACGGCTGAAGAACGGCCTGCCATTGCGTTCCAGACCGCCGAACTCAAAGATGTTCGCGTCCTGCAGAAAGAATTCGCGTTTCTCGGGGAAGAACAATGAAAAGCGGCTCAGGTTGATCTGCCGCTCGTCGGCCTCGGTAGCGGAGAAGTCGGTGTTGAAGGTCAACGCACCGGTGAGGTAGGGAGTAATCCGGTAGAAACCGGTCAGCGACGGATCGAATTCGGTTTCGTCCTTGCCCGTACGCCGGTCTCTCACGCTGATGGTTGCCGAGGGCACAACTTCAATGCCGACACCTTGGCGCATGCCTTCGAGTCCGGTGGAGTACCCGGATACCGCGGGACCAACGTTGCGCTCGCGTGACGACCAGGAAACTTCTTCGTTCTTGCGTGGGATCACGCGGCCGAGATTGAAGCCCCAGGTATCGAGTGCCGGATCGAAAGAGATGGATTTGAACGGGATCGCCATCTCAGCCGACCAGCCCCAGGGCTGACGCCGTCCGCCGGCGTACCAGACAGTGTCCCATTCTTCGATCCAGTAATCGTTTCCCATCAGTGCTTCCCGGCGAATACCGTTGGCGTTGACCTGGAAAAAATAGGCGTTGCGCCGGTCGTCGAAAGTATCCAGGTGTACTTCGAAGCGGTCGTCGGAAAAAAATGTCCGCCCTTGGATGAGTCCGTTGGCGGTGACTGCCTCGGGTGTGTCGTCATACGCCTTGACTCCGATGTAGAAAAAATTCTTGTCGTAGGCCAGGCGTACTTCGGTGCGCTCGCTCGGTGGCGTATGGTCGCCGGGTCTTATCTGGTGAAAGTCTGTTACCAATGTGGCGTTGGTCCATTCGCCGGTCTCGACCTGACCATCGATCACGGGTGGCGGTTGACCGGCCAGCCGGTAGGGATGGGTGACCGGGAATTCCCCGCCGGCGGTTGCCGCAGCGGCTAGCGCCGTAAGAAGCGCAACACTCAAATCGCTTCGTCCTGTTATTGCTTGATTCCGGAAGGCATACTCTTCGATCCCGGCGGCGGCCACAAAGTTCCGGTGCAACGCTGCCAATGCCCGGTTCAGACTAGCAGATACTTCTATATTGTGTAGCGACAATCATTAAAATCGCACGGTCGAGGTCTCCGCAGTGCAATTCCGGTTCGAAACTGACGCAGTGAGACCGAGCCTGCTAACAGAGAGAATGACATGTCAACAAAAGCCAATTTTCTGGACGCCGAACTGTATGACTATCTGCTGTCGGTATCAGTGTACGAGGATGAACTGCTCACTCAGCTGCGCGAGGAGACTGCCCAACTGCCCATGTCAGTAATGCAGATTGCACCGGACCAGGGGCAGTTCATGGCATTGCTTATACGTCTGATGGGTGTGCGCGCGGCAATCGAGGTGGGGGTGTTCACTGGGTACAGCAGTTTGTGCATCGCGCGTGCGTTGCCTGCGGACGGCCGCCTGTTGTGCTGTGATGTTAGCGAGGAGTGGACCGCCATCGCGCGGCGCTATTGGGATGCCGCCGGCGTGGCCGAGCGGATCGAGCTCGTACTCGCGCCGGCGTCGGAGACTTTGCGCTCACGGATCGAGGCCGGCGATGCGGGGCGCTACGACTTTGCCTTCATCGATGCGGACAAAGAGTCCTACGACGACTATTTTGAATGTTGCCTCGAACTGCTGCGCCCTGGCGGGTTGATGCTGTTCGACAACGTCCTGTGGTCGGGCCGGGTAATGAGAGCCGCTGAAGAAGACGCCGAAACGCAGGCGCTACATGCATTTAATGTAAAGCTCCATGGTGACGAGCGCGTGGACATCAGCTTACTGCCGGTAGCGGATGGCTTGTTTCTCGCGCGCAAACGCTGACAGAGCTTGATTATTAACGTCAGACCGGCAGAAGTTGCCTGGAAAAACCAATGGGGCGATTGCTGCCGAGCGGAGATCTGGAGAGCGACGTGAAGGACTCTTTATTCTGCTTGCTGCTCGCGGTTGCTGGCAGCCCAGGCAGTGGCGGTATCGAAACACTCGAAGGACTCTATTTGGAGTCCAACGTTTTTAGCGCTGACCATAAAAAAGCCAAGATAGTTTCGCAGACCACCGGACATCACGATGGCGATTCGGTGGCTGCGAAGCTGGCGTCTTTCGTCGGTATGCAAGGCCAGTAAATATGCGTCGATCTCGGTCAGATCACCGCTTGCCGAACGCGCGTCGATAACGGAAGGGCAGCCCAGGCGATCCAGTTCGTCCACCAGCATGACCCAATCGTTCAGGGTCGAATGCTGACCGCCACAGGTGACTATCACAATATTTTTGTCGTGCCTGATATTCAAAGTGTTGAATTCCTGATTAAGCGCCCGGCTCGGCAAGTCGGCTTTGCACCTCAGGAAGGTTCGGCATCCCTGCCGAAACCCGGAAAACCCAAGCCTAAGATCCATCTAGACCATGTCTATTTAACGGCCTTGCAGCGCAATAAACTATCCGTACGGCTGCCTAGGTAGGGTTGCCTATATTGCTTCAAGCGGCCCGGATATTCCGCTGCAGCAGGGTTTTGGTCCGGGCCGGGACGCCTGTTGTGGCTTATTGGGCCTCGGACTCGAGTTCCACCAGGCCGGCCCAGCTGGCCAGCCGTGCCAGCTCGGTCACTGAACGGGCCCGGGTTTTTTCCATGATGTGTGTGCGGTGATGATCGATCGTGCGATGACTGATGCCCAACTCGGCAGCAATCTGTTTGCTGGATGCGGTGGCTGCACCGGCAATCATCAAGCGCATCACCTCTTGCTCGCGCTCGGTCAGGGAGTCGAAGCGTGCCAGCAGCGCTTGCCGGTATTTCTGTTGGGCGCGTAGCGCGGAGTCTGCGGCCAAAGCTCGATTAATGCGTTCGAGCAACGCGTCTATGCCAAAGGGCTTTTCGAGAAAGTCGATCGCCCCGGCTTTGATTGCCCGCACCGATTGCGGGATGTCGCCCTGACCTGTGATAAATATGATTGGAATACTGACCGCTGATTTCACCAGCTCCTGCTGCAGTTCCAGGCCAGTCATGCCGGGCAAGCTCACATCCAGCAACAGACAACCGGGTTCTTCGGCATTGTAATAGTCCAGGAAGGCTTGCGCCGATTCGAAGGCTTGCATTCCAAACCCGCGCTCTGACAGCGCGCTGGCTAACCAGCGTCTGATTCCGACGTCATCGTCGACCAGAAATATTGTTGGTTGTTGCGTCTCGATGTTGTCCATTTTCACCGGCAGCAATCTTATGGTCCATCAGTGGGCCTGGTTAATACTCCTATATTAATCACGTACGATCAATCGGCAAATCCCTACATCCACCGCTTGTATTTGAAATATTCGCGGCATCCGCGCTTACGAGCACATAGATGCGCTTCATCAACCGTTCGTCAGGATGTAGAATCACAAACTAGGTCGCGGTTTGGCTTAGATGAAAATCCTGACACTAATTCTTGCGATGACTGTTTGCGCGTGCGCGAACGACGACGATCGTAAGTCGTCAGCGCCCGACGTAATCACGATTGGCGTTCTTCCAGACCAAAACAAATCCGACTTGACAAGGCGTTACGCCCCGCTAATGGATTATCTGGAAACAGAGACCGGCCTTGATATAGTGCTCTCGATACCATCGGACTACGAAGAATTTCTCGACGAGTTCAATGCCGGTCACTTGCAGCTTGCCAATTTCGGCGGAATGACGTTTATCCAGGCCGAGCAAAAAAGTCAGGCCGTACCACTCGTCATGCGTGATATAGATTTGCAGTTTACGAGCTGCTATATCATTAATGCGTCCGATGGTCGACGCTCAGTCGCGGAATTCGAAGGTGAAGTGTTTTCATTTGGACCGAATCTGTCAACATCCGGGCACATCATGCCGCGATATTTTCTCATCACGGGTGGAATCGTGCCCGAACGCTTCTTTTCATCGGTACAGTATTCCTCAGGTCACGACCAGACAGCTAAATGGGTAAGCGACGAAATAGTGGCCATAGGCGTCGCAAACTGCGACATCGTTCAATCCATGTTTGATGATGGTCGCTTGAGTACGGCCAAGCTTCGTATCCTGGAAACAACGCCTCCCTACCCAAACTACGTGTGGGCAACACAAGCATCGCTCGATCTTTCCTTGAAGCATCTGCTCAGAGATGCTTTTCTCGGGCTTGACTTGACGAATCCAATGCATCTCCCGTTACTGAAAGCGCAAGGAGCCGGCGGCTACCTGCCGGCGGGCAGGGACGATTTTGAGGACATACGCGCCGCAGTACGCGAGCTTGCTTCGCTCGTTCAGAGTGATCCCAATTGAATAAGACGTCGGACAAATACAAAAGTGTACTGCGATATGTCTATGCGCTGACGGCCATCATGGTTATTGCTGCCACCGCGCTCTTAACCACGCTTTATACCGGCCAGCACGCTGAACTGGCGGCACAAGATCGCATCGCGTTCTATCATTTGGCGTCCTCGGCGGCGTCACAACAGTTGCGTAGAGACACCCGATCCATCAACCTTGTGCTTCAAGCCGCCGCAAACACGACTGAGACAGCCGCAGGCGGTTTTTCACTTACGGCTCGTGTCAGTGCCGCGCTGCACTCGATGCAGGCTGACCTTATTAAGTTGCGCGAGCTGCAGGAACAATACGCCGATTACCAATTTTCCTCGACACTCGGACGGCTGACAGAGCGCTTCGGCGCTATCATGCACTTACACACTGAGGCCTCAATGGATCCATTGTTAGAGTCCGTCGAGGCCTTCGAGTTGAATATTGAGCAGCTGCGCCGACTCCACATGATCGCTGCCGCAAATGAGTTGGCCAGCATCGAAGCCCAGGCACGTCGCGTCCTGCCAAACATGGCGATCCTCATGGCAATATTGATTGTTACATGCGTTGTTGGGTGGTACGTGACTCGATTGTTGCGAGAATCACTCGTTAATCAGAAGCGGGCTGAAGAAGCGCTGGCTGCAAGCGTGGAGCGCATGCATCATATGCAAAAACTCGAAGCGCTCGGACAGCTCGTCGGTGGCGTTGCTCACGACTTCAATAATCTGCTAACCGCGATTCTGGGCCAGGCTAGCCTCCTTGAAGACAAATCGTCCAGGGACGAGCCCATGCGACAGGGTCTGAGCGAGATCAGCCGGGCTGCGGAGCAGGCGGCATTACTGACAAAACAACTTCTGACGTTCAGCCGACGCCAGCCTATCGAACCAAAGATCGTCGACCTGAACAATTTGATCCGCGATATGGAACCAATATTGCGTCGACTGATC
The DNA here is from genome assembly GCA_029862165.1 of Gammaproteobacteria bacterium. Lineage (GTDB taxonomy): Bacteria > Pseudomonadota > Gammaproteobacteria > Steroidobacterales > JABDKV01 > JABDJB01. The sequence goes on from JAOTXU010000017.1 coordinate 64,891, forward strand.
GGCGAAGATATTAAACTAACGGTTCGCTGCGACGATACTCAAAATACGATCGAACTGGATCCGGGGCAGTTTCATCAGGTCATCCTTAATCTGGCTGTCAACTCTCGTGATGCGTTGCCGGATGGCGGCGAGATCTTGCTTACAGCGGAGCACGTGCAAATTGACTCGGATGACCACAGACGTGGCGACATGGTTAATGGCCGGTATGCCAAACTCGCCGTTATCGACAATGGCGTCGGCATGGATAAAAAGACGCTTGACCGGGCATTCGAGCCGTTCTTCACGACCAAGCAGAAGGGGCGCGGCACGGGTCTCGGACTGGCAACAGTACACGGAATCATCACCGCGGCGAATGGTCACATTTTCGTCGACAGCAATCCCGAGAAAGGCACTTGCTTTGAGATCTATTTGCCGAGCTCTACGCGCTACGCCGAAAAGGTCGCCGCCGATTCGGTGTCAGAGCTAGCTGGGTCTGAAACTGTCCTGGTCGTAGAGGACGAGGAACAGATCCGGACATTGTTGCAGGGCGGATTAGGTTCTCTGGGCTACAGGGTACTGACGGCCTCGGGTGGAACCGAAGGGCTCGAGATCTGCGGAAGCCGGGCTGAGTCTATTGATGCGATCGTCTCGGACGTTGTCATGCCGGACATGAACGGGGCAGCCTTCATGAAAGACGCCCTGGATATGCGGCCTGATGCCGTTGGGATCTATATGTCCGGCTATACCGACGACATCGTGCTGCAAACGGGGGTCGGCGGATCGGCGATTCCACTGATCAATAAGCCTTTTGAGCTTGATGAACTTGCGAGACTCATACGAGACCGACTGAACTAGTTTTCTTTTGAATGGAGATCCAGACTTATTGCCCTTCGGTAATTTCTTCCAGCCAGGCAGCGAAGGCGACGTCCATTTAACTTAAAGCTCCATGGTGACGAGCGCGTGGACATCAGCTTACTGCCGGTAGCGGATGGCTTGTTTCTCGCGCGCAAACGCTGATTTTTTAACGTCAGCTTTCCAGGGATGACTGGCAGGAGTTGGTCGATTGCGCAATCCGGCAATCGTGGCTGTGAGCCGCTCCCAGGGGAGATTACAACCGTCCGATTGTGGCCGGTCGGCGCCTTCCGAAAAGACGGTCGAAATTTGAATAAACCCGAGGTCTCGTCTACTCTTTGGCAGAGTGCCGCATGGTCGGCATTGGCAAGAACGAGGAAGCTTCAGTGATGAACTCAAAGATAATAGCCTTCGCATTTGTTGCATGCATGCTATCCAGCTGCGCCACTACTGCGGAACAAGACGGACATGAGGCCGCTAAACGTGTCAACGCAGCCCAAAGCGAGAAGATGGTTAGCATGGAAAATGACGCTTCCGACGCCGACGCAAACGGCGATGAGGCCGCTCAACAAGATGTCAACGCAGCACAAAGCGAGAAGACGGTTAGCACGGAAAATGAGGCTTACGAAGACAAAGTCAGGTGTCGGAGGATCGCAAAAACCGGCACACGGCTTGGAACCAAAGTATGTGCCACGAATCGTCAATGGAAGGAGTCCGCGGAGAGCGCGGAGCGAACTACGGAGGAGTTGAAACGGCGGCCACAACATGGACGTGACGCAGGCTGACGTACATCCACGCCCACCTCGCTGGTGCCTACGACAAACGGCAGGTTGTTGCCGTTTACAGGCGTTCGTGCGCAAACGGATCTAGACTTATTGTCCTTCGGTAGTTTCTTCCAGCCAGGCAGGGACGGCGACGTCTTTTTCTTTTAGGAATTCCGGATTGTAGAGACGTTGCAGGTAACGCAGACCGGTGTCGCAGAGAACTGTGACGATTGTATGTCCCGGCCCCAGTTCGCGTGCCAGGCGAATCGCGCCGGCGACATTAACGCCACTGGAGCCGCCCAGACAAAACCCCTCGTCGCGTAAAAGAGAAAAAACGATAGGAATGGATTCACTATCGGGAATCTGATACGGAAAATCGACGTTGACACCCTCAAGATTTCCCGTTACACGGCTGTTGCCGATGCCTTCGGTAATCGATCCGCCCTCGATCTTAAATTCACCGTTGGCGTAGTAGTTGTAAAGGCCGCTACCGGTCGGATCCGACAAGGCGATTTTTACATCAGGATTTTTGTCTTTGAGAAAAGCCCCGACACCGGCCAACGTGCCGCCCGAACCGACCGCGCAAACAAAACCGTCGACTTTGCCGGCCGTTTGCTGCCATATCTCGGGGCCTGTGGTCTTGTAGTGGATTTCGCGATTGGCCGTATTGTCGAACTGGTTGGCCCATAGGACACCCAGCGATTCGCTTGCGGCCAGTTCCTCGGCCAGCTCGCGCGACTGATGAATGAAATGATTCGGGTTTTTGTAGGGGACGGCCGGAACCTGCCGTATTTCACAACCGTATGCACGCAATGCATCAACTTTTTCCTGACTCTGGGTATTCGGCATGACGATGACCGTGCGATAACCAAGCGTATTGCCAACCACGGCGAGACCGATACCGGTGTTGCCGGCTGTGCCTTCGACGACGACGCCACCGGGTTCAATTAGCTGGCGGCGTTCCGCGTCCCGGATGATGCCCAGTGCTGCGCGGTCTTTGACCGAGGCACCGGGGTTTAGAAACTCGGCTTTGCCGTAAATATTGCAACGGGTCAGTTCTGATGCTTTGCGCAGTCTGAAAAGCGCCGTGTTACCGATACCGTCTAAAATGGAGTCGCTGCTTCGCATGGCAGTGGGTCCCGTGTCAGAGTCAGATGTCGAGCTCGTCAAGCTGTTCGGCCTGGTACTCAGCACGTAAAGGTTCGATGATCTGGTCCAGATCACCTTCGAGTATGTCGTTGAGCCGATAAAGCGTGAGATTGATACGATGGTCGGTCACGCGGCCCTGTGGAAAATTATACGTGCGGATGCGTTCGGATCGATCGCCGGAGCCGACCAGCGATTTGCGTTGTTGCGCACGGGCCTTGTTCTGGCGTTCGCGTTCATCGGCCAGCAGGCGTGCACGCAGCAATGATTTCGCGCGATCACGGTTCTTGTGCTGCGATCGTTCATCCTGACACTCGACCACTATTCCGCTTGGCAAGTGTGTAATACGTACTGCGGAGTCAGTCTTGTTTACGTGCTGTCCGCCGGCACCTGAGGCCCGATACGTGTCGATGCGTAATTCGTCGTCGCGCAGTTCGATCTCATCGATTTCGTCTGCTTCCGGCAGGACGGCAACTGTGCAGGCAGAGGTGTGGATGCGACCCTGTGATTCGGTTTCCGGAACGCGTTGCACCCGGTGTGCACCCGATTCAAACTTCAAACGGGCATAGGGCTGTTTGTTGCTCAGTTTTACGATAACTTCTTTGTAACCGCCGTGTTCCCCGTGCGACTCGCTCATAATTTCCATTTTGATGCGCATCCTTTCTGCGTACCGGCTGTACATTCGAAATAAATTTCCGGCGAATATCGCAGCCTCATCGCCACCGGTGCCCGCGCGGATTTCGAGATACACGTTCTTGTCGTCCAGGGGATCCGCAGGCATCAAATGCGTGCGAAGTTTTTTTTCCTGTACTACGGCGGCTTGTTTGGCAAGCTCTATTTCCGCGTGTGCCATTTCGACCATTTGCGGATCTTCATCTTCTGCCATTTCGGCGGCGCTGCGCTGATCTTCGTTGGCGCGCTCCCAGGCCTTGAATTCCTGCACAACAGTTTCCAGACGCGAAAACTCACGCGACAACTCGCGATACTGCTCCTGATCCGAGATGACGTCGGGATCTGCCATGAGCGCGGACACTTCCGCGTGACGATCGACCATGGCCCGCAGGCGCTTTTCCATTCCGGGTCTCATGGCGCCATTGTGCCAGACTGGCTCAGTCGGAGTCGTCCTCCGGTTTGGTGGCCAGTTTGTCGGCGACACCGAATAGTTCTGCGGCGGCGCGGGTCAGATTAATGTCCGTTTCCTCTCCTGCCTGGCGTAATCGGGTACTGGGCGTGTGCAGCAGGCGGGCGGTAAGCGTATTGGCAATGTAGTCGATAACGTCTAGCGGATCGCGGCCGGATTCGAGCATCCGGCGAGCGTCTTCGACGGTGCGGTCGCGAGTCTGTTCAACCGAGTCGCGCAACGAGCGAATTAGAGGGGCGGTGTCGCGTGTTGCGACCATGCGCAGAAACTGTTGCGTTGCCTCATCGATAATCTGTCGCGCGTCAACGGCCGCATTCTCACGCGTTTGCTGGTTGCGTTGGATGACTTCATGCAGGTCGTCAATCGTGTACAGGTAGACGTCTTCGAGATCGGCGACAGCGGGCTCAATGTCGCGTGGAACGGCTAGGTCGGCCATGAATACAGGGCGCCTTTTGCGCGAGCGCAACGCGTCCTCGACCATGTCGAGCCGAATTAGCGGCTCCGGGCTGGCGGTCGATGTAATAATAATGTCGGCCTCGGCCAGATGCGTAGCGATTTCTCCCAGCGAAATCGCATAGGCGCCGAACTGTAGCGCAACGCCGCGGGCGCGTTCGACACTGCGATTTGCAATAACCATGCGTCCAAGTCCATTTGAGCGTAGGTGTTTTGCAGTCAATTGCGTAGTATCGCCGGCGCCAACGAGTAGTGCGGTAAGCCGGTCGAAGCGGGAATAAATTTGTCGCGCCAGAGCAATCGCCGCGGACGCGATGGAAACCTGACTTGCTCCAATCATCGTATTGGTACGTACTTGCTTGGCAACCGCAAACACCCGTTGGAACAACAGGTTTAATAATGAGTCGGCTGCACCCAGCTCGTGCGCCGTCGCATGCGCCTGTTTTACCTGGCCCAGTATCTGTGGTTCACCCAACACCATGGAATCGAGACCGCATGCAACCTCAAAGGCATGACTGATCGCGGCAGCGCCATCGAGTACATAGAGGGCCTCTCTGGCTGGCTCCGAAAGCCCGCGGTGATCAGCCAGCCAATCGGCCAATTTATCCGCCTGATCAGCATCTACGTCGCAATACAATTCGGTTCTGTTGCAGGTCGAGAGGATGACCGCGCCGTCCACCCCGGGAAGTTGTCGCAGTTTTGTCAGCGTGTCTGGCAGCTGTTGCGGATCGAAGGCAACCTCTTCACGAATTGCAACGGGCGCAGTGCGATGGTTGATTCCCAGTACGTGTAGGCTTTTGGTGGAACCGCCCACTTAATGCAACCCTGGCCAAGGCCGGTGGTCAAAGTGGGCAGGGTGCTTATGTCGGAGTAAATAAGGCATGCGTGAGACAACTAGTAATACCCCGGATGGTATCGCGGGCGTCAGGCATTGTCGGGCAAGCCGCGACTGCCATCAAGCCAGGGGGTCTATGCCGTTACTTTTCGGTTATAGTTCTATTGACTCCATCCCGGTACCAGCATGACTCCAGCCACTGAACTCTCCGGCCTGCCGGTGGCACTTGCCGCGACCCTGTTTATCTCAGGTTGCGCAGGCACTGTCGTTACGCCAACGGCAAACGAGACCAGCCAAGAAATCATTCCATTCGAAACCGATGGCGGAGAGGCCTCGTACCACCTTCTGCTGGCCGAAATGGCGCTGGAGCGCGATCAGTTTGATGCCGCAGCACGCGAATACCGCATGGCGGCGCAATTAAGCGACGATGCCGAGGTTGCCCAACGGGCCGTAACACTGTCTTTTGGTCTGGGCCGCAATACTGAGGCGCTAGCCAGTGCGCAGCGCTGGGTAGAGCTCGACCCGGGCAATCTGGAGGCCCGCCGTTATCTGGCGAGTATCTATCTGCAGAACAAAGAGCTGGATCTCGCCGTCGGCGAGCTGGACACGATGTTGAATCTGTATAGCGACGTACCTGAAGAGGCATTTTTGGCCCTCACCGGCATGCTATTGGAGCAGCGAGATCAGGCGATTTCGATGCGTGCAATGGATCGGCTACTCGCACAATACCCGGATGTGCCCGCCGCGCACTACGGGATGGCCTTGATGTCGATGCAGGTTGGGGACTACGACAGTGCCCAGCGTCATGTGACGACATCCGAAGAATTACGACCCGATTGGCCCAGAGCCGGTCTGCTGCATGCGCGGATATTGGTTGCTCGCGGCGACGAAGAGGCCGGGCTGGAGCGCGCGGCAAATCTGGCGCGTGACGCAACCGACCCGACCTTGCGACTTGACTATGCATTACTCCTTGCCAACCTCAATCGCGAGGGCGAAGCAAGACTTGAGCTGGATTTGTTGCTCGATGAGCATCCCAGGATGGCGGGCGCTCTGCGTGCCGCCGGATTGCTAGAAATGCGCCGCGGCGATCTGGATGCGGCACAGTTGCATTTCACTTCTTTGCTTGCAACGGGGCGGGGCACCTGGGAAGCGTTTTACTATCTGGGTTCCATTGCGGAACAACGCGCGCAGGCGGGGAGGGCGATTCGCTTTTACAGTCAGGTGCGCGATGGCGACTTGGCAATCACTGCCCAGGCTCGGGCTGCCAGTCTTTATGAAAGTATGGGAGAAATAGACCGTGCCGTTGAGCACTTGACTACTTTTGCCAATGAAACGCCAAAACTGGATGCAGATCTGCACACTGCGGCAGCCGAGTTACTGGCACGAAACAACGAAGTTGATCGTGCGCTTGAGATTCTCAACGAAACATTGATTCGCCACCCGAAAAATCGCGGTGCCCGTTTCGCCCGGGCATTTCTTTACGAGCAAATGGACCAGGTGGATACGTCCATCGCCGAGTTGCGTGCGCTGCTAAAAGACGCCCCGGAAGATTCCATCGCCCTCAATGCGCTGGGCTACACACTGGTCGATCGTACTGATCGTTATCGCGAGGGTTACCGTCTGATTCGCAAAGCGTTGGAACTGGATCCCAACAATCCCGCAATAATCGACAGCATGGGCTGGGCGGAATACCGCCGCGGTGACCTGGAAGAAGCGCACCGCCACCTGGAGAGAGCGTACGGCCTGGTACGAGATCCCGAGATCGCTGCGCACCTGGGCGAGGTCTTGTATCTAAAAGGGCAAACTGATGACGCGTTGACCATCTGGCAGGAGTCGCTGGCCGAGAATCCCGGCGCCGATGTGCTGCTGGAGGTTATGCAAAAATTCGGTCCGTGAAACGGCTTTCTTATTTGCTCGTTGTTGTTGTGCTGAGTGCCTGCGTGGCCGGTCCACGCGGCGATGCGCCAATCGCCTGGGTTGATCGCAGCGAGGCGATACTCAATCTGTCGACCTGGTCACTCAACGGCCGAATCGGTCTGCAAACTGCGGATCACGGTTTCAACGGATCGTTGAGTTGGCAACAGACCAATGACGACATGCGGGCCGATTTTCACGGCCCGCTGGGCGCCGGCGCTTTTCGGGTGAGCGGCAATCCGGACGAACTGGTGCTTGAGACCGGCGATGGCGCTGTCTACGCTCTGGATGAACCCGAGGCCTCTCTGGAAAACGCATTGGGGTGGGGCGTTCCCTTGCACGCGCTGCGTTACTGGTTAATAGGAGTTCCACATCCCGATATTCCGTCGCAGACGTCTTTTGATCCTGACGGCCGTTTGGCCACCATAGAACAGCTTGAATGGCGGGTCGTTTACGAGCGCTATAGTGTCGCCGAGGGCTGGGAAATGCCGCGCAAACTGGTGTTGGATAACAGTGGCGACGTGCGTATCAAACTGGTCATCAGCCGCTGGTCGATCACGCCTGCTGCCGAATCATGAGTGCGCCATCGCGGTGACGCGAAACAGCTTCCTGCATTCCTACACCGTGTAGGGGTAATTCCTGACATGCTTTCGGGAATAAACCGGCGCACGATTACGTCATGTCGGTAGGGAATAAGGATGTTCTATCGGTCCGCATGGAAGCATTGACGACTGGCAGACCGTGTCCGGAAAAAACAGGGATTTTTGGCTAGGAAGCTGGGACGGCGGGAAAAAGGATTTTGCAGGGCAGTCAGGGATGGACATAGCCTATTAGCCAACGTACGGGTGGCAATGGAAGCGATTTCGCATCGTCGACTTAGCAAAGCGCTGGTTAACCACCACGTTTCATTATTTCGTCTTGCCTTTTCGTGGTGTCACGATAAAACGCTGGCAGAGGACCTTGCGCAACAAACATTGTGCAAGGCCCTTGAGCGTGGACATCAGTTGCGCTCTTTGAGTTTGATAAGGCCCTGGTTGTTTCAGATACTGGCGCGCTGTTTCGCCGATTACTGCAGGCGCCGTTCTTTGGACTGCTGCTCCGATGATATCGGTAGCGGGGTGTATGATCCGGAAATTCTGTTTGGCCGAGTTGCGCGAGTGCAGCGCGTACGATCAGCTATAGGGAAACTGTCGTTGCCACAACGGCAGGTATTGACTCTGGTGGAGTTGGAGGGTCTGACCTATCGTGAGGTGGCCGATACGCTGGAAGTGCCGATCGGTACGGTCATGAGCCGGCTTAGCCGGGCGAGGAAAGCGCTGCGGAACGAATTATTGGAAACGGAGCACATGGCACAAGATGCCAATGTTGTTCCGTTCAAGGTGTGTGATGCTTAAGTGTGCGAGTGAGACAGGCTATGAGGCAACCGAAGAATACTCCTGAAGTCATTATCAGCGCGGCCGTGGATGGCGAAGTCGATGCTCAGGAAATCGCGGAAATTCAATCGCGACCAGACGCCATGCGATATATGCACGATCTTCGTCAGATTTCGCAAGACATCAAACTGGCCTACGAAGATATAGACAACGTTGTTCTCGCATCAGAATCAGGGTCTAGTACACAGTTGAAATTTGTTGCTGGGGGGCTGATTTTAGTGGGCGCTGTGTTTTTGGGATTCTTCCTGCGCGATCTTACAGCTGGACCGGTTGATCACCTGTTGTTACACGTTACCCGTGGCGACGAGGCCTCGATGATGGCGGCGATGGAAGTCATCGAGACAAGCCTGGCGAAAGGCATAGCAATCGATCTGATGACGCAGCGTGACGGCCTCTCCCTGCTAAACATCGATTCTCCCGTAGCCGCCAGGCTGCATGAGTTGGCCGGTGAAAACCCGAATCTGCATATCTTTGCCTGCGCGGGCACTCTGGAAAAACTGCGCGACCGAGGCGGGGAACCCATGCTGATCGCCGACGCCCTCACTGATACCCGTGCTGTCGACCAGTTGTCCTATGCCTACGAGCACAGGTGGCGCTACCAGCGTCTCTAAAGGCCAAAAAAACAAGATTGACACCCCAGCGGCACCGTCTAACAATGTCGCCGCAGCGACGGTACGACGGTATCAGACTTGGGGTGTAGCCAAGTGGTAAGGCAGCGGGTTTTGATCCCGTCATGCGCAGGTTCGAATCCTGCCACCCCAGCCATTCATTGGAGCAGGTGAATACTAATGGCTCATCGAAACAAGCGTGCTGACCGTTTCATGCCCGACGAAGTGAGCCTGCAGAAAGACAATTTAGAGCCACCGGCCATGGTGGTATTTTCCGGCAATGCCAATCCGCCGTTGGCCCGGAGTATTGTCAGACATTTACGGATGCCGCTGGGACGAATCAGCGTTGGGCGATTCAGCGATGGCGAAACCAGTGTGGAAATCATGGAGAACATTCGCGGTCGCGATGTTTTTCTGCTGCAATCGACCTGCCCACCTGTTAACGATCACCTGATGGAACTGCTGGTGATGGCCGATGCCTGTCGGCGCTCGTCTGCGGCGAGGGTTACCGCTGTCGTGCCGTATTTTGGTTATGCGCGCCAGGATCGCAGACCGCGTTCCGCCAGAGTGGCGATCACGGCAAAAATGGTTGCCAATCTGATCGATTCTGCCGGGATCGACCGCCTTCTTACGGTCGATCTGCACGCGGACCAGATACAGGGCTTTTTCGATATACCGGTCGACAACGTTTATGCCTCGCCGGTGTTGCTGGGTGACGCCTGGAAACGCAAAGAGGGCGATATTGTAGTCGTGTCACCGGATGTCGGTGGTGTAGTTCGTGCACGAGCGCTGGCAAAACGCCTCGACGACGCCGATCTGGCAATTATCGATAAACGACGCCCGCAACCGAACGAATCCAAGGTGATGAATATCATCGGCGAGGTCGATGGTAAGACCTGCATCATGATCGATGATCTTGTCGATACTGCCGGCACGATGTGTCACGCGGCCGAAGCGCTCAAAGAAGATGGTGCCCGGAGAGTGCTGGCCTACATCACCCATCCGGTGCTGTCGGATCCGGCCGTCGAACGCATCAGTAATTCTGTCCTTGACGAGCTGGTGGTCACAGACACCATACCGCTAAGCGCAAAAGCCGCCGCGTGCGACCGGATTCGCCAGCTCAGCGTGGCCGAATTGCTGGCCGAAACCATGCGCCGGATCGCCGGCGGAGAATCCGTCAGCTCCTTGTACATCGACTGATTCCGCGCCCGTGGGCGCATATTTGCGCTGCTCCGCTGCTTTTTGTTTCCCGTCCGAGCCCTTTTTGTTGTTATTCCCTCCACTCGGGGAGGGTGATCTGCCCTTTTTGTTGTTATTCCCTCCACTGCGGGGAGGGTGATCTGGCCTTTTTGTTGTTATTCCCTCCACTGCGGGGAGGGTGATCTGGCCTTTTTGTTGTTATTCCCTCCACTGCGGGGAGGGTGTTCTGGCCTGGTTTCTTGTTCCCCCTCCAGTGCGGGGAGGGTGATCTGCCCTTTTTGTTGTTATTCCCTCCACTGCGGGGAGGGTGATCTGGCCTGGTTTCTTGTTCCCCCTCCAGTGCGAGGAGTTGTTATCCCCTCGACTCGGGGCGATCTGTTCTTGTTCCCCCTCCAGTGCGAGGAGTTGTTATCCCCTCGACTCGGGGCGATCTGTTCTTGTTCCCCCTCCAGTGCGAGGAGTTGTTATCCCCTCCACTCGGGGCGATCTGTTCTTGTTCCCCCTCCAGTGCGAGGAGTTGTTATCCCCTCGACTCGGGGCGATCTGTTCTTGTTCCCCCTCCAGTGCGAGGAGTTGTTATCCCCTCCACTCGGGGCGATCTGTTCTTGTTCCCCCTCCAGTGCGAGGAGTTGTTAT
>JAOTXU010000014.1 GCA_029862165.1 Gammaproteobacteria bacterium
TCGGGTCCGGCCACTCGGCTCAAGCCTCGTGGCGTTCGAGACTCGCCGAGCAGTGCTCGGCGCTCGCGCTACGCGCTCACCGTCTCTCACCCAGCTGAGCTACGGGCGCGTGGACTGTGAAGTCTACCCGGTTTATCGCGAGTGTTGGCTGCAGCGCTGCGCGCTGCACAGTACTCCCCTTGGCGCGTTGCGCCTCGGGTCCGGCCACTCGGCTCAAGCCTCGTGGCGTTCGAGACTCGCCGAGCAGTGCTCGGCGCTCGCGCTACGCGCTCACCGTCTCTCACCCAGCTGAGCTACGGGCGCGTGGACTGTGAAGTCTACTCGGCGTGGACTGCGTTAGATACCGTATTTCCGGTCGGATGTGGCGCGGTCTCGGCGGCCGCACGGCTGGGAAAAGCTGGCGCTTTGCCGGTTTCCATCCTACTCTCCCGGGCGCGCCAGTTTTCTTTGTGACAGGTGCAAGAATCAATCTCGATTCGCGGCTGGAAGCCGCTCCCGCAAGCAGGATTCAACACGGTTCCGACTAGTCATGAACGCTAAAACGATTCGCTGCGAAAACGATCTGACGTTATTCGGCAAGCTACTTCAGCACCCGGATGTCGTCAGAACAAACGAGCACCTTGAAAAACTGGCCGACGAGGGCAGCACCGGACTACGTCGTCGCCTACTCGCGACGTCCGTGCGGCTCGATCCTTCGATGGCCAAAACGGTGCATGCGGCCGCCGATGTGTGTATTGAAAAACTCGATCTCGAAATCCCCGTTGAACTGTACGTATTCCCGAGCCCACAGTTTAATGCGGCATGTTTCAAACCCGAGGCCGGCCGCCTGTTCGTCATGTTTTCATCCAGCCTCCTCGAGGGCTTTGATGATCGCGAGCTTCGTTTTGTCATGGGGCACGAACTCGGCCATCACGTTTACCGTCATCATGACATTCCCATTGGTTACATCTTGCAAGGTGGCACGCGCCCCGACTTCTCGCTCGCGCTGGAACTCTTCGCCTGGTCGCGTTACGCGGAGATTTCGGCCGATCGTGCCGGCGCGCACTGTGCCAATGACTTGAATGCCGTTGCCAGAGCGCTTTTCAAGCTGGCTTCGGGTTTAAGTGGCGTGACTATTGAATTTAACCTTGAGGCCTTTCTCGCTCAGGTCGATGACATGCAAGTGGTTGACGCTGAACCGGGACAGGGCGCCCCCAAAGAGGACTGGTTTTCGACCCACCCGTTCAGTCCGCTCCGTGTAAAAGCCTTACAACTGTTTCACCAGTCGATACTGGCAAAAACGAGTGGCATGAGCAAGGAAGACCTTGAGGTCGCCGTGCAGCGCTTGATGAGTCTGATGGAGCCGAGCTATCTGGAAGGCCATACCAGGAGCGCAGAAGCGATGCGTCGGGCGCTATTTGCCGGAGCGCTTGCTGTCGCCTCGGCAAATGACGATATCAGCGACGCGGAAATTGAAATCTTCGAGACATTCTTTGGCAAGGGGAGTTACACGGAACGATTGAATATCGACAAGCTTGAAGAAGAGTTGCCGGCACGGCTGGATCAGGTTCGCGAATCCACGAGCGTGCCACAACGGATGCAACTGCTGCACGACCTTTGCATCATTGCACGCGCAGAAGGCCGTGTATCGGAAGTTGAGCGTGCGGTGCTCGACAAGATCGCCGGTGGCCTGGAAGTTCCAAATCGTTTCATCTGCCAGACGCTCGATACCGATCTGGAGCTCGACTGACCACCAGTCACCTCAAATATTCAGGCAATTTCCGTCGCGATAAAAAACGGTTGTGCGATACGCACGAATCCCGCCAGGCTTAAGCCCTTCAAATGGCAACTGTCTGAAACCCTGCTCCAACAAATAATCTATGCCCGACTGATATTTCGGCTTGTCGGCGTCGTCGAGCAGGATCACTCCACGCGATGTCAGGTGAGGTGGCGATGCCTTCAAACATGCGACACGATCCTCGGCATCGACGATCACGATGTCATAGTCGACATTGTCCTGCCCGAGCATGGCCAGGTAGCGATTAACATCATAGGGATCGCAAAGCATCACGTTCGCATTGCCGGGCATTTGTCCGGACACTTCTTCATACCATTGCCGGTCGACTTCAACTGACGTGATGTTGGCGACGCGTGGCGCAAAGAACAATGTTGAGTTACCGCTGCCGAATTCGAAAACTCTGAAATCTTTTTTCAGCCGATCTTCAAGAAACTGAATCATGTGATAATTCATCCAGGGCAATGGCGTTCCATCAACGCGCTGTGGGCGCTTGCTGGCAACTGACTTGAAATAGCCGGATGTCCGCAGAAAAGAACGTGGTGAGTAGCGCAAAACGAGCACTTTGCCCAGGACGCTGAATCCGGGCACCTTGCGGAGTAAGTCACGAATGGGTCTTTTTCGAGCCATTAGTCAGAATCAGGATGGGGTTAGAACGCAATAGTACTTTCGTCGGCGGGCTGCATACAATGGCCGATGGCCCGTTACAGGGCCATAACCATTTCATCATTAAAATTGCCTAGCCGTTGATTCGGTGTGAGAATTGCCGGACGACAGTAGAGCTTCCACAGCGGAGTCCCAGCTCCACTCCCAGGTGAACCACATGGTCGATAAACAACGTGACGTACTTCATGAGGCGCCCGTGCTCGGCGAAGAAGTTCTCGATGTACGCGGTTTTGTGACTGCCGCCATCGAGCAAAAAGCTTTGTTTATAACTGTTTTTCTGCTAGTGCTGCTGATCTCCATTGCGCTGGCTTTTCTTCTACCAAAAAAATATCGCGCAGAAGTGCTACTGGTCCCGGCCACGGACTCTTCCGCTTCTTCCCTTGCTGCCGGTTCCGGACTCGGTGGCATCGCCGGTCTGATCGGCTTGGATACCGGAACCTCATCTATCGCCACAGTAGCGCTGGAGAAACTCGACTCCCGTGGCTTTACCGAACGATTTATTGAAACGCACCGACTTATGGATGAGCTGTTTCCGAACTCCAGTGACGACGACGACAGTGGCGCACCGAGATTATGGGACGCTTATGAACGCTTTGATCGATTGCGGCGCGTCGGTTCGGAAAAAAGTGGCGCGCTGGTCAGGGTAACGGTTGATTGGTATGACGGGGCAGTAGCGGCACGGTGGGCCAATCAACTCGTAGCGGATCTCAACACGGAAATCAGGGAAAGCGTCATCCAGGAATCAGAGGAGAAGATTCAATACCTCGAAAAAGAACTGGGTGAAACTAGCAATGTAAATCTTAGATCATCCATTTTCCGATTGATGGAGGCGCAGATTCAGGAAATCATGCTCGCAAGCGTGGTGGTTGAGTACGCCTTTAAGATTGTAGATCCGGCAGTACCACCGGACGAAGAGGACTTCATCTTTCCCCGTCGACCGGTATTTGTTTTGATGGGTGTGATACTGGGTCTGCTGCTGGGAATTCTTGCCGCCGTAATGCGAGCGAGCAAAAAGTCGTGACGCGCCTCGGTACCGCGTCGTAGTTTTTCGAAATCATGAATCTCGTTCGCTACCGAAACGCAATCGTCGTTGCCGTAGTGGCAACTTACTTGCTATTGAATTACGGCATGCAGGTGGTGAAGATCCCTCCGGGCCGATATGGTGTACCGGTTGGCGAACTGTGTCTTGTTTTTGCTTTGGTGTTTTGCAGACACCGCTTTGTGCTACCGCTGTTCGCCAGCACGGGCGTTTTTTGGGCATTCGGCGCGTGGTGGTTCCTTGGGGCAATGCACCTCATCCGCGCCGTCCCCGAACATGGCTTTTGGGCGTTTCGTGATGCAAGTCAGCTAATTGAGTCCGGTTTTCTCTACCTCGGTTTCTGCCTGAGTGTCAGTGAAATTACCCGGTTAAAACGTTGGGTGCCGTGGTTCCTGGCAGTGGCTGTGCTATACGGATTGACCTACCCGGTGAGAGAGCCATTGCAGGCACTTTCTCCTTTGATTCAGACCAGCTCCGGCCGCGAAGCGTTTTTGTTCTTTAGTTATATCTCGTCGTCCACGTTGCTCGTTTTGGCCAGCTTTATGCTGATCATGTACGCGGCACAGGTCGGTTTGCGAGAGCGGTTTTTGCTCATAGTCCTGGCCGCCTTGCTGCTTAGCTTTACAGTCTATGCCTATCAGCAACGAACGATCTATTTGCAGATCGCGAGTCTGGTCCTTTTGTCTGCCGCACTCAATGCTCGGTTCCGTAGATTGCTTCCGGTAATTTTTGGATCGTTTGTTGTTGTACTGGCAGTCTTCCCTTATCTCGGAATTAACTTGCAGAGCCGACTCGGGATTGATGCCGGTCTTGGTTTCATCGGAAATCATCTGCTCGCCATTGCCGGGATAGGAAGCGAAGGACTGGAGGGCGCGGCGGGTGGCGTCGGTCAACGATTAGGCTGGTGGTATTCGATCTATCTGAAGGTGTCCGCCAGCTGGTTTACAGGTCTGTTTGGCCTGGGCTACGGGCAACCGCTCATTGACTTTATAGGTCACGGTGTCGTCGTCCGGGAACCGCATAACTCTATTGTTACGGCATTCGGCCGAACCGGTATCTTGGGTCTGCTAGCCTGGTTTGTCGCGCACGCCTATCTGGCGGTTACATGGATAACAACATACCGGTATGCAGTTCGCAACGCACACGCAACCAGTATCACTTTCCTGAAATGGGTTCTGTTTTATTCTGCACTAATCTGGGTGTTCAGTTTGGGAGAGGATGCTTTTGAAAAGCCGTACAACGCGATTCCCTATTATTTCCTTTGGGGCTGTGTCCTGAAAACGAGAATCGCACAAAAATATACAGCACTCTCCTCGCCAGAACCGGCTCTGAAAAATAACCAAACTAGCCTTGCCGCAACGCTCTAAAGACACTCGCCCGGTCAGCCATTTGTGGCGATTCAGGGCAAGAAAATAAGGTGGCGTGAAAAAATTGCCTTCGTAATCGAGCGACACGCGGTGTTTTGCATGACGGCGATAAACTCCCAATCGACACTGAGTGGAGAAAGACTCGGTCTCATGATGATTACTGCGTACGGGCACGACGTGTCCGTAGCTTTGGCATCTCGCTCGCCGGAGCTTCGCCCCGTCGAATAGTCGAGGCTACTTCAGCATCATCTCCAATTCCTTGCTTACTGCTGCAAAGGAAAGGCTCTTCTTTGCCGTTGCCTGCGATTCATCCACGCTTTGCTGCCACGCTGAATCGTCGGTCAGAAGTTCTTGTGCGATCTGTCCCAGCGTCTCATTGCTTCGATGCCCGCCGCACAGGCCCGGAAAACCGAGCCGGTCGATGACACCGTTGCCACCGACACACGGCATCCGGCACAACAGCGCGTCACCTGCGACCTGCCCGGGAACCGAGCTGAGATCACACTGCAAAACGATTCGATGCTCAGCCATTAGCCGCAAGTATTGTGGATAGGGCAATGGGGCTGACACTCTCAGTTGTGTGCTGGGTATACCCAACTGCTCGATCAGTCGCGACGCCCAACCGCCCTCTGTATTGATTACCGTCAGTCTGGATCCGGTTTGTTTTGCGCAAGTCGCCCCGAGGCTAAGCGCTGCCAAATGCGCGCGGCTAGCCCTTCTAAAACTCCTGGTACCAATGAGCACGCCTTTTCGTTCGCCAACTGGGCGAGAAAAGTCCCATTCGGGAAAATCCACCGGGTAGGGCGTCGGCAAAAAGCGTACTTCAGTCTGATCATTTCCAGCCCAGCGATATAACGGCAGCAACTGGTCATTCGCCGACAACACGCCGTCGGCCGACTGGACAATTTCCCGGAACAACGAGATCGATGCAGCGGACCCCAACTGCCGGCTCACCTGAATCACACCTGATTCCTTCCACGACACCCACACGGTTCTACCCGCCGCTTTTAGCGCCCGGACGGCATCGAGCGTTCGGCGTAAACGACGTCGAATCAGGACCAGTACCGGCGTCTCCTCGGCGATGGCGCGCCGCGTATCGACGTGAAAGACCCCCCCGGCGCAGGCCGCATAAGCATGAAAATTGATCGGCGCATGGCCAGGATCATCAGGTAGCCCCGGACCGCGCGCAAAACGTTGCTCCGGGTCACGGCCTTTCGGGTTCAGTACTGTCAGCACAACTGTGTTACCACGCTGCTCACCCGATCGTTGTGGGTCTGGTTGAACTAACAGTATACTTTGTACCAGCTGGCAGGGATCTATCGGAGAGCAAAGTGAGCGCAGAACACGACAAGCAATTTTTCGATACTTTCATGATTGTCCTGGGTGGCCTGGTGGCCTTCACGATCATTGTCTATTTTCTTGCTAACGCGATCGCTGATCGTACGCAGGTGCGCTATATCAACGAGAACCCGCTCAAGGCCCAAAGGATCGCGGAAAGACTCACGCCAGTTGCAGCGGTCGCCGTCACCGGACAACCTGCGCCGGCAGCACGTGCCATGCCTGCGGCCTTGCCAGCGGCAACACCTGCGCCGGCTCCAGCAGCGCCAGCTCCAGCAGCCCCGCCACCGGCCGCGCCCGTTGCTGCAGCGCCCGCGGCGGAGGCTCCGGCGGTTGATGGCGAGGCGATTTACAACTCATCCTGTGTTGCCTGCCACCTGGCGGCGGTCGCCGGTGCCCCAAAATTTGGTGACGCCGAGGCCTGGGCATCGAGAATTGCCAAGGGTATCGACGCACTCTATGCCAATTCCATCAACGGCTTCCAGGGAGAAACCGGTGTGATGCCACCAAAAGGCGGTCGTCTGGATCTGGATGATGCATCGATCAAGGCTGCAGTGGATTACATGGTGGCGGCTGCTCAGTAAGAACTATTGCGCGTCACCGCGCAGCTCGCTCACTTTTTCCTGCAGATAAGCCGCCGAAATCGTCTCGGCTGGAATTGCCTCACCCGCGATCAGACCTATGCGTGACCAGAATTTCCGGGGCCACGTTAAAAACGCCGTACCACTGTAACGACTGAAAAAACTACCCCACAGGTTCTGCAGTGCCATCGGCACGACTGGCACTGGCGTGCGCTCGATAATTCGTTCGATTCCCCGTTTGAACTCGTTGATATCGCCGCTGCGTGTGATCTGGCCCTCTGGAAAAACACACACCAGTTCACCGGCCTCAAGATCTTCGGCGATACGGTCGAGGGCCTGTGCAAGCATCTCCGGGTCCTCTTTTGATCCAGCAATGGGGATTGCCCGCGCCGTTCTAAACACAAAACTCAAAATCGGTATTTTGAAAATCTTGTAATACATCACGAAACGCACAGGACGCCGGACACATCCACCGATAATGAGCGCATCGACGAAACTTACGTGATTGCAGACCAGTACTGCCGCACCCTCCTCCGGTATCCGGTCCAGATCTTTTTTGTCGACGCGGTAAATCGTGTGAATCAATAACCACACGATAAATCGCATCAGGAATTCGGGCACCAGCGTGTAGATATACACGGCAACGGCTGCGTTACACAGTGCAAGCACCAGGAAAAGCTGTGGAATGCTGAGGCTGCGCAACAGCAATATCGAGGCAAGTGCCGCAATCACCATGAACAAGGCGTTGAGGATGTTATTGCCCGCGATAATGCGCGACCGGTGTCGTGGCGCACTACGCTGTTGTACCAAGGCGTATAACGGCACGATGTAGAAGCCACCAAACAGGCCAAGTAGAAACAGGTCCAGCAACAAGCGTAAATTGCCGAGTTGCTGGACGAACCCCACGGCGCCAACCATCGGTGCTGCGGCCAGCGCCGGCGTCGCAAAATACAAATCCACGCCGAATACGGTCAGCCCGATGGAGCCAAACGGTACCAGGCCCAACTCCACCCGGCGCGCGGACAGTTTTTCGCAGAACAAAGAACCCAGGCCGATGCCGACAGAAAACGTAGCAAGCAATAGAGTAACGACTTGTTCGTTGCCACCGAGCGATAAACGCGTGTAGTTGGGTAACTGCGTCAGATACGTTGCCCCAGCCAGCCAGAACCAGGAAATACCCAGTATCGAAAGAAATACCGTACGGTTCTCCTGCACCAGCTGCATGATCCGCCAGGTCTGGCTAAACGGATTCCAGTTGATCTGCAGTTCAGGATCTGGTGAATCACAAACCGGAATCCGTCGGCTAACCACATAACCGGCGACCGCTACAAAAACGACGGTCACGCCGACTGCGACCTTGCCGATGGAAAAACCAATCAGTGTGCCACCGAGTATCGTACCGAACAGGATTGCCAGGAAGGTGCCCATCTCCACCAGGCCGTTACCACCGATCAGTTCTTCGTCGGTTAACATCTGCGGCAAAATGCCGTACTTGACTGGCCCGAACAGAGTCGACTGCAGACCTAGCAGAAATAACAGCGCGATTAATATCGCGGCGTTGTCCAACACCAGGGCAATCAGGGCAGCGGTCATGATGACTATCTCGAATAGCTTGATCCGACGGATCAAAAGAGATTTTTCGAATTTGTCGGCAAATTGCCCGGCAATTGCCGAGAAAAGAAAAAACGGCAGGATAAACAAACCCGCACTGAGATTGATCAGAAAATTGCTGTCTATTGCAGACAGTTTAGCGCCCTGGAAAGCCAGCATGAGCACCAGCGCGTTCTTGAAGACATTGTCATTGAACGCGCCCAGAAACTGGGTTGCAAAAAACGGCCCAAAGCGCCGTTTCCCCAATAGTCCAAACTGACTTGTCTCACTCACGTGTTCGTAAATATAAAGGGATTGATACGCTGGGCACAAATCACACCATTGACGCTTCGTAGCAGCGGCTTCCAGCCGCAATTCGAGTCCAGATCGCGGCAGGATGCCGCTTTTACGAGAGAGTTCTAAAATTGATTGCCTCGCCGACGTGCTCGGCATCGATCACGCGTTCGCCGCCGAGATCGGCGATGGTTCTGGCAACACGCAAAATGCGTTTGTAAGCCCGGGCGGACAATGCCAGCTTCTTCATTGCTTGCTCCAGCAAGGCAGTTGCTTTGCCGCCGAGCGCACAGAATTCGCGTAGATCATGTTCTGACATCATGGCATTGCATTTTGCGCCACGCTCGGCTTGTCGGTTACGCGCTTGCAGTACGCGTTGCCGGATCACCGCACTGCTTTCGCCCGGTTGAGCATCCAGTCGCAATAATTCGCGCGGCACTCGGTTGACGGCGACTTGCATGTCGATACGGTCCAGCAGCGGACCCGAAACACGGTCACGATAGCGTTGCACCTGCGGTGCACCACAACGACACAAGACATCAGGATCGCCTAGGTGTCCGCACGGGCAGGGATTCATTGCTGCGACAAGCTGAAAGCGACATGGAAATTCTGCCTGTCGCGCCGCACGCGAAATAACGATCGATCCGGATTCCATAGGCTGACGGAGTACTTCCAGTACCTGACGCTGAAACTCGGGCAACTCATCGAGAAAAAGCACACCGTGATGCGCCAACGAGATCTCACCCGGCCGCGGACTGGATCCGCCACCGACCAATGCGACAGCGGATGCCGTGTGATGCGGCGCCCGAAACGGTCGCACACGCCAGTTTTGTCCGGAAAAACCACCGGTCGATAGAGATTGAATCGCCGCCGTCTCCAGCGCCTCCCCTTCCGACATCTGCGGGAGTATGCCGGGCAGTCGCATGGCCAGCATGCTCTTGCCGGTTCCCGGTGGGCCGATCATCAACAAGCTATGTCCACCGGTAGCGGCGATTTCCAATGCACGTCGTGCGTAATACTGACCGCGCACGTCAGCAAGATCGGGTAGAGCCTGAGTATGCGATCTTCGCCCACCGGTGGTTTCCAGCGGTTGTTTCTTCACCCCGCTGAGATGCGCAATCACAGTGTTGAGATGATCGGCCGTGAGTATGCGGCTATCTGACACGACGCTAACTTCATCGCGATTTTCCAACGGAACCACCAACGTGCGCCGGTCTGCGCGTGCAGCGAGCGTGACAGGCAACGCACCGTGAAACCGGCGTACGGAGCCGTTCAAGCCTAACTCGCCATAGAACTCATACTGATGCCAGGTATCCTGGTTCGCAGACAATTGCCGGCTCGCGGCAAGAATGCCCAGTGCAATGGGCAGATCGAATCGTCCACCTTCCTTCGGCACATCGGCTGGTGCCAGATTGACGATGATGCGCCCCTGCGGGAACTGGAGACCGGCATTGCGAATAGCGGCGCGGACCCGATCGCGACTTTCCTTAACGGCGGTTTCTGCCAGACCGACCACGGCAAAGCGCGGCAGACCACCGCCTATATGTGCTTCGACTCTGACTAATGGTGCTTGCAAGCCGATCTGCGCACGACTCAACACAGTTACAAATGACAAGGGGATAGCCCGGTGTTGCTTACCGGTCTATTAAATTCAAAGTGCCCCGTGGTCTAAAGGAGAGTAACTGTGCATCCGGCCCAGATATTGATCTGGCGGGCTACTTATCCGGTGACGATTTGCCTGCTAAATGAGTTTCCAGTTCCTGCAGACGGGCGACCAGCGTATCGAGTTGCTGGCGAGCTTTGGCGAGCACCGCACTTTGCACGTCGAATTCTTCCCGGGTCACCAGATCGAGCCGGCTCAATGCCGATTGCAATACTGGACGAAAATTCTGTTCGAGTTCATCCTGCAGCGTGCGCAACCCCTCGGGCAAACTGCCTGCGAGCCGGCGTGCAAGATCGTCGATTAGCTTTGGATCAATCATTGAGCCAGTTTAACGCAGTCCCGCAAGGCTGCCGCACCATTGCAGTGCGAAAATGCGCTGCAGCCACAGACTCCCGCATGCTAAGATCATGAAATATAAAGGAATGAGTTAGCTGGCACGGGATGTGCAAACCAATCGCAGACAACACACCATCACGGATTCCTGGAGTAGAGCCACATGAAACTTGTTACCGCCATCATTAAGCCTTTCAAGTTGGACGATGTCCGTCAGGCGCTGGCCGATGTCGGTGTGCAGGGCATCACTGTGACGGAAGTGAAAGGCTTCGGACGTCAGAAAGGACACACCGAGCTGTACCGGGGCGCTGAATACGTAGTTGATTTCCTCCCTAAGATGAAGCTCGAACTGGCAGTCGCCGAAGAAATCGTCGAGCAGGTCATCGAAGCGATTTCAGCCACTGCCCGCACCGGCAAGATCGGTGACGGCAAGATCTTCGTGACCCCCCTGGAGCAGGCCATCCGCATTCGCACCGGGGAGACCGGCGCCCAGGCTATCTAGCCTTTGAAATCAGTAATTTGCGCGTGTATTAATGCTTTTTCACAGGTTCAACCGGCTGTGATGTGACCTGCGTCAGAGACTTAAGACCGCGTACAGACTAGCCTAGCCGGTACTATTGTGGTGGTCGGGCCGAGCCTCTTGCTTTCCCCGCCCCTGTTTTTGACTTAACTTAGTACAGGCTCCGCGGGCAGCCCCGGGGACGTATATTCCATGAAGAGTTTCCCGTTGTTCGCCATACTATTTTTCTCTGCCTCGGTGGTGGCGGCGGCGGGTGTCTATAAGTGGACTGACGCCGGCGGCGCAGTCCATTTCTCGGACAAACCCCCGGCAACGGCAGCAGAAAAACTGGATATCGACACGCATCGTAGCGACCCGGAACAACTCGCGGCCCTGAATGAACCAGAAGCACAGCAAGACACAATTACTGCAGAAGAGACCGCAGAACAGCGGACAGAACGGGAACGTTTCGAACGCGAGCAGCAAGTTCAGCGCGATGAGAACTGCACCCGTGCCAGAAGCGCACAAGACAGTCTGCTCAGCGCGACGCGCGTTTATGAACCTCTACCCGGAGGTGGTCGTCGTTACCTGGAACAAGACGAAGTCGACCAGCGTATGGGTGACGCGAAGCGCGACGTGGACAAATGGTGCAACGAAAAGCCGTAACCCGGATACCGGGTTGAATCCCGATCAACTTGGTTGAGCGTCTAACAACACTACAGCCTCCTCGCACCAGTCAAGCTGCTCCCGCTGGAGAGCCCTCATTGGAAGTCGGTTATCTGCCCGATTTCTGCTCGGGATCAATGACGATCACCATCGTATTGCTCGTGGAATTGATTGCATTCGTACTGACGCTGGCGCGGCAACCCGCTGTCGGTTTTTTCTGGGTCGATCTGGCGCAGTCTTCACTTTTCCTGCTGTGGATTGGTCTGGGCAGCGCATGGGTGATGTGTATGGCCCGGCCCTTATTGGCCCGGCGTGGCACTGTGCAAGTTACGCTAATCAGCCTGGCCTTGTTGATGCTTACGACCGCCGCCGTGTCCGAGGCAGCGTGGTGGGCCGGTCAGTACTACTCCGATCGCAGCGGTGGTGCAGGTGGCGGGATATTCCCGTCCAGTCACCTCCCGTTCGTGCTGCGAAATGTCGCTATAAGTGCCGTGGTCAGTGCCCTCATACTGCGTTACTTCTACGTTTCCCATCAATGGAAACGAAACGTGCAAATGGAAGCCGTTTCACGCATCCAGGCGTTGCAGGCGCGTATCCGCCCGCATTTCCTGTTCAACAGCATGAATACCATCGCGGCGCTCACACGCAGTGATCCCGACGCCGCCGAACAGGTGGTAGAGGACCTGGCCGATCTGTTCCGCGCCAGCCTGGCTGAGAACAAACAACTTGTGCATCTGCGCGAAGAATTCGAAATGGCGCGCCTATACGAGCGTATTGAACGCCTGCGACTGGGAGAGCGGCTGGAAGTCGACTGGCAGGTTGAGACATTGCCACACCGTGCCCTGATTCCCGGGCTCACTGTTCAACCATTGCTGGAAAACGCTATCTATCACGGTATTGAACCACTACCGGACGGCGGCACGGTAACCATTAACGGTCGGATGGAAGGCAAGGAAATCGTAATAGAAGTTGTCAATCCGGTGACCCGCGATAGCGGAGCCCGGCGGCATGATGGAAACAAGATGGCTCTTGCCAATGTACGTCAGCGTCTGGAACTAGCGTTTCATGGCAAAGCCGCGCTTGAAATAAATCAGGATGCAGATCAGTTTTTTGTCCGCATGCGCCTGCCAGCCAGTGAGCAGATGAAATGAAAGTGCTGATCGTCGATGACGAAATGCCTGCAAGACAACGTCTGCACCGGCTGGTCGACGAGCTTGATGACTGTGAAATTGTCGGCGAGGCTGCCAATGGAAATCAGGCGATAGAGCTGGCGCAGAAACACGTCCCGGACGTGCTACTGATGGATATCCGCATGCCGGGCATCAGTGGTATCGAAACTGCCCGGCATCTGGCTACGCTCGATAGACCACCGGCGGTGATATTTACTACGGCATACGACGAATACGCCATCGCCGCGTTTGATACGCAGGCTGTCGGTTATCTCCTGAAACCGGTGCGTCGTGAACGGCTGGCGCGAGCGTTGCGCCATGCTTCGCGGCTCACGCGGTCACAACTTTCGGCGCTTGCAACAGACGACACCAAGGCCGAAGCACGGCGCACGCATTTGTGTGCACGCGTCCGGGGGCATCTGGAACTGATCCCAATAGAAACCATCTACTATTTTCAGGCCGATCAAAAATACACTACAGTGGCGCATATGGAAGGCGAAGTACTTATCGACGAATCATTGAAAAACCTCGAATATGAATTCTCCCCAGATTTTGTTCGTATACATCGCAGCGCGCTGGTGTCAGTCGCCCACCTACGAGCGGTGGAACGCGATGCCGATGGCAAGCAGTTTGCAGTATTCCGTGATTGCGATGCCCGCCTGGTTGTCAGCCGCCGGCACGCACCGGCCCTGAAACGACGACTCCGAGGCAGTTAAAGTGGATATCCGAATCGCGACGCGCCGCAGCCGTCTGGCGTTGTGGCAGGCGGAATACGTCAGTGCAAAACTAAGCGAGCAAAATCCGGCATTAAACATTTCCCTACTACCCCTCAGTACCAAGGGGGATCAGATTGTCGATGTGTCGCTGGCGAAATTGGGCGGCAAGGGTTTGTTCATTAAAGAACTCGAACAAGCGATGCTCGAGGGCCGGGCCGATATCGCGGTGCATTCAATGAAAGACGTTCCGGCCGAATTACCAGCCGGTTTGCGCATCGGCTCGATTCTGGCGCGACACGATCCGCGCGACGCCCTGATTGGCGCCCGGCTGGATGAATTGTCCGAAGCGGCTGTAATCGGTACTTCCAGTCTGCGGCGTACGGCACAACTGGCGCATCACCGCCCCGATCTCAAGCTCATCGGGTTGCGTGGCAACGTCGACACCCGACTGGCAAAACTGCACCACGGTCAATATGACGCGATCGTCCTCGCTGCGGCCGGGCTGGAGCGTCTGGGCCTGACCGATCAGATCGATGAGCTGCTGGATCCTGCGTTTTGCCTGCCGGCCATCGGTCAGGGCGCCATAGGCGTAGAATGCAGGGTAGACGACACGGCAATGCTAGAGGAAATCCAGCGGATAGAACACGCAGAAACAAGAATAGCGGTTGATGCAGAACGGGAAATGAACAGATCCTTAGGTGGTAGTTGCGTATCGCCGATCGCGGGACATGCGGTTGTAGATAATGGCGAGCTGAATTTACGTGGCGTTGTTGCGCGACCGGATGGAACTGATCTGATTGCTGTACTCGCCATTGGTACAGATCCCGTCGAGGTCGGCACGGAAGCTGCCAATCTGTTGGTGCAGCATGGTGCGCGCCAAATCCTCGATGAGATCGCCAATGTCTGAAGAACTTTCGGGCATAAGCGTTTTGGTAACGCGGCCGGTTCACCAGGCCGGCAATCTAATAGGCCTGATCCAGTCACACGGCGGCGAAGCTCTGAGCTTTCCGACGTTGCAGATCGAAGCTAATGCAGATCGTGAAGCTGTTCTTGCAACGATTGGCGATGTCGCGGATTACGATATCGCGATCTTTATCAGCATTAATGCCGTCAATCATGGCGTGCAATATTTGCCGGCCGAAGGCAAGCGACCGTTGTTGGCAGCAATAGGGCCGTCGACCGCGCGTGCGCTGGTCGAAGCCGGCTTTAAAAGCGACATCAAAGCAACACGGGGGTTCACCAGCGAAGCCTTACTCCGTGAATCTGCTTTAAGAGATGTAAGCGACAAAAAAATCGTGATTTTTCGTGGCAGTGGTGGGCGTGCGTTGCTCGGGCGCGAACTAGAAAAACGCGGCGCAACCGTCACCTATGCCGAGGTTTACCGGCGCGACCGGCCCGAAGTACTCGATCCGGAAATCGAATCGCGCCTGGCCGCCGGCACCGTCGATGTAGTGACCGCGACCAGTTCGGAAACACTTTTTAACCTCTATGAACTGGCTGAGGAACCAAGTGTCACAGGTTTGGCGCAAACTCAGCTGGTTACCACGAGCGAACGTGTGGTAAAAAAAGCGGCTGCTTTGGGATTTGAGCGAGTCGCGCTACTCGCCCAGGGCCCGGACGACCAGGCATTGGTCGAGGCCATACTGGACTGGCGCAGGAACAGCGGCCAGTCTGATCCAGTTACGGGGACCAAAATGACAGAGGCAAGTACGCAGGACCGTGTTGGGTCGGCGAATGACAAGGAAGAATCGGTGACTGAAATCGTTGAAGAAAACGACGACGAGGTCCTCGAAACCGAATTGGAAACCGCAACTGAATCGGACAAGCCACCGGTCTCCGCCCCGCCACCAAGAAAACGTGGTGGCGGAGCCTTGAGTCTGTTGGCGATGCTGTTCTCGCTGGCGGCATTGGCCGCATCGGGCTATATCTGGTGGGAACAACAGCAAAAAGACAGCGCCGCAACCACTGCGCAAGGTGCCGCTGGCGACGCAATCGAGGCGACCCAACGCGACATCGCCGCACTCGGCGGCCGTCTGGATCAAAACCTGTCAAGGGTGTCCAATCTCGACGCAGGCCGCGGGCGTCTGGAATCGAACATTGACGATTTGCGCGGCAGTGTCGAAACACTAACTGCACGGGTCCAGGGAGCCGAGCAATCCATTGACGCAGTAAGTGGCATCTCAGCGTCCGCTCGCAACAACTGGGTGCGCGCTGAAGCCGAATACTTTTTGCAGACGGCGAACAGCCGCTTGCAGCTTGCACAAGACCCGGGCGCCGCACTTGCAGCACTACAGGCAGCCGATGACCGTTTGAAATCGCTCGGAGATCCAACGCTGTTCCGTGTCAGACAAGAACTGGCTGGCGAAATTGGTGCACTGAAGGCTGTTCCCAGGCCCGACATGGAAGGTATTGCGCACACACTGAATGGTCTGGCTGCGCGCGTCGAAGAGTTGCCCTTGAACACCGCCAGTCCCGACACTTACCAAAGCTCTTCAGACGTTGAGATTGTAGCCGAAACTCCGTTGGACCGTGCCATGTCCACACTGGGCGGTGTATTTACCAGCATGATCAGTGTCAAACGCACGGATGAAGCGGCGACCCCATTGCTCTCGCGCGACGAGGAATTTTTTCTGAAACGTAATCTCGAATTGCAATTGCAGACAGCACGACTCGCGCTACTACGTGGCGAAGCGGCGAACTATCGAGAAAGTCTGCGGACTGCGCGTAACTGGCTGCAAACGCATTTCATGAATGACGCCACATCGGTTGAGAGCGCTGTCGCGACGCTTATTGAGCTGGAAGCTGAAGATATCTCACCCAATCTGCCGGATATTTCCGGCTCGCTGCGATTGTTGCGTCTGGCTGCAGCACCACCGGACACCGCACCGCCGGCCGAGGAGCCGGTACCGGCAGACACGACGCCAGAATCTGACGCCACTGCTGTGACGGAAGACGGAGAGTCTGCGTGAAACGCGGTCTCCTTATCATTATCGCGCTGGTCGCTTCGACCTTTCTGGCGCACTTTTTTATGAAAGACGCCGGCTATGCGCTGGTGAATTTCCGCGGCTATGCCATTGAGACCTCGGTGTTGGGTCTGGTGTTGTTCGCAATACTTGGCTACGTTGCCGTACGCCTGGTTATCCGATCCCTCACTTCCGTTTCTGATCTCGGTCGTGCCGCCGGCCGCTATCAAAAGAATCAATCGCGCAAAAAACTCACCCGTGGTCTTATTGAACTTGCCGAAGGCAACTATGCGCGGGGCGAGCGCCTGTTGGCGGAAAGCGCGCCCAAGAGCGATACACCCGTGCTCAATTACCTTAACGCAGCACGCGCCGCGCAGGAACAGGGCGCGGCTGATCGACGCGACAACTGGCTGATGATGGCCTACGAAAATGACAAGGACTCCGGCCGGGCGGTATTGCTTACACAGGCCGAATTACAAACAGCCGATGAAGACTACGAGCGGGCTCTGGCGACGCTACGCAAATTGGAGGAGCAGTCACCGGGTCACCCACAGGGCTTGGCACTGCTTGCGACCATCTATGAACGTGTGGGCGACTGGGACAATCTGCGCGAGCTGTTGCCGCAGCTACGCAAGCGCAAGGCGATGTCGCGCGAAGGCATCGACAAGCTGTCGCAGAGAACGCATGCCACTCTGTTGGGTCATGACAGCGCTAAAGGCAACGTCATGGGCTTGCAGCGCCAATGGCAAAAGATTCCAAAGAAACTAAGAACCGATCCTGTGCTGTCGCGCGACTACGTCGTGGCACTGAATCGCGCCGGTGATCAGGAACTCGCGGAACAAACGATACGCAAGGTGCTCAAGAAGGGTTGGGATCCGGAACTGATGAGCCTGTATGGCGAATTGGAAAATGTTGACGCAAAGAAATCCCTGGCCTACGTGCAGGGTTGGCTCAAAAGCCGCAACGACGATCCTAGCGTGTTACTGGCGGCCGGCCGACTGGCAATGCGTGCCGGTCAGCCCGATGACGCGAGCAAATATCTCGAACGCTGTGTGGAAGTTGATCCGACACCAGCGGCGTATCAGGCCCTCGGTGCCCTACTGGCTGAAGCTGGTAAGGGCGACGAGGCCGCCGAGGCCTTTCGCAATGGACTGGCATTGGCCACCGGACGTGTGGAAAGCACATTGCCCACACTGACTGCCGCTGGCCAGGACGAGAAGTCAGGCCAGGACGGCACGCCATCGGCCGACGCCGGTTAGATAACGACCCTATAGTGACCCAGCGCTACGTGATCGCGGGCTGCGGCTACACTGGCCGCCGTCTCGGTCGGCGATTGTCACAAGATTCCGAAGTACTTTGTGTTTCGCGGTCTTCCAAACACACCAGGCATTTGCGTGCCGCGGGACTCACTGCGATCACGGACGACCTGGGCGCACCGCGGAATGTGGCAGAAACCGCGGGCGCGGTGATCATCTATCTGGCCCCGCCTCCCACATCTGGCGATCAGGACACAACCATCACGGCGTATCTTGCCAACATCGAGCATCCGTCCCGCTTTGTTTATGTCAGCACCAGTGGTGTCTATGGCGATTGCGCTGGCGAAATCGTTAATGAGTACCGCCCAGCCGCGCCTGCAACTGCCCGGGCACAGCGGCGTCTCGCAGCAGAAAACGCGTTGCGTTTATGGGGCGAGCAAAACGATGTCGAGACAGTGGTACTACGCGTTGCCGGAATCTATGGACCGGACCGATTGCCGGTGGATCGTATCAGGCGACGGGAGCCGGTGCTCCGGGTGGAAGATGCCGGACCTGGCAACCGTATCCACGTCGATGACCTGGTAACAGCCTGCGAGTTGGCCGCAACAGTGGTTGCCCCGCCGACGCCGATAAACGTTTGCGACGGCAACCACATCAGCAGTACACAGTTTATTAATCTGGTCGCCAAAATTTGCTCCCTGCCTGAACCGCCAACCATCAAACTCGAAGACGCCAGACGCGAGTTCTCGCCGATACGTTGGTCGTTTCTGAGCGAATCACGCCGTCTCGACAACACGCGCATGCTCGATGAACTGGGTGTGGAGCTTCGATATTCAGATCCCGCCGAAGGCATACGCGCCTCCCTCAGTGTGTCGTAAGCAGCGGGCCACGCGTGACTTGCCCCCACCCTAACCAAGAGCTCGGTCTTTGGCCGCACGAAAAGCGTCGCTACGCGACTTATTGATCTGCGTGTCTCGATACACGCAAAATCGCCACAATTGGGGAAGGGAAAAAGAATCGCGGTTAATGCCGCTGCGCAATCCGATAAACGGTATCTTGACTGCCTAGTAGTAGTCGTAGTTGCGTGGCCGGCTGCGACGGCTTTCCAACCATTCGATCAGCGGATCCCAGGTTTCCCAGTCGGGCCAGGCAAGATATTCCGGTAATTCAAAAATTCCCAAACCGCGTGTGTAAGCGCGTATGTAGTTTTGTGCCTCACGCAGTACAGCGACGTACGGCACGCGCTGTTTCTCCAGAAATTCGTCGAGTTCTTCAAAGATCATCGTGTTTTCTTTGACACGATTAGCTACAAGTGCAATTTTTACCTGGTGACGCTCAACCTTGCCTACATGTTTGATCTCATCGACAAAACGCGACACGGCTGTCATGTCGATGGGCGAAGGCATAACAGGAATCACAATCGTTCCGGCATGACGCACAAGATTGGTCAGTTCCGGACCATGTGAACGCGCGGGTGCATCCATTACGACAATATCGGAAGTACGTGGCAGGCGTCGGAGACCTTCGTAGTAAGCATCAAGACCAGTAATTTTCGGACGGTCGTCCGGCCGTAACTCCAACCAATCCAGACTCGAACCTTGTGGATCGTAGTCAGCCAGCGAAACTTTTTTTCCTGTATCGGCAAAATACGCCGCGATATTTGTCGCGATCGTGCTTTTGCCGCAACCCCCTTTTGGGTTCATCACCATGATGTGGCGCATTGCTACCCCTTTTTTGTGTTAACACCGCCGCCGCCGTCGATTTAACAGAATGATTATCTACATCAACGCTATGTGGTGTCGCGCTGCAATGCAGCAATCAGGATTAATCGAGCCCTAACTGCTCCCACAGGGCGTCGACGCGCGCTTTGACATCGGGGTCCATCACGATAGGCCGGCCCCACTGCCGATCGGTCTCTCCAGGCCATTTGTTTGTGGCATCGAAGCCAATTTTTGAGCCAAGGCCCGGCCGTGGCGAGGCGAAATCGAGGTAATCAATGGGCGAGTTGTCGATCAGGATGGTGTCGCGTCGCGGATCGACCCGGGTGGTCAGCGCCCAGACCACATCGTGCCAGTTGCGCACATCTACATCGTCGTCGGTGACAATGACAAACTTCGTATACATGAATTGACGTAAAAACGACCATACGCCCATCATTACCCGTGAGGCATGACCCGCGTATTCCTTGCGAATACTGACTACTGCCAGGCGATAGGAACAACCCTCCGGTGGCAGGTAAAAATCGACGATTTCCGGATATTGCTTGCATAGCAGCGGCACAAACACTTCGTTGAGCGCTGCGCCGAGAACAGCAGGCTCGTCCGGCGGCCGGCCAGTATAGGTACTGTGATAAATCGGCTCCGAACGGGACGTCAAACGCTCTACTGTGAAAACCGGAAAGCGCTCGGTCTCATTGTAATAGCCGGTGTGATCGCCAAAAGGGCCCTCTAGTGCCGTCTCACCTGGATGAATCACCCCTTCAAGCACGATTTCCGCGCTGGCCGGCAGCAATAGTTCATTACCCAGACACTCGACCACATCAGTGCGCGCACCACGCAATAATCCGGCAAAAGCGTATTCACTCAAACGATCCGGCACGGGGGTCACGGCAGCCAGTATGGTGGCCGGATCGGCACCCAGTGCTACGGATACAGGGAAGGGCTCACCGGGCTGCGCTTCCTGGAAATCCCGAAAATCGAGCGCGCCGCCACGTTGTGGCAACCAACGCATAATCAGCTTGTTGCGGGCGATGACCTGTTGCCGGTAGATGCCCAGATTGAGCCGCTGTCTTCGCGGCCCTTTAGTAACCGTTAATCCCCACGTGATCAAAGGCGCTGCATCGCCCGGCCAACATGTCTGCACCGGCAGGGCAGTCAAATCGACTTCACTGCCCTCCAAGACTTTTTCCTGACAAGGCGCATCCCGTCGGTGACGCGGCTTCATGTCGAGCACCTTTCGGTAAATCGGCAGTTGTTGCCAGGCATCTTTGACGCCACCGGGCGGATCGGGCTCCTTTAACATGGCCAATAGCTCACCGACAGCACGCAAGTCGGTCAACGATTCCTTACCCATTCCCATAGCCACGCGTTCGGGAGTGCCGAAGAGATTGCCCAGCACCGGTATGGAATGACCCTTGGGATTTTCGAACAGTAAAGCAGGGCCGCCACGTCGTAACGTGCGGTCGCAAATTTCAGTCATCTCCAGATGGGGATCGATCTCGACGGCCACACGACGCAGTTCGCCGCGTGTTTCAAGTTGGTCCATGAAGTCTCTGAGATCGCGATATTTCATCGTGCTAAAGGCTTGGGTCCCGGCGATTCACCATACGTTTCGGTTATGCTAACCGCAATGATAGTGCGTTTCACAAAGATGCATGGCGCCGGCAACGACTTTGTGGTCATTGACGCGATGAGTCCCGAACGGCACTTCGATCCGGATGCCCTGGGCCAGAGCGGCCGCCGGCATCTGGCCGACCGCCATACCGGTATTGGCTGCGATCAACTGCTCGTACTCAATCCACCGCGGCATGACAACGCCGATGTCTGGATCCGGATTTTCAATACCGACGGCAGCGAGGCCGCGCAATGCGGTAACGGCATGCGCTGTATCGCGCGCTATCTCAGTGATAACTCGCCTGGCAAGACCGATTGGCGCCTCGACAGTGACGCGGGTTTGATGACGGCACAGATTGAGGCTGATAGCAGCGTCAGTGTCGACATGGGCCCGCCAGAATGGGGCGCTGATGCAACAGGTTGCACAACCCGGCCACCGGTAACAGTCGATAACGAGACCGTTGATTTTGCCCTGGTGTCGATGGGCAACCCGCATGCCGTCATCACCGTGGACGACGCGAACACGGCACCGGTTGCCGTAATGGGGCCTGCGCTGCAACATTTTTTTGAGTCCGGCGCGAACGTCAGTTTTGCGCAAATTCTGGGGCCATCACATCTGGCACTGCGTGTCTGGGAACGCGGCGTTGGTGAGACGTTGGCCTGTGGCTCCGGGGCCTGCGCCGCTGTTGTTGCAGCACAAAATGCCGGGATGACGGATGGTGCTGTCGCCGTCGACCTGCCTGGAGGCCAACTGATGGTAAAGTGGCAGGGAAATGGCGAATCGGTTTGGTTGCGCGGTCCGGCGCAACGGGTTTTTGAGGGCAGATTTCAGCTATGAGCACTGAACGCAAACGCAGCACGGACGTGGAATTTGAGCAGGTTGGCGAAAATGACGTCGCCCGGCACTTGCGCTCACATCCGGACTTTTTTGAACGTCACCCTGGATTGCTCACCCATCTCATACTGCCGCACGACCCCGGCGACAATACCGTCTCCCTGATAGAGCGGCAGGTGGCAATTCTGCGCGAACGCAATCGCAAGCTGGATCAGAAGCTGCGTGAGCTGGTTGGCGTCGCTCGTGCAAACGATGTCCTGTCGAGAAAGATTCACAACCTGTCGATGCGTTTGATGGGTGCGACCGAAATGCCAGAGATGTTTCTAACTATCGAATCGGTCTTGCAGGACGAGTTGGGTAGCGACCGGTCGGTGCTTGTGTTGTTCGACACCGAACCGGGTTCTGAAGACCTCTTCGCTGCTTCTTTTGTGAGACGTCTGTCACGCAAAGACCCTGGACTGGAATTATTTCAGACTTTTCTCAACGCGGGCCGCCCGCGTTGCGGTCAGATCAAGGGTGTCAAACGCGAGTTGTTATTCGGCGATGAGGGCAGCGACATCGAGTCGGCGGCATTGATTCCACTCGGTGAAAAGTCGGCGATTGGTTTTATCGCGATCGGCAGCAGTGAAGCGTCACGTTTCCATCCCGGCATGAGCACCGATTTTCTGGTGCGTTTGGGCGAACTGATCGAGCGAGGCCTTAGCTGCGCTGCTTGATGGACGCCCGGCAGAATCGCTGGCCAGAAAAATTTGCCGGTCATCTTCGTAACGAAAGACGTCTTTCGTCTCACACTGTAAGTAATTACCAGCGAGACATCGCCGCGCTCGCGTCATTTTGCGATCGCATGGACATCACCGCATGGTCTGATCTCAATTCCTTTCATATCCGTCAATTTGCGGCAACCGAACATCGCCAGGGCCTGGCGCCACGCAGTATCCAGCGTCGCATGTCGGCAATCAGAACCTTCTTTAACTATCTGCTGCGCGAAGGCGAACTCAAAAACAATCCAGCAACCGATGTCAGCGCGCCACGCGGGAAAAAACGCCTGCCCGCCACGATGGACGCTGACAGCATGGCGGCAATGCTCAACTTTAAGAGCAGCGATCCCATAGCCGTGCGGGACCTGGCCATCATGGAAATGCTCTACTCCTGCGGTTTGCGCTTGGCCGAGTTGATTGACCTGGATATTCTGTCGGTCGATTTGGACGACCGAACGGTTCGTGTCACAGGCAAGGGCGACAAGACACGGGTTTTGCCCGTAGGACGTGAAGCACTCACGGCGCTTCGTGCATGGTTGCTCGTTCGTGTCCAATTTGCCGATGAAGACGAACTTGCCCTGTTCGTGAGTAACCGTGGCAGACGCATGAGCCCTCGTTCTGTACAAAGCCGGGTCGCACATTGGGCAAAACGCCAGGGTGTTGACGTAAACGTCTACCCGCATCTGTTCCGGCATTCCTTTGCCACGCACCTGCTCGAGTCTAGTGGTGACCTGCGTGCCGTGCAGGAACTACTTGGCCACGCCAATATCAGCACCACCCAGGTTTACACACACCTGGACTTCCAGCATCTGGCTGAAACTTACGACAAGGCACATCCTCGGGCCCACAAAAAAGGTCAAACAAGCGACTCCTGAGCAGGGTGCATTGCCTGCACCGATCCACTGATCGTTCGAGTTAAGAAGTGGCTTCGGTCGTAGCAACTGACCGACCCCGCTGACAAAATACCAGCCATTCGCCCACTTCAGATGCCCGCGAACCCGCTCCTGGAAATAGCAGCGGAGGGGCTTATTTCCCGTAGAATAGGCGGCCCGGTTCAGGACAGAGATCAGGCTATGCGGCAATTCGACGGCACCACGATTATTTCAGTCCGACGCGACGGCGTCGTGGCGGTAGGCGGCGACGGTCAGGTCACGATGGGCGAGACCATCGTGAAAGGCAACGCGCGCAAAGTGCGTTCGCTGTATGACGGTAAGGTGCTGGCGGGCTTTGCCGGTGGAACGGCCGATGCTTTCACACTGTTCGAACGCTTCGAAGCCAAGCTGGAGCAATACGGCAATCTGACGCGCGCGGCCATTGAACTAGCCAAAGACTGGCGCATGGATCGGATGCTGCGCCGGCTGGAAGCACTACTATGTGTAGCCGATGTCGAGCATTCCTTTATCATTTCAGGCAACGGCGATGTGATCGAACCCGAGGACGATCTCATGGCCGTGGGTTCGGGTGGGGCCTACGCGCGGGCTGCAGCGCGGGCGCTACTTGAAAACACGGAATTAGACGCAAGAACAGTAGTTGAGCGAGCGCTGGGTATTGCTGCGGATATCTGTGTCTATACCAACCGCAACCTGATAATCGAAACACTAGAGTCGAAATAATAATGACCGCAATGACCCCCCGCGAGATCGTCCAGGAACTGGACAAACACATCATCGGCCAGGATGACGCCAAGCGCGCCGTGGCGATCGCGCTCAGAAATCGCTGGCGGCGGGTACAGGTGCCCGAGCCGCTGCGCAGCGAAATCACGCCCAAAAACATCCTGATGATCGGCCCTACCGGCGTCGGCAAGACCGAGATTTCCCGTCGGCTGGCTCGTCTGGCCCAAGCCCCGTTTATCAAGGTCGAGGCCACCAAATTCACCGAAGTGGGCTATGTTGGTCGCGAAGTGGACTCGATCGTCCGCGATCTTGCAGACATCTCCGTCAAAATGGCCCGGGAAGCCGAAACGGCCAAGGTGCGGCACCGGGCCGCGGATGCTGCCGAGGACCGGGTGCTGGACGCCCTCCTGCCTCAGCCGAAAAGCATGGGTTTCACCCCCGACGCGCCTGCCGAGGACGGCGAGACCCGGCAAAAATTCCGCAAGATGCTGCGGGAGGGGCAGCTGGATGATCGTGAGATCGAAATCCAGGTTCAGTCGATGCCGGTCGGCGTGGAGATCATGGCACCACCGGGCATGGAAGAGATGACCAGCCAATTACAGGGAATGTTCCAAAACCTCGGTGGCGACCGTACCCGCTCACGCAAGCTGCGAGTCAAAGACGCGTTGAAATTATTGCTCGACGAAGAAGCGGCGAAAATGGTTAACGATGAGGACATCAAACTGCGTGCGATCGAGGCGGTGGAGCAACACGGCATTGTTTTTCTCGATGAGCTCGACAAAGTCACTCGCCGTGGGGAAACCACCGGTGCGGATGTGTCACGCGAAGGAGTGCAACGTGATCTGCTGCCATTGGTCGAAGGCTGCGCGATACAAACCAAGTACGGCATCGTGCGCACCGATCATATTCTGTTCATTGCTTCCGGTGCATTCCATCTGGCCAAACCATCCGATCTTATCCCGGAGTTGCAGGGAAGGTTTCCGATCCGGGTCGAACTGAGCGCGCTCAACACGGAAGATTTTGTGCGTATTCTGACCGAACCGGATGCATCGCTGACCGAGCAATATGTCGCTTTGCTCGGCACTGAGGGTTTTGACCTGGACTTTGCCGTCGATGGAGTCCGGCGCATAGCCGAAGTGGCTTTCCAGGTAAACGAATCAACTGAAAATATCGGTGCCCGCCGTCTACACACGGTACTGGAGCGCTTGCTGGAGACTATTTCATTTGAAGCCGCCGATCGTGATGGGCAAAAGGTCAGCGTAAACGGCGCTTATGTCGATGAGCATCTCGGTGAACTCATGCGCAACGAGGATCTGACCCGCTACATACTCTGATGAAATATCGACCGAGCGAAATTCGTCTCCGCCGCAAGGCGCGTGTATTGGAAATCAGTTTTCTCGATGGTGCGCAGTACGCGTTGTCTTTCGAATATCTTCGGGTCTATTCCCCTTCCGCCGAGGTCAAAGGCCACGGCCCGGGACAGGAAGTCCTGCAAATCGGTAAGGAGAACGTACAGATCACCGCGGTGGAACCGGTAGGCAATTATGCGGTGAGGCTGGTGTTCGACGACGGTCACAACACCGGGCTTTACACCTGGGATGTGCTGCATGATCTGGGTGCCAGTCATAACCACAAATGGCAACACTATCTCGATCGTCTGGTAAAAGCGGGGCACACACGAACGGAGAATTACCGGTGAGCGGCGAAGTCGACTTCGGCTACGAAAAAGTCACGCCATCCGAAAAGGAACAACGTGTACGCGGTGTCTTCGACTCAGTCGCCGACCGCTATGATTTGATGAACGACCTGATGTCGCTCGGCGTGCACAGGCTATGGAAACGCTTTTTTGTCGAGCAGTCAGGTGTACGTCCCGGACAGTCGGTGCTCGATCTGGCTGGTGGTACTGGAGACATCGCACAACGGATGGCCCGGCGTGTGGGCAGCGACGGTCGCGTCATAATCGCCGATATCAACGACTCCATGCTGATTGAGGGCCGCAAACGGCTCATCGATGAAGGCGTTTCGGGCAACGTGCATTACCTGCAGGTCAACGCAGAGCACCTGCCTTTTGATGACAGCGAATTTCACTGTGTCACGATTGCTTTTGGCCTGCGTAACGTAACGGACAAGAGCAAGGCGCTGGCAGAAATGTTCCGCGTGTTGCGTTTTGGCGGTCGCGTGATGATTCTGGAGTTTTCCCACCCGACTACAACAGCACTAAAAACCGTTTACGACGCGTATTCTTTCCAGGTCTTGCCGAAGTTGGGTCAACTTGTGGCCGGCGATGCTGACAGCTACCGCTATCTGGCTGAATCGATACGCATGCACCCGGATCAGGATACATTGTTGTCCATGTTGGAAGATGCCGGTTTTGAGCGCTGTCGTTATCACAACCTGACCGGTGGCATCGTTGCCGTGCATAGTGGGTATCGCTTGTGAATCGCGATCCTCTGCTCGAGCCATTACGCAGGCTGTTAAACCGGCAAATCGAACGGTCCACACCGGCACGTAATCAAGTACAGGCGTTACAAGACCGCACACTGGCCATTCGTTTACGTAACACCGTCCTGACGCTTTATCTAACTGTCACTGACGGTCAGCTCGAACTCAGTCGCAGCTACGACACCGACCCTGACGTCATTCTGGATACGACGCCCCTGGGTCTGGCGGAACTGGCGCGTGGTACGTTATCCGATGGGCGTATAGACATGACCGGTGACCCGGTGATCGCCCGGCACTTCCAGGAACTGTTACAACATACTCATCCAGACTGGGAAGAAGAACTATCGCGTCTGGTCGGGGACGTGGCTGCACATCAGGTTGGCAATCTGTTTCGCAGCGTGCTGGCTTTCGGGCAACGGGCCGCTGATTCGATGTCACGCAACACGGCTGAGTATATCCAGGAAGAAAGCCGTGACGTTCCGGCCCGTAGCGAAATCGAAGGTTTTGGTGAGGGCGTGTCGTCGATTTCGGAGAAAGTCGAAACACTTGCTCGTCGCATCGATAAACTGATGTCGAAGTCGCCGTGATTGTTCGACCGCGACATCTACTGCGACTGATCGGCATTTATCGCGTACTGGTACGCCACGATCTGGAAGAGATCGCACTGGCGACACATATGCTCGGTCCGCTGCGTTACCTGGGTTTTTTATCACCGAGTACGTGGTCGTGGCTCAAACGGGAGAAAAAACCACGCGGCGCGCGGATTCGTCGTGCGCTGGAAGACCTGGGTCCCATTTTCGTGAAGTTTGGGCAGGCGTTATCGACACGCCCGGATTTGTTGCCGGCTGATATCGCCCTGGAATTAGCCAGGCTGCAGGACGACGTTCCACCTTTCCCCGGTAGCGAGGCGATGAAGATCATCGCAACGGCCTATGGTCGCCCGGCCAGGGAAGTCTTTGCCGACTTCGACGAAAAGCCGCTGGCGTCGGCTTCTATCGCTCAGGTACATGCGGCGACCTTACACGATGGAAAGAAAGTCGTAGTCAAAGTGTTGCGTCCAAAGGTACACGAGACTATCGATCGCGATCTTGGCGTATTACATGCCATAGCTGCACTGGCCGAAACGTATTGGGAACAAAGCAGGCGGTTTCGCCCGGCCGATGTCGTTGATGAATACGACAAAACAATTACCGACGAACTCGATCTGCTGCGCGAAGCCGCCAACGCCGCACAACTGAGACGTAATTTTGCAGACGGCAAAAAACTCTACGTGCCGGAAGTTTACTGGGACTACTGCCGAAAAGACGTGATGGTCATGGAACGCATCAGTGGCGTTCCCGTCAGTGATATTGAAACGCTGCGGGCCAACAACGTAGATCTGTCTGTGCTTGCCGAGTACGGTGTAGAGATATTCTTCACCCAGGTCTTTAAACACAACTTTTTCCATGCCGACATGCACCCCGGCAATATCTTTGTGGATATATCGAACCCCGCTCAACCGACTTATATCTCTGTCGATTTCGGTATCGTC
The DNA here is from genome assembly GCA_029862165.1 of Gammaproteobacteria bacterium. Lineage (GTDB taxonomy): Bacteria > Pseudomonadota > Gammaproteobacteria > Steroidobacterales > JABDKV01 > JABDJB01. The sequence goes on from JAOTXU010000014.1 coordinate 28,426, forward strand.
GGCACACTGACGCCACGCGATCAGCATTATCTCGCCGGCAATCTGTTGGCTTTTTTCAAGCGCGACTACAACAAAGTCGCGGCATTACACATCGAGTCCGGTTGGGTGCCCGAAAGTACGCGCGTTGATGAATTCGAGTCTGCAATACGTACCGTCAGCGAACCTATTTTCAATAAGCCGCTAAAAGAGATTTCGTTCGGACACTTTCTGGTGCGTTTGTTCCAGGTTGCACGCCGCTTCGATATGCCCGTGCAGCCACAGTTGGTCTTGCTGCAAAAAACGCTTCTGAACATCGAAGGACTGGGTCGTCAACTCTATCCGGACCTCGATCTTTGGAAGACGGCCAAACCGTTTTTGGAAAACTGGATGACCGACCAGGCCAGCGGACGCGAGATATTCAACCGGCTACGCGAAACCTGGCCCGAACTGGGCGAGTCGCTGCAACAAGTCCCCCAGTGGGCGATCACGACACTACAACACGCCGCCGAAGGACGACTGAAGATGCAGGTCGATACACCGGGACTGGAGAAACTTCGTGATGAAATTCAGGAAAGCTCACGCCAGCGTAACCTGCATATCGTCGGCGGCTCACTGCTCGCGGGTGGTGCGTTGCTCGTCGGTCTGGCAGTCGGTCCCGCATGGCTGGGCTGGTTGAGCATTGTTGCCGGCCCGCTGACCTGGGTTTATGCCATGTTAAGCCGCTAGTCATTCCCTTGACGGCGCATGCCGGCAGACTTCCCGTCTTATTTCTAAAGTCTAGAGAACTCTCAGGAACGAGGTCGCAATGTCTTTGTTAGCACAGTCTGTCATTTTCCTGGCCGCGGCAACTTTTGTCGTACCACTGTCGAAGCGCCTGGGCTTCGGGTCGGTGATCGGTTACCTGGTCGCCGGAATACTGCTCGGCCCGTGGGGCGTGGGATTGGTCTCCGATGTCGAGGCGGTGCTGCATTTCGCCGAGATCGGTGTGGTCATGCTGTTGTTTGTGATTGGCCTTGAATTACAACCCGCTCGTTTACGCGTACTGCGCCGGTCGGTCTTTGGTCTGGGTCTGGCGCAAGTGTTTATTACCGGCGGTGTGCTGACGCTGCTGGCGCAATACTGGATACAGGATTGGCCCGCCGCGGTAGTCGTCGGATTTGGCTTGTCGTTATCGAGTACCGCATTCGTACTGCAGATGCTGGCCGAAAAGAAAGACCTGCGTAGTCTTGCTGGGCGAGCGTCGTTCGGCGTGTTGTTGTTTCAGGACCTGGCCGTAATACCGCTCATTGCGTTGGTCCCCTACCTGGCCTCCGCCGGAGCACAGGAAACGACTGACATGCCGGTATTGTTGGGGCTGGCAAAATCGGCCGCCGTGCTGGCGGTGTTTGTCGTCGGTGGCCGCTATCTGTTGCGTCCGTTGTTGCGTCTTGCGGCATCGGCACAAATGCAGGAAGTCTTTACCGCTGCGACATTATTGCTCGTGCTGGGATCCGCCGTACTGATGGAATCGCTGGGTCTGTCGATGGGTCTGGGCGCATTCCTTGCCGGCGTGCTGGTTGCAGATTCCGAATTCAGTTACCAGCTCGAAAGCGATATCCAGCCATTCAAGGGATTGCTGCTCGGTCTGTTCTTCGTTGCTGTGGGCATGTCAGCCAACCTGGGTTTGTTGCTTACCGAACCCATAACGATAGTTGCGATAACTTTAGGCCTGATCCTGGTCAAGACGCTGGTTCTGATCCCGGTGGGCAGACTCTACGGATTGACGAGCCGCGACAGCATCAAGCTCGGTGTCATCCTGGCGCAGGGTGGCGAGTTTGCATTTGTGTTGTTTACGCTCGCCATATCACAAGGATTGTTGGATACAGAACTCACGGGCAGACTCATACTTGCAGTCACGCTCTCCATGGCACTAACACCTTTTCTTTACCTCGCAGGCATCAAAGCCGGTGGAGCAATGAGCGGCAAACTAAAAGACAAACGACCCTTCGATGCCGTCGCTGATACCGATCATGATGTCATCATTGCCGGTTTTGGACGTTTCGGTCAGATCGTCGCACGTATCCTCACTATGAAGCAGATACGATTCACAGCCCTGGAAAATAGCACCGAGCAGGTCGATTTCGTGCGCCGCTATGGAAGTAAGATCTACTACGGCGATGCCGCAAATATCGAACTGCTGCGCTCAGCACAGGTCGACAAGGCCAAAGTGTTCGTATTGGCCGTCAACAATGTCGAAGTGTCGATGCGCATCGCATCCGTCGTGAAGCAGCATTTTCCGAATATTGCGATCTATGCACGCGCGCGCAATCGGCAACATGCCTTCGCGCTTATGGACCTGGGCGTGGCCGGTCTAATCCGCGACACGCTGCTATCGAGTATCGAGTTTAGTCGCGACATACTCGTTCGGCTGGGCGACACGCCGGAAAATGCGCAGGCTACGGCTGCATTGTTCCGCGAACACGACGAAAAGACGCTGCAAAAACAACACGCTATTCATCATGATGAAGAAGCGCTGATTCAGTCGGCAAAGGAGGCCAATGCGCAATTGCGGCGGGTATTTGATATGGATGCCAGCGCTCTCGCTGACACGGCAGCGGGCTGAATGAAGCAGGTGTTCTGACGGTCTACGTAACAAATGACCTTGCGACTATGTGTTGTCTGCTTGCAGTGAGTTCCCGATGATCAATGTTGCCAGTCGTTTCGAACACCAAACCCGATATTCATTACCGCTTCTCATATATCTTCTGACACCAAGTCGCTTGAAGTTTTTTCCAACAATACGAATCAACGGCCAATTGGCGCGAATTTCTACTCATTTCCGCAACCGTCTGTTCGTCGGTAGTTTCCAACAAATGAAGTAGCTCTTCATCTGTCGAATATCGAAAACCATTCTTTGAGTCGACGATATAGTCCTCGAACGTCTTTTTGTTGTTGCAAAGAACAGAAACCCCGCAAGCCATACTTTCTAACAGACAGGTTAGACCGGCTGGCTCAGAACTTTTTGTTATCGGAATAAGGCAACGGCGGGCTCGGGCATATAGGTTGGGCAGTTCCCGATGGGGTACACGCAACGCAACGCCGACCCGACCAGGATAGGCTTGTTCGAGCTCATAGTAACGGTCTGCAATTTTCGCCCGGTTGGTGAGCCTCAGGATACGCAGTTCGGTATTGGCAAGAATAGACTCGACCGTCTCTTCATCACGAAAAGCGTCGCCGGGAATGATTAGATCTGTACGGTCTTCTGGCGCTACACTGCGTGGACAAAAATAGTCCGTGTCCACGCCAAACGGAACGAACACAACCTTTTCTTCAGGCACGTCCAGCTGTTTGGTGAGTTGCCTGGATGTAATCGTGTCATTAGTAAGGACAACGTCAAATCGCCACAGCAAGTATTGGAGCATCCTTTGCCGCATTTTCGTTCTAGGCAACGACCATGCCAGGAATATCTTGCGAGACTTCCGTTTAAAGCTTGCCAGAGCGGAGGCTACCGAAAAAGTCATTCCAAAAACCGTTTGATTCTCACGGTGAATTTGGACGTCCCATAATCGCTGCAGCTCATTTTCTGGGCCGTCTAGATAACGGAGGCTGTCGCCGTTTCCGATAGCGCAGGATTCGAGTACGAGCCACATACTCATATACGCACCTCGCGCGCTCGCCTTATTGAGCGGGGCTAATTGGCCAGTTCTTCGGTATTCCTTCAGTACCAGCATTAACTCTGACACCTGAACCGCAGAGCGCCATTATTCGACGCCTTTGAGCTCGATTATTTGTGAAGTTCGCCTATACCCCAAGTGCGCGCGTTGCGCCTTGACCACACGTATAAGTACACCATAACATCTGGTCTACGGAAGAGGCCCCGGCAAAGGACTTTTGGGGTGGTATGGCATTAAGTCGTTGCGTCCTTCATCGAGAATTCGATTCGCGTCGTATACGGTCACTTTTCGGCTGGTTGGAATTCGTCATTTCTAGCCGAGCGGGCTCATGAGATACATAAAGGATGTGTTAAAACGAAGCCCTCTCTTAAACGCGATACTGCGGCCAATCTACTATAAGTTACAAGGTGGCCCAACCGTTTGCTTCGACGCGCTTACGAAGGACCAAATAAGAAACTATGTGGGCAAAAACGATCCCGTGATACTTGAAATCGGCTGTAACGACGGAGAGGATACACTGGGATTTCTGCAAGTATTCGATAATCCCAAAATTTATTGTTTCGAACCCGACCCGCGAGCGTATCGTCGCTTTAAGCAACAGCTTGGGCATCGACTAAATGTTCGAATCTTCAATATCGCGCTTAGCGATAGGAATGGTGAGATAACATTCTACCAAAGCGGCGGTAATATTGGAGATTTCGTTCAAGAACGGCCAGAGGGGTGGGATCTGTCCGGTTCTATTTACAAGCCCAAAAATCATTCGAAGATGTTACCGGGTATTTCGTTCCCCGCTGAAATTCAGGTTCCAACCAAGACGCTTGATACATGGTGTGAAGAGCAAAGTATTAATTCCATCGATTTTATTTGGATGGATGTGCAGGGTGCTGAAAGAAGTGTTTTGAGTGGTGGCGCAGTCACGCTGCGCAAGACGCGCTATTTATATACTGAATACAGCAATCATGAACTTTACGAGGGACAAGCCTCATTGCAGGAAATTCTCGATCATCTCTCGACCTTCACACTCGTAACTCGCTATCCTGGCGACATATTGCTGAAGAATGAGCATGTTGCCACCCAGTGAGAATACAAAGACCAAAACACCAGATCCGAGCGAGACAACCCCAGACAAGCCAAAAACCGGCGCGCACACGGAAGAGTGAGGCTGGTTTCGCTATGGTAACGCGACCATGAGCAGTCGTCTTATAGTGTTCGCTTTGATTACTGCGCTTGCCGGCGTTGCCGCGGCGCAGTCTATCTATCGTTATCAGGACGACGACGGCCGCTGGCACTACACCGACCGGCCACCGAAAGACGGCCGCGAGGCAACGATCGACGTCGTCAAGCAGATCAACCTGGATCCAAAGGTCATAGTCACCCGGGAAAAGATCGATGGCGGAACCACGGTCTATGCCAACAATCAATACCACGGCGCAGTTGAGTTCGAGATTCGTCTTTTCGACACTCAAAACATTGGTGGTGGCGTGGAAACAGACGTGACACGCGTCGTTCTTCCGCCGGCAGAAAAGACTCCAGTATTGAAATTGGCGGCTGCACGGGCCGATGCCGGCATGTCGTTCCGCTACGAATACAAATACATGCTCGGTGAACCCCAAGCAAGACACGCGTCCGACTATTTATATCGTGTGCCCTACGCTGTGGCGCAACGTTTCAGGGTGAGCCAGGCCTATCCGATGGCTATTACACACAATGCTTCCGAGAGCCAGTACGCGGTAGATTTTGTAATGCCGGTGGGCACCGCGATTCATGCGGCCCGTGACGGTACAGTCGTCGCCATAGCGTTTCGTTCATTCAGCGGCGGAACAGATGCGGAGGATGCACCGAAAGCGAACATCGTCCGGATCGTACACGATGACGGCACCATAGCCACTTATGCGCATTTGCGCCTGGACTCAGTGCGCGTTCGCCCGGGCGATACTGTGCAACGTGGCGAATACATCGCCGATTCCGGCAATACGGGTTTTAGCTCCGGTCCACACCTGCACTTTGCTGTCGGACATAACACCGGCTTCAACCTTGAATCGGTACCGATCCATTTCCTGGGTCCTGGTGGCAAGCCGGTCGTTGCCAAAAGCGGGCAGGAATTGCTCGCTCACTGATTGCCCGCTTCTTCGCACTCGATAATCTCGGTCTCAGCGGCCGCCATCTCACACCATTCTAATGCCAGCGGGTCAGTTGCAACGGTGGCTGCGTACTTGCTTGCGAAGCCAACCAGACCGATGGCGTAGGTCACGAAACGCAGCGCCACCGGAACATAGAAACAGTCCGCCGCACTGAATTCGCCGAATAGCCAAGGCCCGTGCTTCGTCTGTGGGCCTGCCGCCTCACGACAGTCATGCCAGATAGCAGAAACACGCTGGATATCGCCCACCGTTTCCTGATCCAGTTCTACCTGGCGCCCACGCGCGCGGGCATTGAGTGGCAATGCGGTTCGCAACGCCGGAAAACCGGCGTGCATCTCGGCGCAAACCGAACGCGCCATCGTCCGCAGACGTTGACTGGACGGCCACAGTTCAGCATCGGGATAACGCTCTGCAAGGTACTCACAGATCGCCAGGGTGTCCCATATTACCAGGCCTTCGTGATGCAACACGGGCACTTTTCGTGTCGGCGAATACTCGCCGATTCTTTCTTCGAACTCTGGCGTGTCCAGCGGCAAACGTAAAAGAGAAAAATCAGTGCCCGTGCGTTTCAGCGCCAACCAGGCACGCATGGACCAGGAAGAATAGTTGATGTTACCAATTACCAGTGTTGTATCAGACATTATCTTTGCCACCGAGCGATTTCAGGAAGGCCTGCAGATCGCCTTCCTGTTCCAATACTTCGACCAATGCCGAGCCGACAATAACACCGTCGGCATGCGCGCCGATTTCCCGAACCTGGGCGGCGTCGCGTATGCCAAAACCCGCGCACACCGGTAAGGACGAAACGCTGCGCACCCGGTCCAGGTAAGCCAGCATGGCTGCATGGTCTGCTTGTTTCTCACCACCGGTGACACCGGTGACAGTTACCGCATAAACGAAACCAGCACTCGCCTTGCACAACAAGCGCATGCGATCGTCAGTCGTGACTGGCGAAACCAGTTGTACAAGCGCCAATCCCTGCGGTTCCAGTTCGGCTCGTATTGGCGCACTTTCCTCATAGGGCAGATCGGGAACAATAAAACCGGCAACACCAGCCGATGGGCACCGTTCGGCCAATGTCTTGTAGCCCATTGTTAGCAGCGGGTTGAGATAGCTCATCAGTAACACTGGCGTACTGCGGTGCGATGCGCTTTGCTGAAGGGCGTCGAGAATCCAGTTAAGCGTGACCCCGGCCTTAAGTGCAACCTCGCTGGAACGTTGTATCGTTACACCGTCGGCCAGTGGATCGGTAAACGGTACACCGAGCTCAATAACGTCCGCGGTACGCTCGAGTATCAACAAATGATCTTCGAATCCTTCGCGGTTAGGGTGACCGGCCGTCATAAAGGGAATTAGTGCCGGGCGCCCGTCTGCATTGGCGGCCTTGATTGCGGCAGTAATGCTTGCAGCGCCACTCAACCGGCGTGCTCCAACAATGTCGCCAGATCTTTGTCGCCGCGCCCGGACACACCGATGAGTATCCTCGCGCCTGCATGTTCCTGTGCATAAAGGCGGGCGCCGGCGAAAGCATGCGCCGTTTCCAGTGCAATCAAAATACCCTCAGCTTCACAACATTCATTCAATGCCAACAGCGCGGTTTGGTCATCTACGGCGCAGTAACTGGCTCGACCTGTGGCCGCAAGCAACGCGTGCTCCGGGCCGACACCGGGATAATCCAGTCCGGCCGAAATAGAGTGCGTTTCCTGTATCTGACCGTCATCGTCATGCAATAGCAACGAGTAGGTCCCGTGCAACACACCCGGGCGACCGTGCACCACAGTAGCCGAATGCTCGCCCAGGCCGTTGCCGTGCCCGCCCGCTTCGACACCCAGCAAGTCGGTTTTACCGTCGGCAATAAATGGATGAAACAGACCGATGGCGTTGGAACCACCGCCGACACAGGCGATAGCAACATCCGGCAGCCCACCGCTTTGATCGATGATCTGCTGTCGCGCTTCACGGCCGATGACCGATTGCAGTTCACGAACGAGATACGGATAGGGGTGGCCGCCGACGGCCGAACCCAGTAGATAATATGTGTCGTTTGGTGAGGCAACCCAGTCACGCATCGCCTCGTCGATGGCCGCACGCAAAGTTCGGTCACCGGTGGTCACCGCAATAACCTTCGCGCCGAGTCTTTGCATCCGATCGACGTTAGGTGCCTGTCTGGCCATATCGATCTGGCCCATATACACCTCGCACGGCAAACCGACGCGAGCGCAGGCCGCTGCTGACGCAACACCGTGTTGACCGGCGCCGGTTTCCGCGACAATTCGTTTTGCACCGAGACGTTTGGCCAACAGGGCCTGACCGATGGCGTTGTTGATCTTATGCGCGCCGGTATGTGCGAGATCTTCGCGTTTGAGCCATACCTCTGCACCCCAACGTTCACCCAGACGCGGCGCCGGTGTAAGCGGTGTCGGGCGCCCCACCCAGTTTTTTAGCTCGGTATTGAGTTCGTCACGGAAGTTGCCGTCGTTAAGCCACTTGTCTACGCCCTCTTCCAGGCGGGTAAACGCCCCGACCAGGGTTTCCGGAACGTAACGTCCGCCAAACGGGCCATAACGACCCTGCGCGTCCGGATACTCACCGTTCACGAGCGATTGCAGCAACTTTTCTTTGTCCAAGCTCATAGTCCTGACTCCGCACGCCGGACAGCCGTGATGAATTCACGAATCCTATGCGGGTCTTTCTCGCCAGGCGCGCTTTCAACACCACTACTGACATCTACGCCATAGGGTTTAACTTGATGTATTGCCTCGCCCACATTATCGGCATCCAAACCCCCCGCCAGTATCAGTCGGCCACGCCGGGCTAGTGTTGCCGCATTATTCCAGTCCACTTTATTTCCCGCGCCACTTTGCACGCCCTCGTAAACAAACCATTGCGGTAACGTGCTGACGTCTTCGCCGACACGGATGACCGGCAAAGCGCGTATGCCTGCCGGCAAAGTTTTTCCAACCAGATCATCACGATCGCTTTGCCACCACGCGGGTGCCAATTCTGTTAGCACTGAACTGACAAAATCGTCCGGTGGTTGTCGCGTAACAACCACTGTTGCTGTTGACGGCGGCACAAGTCCGATCAGTTTTTTTGCCTGCTCGCTGTCGAGCTGCCGTGGCGACGGCGATAAAACCACTCCGACCGCGTCAGCCCCGGCATCACTAGCTGCATCAACGGCTTCGCGAGTGGTCAGACCGCAAATTTTCACGTATATGCGGTTTACCATTGGGTCGCCTCGCGCCCGGCCACCAGCATTTTTGCCACCAGATCCTTTGGATTCTTGTCGCGCATCAGTGCGCTGCCAACCAATGCCAACTGATACCCGGCTTTGGCCACGGCGGCTGCATCCTTCGCCTCACTGAGACCACTTTCAGCAACACGCAGACAATTGGGTGGAAATCGATTGGCCAGCGTGATCAAACGCTGGTTCTCAACTTCCTGTGTATCGAGATTGCGTGCGTTGAGGCCAACTAAGACGCGTTTGTTCACACTGACAAACGGCACGGCGCGTTGCAAGTCACGCTCGTCAAAGGCTTCCAGCAACACGAACATTCTCGCCTGCGCAGCCGCTTCCAGCATATCCATGATGATGTGGTCGTCGAGAATCCGAAGGATCAGCAGGACACCACCCGCACCAGCCGCCGCCGCCTCCCACACCTGATAGACGTCGACAATAAAATCCTTGCGCATCGCCGGCACACCCAATGGCCGCAGTTCGGCTGCGATAGCACGCAAGTGTTCCATGTCGCCACCAAAACGTTCCGGTTCAGTCAGCACCGACACTGCCACGGCTCCTGCCTCGGCATAGCCCACGGCGCGTTGAATCAGATCCGTTTCTGATTCCTGCGATAACTCACCCTGTGACGGTGAAGCTTTTTTGATCTCGGCGATGAGGTCGAAACCCTCTGTGTTCGGTCTCAATGCTCCCATCTTTGGCATCGCCAGCGCCTCACACACCACAGCGTCCAGTGGTTTGACAGATTTTGCCTGCCACATACGCGCATGCGATGTATCGCACATGGTTTGCAGAAAACTGTTCACAGGCTCTTTCCAAATGCCTCGATTTTCTCGAGGACTTTGGCCGCGCGCCCGGTATTGATGCTTTCTCTGACATGCGCGAGCGAAGAACGCCGACCCTTTGCCATGCCACTAACTTCGAGCATTAAGGCAGCACCGAGGGTCAATGCATCGTAGTGCGCTCCTAGCTCGCCGCACAATGCAGCGCGCAGCTTCGCCGCATTCTCCGCTGCATCACCGCCGGCCAGTGCTTCTGGTGTGCAGCGATCGAGTTTGTAATCCGAAGGATCACGTCGCTCTTCAATAACCTGGCCGGGGCGCACGTCGTACAACAGGAATGGTCCAACCGGTGTTGCTTCATCCCAACCCGGTTCACCGTGGACAACGAAGACTCGCAGGATGTCCATGCCGGCAAGCGTATCAGCCATTAAACGCGCGACATGCGCGCTAAACGCGCCGATGACAGCATAGGGCGGTCGCGCCGGATTCGATAATGGGCCCAAAATATTAAACACCGTGCGCACACCCATGGCCGCACGAATCGGCGCAACGGTTTTCATTGCCGGGTGATAAAACGGCGCAAACAAAAAGGTAAATCCCGTCTCGTCCAGGCACCGAATGGCTGCCTGCTCGTCCAGTGGTAAGGGCAAGCCCAATTCCTCGAGCACATCCGCGCTGCCACTTTTACTCGACACTGCCCGGTTGCCGTGTTTGACAACTCGCACACCGCTGGCCGCTGCCAACAACGCCGCCCCGGTAGAAATATTGAGACTGCCGGAACCGTCTCCACCGGTGCCGACACAATCCACCGCCGGCATGCCATCCGGAATACCCGGATCGACTGCCAGTTCACGCATCGTCGTAGCAAAACCACGAATCTCTGCAGCGGTTTCGCCTTTTAGCCGTAACGCCACCAGCACACCACCGGCCAACGCTGCCGGCAGGTCCGGATCGGTTAATGCCCGCATCAGGTCTGCAGAATTTGACTCGGACAAATCTTTACCATCGAGCAAATCGCTCAGGGCCTGTTTGGCAATTCGGTGTGTCTCACTCAACGCCCGATCTCCATCTGCAGGTAGTTTCCAAGCAAACGGTCGCCTTGTGGTGTCAGAACACTTTCGGGATGAAACTGAACGCCTTCGACGCACAAACCCCGATGCCGTACTGCCATGATCTCCCCATCGGCCGTACGCGCACTGATCTCCAGCTCGTCGGGCAGGTCAACCGCCGCCAATGAATGATATCGCCCCGCCACCAGTGGTAGCCCGATGTCGGCAAAAACACCCTTGCCATCGTGCGTTACGGCCGAGCTTTTACCGTGCATCAGGGTACGCGCGGCATCGACTCGTCCGCCAAATGCCTCGACTATCGACTGGTGACCCAGACATACGCCAAGCACGGGGACTTTGCCGGCGCAGGCCTGTATCGCGGCGACAGAAATACCGGCATCGGCCGGCCGTCCAGGTCCAGGCGAGATGACCAGATGACTGAGACCGGTCCGCCAAATTTCATCGACTGCAATCGCATCGTTACGCTGCACATCGACTTCAGCACCCAATAGCCGAAACGCCTGCACAAGGTTGTAAGTGAATGAGTCGTAGTTATCGATAAGCAGCACGTGCGGCATCACAAGCCCTCGCCTGCAATAACGAGCGCGCGTTGCAGGATTGCACTCTTGGCCAGGACTTCCTGGTATTCAGTTTCCGGCACACTATCAGAGACAATTCCGGCACCGGCTTGGTAACTGTAATGTCCCTTGTCAAAAACGAGGGTGCGTATCGCGATGGCCTGGTCCATTCCGCCTCGATGAGCGAAATACCCGACGGTACCACCGTAGAGACCGCGTCGTTGCGGTTCATTCTCGTCGATCAACTCCATTGCTCTGACTTTGGGGGCGCCGACGAGCGTACCGGCCGGGAATGCAGCGGCAAAAAGATCAAATGCATCATAACCTGGCTCCAGCTCGCCCTGCACACCACTAACGATGTGCATCACGTGCGAGTAGCGCTCGATTTTGCGAAACGGTTTGACGTTGATCGTGCCAGGCCTGGCCACCCGACCCAAATCGTTGCGTGCCAGATCGACCAACATCACGTGTTCAGCACCTTCTTTTGGATCTGCCAGCAGGGCAGCCTCCAGCGCCTGATCCTGCGCCGCGTCAGCGCCACGTGGACGAGTGCCGGCTATTGGGCGCAACGATGCCTCACCATTTTCGTCCAAACGCACAAGCGCTTCAGGCGACGAACCGGCCACAGCGGAATCACCAAAACGAAAAAAGTACATATAGGGAGACGGGTTGAGTAAACGCAGAGCGCGATAGGCATCGAAGGGATCGATATCTGTCTTGCCGGAAAAACAGACCGACAACACAATCTGATAAACATCTCCAGTTGCAATGTAGCCCTGCGCTTTCCTGACCAGTTGCCGGTATTGCTCGGGCTCAAGACTGGCCTGTGGTGCTTCAACTGCCGTTGGGCCACGCTGTGGTGGCAGTGGCCCGCGCAATGCGTCGATGACTTCCTTGCGCAACGCCTGGCGTTGTCTGTCGCTGCCGTCGTGCAGCAATGCCACCCGCCGGGTCAGATGATCGAAAACCAGCAATGAAGCCGGTGCGGTGTATGCCGCGTCAGGTACGCGCGGCAATTTGCGCGCGAGATCGGGCAACCGCTCAAACTGCCGCACCAGATCGTAGGCCGCCACGCCGACCAGACCGCCCTGAAAAGGCAGGCCTTCGATGAAAGGCCCGGGTTTCGGTGCGCGGGCCAGGGCACCGCGCATTGCGGCAAGGACACCGTCGCGTCCGGGTGTGAGCTCCTCGGTTTGTCTATTGATTTCTAACTCACCGTCGCGCAAACGCAGGTTCAATGCGTCGCCGAATCCAATGAAAGAGTAACGTGCCAGACTGACGCCCCCTTCTACACTTTCCAATAGGAAGTGGGGCGAAAACGGCTCCAATTTGCGAAACGCGGAAACTGGTGTATCCAGATCAGCTGCTATATCGAACGGTGGCTGCATAATTCAATTTTTTCCGGGCATTAAAAAACCCACCCCCGATTGACGGGGATGGGCTGTATCAAGCTTTGATGCAGTAAGTCTTACCCGCTAACGGGTACAGCCATCCCCTGTGGAAGGCGCCAGCGCCAACCGGTGTTCGGGGGAAGCATTCGCGACACGACATTCACGCCCCAATTCTTACAGTCATTATCCGGCGTCGTCAACCAGTTTAATCAAGTTGATACATCATGGGCATCAGGAACGAGAAGGCCAGCCACATAATGATGGTCAGTGGGATGCCGACCCGGAGGAAATCCGAGAACTTGTAGCCACCGGCGCTGAACACTAGCAGGTTGGTCTGGTAGCCCATCGGCGTCGCGAAGCTCATGTTTGCGCCAAATAATACGGCCAACACGAACGCTTCCGGCGCGGCACCGATTTCGGTGGCGACGCTGACGGCAATCGGCGTGCCGATGACGGCTGCTGCATTGTTCGAGACGACGTTGGTCAGTAACGCGATCAGCAGCATAAGCCCACTCAGCACCATCGGCGTCGGCAAACCAAAGGTCATGGCGACGAACAGGTGCGCAACAAATTCGGCACCACCGGTCGCCATTAAAGCGACACCCAGCCCCAAACTGGCAACGATTATCAGAATAACCGGGGTGCTGAGAGCGCCGGCCGCATTACGCCAGTCCAGACACCGGGTCAGAATCATCAGGGCAACACCAGTCAGCGAACTCACAGAAATTGGCAACAGACCGGTAGCTGCCGAAATTACGACGAAAGCAATAATGCCCAGCGCCGTATTCGCGCGTTTGGTGTGCGGGAGGTCAGTCGTACCATCGAGCACCAGCATCTGGCCGCCCCGCTTGAGGCCGTTGATGTGGTCGGGCGAACCCTGAACGAGCAGTACATCGCCCGCGCGCAGCCGTATTTCATCGATCCCGCGCCCGGTATCGACCACATGCGTGCGTGCGCGATGAATCGCGAGCGGCACCAAGCGGAAACGCGTCGTAAATCGGGTCGAACGCAGCGTGCGATGGTGCAGCAGCGATCCGCGCGTCACCACAACTTCGGCCAGTTGTTGTTCCGGTGGCAACGGCGAATCCGGGGTGTCAGGCTGCGGCTGCTCGCTATCGGGTTGATGCAATGTTGCGCCAATTAGTTGCTCGAACTCTTTGAGCATCTCGGGTGTGTCGTTGACATAGAGACGATCACCGACCTGCATCACTACCGAAGGCAATTTGGCAACGAACAAGCCCTCACCACGCTGGATGCGAGACACCGTCATGCGGTTATCGGTACGGGCAAGCACTTCGGACAGCGTCTTGCCCGTCGCAAAGCTTTCCTCGTTGACATACAACTGCGCGTTAAATATACGCGGTGATGTATCCTGCATGGGCGCGCGACGCTCCGGCAGCAACCGCGGTGCAATGAGCCACAGGAACAAGATGCCGACGCTGCCGGCAATCAACACCGGTAGGGTGAAATAAAACATGCTCATCCGGCCCAGACCGAGATCGGCAGCGATGCCCACAACCAGCAAATTGGTAGATGTGCCGATCGTCGTGGCCATGCCACCGATCAGCGTGGCCAGACCCATTGGCATGAGGATTTCGGATGGCGCGGTCCGATTGCGCAATGCCACGCTGACCATTATCGGCAACAGCATGACGACGATGGGTGTGTTGTTCAAAAACGCGCTAAGTGCGGCGGCGACGATGAGCGTTGCCAAAAGAGAAATCTTCGGACGTTCTTTCCAGCCCTTGGACATCAGGATAGCAACCGGTCGCAACGCACCGGTCGCCTCCAGACCGCGACCGACTATCAGCAGCGCGGCGATGGTAATGAGCGCTTCGTGACCAAAACCGGCAAAAAAATCGGTAACCCGTACGGGTACACCATTGCGCTCGTATGGAAAGATCTCGAATACCAGCACCAGTGTTACCAGCACTACGAGACAAGAGCTCTCCAACGGAACGCGGTCCCGGGTAAACAGGAACAACGCAACGACGGTAAGTAGCAACGCGAAGATCGCGTGTGCATCAGGAATAATCGGTTGCAAAGGTAATTCGCGAGTTTTTGCGGCATCCCCATGACCTCACCGTATCGGTTTGGCCGTGCCGCTCGCTGCGCCCTGTAGCCTCTGAATCGACTGTTTAGCATGGACCCGCCGGAACAGGCAAGGAAATACGCACGGTCCCCTGTGGTGCAGAATTGCTAACTCATTGGTATTGTGGCGACTTTTCTAATGCACGCCACGTGATTGACCTCGCTTGCGGCAGCCCGGGCACACCGTTTTGGTCAGGGACAGTGAATCGTGCATGTAGATATTCTGACACGTCGCACAGCGGGTGAACTGCAGCTCGTCGCCACGGACCAGCGCGTCCAGCAGAAACCAGGCGCGTTCGAAACAGATACGCCGTGCCGGATGCAGAAGGCAGTACATGTCATAGGCGAGGCAAAAACGTTGGCCGAACTCCACTGTAGATTTTGAAAGCAACAATTTGGGTGATTGACCGAGCCGTAACAGAATCAAGCCCGCATCGGCGAAGAGCAGGCCCAGCGTGCTGGATTCGCTCTGATGCAGGCCAGTCTTTACGTACACGGAAATCCGTGACGGTGGTTTGCCACGTTGGCGACGCACCTGCATCAATGGCTCTTCCTTGAAATAGGTGGTGTAGATTTTTCGTATGCGGTCATCGGAAAGACCGGTGCAGGTTCTGATCGTGCAGGTGCGCGCCTCATAGGCGATCATCCGCATGGCCAATTCAAATTGCGTGCGTTCACGAGCGTAGCGACTGTCACTGATTCTCATCCTGGTCCCTCCCTCTCGGACCGAACGTCGGGGTGACGAATTGAAACGCCTGGACCCGCAATCTGTCCCCACCCTATTTGTTCCAAAATGCACAGATATGCTACGGTCGGGACGAAAATTGTGCGAAATAGTACAATCCAGAGGCCCATTCCTTGGGTTTTGAATGATTTAAAATTAGAAAGGATGAATCAAAAAACACTCTATTTCATATAGTTATCAAGAGTGCCATGTTAGATCGCCGATGGCACAATGCAACAAATTCGTGCCAGTGTCACTGGCACAAAACCAACCACTGCGGAGGAGAGTCTCATGCCGGCAAATGATCTCACCGGCAACGTAATCGAGCCGGAATTGGGTCGTCACATCCTGGCCGAACTTGCGGACCTGAACGCGGACTTCATCAGCCTAATTAAAAGTACTGAATCGTGCATCCATCGACCATCACTGCCCGACGAACAAATCGAACAATTACGTGCGTTGAGCAAGCCTGCTGTCCGTCGTTTGACCAATTGCGCATTCGCGCTGTTTGATTTGCGTTTACAAGACGCGGACCTGTGGCGTGCCTTAGGGGACGGCAAACCACCCAAGGGATTCTCCGTCAATGACGCACTCGGTGGCAACGAGCTACACGGTCCGGTCCGATTATTCACACTGTCGGCGTTGATGTATCTGCGGCACTTGTCCGATATCAATCGCTTTTTTGCCAAGCTGAGTTTTGGCGTCTCACCGGAAGTGCTTGAAATCGTCAGCAAGTTAGCCATTAACCAACTACGTGAAATCGCAAACCGGTATCCGACCTTGCTTTGCGGCCGGTTTGGACAACACCCACAGGCCTGGACCGATCTTCTGAAACTGGCTAAACGCAACGATACCGAACCGATGTTACCGGCCAAGATACTTGGCTATAAGCATCTCTACCAGCAGTAGCCGGCTGGCCGAGTGGTACCACATTAGGCCCTAATCGATTAGTTACCTCTACCTCGCTTTGTCTGTCAAGGTGGTCGGAGTCTGAGCCGAATAATGAATATTTCCGAGACTGGCGGCCAGGGTAGATCGCCCCAGGTGCAGCTTATTCTGGTGAAACGACGGGGAGGAAGTACCGGCGAAGTGGCATGACGCTATCGCTTCGGTCAAGCGTTACAACGAGGGCTGGTCTGACGCCCTTTATGGTCCCCCAGCGATCAGTTCCTGATAGTCCGATATTTGCCGGTCGGTCAGGTTTTGCAAATCGGCGCGATTGCCGTTGCGAAAGCTCTCATACCACAACGCTGACCATTCGAGTGTTGTGTCGACATCGAGTACTGCCCGAAAACCGAGCATCTCGGAAGCCTTGGTTGAATCGAGCTCAAGCCAGGCCGCCTCACGGCTGGGCTGCGCACCGGCGTCACGCCACTGCAGATCGGGCCAGTAGGACTGGAGTTTTGCGATCAGGGCACGCACCGACAGCGCTTGCTCGTGTGCCGGCCCGAAATTGAACGACTCGCCGCTGGCAAACGAGCCCTCATCCATACGCCTGGCAAGCAGCAGGTAGCCTGCCAGCGGTTCCAGCACGTGCTGCCACGGGCGCACCGATTCAGGATTGCGAATTTGCAGCGCCTGGTCATTGACCCACGCACGATATGCATCCGGAACGATTCGATGGGCCGACCAGTCCCCGCCACCGACGACGTTGCCGGCGCGGGCGGTCGCTATTGCCGGTAGCCGGTCGGAGAAAAACGAACGACAGTAGGCGCGCACACCCATTTCCGCGCAAGCCTTGGATGCGCTATATGGGTCCGTTCCACCCAGCGGATCGTCTTCTACAAAGCGCGCGCCAGGGCGCTGGTTCTCGTAGACCTTGTCGGTGGTTACGATGACGACCGTTTTTACAGTCGGCGCCTGACGCACCGCTTCGAGCACTTTCAGTGTGCCGATGACATTGGTATCGAAAGTGTCGATGGGGCTGGTGTACGACTCCAGCACAATCGATTGGGCGGCGAGGTGAAAAACGATCTGCGCCTGGGAATTACGCAGCGCCTCGGTCAGTTGCGCCAGATCGCGGATATCGCCTGTTATGTGTGTCAGCCGCTGGCCTACGTCGAGCGCGGTAAAAAACGACGGCTGTGTCGGAATGTCGATCGAGTAACCGGTAATACTGGCACCGAGTTTTTCCAGCCAGTACGACAGCCAGGCTCCCTTGAATCCGGTATGCCCGGTAACGAAGACGTTCTTGCCGGAGTAGAAATCGGTCAGCATGAATCGGCCGCGTTCAAATCCAGGGTGGGTGTCCGGTTGCACACAGCTCTTCGAGCATATCGCGATCGCGAACGGTGTCCATGCATTGCCAGAAACCGTGGTGAGCATGCGCCGCCATTTGCCCGTCGGCGGCGATTCGCTCGAGCGCATCGCGCTCGAGATTCGTTGCGTCGTCGTCGATGTAATCGAACACACCGGGCTCCATGACAAAAAAACCGCCGTTTATCCACTGCCCCTGAGCATCCGTCAGAGTCTGAGTGAAGTCCGGTTTCTCGACAAACTTTTCGACTTCATGCGGCTGACCAGTGTTCAGACGTAATCCACCGAATCTGCTCAGCGGTCTGACCGCCGTTACCGTTACCAGCTTGCCGTGTGCGCGGTGCACTTTGAGCAGCTCAGCGAGATCGACATTCGCCACACCGTCGCCGTACGTCACCATAAAGGTATCGGCGGCCAACGTCTGTTTTAACCGCAACAGGCGCCCACCGGTCTGCGATGTCTGCCCGGTATCGACCAGCGCGACCTTCCAGTTCCTGCGATCCTGGCTTTGCGTCCGATAGCTGACATTTCCGGTGTCGAGATCGACTGTCGCGTCTGAGGTCATCGCGTAGTAGTTGAGGAAATATTCTTTGACTTGTTCACCCTTGTAACCGAGCGCAAGGACAAAGTCGTTGTGGCCCTGCCGGCCGTAGATATCCAGGATGTGCCACAAAATCGGCTTGCCGCCTATGTACACCATCGGCTTCGGGCGCTTGCCGGTCTCCTCCGCCAGCCGGGTGCCCAAACCGCCACACAAAATCACAGTTTTCATGCTGGCAATCTATTCCCGTCGCCGCGCAACTGCAATCCACCCAGCGCAACCGTCTCTGGCTGGTTCGAGCCGAATCGTCTAACATCGATCGCCGACATGGCCAAAAAAACCATATCCGTCTGCATTCCCGTTCTCAACGAAGCAAAGAATCTCGAGCACGCCGTAGCGCGTGTCGAGACACTGTTTGCGACCACCCTCTCAGACTACGCGCTTGAAATAATCATTACTGACAACGCGTCGACCGATGACACCTGGGACGAGATCGGTCGCCTTGCGCAGTCGCGAAGTCATCTCAAGGGGTTCAGGTTCTCAAGAAATTTTGGCTACCAGAATTCCGTATTTTCCGCGTTGAGCCTGTCGACGGGCGATGCTGCCGTTGAGCTCGATGCCGATCTGGAGGATCCGCCGGAAGTGATCCGGGAATTTGTCGCCGAATGGGAAGCCGGACATGACGTTGTTTACGGTGTGCGCACTAAGCGCTACGCGCCATTCTTGTTGAAAACATTGATCGGCGGTTTTTACTGGCTGCTGAATCGGGTGTCCGATATCGAGATCCCGCAGAACGCTGGTGATTTCCGATTGCTGGACAGAAAAGTCGTCGAGGTTTTGAAGAGCCTGCCGGAAAGCGGGCTGTATGTACGCGGGCTGGTCGGGTATCTCGGTTTCCGCCAAAAGGGGGTCGAATACGAACGCCAGCCGCGGGCCGACGGACTGAGCAAGTTCAGTTATCTTCGTTATGTGGGTCTGGCGCTGGACGCGGTGACCGCTTTTTCGAAGACGCCGTTGCGGCTGATTACGCTACTGGGTTTCGTTATTTTCGTTGTCGCTATGCTGATCGCACTGCGCCTGCTCTGGGTTTACCTGTTTCACGGTATTCAGGTGCAGGGCTTCATGACACTGGCCCTGCTGCTGCTCGTTTTGCATGGACTTACATTCATGGTACTCGGCGTCCTCGGTGAGTACCTCGGCCGGGTATTCGACCACAGCAAGCAACGCCCGAGAGCAATTATTGCAGAGGCTGTCAACGTCGCTGACTATCCACGAGTAATCTGAGCCAGGCTTGTATCGGCCCGATCTGTCGGTCGGCCGCAGGCCCCAGTACCCAACGTGGGGCCGGCTCGAACGTTTGTTGCAGGTTTTCGTGTTCCGACCGCTGCAGCGCACCTGTTTGCAGCAGCTCCGGGCAGGCGAAGTGCTCGAAAACGGCCTCGGCCAGCTCGCGCAGTGTCAGCGGCCGGCCGTGACTCAAGGTTGCGATCGGGCCGAAAGTCCATTGGCATCGCAGCAGCGTGGCAAGCGAGTTGGCAACGGTCTCAACCGCGTGAAACTCTCTTAGTTGTTCGCCGGAAGACATGCGAAATGTAGTGTGCTCGCGCAACGCCTGTGCCATTTGGCCGAGGAACATGTGTGGCCGCGTCTGTCCACCATAGACAGTGTGCAACCGCAGGTGCAGAAGCTGTCCGCTCTTGTCGCCCCCTGCGCCGGTGTTGGTCGACATCCAGTCCGACAGTTTGCACTTGGAGGCCAGATAGGGGTTGGCGCGGGCCAGCGAGTTCAGCGCCTCCAGCGCCGAACCCAGTGTCAGAAAACGTACACACGGCGCAGTCGTATCCAGAAACGGCTCGATAATCTCACCCGGTAGCCGCACATTGGCATCGTCCAGAGTCTGGCGGTTTGCGCGCGGGTCGGTCTGACCGATCGCTATGACCACGGTCAGCCACTGCGGCGAGCGCAATGTCGCTGTCAGGCTCCGAATCGTCCGGATGACCATTGCACCACTGCGTGTATCGAGCGCTATCGGCTTTTGCCCGATGTCATCGGAGTCCAGCCGCGCCAACAGCGCGGTGCCGATGTTGCCCCGGGAACCGACGACCAGCACCGGACCGGTCTGTGGAGCGGGCGCGGACTGAGCAAACCCGGACGGAATGACGATAGCCGCACCTCGCCGTTTTCTATCGATGTCGCGCATAGTATCGTCATCTCCCGATCGAGATGCGACATCTGGCGAATGATAAGTCCGATCGTGTCCGTCTTATGCCACATTATTGATGCTAATATCGCCAAGCCGCGTCGAGACACCCTCCATCGCCCTGTAGGACCGTCTAATTTCTTTCTTAAACAACATCTTACGTAACAACGTCGGGGTGCGCCTGGCTTGGGTACTCTGGGCGGTTTTTGCTGCTGTGGTGGTAATCGTCAAGTACGACGTGGCACCCACCCACGGAAATGTGTTTCACAGTTATCGCGAAACCGGCCTGCGTTGGATCGCCGGGCTGGACTTGTACCCGGCCGAATTTATTTTCAATTATTTCCCGCCCTCGGCGGTATTTATGGTTCCGTGGACCTGGTTACCGTTCGAGATCGGCGGTGCTCTGTGGCGCGCCGTCAACATTGCGGTGTTTGCATTGGGTCTTTGGCATCTCAGTGCCGTTACAGCGTCGCCGAATTCGAGATCACAAGGACGTTCTACGTTTCCGATTGCAACCTTGTTCACCATCGCGCTGTGCTGGAGCGCTGCACGTTATGGGCAAATGACGTTGATGATGGCCGGTTTCATGATGCTGGCGGCGGCCGACGTTCAGCGTGGTGCCCTTTGGCGGGCGGCGATTTTTGGCGGCCTGGCAGTTGCGCTAAAGCCACACGCTATTGTGTTGTTGCTGGTACTGGTTGTCATATATCCGCGTCTGAGTTGGCGCGCATTGTTGGTCTGTACCGTTTTTGCACTGATTCCGTTCCTGTTTCAGGACCCAGGCTACGTGTGGGATCAGTACGCATCCATACCCGAAATGCTACGCACGCGAATGGGTCAAACCTGGCGGGTTTTTGCCCACATTTTCGGTATGTTCGAAAGTCTGGGGCTGGCTATCACGGATGCACAGAAGACGATCGTCCGATTGACCGCCGCGATTTTCGTATTGTTCCTGTGTTGGCAGACGAGATCCAATCGGTGTCCCGGCAGTGCATTTTTTCTGTATGCATTGTCGACTTGCTACATCCTTCTGATGGGCGCAGCCATCGAACACAATACTTATGCCATGATGGGCCCTGTCATCGGACTGCTTGCCGCCTGCACATGGATCGACCGGCGCATGCCGGTTTTTGTTCTGCTTTGCATTTTGACGGCGATGACAGTGCTTAGCCATACGATCATGAAGGAATTCCCGTCATACCCGTTCCTGGCAATGCTCAAGCCGTTCGCGTGCACTATTCTGTTTTTGTTGCTGACGACGTTGGTGTGGAAGCCGCGTCTGGCAACCAAAGACAACAGCGGCACGGTTATTTACGATCAGAGTGTCACATAGCCGGTCCGCGGGCACTGAGTTTTGCGGCGCGTAGTAACCGTTAGCCAATACGGCCATAATCGGCAAATGGGTTTTTTCCAGTCGTTGATACGCTATCTGCTGGTGGGCGGCGCGCTCACCGTAACGTATATATTGCTCACCATTGCGATCATTGAGTTGCTGCAATGGCCGGCCCTTTTATCGAGTATTAGCGCGTTCGCACTCAACCTGCCGATCTCATACCTGGGCCATCGTTATGGCACCTTCCAGGCCGAGGGGTCGCACCGGCTGCAAGCCCGACGCTTTACACTGGCGATGACGGTTTCGTTCACCGTGTCGACGATATCGATCGTCGTCATCGTCAACGTCATGAGTAAGCATTACGCGCTGGCGTTGCTGGCCACCGCCGTCCTCGTGCCGATGATCAACTTCGTCGTTCTCAAGCAATGGGTCTTCGCAAGCGACCGAGAATTCTGATCCGGAGCTGATCGCAGTCCTCAGACGCGAAACTTACGCCCGCGTGGTCGCGCGGCGGCGCAAAAAAGTTCAGACCGCGCCGATAATTTCAATCAGAGTTTGCTCGTCTACGTTACCGCCGCTCAGGATGACACCGACACGGCCATCGGTTTTTATTGCACCGGATAACAACGCTGCAACGCCAAGCGCCCCTGCCGGTTCTACAACTATTTTCATTCTTCGCAACAAGAAACGCACCGCGTCTTTGATGTCTTTTTCGCTGACCGTGACCATGTCGGCGACATGCTTGAGCACGATCGGAAAGGTCCATTTCCCCAGCGAATGCGTGCGCACGCCGTCTGCTATCGTCGGCGGGTTGTGCACTGTCTGCAGCTCACCGGTTTTGAAAGAGCGTGTGGCGTCGTCTGCCACTTCCGGTTCCACACCGATTACGCGGCACTCAGGCGCATGCCGGGTCGCAATCAATGCCGTTCCGCTTAACAGCCCGGCACCACCCGTGGGCACAAGGATCGTGTCCAGCGACTCACATTCGGCGATCAACTCGAACGCAGCCGTTCCCTGGCCGGCGATTACGTCGGGGTGATCGTACGGGGGGATAAGCGTCAGTTCGCGTTCTTTCGCCAGGCGATTACCAATCGCTTCGCGTGATTCACTGGCCGGATCGTAGAGTATCAACTCCGCACCGTAACCTATCGTCGCCTCGCGTTTTATCGTTGGCGCATTATTGGGCATCACAACTGTGATCGCGACGCCGAGTAGACCACCGGCACAGGCCAGCGCTTGAGCATGATTCCCTGATGAATAACTGATCACACCACGACTGCGCTGCTCATAACTGAGCTTCGACAACGCATTGTATGCACCACGAAACTTGAATGCACCTACGCGTTGCAGGTTTTCGCATTTGAGAAAGACGGACGCACCGCTAAGTTCATCGAGAGTGCGCGAACTCAAGACCGGTGTGAGGTGTGAGTTGCCACGCAAACGGGTTTCGGCCGCTTCGATTTCGTTGCAGAACCATTCCGTATCGATGACGGGTCCGTCACTCATCGGTCTTCCAACCGCCACGGCGGGTGTTTGCGATTCTCACCTGCATGATAAAGACAAAGCGAGTTGCCATCCGGGTCGCTTAACCGCGCCTCGCGCCATAACCAGCGTTTATCTGCCGGCGGATCGTCGAACACGATGCCGGCCGCTTCGAGTTTCCGCACTTTTTCATCGAGCCGGTTACATTCAAAATAGATCAGGCTTTGCGAGGGTACAACCACCGCCACTACGTGCAACGACAAAGTTGCCTGGCCCTGGGGCAATTCAAAGCGTGCATAGTGATCGCTGGCAACTATCTGGTGCAGCCCGAGCGATTTGTAGAACGCTACCGCGCGGGGCAGATCGGCAGTCGGCAGCGTAATCTGGTTCAGATCCACGACTCACTCGGTGAATACCTCAGTGAATCATAACTGTTTGCGTCAGCCGGCGGGACAAACAGGATCGATCCGCGCCAATCGGCGTGATTTGAATGAGTGCAAACCCGGGATCGAGAAAAACTCCGGTCCGGCCCCGTCGCACTATGAGTCGGTGTCGGGCGGACCCGGATTGGGCTTATCGATCGGCCCCGGTTTTGGTTCAGGCGGCGGCTGTGGAATGGGTGCGTCAGGATCAGTATCCGGAGGCCGTGGTGGAAACATAATGAGAATAGTTAAAACCTCCTGCTTGGTACCTGAGAATTAGTTTCTGCGACCCCCAATGCGAGAAATCCGCTGCCGCCGCTTCAGGTCGTTTTTCTTTGGTCTTGTTTTTTCGAGCATTAGCATAGTGGCCGATCTGGCCCTCAGCTATACTGTCTGGCCCGTATTTGTCTCTTTTTTTGGCGAGGAACCTGCGATCGCGCTCAAGATATTCAAGACTATCTATGCAGAAATCCGCCGTCGGGAAGTTTTGCGGGTTTCGGCAGTGTACGCGGTCGGTGCCTGGCTCGTACTGCAGGTTGCCGAAGTCATAACTGAACCGTTAGGCTTACCAGACTGGATAATGCCGGCACTGATTATTGCTGCCGTCGTCGGTTTTCCTGTGGTCTTTTTCCTCGCATGGGTTATCAGGATCGAACCCGAAGGCCTGATTTTTGATTTGCCGTTGTGGCAGGGCGATTCGGGTAACCCCGTCGAGCAAAAAACCGACTTTGTTGTTGTCGCGGCGGTGACAAGCCTGCTCGTAATTGGCGGTTATGCCGTTGGCGCTCGAATTTTTAGAGATATCCCGACGACGCGACCTATGCTTGCGTCAGCTGAAGCGCCACCAAACTCCATCGCGGTTCTGGCCTTTGAAAATTTCGGTCTCCCAGGCTCAGAACATTTTGCCAGCGGCTTGGCTGCTGAAATTCTAAACATGCTGGCGAGCTTGCGGGAACTCAATGTGGCTGCCCGCACATCGTCATTCCAGTTCCGCGATAAGCAAATTGGCATACGCGAGATAGCACAAAACCTTTCGGTACGCTACGTGTTGGAAGGCAACGTCAGTCAGGCAGGAGACGAAATTAAAGTAACGGCGCAGCTAATCAACGGTAGCGATGGCTATCGAGAGTGGGGCAAAACCTACGATCGACGGCTGGAAGACATCTTTGATATCCAGGAGGAAATAGCCGCAGGCGTCGTCAACGAACTCAAGATCGCATTGTCGGTTGACTCAGAAGAACGGTTGCAAAAAAAACCCACCGAGAATATAGACGCCTATGTATTTTATTTACAAGGTAGGGAACGTCTGTACAGCCCGCCGGACATCGATGTGCTCGCTGCTGCCAGCGAGCTATTCCGCAATGCGCTGGAGATAGATCCCAAGTTCTCCCGGGCCCACGCCGGCGTTTGCGAAGCGCACCTTTCGCTTTATGAATTATCCAACGACGTCACCCATTTCGATCAGGCAGAATCGGCTTGCGAAAAGGCGGCCAAACTCGATCCCGAGCTCAGCAGCGAGATCCATATTGCACTCGGCGTCCTCTATCGAAATCGCGGTTGGTACGATCGGGCAGAGAATGAACTGGATCAGGCTATAGCGCTGGCGCCTAGCGCGGTCGACGCCTATATCGAACTCGGCCAGATTCACCTGGCTGAGGGCGATGATGAAGCGGCGGAAGCTACTTTCCTAAGAGCCGTTGACCTAAAAAAGCACTACTGGCGAGCGAACAATGTATTGGGAAATTTCTACTACCGAACCAAACGTTACTCGGAGGCAATCAGATATTTCGAAGTTGCCCATAGGCTCACGCCGGGTAGCGCCTCAAATTTTAGTGATCTGGGCGCGGCCTATTGGATGCACGGAGATGCGGAGAAAGCCCGGGTTGCCTGGGACCGGGCGCTGGAACTGAAACCGACGCGCCTGGGCTATACCAACAAAGGACTGGTCTATTATTACGCCGGACAATTCGCCGACGCCGTGGATATGCAGCTAAAGGCGCTGGAAATAGCACCGGATGATCACCGGCTGTGGGGCAGGTTGGCCGAGTCGTATCGCTTTGTGCCGGGCAAGGAAGCCGAGTCACAGGAGGCGTATGTCAAAGCAGCCGGCTTGGCTGAAACCAAACTGAACATCAACGCAAAAGACTGGGTCACAATGGGTCTGTTGGGGCTTTATTACGCGCATCTGAATCAAATTGATCGAGCACTCAGGCTGGCGGGCAAATCTGTCGAGATTTCACAACGCAACCCGGAGGCCTTGTACTACCTGGCCTTGACACGATTAAAGGGTGGCGATCAGACTGGCGCCATTGATTTACTGGCCGAAGCAGTTGCTCTCGACGAGCAATATCGCCAGTTCATAGTTTCCGATCCGGATCTGCAGCCGATTAAAGATGAGCGATTCGCACAATTGCTTGAACCCTAGCGATTCTGCTCCATCCAACCGACAGCATAATCGACCAGGTCGCGCATTGAGAAAAGTATCGATTGCGCGCGCCCGATATAACCGAAACTCGATGCCCTGGTCTCCTGGGCGAACGCGTGACCAATACGGTTGAAATCGGATACTTTGTAATCCAGATGCCGGATAGTCGCCCACCGCCGTTTTCCGCCGACTAATACCGGCGCGCCGTTTGTTACGTCGCGTTTATTGGGATAGCGGGCACGATACTCGGCCAAATGAAGGGAAGTATTTGACTCATGACCTACGCCGAGCAGTAAAACCTTTGCATCCAAATCATATAAGGCACCGAGCGGCGAATTCTCCCCCAGACCGTTTTGCAACGGATGATCGGAAACAATTTCGCCGGCATGCGGACCGCGTGCGACGAACGAGTCGTGCGGATGATTGCTACGTAACACATCCGCCTGTGAACGGAAGCATTCAGGAATAACACCCATACCGCGAGTTGGCGTAACGTCGGGATCAAATGCGGGCATGGTCTCGCGAATCTTATCAACCCAGTCGGGTGGAACAGTCGGATTGCACCACAACGCCGGATCGCTGACATGACTGGTGTGCGCTGGCATCACCAGGGTTCCGCTTACCGTCAGTGCGGATTCAAGCGCCATAATGACCGATACCGGTCCGCCACAGACCCAGCCGATCGTGCTTAACGATGAATGCACAAGCAGCGTGTCGCCGGAGCGTACGCCGAGCGCAAGCAAATCGTCACGAATTGCATCGATGCTAAGTGGCGCACCACTGGAGTACTGAATAATGACTGCTTCGGACATGGTGCTTATTGATTTATTGGTTGCGCCAAGATCGCTCGCAACCAATTATTGCAGTTTCTTTGCACACCCAACAATCTGACGATAGGAAATGACCTAAAAACCAATGAGTTATGGCTATGTTGCGGAGCAGTAATCGTCAACTAAACGTCATTCTGGCGCACTGGATGTGCCAGCCTGGCGACTAACACACTTAGCTCGCTGAAAGAGAAACAGCAAAAAACCACTGGGCCGGAAAATAGCTACCCAGAATGAGAGCTTGAGCCGAAGGCCAGTCGCTACGAAAACGCCGTATGCCGATCAACGCATCCGAGAGCATAAATAAACCGGCTCCGATCGCGACCGGCACCCCGCCAGACCACTCACCCCCATACTGAATTGCCAGCCAACCCATAGCGAAAATGGAAACAATGTAGGCCAAAACGGCAGCCCGCATCACCGGTTCTACCGGTTTGAGCAGGACAAAAACGGCCAGTCCTGCCAACAACCAGGGCAGAAACTCAACAAGATTGGGGTCCGGAGCCACCACAACGAACGCAGCGATGTAGCACCAGTGCGCCAGGAGAAACGCCAACAAACCGCCAAGAAAGCGGTCGCGGGGCAACATCAATACAATGTCGCCGGCCAGTGAGCAGATTAGCCCTGCGATGATCCAGAAACCGTACGTGGGTGCGGCACCCTGTGTTACGAGTATCACAGCAAGCACAATGATAAAGATCATCGTCGCCGGTTTAAACACGTAAACGCCCCGGCGGTTTCCCACGTAGTCGCAATAAATGCACAGGAGCGCTGACAACAACGCTGCCGCGGTGAGCAGATAGATGATCACACGACGACCAAACCGTGGTTAGAGGCCGAGTACGTCTTTACCCTGCTCAAACACAATGTCGACTGGAATACCTGCCGCGTTGAGACGCGCCAGATCAGACTGCAGTGCATCCGGAACAACGCCAATGGCATCCATCAGTTGTTTTGTGGCGTCATAGTCGCCGTCTCCCTGCAGGGTGAGTATGCGTCGTGACAGTGCATCGACAGCCTGACGCATCACGTTAAAGTTTACGCTGTAGTAGCCCTCGTCAGACCGATCGAAAGCACCGGCCTGATCAAAGAAGTTAAACCGCACCATGTTGGCCCGTCCATGTGCACTGGACGCGCCGAAACGTACCGATCTGAAAATTCCGGCGAGAAAAGTCGTGTAGTGATTCATCAATTTTTCCGCTGGCAGTTCACCGTTGTCGCTGAGCCACGTGATCATCCACAGGCCGAGTACATCTGCCTTACCTTCCTCGGTTGCCGAAGCCAACTCCCGCAATGCATTACGCACCGTCCCGCTATCGTTGATCGTGTTCTTGATGCCCAGACCATGGGCTACTTCGTGAAACATGGTGTTGGAAAAAAACGCGTCAAAGCTAATGTGCTGCTGCTGTTCGGGATCAATCAACACCTTGCTGATCGGTACCAGGATCTCATCAAACTTAGCCTGCATAGCATTTTTTAGCTGCAACCGACGCGTGCCTTTTGCCAACTGTACTTCTTCGTCATTAGGCAGGTTGATAGCAATTGTCTTGCTGCCGGAATTGCTATGGCCGGCGTAATAAATAACGTCGTAGGCGTTGAGATCGGAATCGCTGCCGGGTGATTCTGCCTTGTATTCATCCGAAACAGGCAGCGCGCGCTGCAGATCGGGTAAAAACGCAGCAAAGCGCTGCAACTGCTCGCTCCAGGCCATGTCCTTCAACAGCACATAAGCTTCATAACCCGCGCGATAATTGAACAACTGGTCTTCATAGGTTTCGATTGCCCCGATTACCAGATCGATTTCGTTGTTTTTCATGTCGAGCCAGGCCATGTCGCTGGGCTGATAGTCATCGGTGGTCAACGCGTCGGCGCGCAGACGCAGGTAGTTTTTGAAACCTTCGTCCTCGGCGTATTTCGATGCCTCCAACAACAACTTCGCTGCCGCCGCGAGCTCGTCAGCATAGACTTCATGATAGGGAACGGTGTAAAGCTGCCCGTCTGCGTTGCGACGAACCAACGAGTAGAGGCCTTCCTTATCTGCCATCGTTGCCCCTTCGAATTCTTCCCGGCTCATATCTGCTGGATAAAAATTCGCACCGGCGGCCTTGGCATCAAAGCCTTCGAGGAATACCGCGTCGCCGTCGAGCCGGTCCCAGGGGCCATAGTTAATCTCGGCAAACTCACGGGCTGGTCCGGGTTGCACCGCCGCCAAGAACGCCCTCCAATCACCAAACGCCTGGCGCCAGAATAAATCGTCCATGATGGCGGATGCGCGGATAAGTACACCGATCATCTTGCGTTGCCCATTGCTAAGCCCGCTAAGATCGGCCCGTAGTTCTACCGGCGCATAAATATCGAAGCGGTCTACACTTTCGGCGATCGCCCGGTATTGTATTTCGCTGTCTTGCGACGAGGTTGGCGGTGTCGCTGCTTGTTCGCCACAACCAGCAATTGCGGCTGACAAAAATAAGGCGATAATCGCCTGGCCCAATTTTGCGATCTGCACTTGCCTGACTCCTGCGAAAGAAATGGCTTGATTAGATTAGTGTTGGAGCTTTACCGTATGCGCGGTAGCAGGTAGCGCGCACCCGTCATCGAATTCGCATGCCGCCTCCACACCTGCCCGGGCGATATCTTCCGCTGCATCCAAACGGTCATACAACGCCTGCATCGCACCCAATGCGATTGTTCTGCCGGATCCGAGCGCCCAAAAGCGCTCGTATTCACTTACCGTGCGATAACTATCCACTTCGAAAATACCTTGTGGATTAGCAATCAACATTGCCAGTTGGCTGGATTCGACGGGTTGGTCCTTCTCTTCATTGGTATCGATGTGATAGTCCGATTTTATGATTGAGTGCAACCGGCGCATGGTTTCGAAAATCTTACTGCGATCAGAAAAATCCAGCTGTTCCTTGTGATTGCGGGTTACGCTCTCCATGATGTCCTGGGCAGCGGCCCAGCCGGCGAGTCCCAGATAATTGTCGCCGACGGACATGATTTTTTCGTGGTTTCGCACATGATGTGCCCGCAGCATCAGCGAATCGTCACTCTGTAACGTGTCGGCTGCGATGGCTGCGTAGTAATTCTTCTTTACGACGACAATTATCGACACGTTATTGTTTCGCTGCTACAGCCATTTCCGACAAGGCATCCAGGTCAATCTCGCCGGCACCTTGTAGCATTTGTTCGAAAGATACGTTTTGCGCATCCAGCTGGATCGTAAAACGGTCGTCAACGAAAATCATGATTTCCCCGATGCTTTGGTCGCCGCTTTTTTGCAAGCGTTGAAAGGATTTGTGTCCCTTATACGTGGTCGTTCTCTCGAACCCATTCTCATCCTCTCTATCAACCTCGGTTTCGAACAGCTCCCGGCCCATTTTAGCCAGCCCACTGGCGCCACCGAGATCGGTAATCATCAAGTTCATGCGCTCTTCACCGTCGCCATATGAAGCGTTTGCCTTGGATACTTTGATACCAAAACCGGCACGCTCCGCGCTGTGACTGGTGCGTTTCAAACCAATCATTTCTTCTGGCAGCAATTCTTTCAGATCGGCGGCTGATACAGACTGATCGCCATCGGCTAAAGCATCGCCCACTTTCTTGAGGGCGTCTTCCAGATTCTGCGGTGGGTCATCAGGAATAATTTTGTCTACTTTTTCGCGTGCGTCCTGCGCCATTCTTTCCGCGGCCTCATCTAGATTGTCTTTCTTGGAACAACCCGCGACGGCCAACGTCAATAACAAAATAATTGCAATGTTTCTCATCATCTCAACCCCATTAAGGTGCTGCAAAACTCGATGAATCGAGCTTTGCGGATGCCAGATCGGCATTCTCTTTAGCGGCGTTCTCTCGCAAGCCGATAAGCTCCTGTACCGTTACAAGCCTCAACCCATGTTGCGCCAGGCGTGGCAATTCGCGTTCGAGAACCGTCATCGTAGCAGGATAGGGATGCGCTATCCCCAGCGCCTGGCCCTGTCGGCGCGCCAGTGCATAAAGCGTTTCCAGTCGCTGTATGATCTGGCTCTCTGTCGCTTCCTCAGAGTCAATAAAAATATCCCGCTGTGTCGCCCGGACGCCCTGTTCGCGCGCCATGCTTAACGCAACGCTGGATGCAGTCGTAACGCTGTCAACAAAAAACAGATTGTTTTGTTGTAAATCCTTCATCAACCACGTCATATGGCCTGGGTGGCGCGTGATGAGGCTGCCCATGTGGTTGTTGACACCGGCGACATGCGGAATCGACCTGATACCATTGCGTAGCGCTTCGGTTACGCCAACACGAGTTGTATTTAGCGCGATGCCCTCATTGCCGACGGGCCTTTCCGGATCGAGCGATTGCATCGGCAGATGCAACAAAACTTCCTTTCCACGGGCGTGCGCCATCTCTGCCATCGGCGTTCCGTGTGGTGTATTCGGAATGACTGCGCAAGCGACCCGGCCCGGCAGAGTCGCCGCGCGCTGGCCCTCGGCGTAACGGTAACCCAGATCATCAATAATAATTGCAATTGCCGGTGGCGCCGCCTGAACACTGTTAAGCGCCGTAAGTCCGGTCACCAGGAGCCACCGGAATGTATTCAGTCTGGTACAGATCACTGTGCGGCGCTTTGTCGAATCTTCCCGGTCTTGAGATGACTCAGGGCCTGTTGCAATTGATAATCGTCACGTAACAAGCTTGCTGCTTCTTCCAGCCAGGTGCCTGCATCCACAGAATCATCTCCCGAGGTCTCCAGCTCGATGTCCGGCGTTATCCCGAGTTCGTGTATGGACCTGCCTGACGGCGTGAAGTAACGCGACGTCGTCAGCTTAATCGCCCGGCCATCAGACAATGGCATTACTGTTTGCACGGAGCCTTTACCAAAACTCGTAGAACCCAACAGCACGGCCCGGTCGTTGTCCTGCAATGCGCCGGCCACGATTTCAGAAGCTGATGCCGTGCCAGCGTTGATCAAGATCACGATCTTGGCGCCACGAGAGATGTCGCCAGGATTGGCCTTCATCGAAAAAACAGCCTCTGAAGCACGGCCACTGGCCGATACGATAGCGCCATCTTCGATAAACGCATCGGAAACATCGACGGCGGATTCCAACACGCCGCCTGGGTTATTCCGTAAATCGAGAACGATGCCAGTAAGTGTGTCTTCGTTCTTATCCATTAAATCGAGAACCGTTCGGGTCAGGTCGCGTGATGTCGATTCGCTAAACTGACTTACCCGCACATAGCCATAACCAGGCTCCAGCAACGTCCCTCTAACACTCTTGACTTGAATGCGGGCACGCCTCAGTTCGAAATGCAAAAGGTCGTCCACACCATCCCGCGATACAGTCAGGTTGACCGATGTCCCCGGTTCGCCACGCATCCTGCTGACCGTGTCCTCAATATCCTGTTCTACCAGATGACCATCCACCATCATGAGGATGTCTCCCGGTTTTAAGCCGGCTCGGTAAGCGGGTGTATCGTCGATAGGCGATACGACTACAACCCGACCATCTTCTACGTTCACTTCCAAGCCAACGCCAGTGTAGTTGCCGGAGGTGCTAATGCGAATTTCGCGGTATTCCTCTGGGTCCAGGAATGCGGAGTGCGGATCGAGATCTGAAACCATTCCGCGAATAGCCGATTCAATAAGGTCACTGTCGTCAACAGTGTCAACGTATTCACGTTTAACGCGCTCCATGACTTCTGCAAACAGTCGCGCCTCGGCGATGGGTAGCGTTTCGGTTTCCCGGGCCTCCAGCTCAGCCACCACGATGCCGCCGGCGCTTAGCGACAGCCCAAGTACGACACCGATGAGTACGGCCAGCAAACCGCGGGACAGCACGGACATGGATACACCTCATACAGCCGGTCACTCCGGCTGGCGGGAGATTTACGATATCACACCGCCCGAAAAAAATCGTAGGTAGTTGTTTTCTAAAGCACTAGGACAGCTGGTGGCGCGGACATCATGTCATCGAATCCGCCGTTATCGAGATCGCCGGCGGGGCTTATTGAGACACCGGAACCGTGACACCAAAGCGCAGGCTCCCGTTTGCCGCTGCTGACTACGGGCAGTGCCGACAAGGCTACCTAGGTTCCGGGCTGACGCCGCGTGCAAACCAGGGATGTGGGTTAACCGGCGCACGTTGGTGGCGGATCTCGAAATACAAGGCCGGTTGGGGCTGTCCTCCGCTGTCGCCGACCGTGCCAAGTACCTCGCCGGCATCGACCCAATCGCCAGCGGATCGGTCGAGTCTTTCATTGTGCCCGTAAAGACTTAGGTAACCGTCACCATGCTCAATGACCAGCAGCAATCCCAGACCGGGCAACCAATCCGAATACGCGACCCGTCCGTGGGCGATCGCACGTACCTGTGCACCGCGCTCGGCACCGATGAGTACGCCATTCCATTTCATCGATCGGCCAGATCGCGGTTTACCAAAATCACCAAGTAGCTCACCCCTTGCCGGCCACCCGAGC
The DNA here is from genome assembly GCA_029862165.1 of Gammaproteobacteria bacterium. Taxonomy (GTDB): domain Bacteria; phylum Pseudomonadota; class Gammaproteobacteria; order Steroidobacterales; family JABDKV01; genus JABDJB01. The sequence continues at coordinate 61,998 of JAOTXU010000014.1, forward strand.
TGCCCTTTCAATTCTATGAACGGCTGCTGTGACTCGACGGGAAACTCGGCCAGTACGCGTGCCAGTTCTTCCAACAAATTAACAAGCGCCTGCTCTTGGCGCTGCAGACCGCTGAGTTGTGAACCGCCAGTTTGGATCCTTTTCTCAAGGGCAATCACGATTGCTTTTCGCTTGCCACGCGCCTCTTCCAGGCTAACCAACTCTCCGGCACGCCGCTGTTCGAGCTCGGCCAGTCTTTGACTCTCGGCCGCCACTTCCACTTCAATGCGAGACAACTCAGATAGCGTTTCTTCAACTTTCGCGATTCGTCTCACACGACTCTCTGTGAAATAACGGTAGTAAACGCTTTGCCTGCCGATAACGGCCGGATCGCGCTGATTAAGCAGTAGCTTGATTCGCTCTTCACGGCCGTTGACATACGCTGCTCGCAACTGCCCGGCAAGCCCGTCCCGCTCGCGTAGCAGCTCCGCCGTACGTTGGTTTTTCTGCTCTATCAGAGCAGCACGACGAGCCTCCGTGCTTTCCCGTTCGGTACGCAGATTATTAAGATTGCGCCGCACCGAACCAAGTAGTCGTTCAATGTCACGCAAGCGGGCCGTTACGGTGTCACGCTGCTCGACATCGTCATCGATGACGCTACGCAGTTTCTGGATGCGCAGTCGCACCTCTTCCAGCTCTTGCTCTTTTTTCACCCTGTCATCAATAGTCAGCCCCACACCTGGCAGGAGCAGGCTGGCAACGAGTACCAGGATAGGTAGTTCTTGTTTCATCAGGACGAATCGCACAAGAAAACAGCCCCCGAGTCAATTTCCCATGGATGGCACAGGGCAATCTGAATACGATGCTATAATCCGCCGCCCTGTCGCACCCACTCGAATCAATGGATCAACTGCTGCAATTCACCGCCAACCACCCGCTCCTGGTCACTGCCGCTGTTGTCACCGGCAGTTTGTTGGTGTTCAACGAGTTCCGCACCGCCGGACAGGGTCAATTCCTGGTTAGCCCGGATCAGGCGGTCAGGCTGATGAATAAGGGCGCGTTGGTGATCGATCTCCGCAGTCCCCAGGACTATCTGGCGGGCCATTTATCCGGTGCAAAAAACCTGTTGCTGTCGGATTTTGACAAGCAACTGGAATCGTTCAAGAAATATCGTGGCAAGCCGGTTATTGCCTACGACGAAAAAGGCCTGACTACACCTCGGGCTATCACCACTCTCCAGAAGGCCGAGTTCGAGCATGTATTCAGTTTGCGCGGCGGCATACTTGCCTGGCGGGAAGAGCACATGCCGGTAGAAAAGGGTCAGTCGTGACCGCAGCAAGTTCTGTTGCAACACAGGCGGCTGAAGTAGTCGTCTATGGTACAGCTCGATGCCCGTACTGCGTACGCGCGCGCGGGTTGTTGGATCGTAAGGGCATCGCGTACATGGATATCCGGCTCGACGCGATGCCTGAGTTACGTGAGGAGATGGAACGCCGAAGTAACAGGCGCACTGTGCCGCAAATCTTTATCAATGGCGCTCATATCGGCGGCAGTGACGAATTACACCATTTGGAATACGCTGGCAAACTCGACAGTTTGCTAGGCATAGGATAATTTTCAAGAAAAGGTACCGTAATGAGTGAAGAGAAAGCCGCAGCCGACGCACCGGAAAAGCAAATTGTCATTCAGAAACTATACGTGAAAGACGCATCTTTCGAAGCACCAAGTACGCCGGAAGTGTACGGCAAGGAATGGCGTCCGGAGATCAATCTAAATCTGCAAACAAAAAACAAATTGGTCAACGAAAACCTGCGCGAGGTTGTCTTGTCGGTCACTGCCGAAGCCAAGTTGGGTGAACAAACAGCTTTTGTGGTTGAGGTACACCAGGCTGGTCTATTTCTCATCGCTGGGTTCACGGAGCAGGAAAACCAGCAACTGATCGGCGCGTATTGTCCAAATATGCTTTTCCCGTTCGCTCGCGAAGCGATTACCGATTTAGTTGGCAAAGGCGGTTTCCCCGGTTTGCTGCTACAGCCCGTCAATTTCGAGGCTCTGTTTGTCCAGCAGATGGAGGAGATGGCCAAGGCTAAGGCAGAATCCGCTGCCACCAGCGATAAGCATTGACTCAAAGCGACAAACCCATCGCCATCGTAGGTGCCGGCTCCTGGGGCACCGCCCTCGCCATACAGTTTGCGCGCACTGGGCGGCCAACTTTTTTGTGGGGCCATGATCCGAAGCATCTTGCAACACTCTCTAGTGACCGCGTAAATAAAAAGTATTTGCCTGATGCGCCGTTCCCTGAGGCATTGCAAATAGAATCCAGTCTGTCGCGTGCGCTGGGTGATGCGACCGACGTCCTGATAGTTGTACCCAGCCACGCGTTTCGCGAGATGTTGAAGCGGGTCAAGCCGTTGCTGTTGCCCGATGCCCGCCTGTGCTGGGCAACCAAGGGATTCGAACTGGAAACAGGCAAGTTGCCGCACGAGGTCGTGGCCGATGTACTCGGTGATGCGGTTCCCAAGGCGGTCCTCTCAGGTCCTACGTTTGCAAACGAAGTCGGTCTGGATTTACCGACGGCGATGACCGTTGCTTCAGCCGACGAGAGTTTTGCCGCCGACATCGCAGCGAGTATCTCCAGCGAAAACTTTCGTGCGTACACGACGACAGATGTCATTGGCGTGGAGGTCGGCGCAGCGGTAAAAAACGTGCTCGCCATCGGGGCTGGAATTTCTGACGGATTGGGTTTTGGCGCCAATACGCGAGTGGCTCTGATTACGCGTGGCCTGCATGAAATGACACGTCTCGGACTCGCGCTAGGGGCCCAGGCGGAAACGTTCATGGGTCTGGCCGGTATGGGTGACCTGGTCCTGACCTGCACCGATGATCAGTCGCGTAACCGCCGTATGGGTCTCGCGCTGGCACAAGGAAAGGGAGTCGAGGCCGCGCAGCATGAGATTGGTCAGGTTGTAGAAGGTGTGCACGCAGCGCGTGCTGTGCGGGAAGTGGCGCAAGCGGCCGGCGTCGACATGCCGATCAGCGAACAAATCTACCGTGTGTTGTACGAAGATACGGACCCCAGGACTGCCGTATCGGCTTTGATGGGGCGCAATCTCAAACGCGAATCCTAGCCTTCCGACTCGGCGTCAGGTGTGTCTAGGTGCCACCTGTAAAGTTGAGCTGACGCCAGGCTTCAAAGACTACGACCGCCACGGTGTTGGACAAATTCAAACTTCGGTTATCCGGACGCATTGGCACCCTGAGGGTCTGCGCAGCCGGTAATGCGTCGAGGACTTCCTGTGGCAGGCCACGCGTTTCCGGTCCAAAAATCAGTGCATCATCAGGCCCGTACTGAACTTTGTCGTAGCGACCGACCCCGCGGGTTGAGTAGGCATAAATGGTGGTCGGAGAAATAGCATCCAGACACTGCGTCAGCGTTGGGTGCTCGCTCACCTCCGCGTATTCGTGATAATCCAGTCCGGCACGTCGCATCCGCCGCTCGCTTAAATCAAAACCCAGTGGGTGGACCAGATGCAGCTTTGCCCCGGTATTTGCACACAAACGTATGACATTTCCCGTATTGGGCGGAATCTCCGGCTCGTAAAGGATTACGTGTAACATAGATGGCATGCAGCTGCGTTTGGGTATGACAGTTTGAACGACGTCGACGCTACTCTGCCCCCGGCGTCGTTGAAGGTTGAGTTCTGCGGCCTGGAATTGGCTTCGCCCATCGTGTTGTTATCCGGTTGTGTTGGATTTGGCGAAGAATACACGCGCGTAGAGGGCTACTCCAACCGGCAAGTTGGTGCCATCGTACTCAAAGGCACAACGCTGGAACCGAGACTGGGTAATCCGCCCCATCGCCTCTGGGAAACACCAATGGGTATGCTCAATGCCATTGGTCTGCAGAATCCTGGGGTGGACGCGGTTATCAACCAGATTCTTCCGGCATTGGATTTTTCCGAGACCCGTTTTATCGCGAACGTATGCGGATCAACTATAGAGGATTACGTCGAAGTCACCCGTCGATTCAACGATTCGCCGATCGATGCGATAGAGATAAATATATCCTGCCCGAATATCAAAGAAGGCGGTGTTGCATTCGGTAACCATCCTGAAATGTCGGGGCGTGTCGTCGCCGCTTGTCGGGCAGTAACTGACAAACCACTCATTACGAAACTGTCGCCCAACCAGACCGATATCGCCGAGAATGCCCGTCGCTGTATCGATGCCGGCACCGATGCGTTGGCAGTGATCAACACGATCATGGGCATGGCTATCAATGTTGAATCCCGGCAGCCGGTAATTGGCAACGTGCAGGGTGGTTTGTCCGGTCCGGCCATCAAACCCATCGCGTTATTGAAAGTACACCAGGTCTACGATGTCGCGCGATCACACAATGTGGCAATCATCGGGCAGGGTGGAATCACCAGCGCCAACGATGCACTCGAATTTATCATCGCAGGCTCACAAACCGTCGGTGTGGGTACCGCTTTGTTTTACGATCCGTTGGCTTGCATCAAAATCAACTACGGACTGGCTGACTACCTGCAGCGCCACGGCAAGGCTTCAATCGAACAAATCGTCGGTTCCCTGCGCTACGACGACATTACCCCCGATCCGGAAAACTGCCTGGCTGGCTGATTGGGGGCAGGCTCTCTTTGCTTGCTGCGCTGCAATAATTCTTACTTTAACATAAGTCTAGAACACTATATTTTGTGCTAGACTTCACAACCGATCCCAAGATATAGGGATTGTGTTGGCTATCTTTAGAATCAGGGTGGCAGGGGTCCGCGCATGAACGAGTTCGAGCAACTCTACTGGCAGTTCCTGGAAGTTGTCGCAGCGGCACAGGACCGTTGTGAGGCTGCAGTGGCGGCGATGATTCGCTATGACGATAGCGGTCAAGACATTCCAAAGGAAGTGCTTGGAGAGTACGCAGACTCGCACGAAGCCCTAAAGAAAATTATTGCCACCTACCCATGTTCGCAAACGGAAACTGTGAGGCTGGCCTCTACAGCTTAAAGGTCAACCCCCGTTAGCCCGCTGGCGCGACGGCGCGCATTTTCGACATATTTTTGCGGGCGGGCGCCCGACCTCTGACGGGCGCCCTTTCTTTTTCTCTGAAATCTCAGCCGTAGTATTTTTTGTACAGAACGGTCGCCTGCTCGACCCAGTTATCAGTGTCAATCCGACTGGAAAATCGGCCAATCCTGGCGGCCAAACGTGCCACGTCGCTGGCGTCGAACTCGGCGATCTGTTGAAACCGGTAGATACCGTACTGATTGAGCTCATGTTCGAGAACCGGGCCAATTCCCTTGATCTCCTGCAAACTATCTTTGCTCTGGTTTGCGTCAGCCGCCAGTGATGCAATTCTGTCGTCCCCTTTTTTTCTTGATGTTCTGTCTGCTGTGTCCGGTTTAAGGTCTTTGCCCGACCGCTGTTCATACTCGTTGAGCTGACTCTCCATCTCGGCCAGATCGGCGACCGTGTTCTCGTATTTTTCCTGCCAGCTAAGCGACTCGTTCATTGCCGCCCGAAGCTCCTGGTCCTGCAGCCCTCTTCCGCCACCTGTCTGTTGATTCAGCTCCGCCAAATCGTCGCGCAACACGGCAATGCTGTCGTCACGAGACTGAATATCCACTTCCAATTGATGAACACGAGACGTTTGCTCAGTCAAATTGCGGTCGCCCGGTTGCGTATCCTCGCTCTTTAGTTTGGCGATTTCCCGTTCATGCTCCAAACGCAGCCCGTTTTCGCGCGCGGCTGCTGCTGCGTTAGCCTGAGATATCCCGCTTCGCAAGGATTGTATTTCCGACCGTAGTTCACTGATCGCCTGCTCGCGCTCTACGACTCGTTCTTCCTGTTTCTCGATCAACCTTTCGTAGTCGCTCGAAACAGTGCCGTTATCAGTCTCTACTGACTGCGCTGCCGATTGTTTCAGTTTTTCAATTTTGCCGGACAAGTTTTGCACGCTTCGATCGCGTTCGATCTCAATATGTCTCAGCTGACTCTTGTAATTGTCCCGAATAACCACCTCCCGCCGACGCGCAATATCTTGCCGGAAAAACCAGCCTGCCACCGCGCCTATCAGGACAGCGGCCAACAAACACAGAAATATTTGTGTGAGTAAAAAAGTCATAACTAATTCAGAGCATGAAACTCGATTCGACGATTCTCCGCTCGGCCTGCATTCGTCGAATTGTCTGCGATTGGCTGTGACTCGCCGTAACCCCATGGAATAAGCTGGTCGGCATCGATTCCTGCGCCGACCAGATACTCGACAATGGCTTCCGCGCGGCGCTGACTCAGTTCCAGGTTTTTCATGACCAGGCCCTCGGAATCGGTGTGGCCGGAAACCTCGATGCGTAGCCCACCACAACCGCGGATTCTATCCACGAGTTGATCGAGTAGTTGAAAACTACGCACTTCTATCACCTCGCTCGCTTCTTCGAAGTTTATCTTTTCCTGCATCAATTCATCCAACCGTCGCTGACATTGCTGCGCTGACTCCGTCGGCGCAACACCCAGATTGATCTCTGTCATGAAGTTCGCCGGCATGCGTGAAGCCAGTAGTTTTGTTTCTCCATCACGGCCCGGTGCAACGGTACCAACGACGTTGAGGCGGTTATCACGGATCACAGCCTCAGCGGAGGCATAGGTTGTGAATCGTCGTTGCAAATTTGTCATCGCGTCCAGCCAGTTATCCGGCGCTTCCTTTCGAATTGCCATCTCATCTTGTACGCGCCGCTTTGGGAACAACTCGCGTGTCCGGTTGACCAGCACTTCACGCGTCTCCTCGTCAGGAGCAAAACCTGTGAAACGTACAGAACCCGGAGTGACTTCCAGCCGAGTCTCGTAGACATCATTGACCGCGACCGGACTTAAATCTTCATCCGGTACTTGCATTTCGTTATCGATGCTGCGTATACCGCGGACAGCGGTTAGAAGTTCCGCTGCTTCGTGCCGCATGGCAGCGTTAGGCGCGACACCGTTCATGGTGACAGTCCGACCATCCGCACTGAGCTGGACCCAGCTCATGCCGGCGTTCTCGATCGCTGCGATGGCTCTGGCATGCAATTCCGCTTCGATCGCCGGGCCGTGCGAGCGCATGCAAGAAATCGCCAAAACGAGGAAAGCGAGTACTGCTGTTGCGACTATGACAGCTTGATTCATGAACGCAGTATCTTTGCCTGTCCACGCGGCGGCAAGGGCTTATTCCATACCCAGCTCGCGGATCTTTCGGGTTAGCGTATTACGGCCCCAGCCCAGCAACTCTGCAGCCCTTTGACGGCGACCTTCGGCGGCACTCAACGCCGCCTCTATCAGCGTGCGCTCAAACTCCGGCAGCAGTTTTGCGACCAACGCGGTCTCGCCTTGCGCGAGACGCTGCTCTGCCCACACGGCCAGCTGGCCTGACCAGCTACTGAAATCCGCGGCAGCCTGTGGACCGCCAAACTCCGAAGGTATATCGGCGGTTTGAATTTCGTTGCCCGGAGCAAGTGCGGTCAGTCGCCGACACGTGTTGACAAGCTGCCGTACATTGCCAGGCCACTCGAAGGCGACAAGAATACGCCGTGCGCCGTCACTCAGTGTTTTTGATGCCGTGCCCAGTTCGCGGGCCGCTTCAGCCAGATAGTGCCTCAGCAACAACTCGATGTCGGTACGTCGCACACGCAATGGCGGAACATTTATATCAATGACATTTAACCGGTGGTACAGATCCTCGCGAAAGGCTCCTTCCTCTACGCGCCGATTCAGGTCGTGGTGTGTCGCGGCAATTACCCTTACATCGGTCTTGATCGGATTCTTGCCACCGACACGATAGAACTCGTTTTCAGCCAACACGCGCAACAGACGGGTTTGCAGTCCGGCCGGCATATCGCCAATTTCATCCAGAAACAAAGTACCGCCATCGGCTTGTTCAAAGCGGCCATCGCGCTGCACGTCGGCGCCGGTAAACGCGCCCTTTTCGTGTCCAAACAATTCAGATTCGAGTAACTCGCCCGGTATAGCCGATATGTTCAGCGCCACAAACGGACCGCTACTGCGAGGACTATTATCGTGCAATGCACGAGCTACAAGTTCCTTACCCGTTCCGGACTCTCCGGTAACGAGCACGTTCATACTGGAACTGGCCAGTCGCCCGATGGCACGATACACGCCTTGCATCGCCGGCGCCCGACCGATCATTCCCGGAATCTGCACTGCGGCTGGCTCTTCTGGTCGCGCTTTCTTCGACGTTGCTGCACGCTGCACCAGCGAGACCGCATCGTCTACGTCAAAAGGCTTCGGCAAATATTCGAAAGCACCGCCTTTGTAAGCCTGAACCGCGCTGTCCAGATCGCTGTGCGCGGTAATAACAATGACCGGCAGGTATTCGTGACGGGCACGTAATGCCTCCAACACGCTCAGACCGTCGACTTGCGGCATTCGAATGTCAGTGATCACTACATCCGGTAACTCCGTGTCCAGTGATGCCAATGCCGTCTGGCCATTTTCGAAACTGGTCGTCGTCATCGACGCCCGCTCCAGTGCTTGTTCCAGCACCCATCGAATCGATCGATCATCATCAATCAACCAGACATGTGTTTTACCGTCTTTCATATTCGGCGTGCTCAGGCAGGCAGATAGATGCTAAATATCGTAGGCGCGCTCGCGCTACGCAACTGAATCAGTCCTTCATGCCGATTGATCAGATCCTGCGCGAGCGCAAGACCCAAACCGGTGCCGCCCGTGCGAGCTGTTATCAGAGGATAGAACAGTGTTTCACGCACCTCCTCTGCCACGCCGGGACCGTCGTCTTCAAAGTCGATGCGCGCCACCAGCGGATGCCGCTTTCCACGCAACTGGTACTGGGTCTCGGCACGCGTGCGCAAACGCAACGTACCACCAGCATTCAAAATCTGAATAGCATTGCGGCCAATATTCAATAGAGCCTGGGTAATCAGGTCGGCATCGAGCGAGAGATCAGGCAAGCTGGGGTCGTAGTCCTCAATAATGTTGATACTGGGGCTGGCCTCAGCGATAAGCAATTTGTGTACACGATCCACTATTTGATGCACGTTTATCGCCCGCTTTTTTACCGGTTGATGTGGACCCAACATCGAATCGACGAGCTTTGCCAGCCTGTCTGCCTCCGAGATGATTACGTGTGTATATTCCTGCAGCTCGGCGCTATCGAGTTCACGTTGCAATAACTGCGCCGCGCCACGCAGCCCACTTAAGGGGTTCTTGATTTCATGCGCCAACTGGCGACTGATATTTCGACTTACGCTCTGTTGTGCCAGCAACGCTATCTCTCGATTGATATGCAGTCGAGGTTCCGCATCCAGCATTTCCACCAGCAACTCTCTGCCTTCGGCGCGCTCCATCAGGCTCACCCTGCAATCGACGATGCGAGTCTCTCCGGGGGCGATGTGCAACGTCATTTCCCGACGCACCGATGGATTGCCGTCGGCCAGTACTCGCCGTAATTCTGCTTCGTAATCATCGTTACCGGGAAAACGCTCTGTCGTATTACCGCCTTTGGCTCGCGCATTGCTAACGCCTAGCAGGGACTCAGCCGCGGTATTAAGGTGTCTGATCGTGAGCTGGGCGTCCAAAACAACGATTGCGGTGGACAGAGCATCGATGACGGACGATAACTCCGCCGGGTTGTCATATCGGTCGGGTGGTCCGGAAGACATGGAGCAAAATGCGATCAGTTCAATACGGACGTCTGCTTCACATAAAAAGTTACGGGCGTGCCCGTTGCAACTTCCTCACCGCTTCGATCGGTGACGCTTACCGATACTGTGTGGGTACCACGAAACACATTTCGAATCTCGTGCTTCTTGGAATTTGATGGCCAATCGTCTATTTCCTCATCGTCATATTTGACAACGATGCGATGACCGAAAACTAAACTGGGTTGCACTGCGACGTTCACCGACAACACACCCCCGATGTTCCACAAGACCTGATCTGGCGTAGGTGCCGTAATGCCGACAAAGTTGTATGTGGCGGGAGCTTTATCGGCAGACAGTTCGGGCTTTGGCTCCTGTACTGGTGGCGATGCCTGCTCTCTGGTGCCGGGATCAAAGCTCATCGGATCGACAACCTCGATTTCATCCGCGTTTGGCTGTGGCTGATCCGAGTAATGCACGCGTCCCTGCTCATCGACCCAACGATACAGTGTCGTGCCAGCCAACAAGGTGCTGGCAGCAATCATCATGCATATTAATAGAGTAATCCGCATAACCTCCAAGAATAGCCGATACGGGGGGGCAGTAACCAGCATATGGGTCACAGTAGCCACCTGATAAAGCGGCCTTATGAGACCGCTTCGGTCTTTTTTTCCCACTCAAAGGCTGTAGTACATATCGAACTCAACCGGGTGGGTGGTCATGCGTAGGCGCGTGACTTCTTCGCTTTTAAGCTCGATATAGGCGTCAATCACATCGTCGGTGAATACACCGCCAGCAGTCAAAAATGCGCGATCAGCATCGAGCGCCGCCAGCGCCTCGTCGAATGAGAAACACACTTCGGGAATGTCGTAGGTCTCTTCAGGCGGCAAGTTATACAAATCCTTGTCCATAGCATCGCCGGGATGAATTCGATTCTGAATACCATCGAGACCCGCCATTAGCATGGCGGTGAAGGCAAAATATGGATTCCCGGTCGAGTCGGGGAAGCGCACTTCGATTCGTCTTGCATTAGGGTTGGGGACGTGCGGAATCCGAATGGATGCCGAACGATTGCGTGCGGAGTAGGCCAGGAATACCGGCGCCTCGAAACCGGGCACCAGACGTTTGTAACTGTTGGTGCTCGCGTTAGCGAACGCGTTGATGGCACGAGCGTGCTTTAGAACGCCACCGATGTAGTAGAGCGCGGTCTCGGAAAGTCCACCGTATTCGTCGCCACTAAAAAGATTCTTGCCGCCCTTGGACAGTGACTGATGCACATGCATACCGTTGCCGTTATCGCCGACCACAGGTTTTGGCATAAACGTTGCGGTCTTGCCAAAATGATGCGCGACATTCATAACGACATACTTGAGCGTCTGTACTTCGTCCGCTTTTTTCACCAGCGTATTAAACAGCACGCCGATTTCGCACTGGCCAGCGGTTGCGACTTCGTGATGATGTACTTCCGTTTTCAGGCCCATCTCATCCAGGACACGGCACATTTCGGAGCGCAGGTCGTGCAGGGAGTCAACTGGCGGAACCGGGAAGTAACCTCCCTTAACACTCGGACGATGCCCAAAGTTGCCGTCCTCGTAGACTTTGTTGGAGTTCCAACCAGCCTCCTGCGAATCGATCTTGTAGAACGAACCGCTCATGTCGTTACCCCAACGAACATCGTCGAATACGAAGAACTCGTTCTCGGGACCGAAATAGGCGGCATCGGCGACGCCGGTAGATTTCAAATACGCTTCGGCACGTTTTGCCAGCGAACGTGGATCGCGTTCGTAGCCTTGCATCGTCGAAGGCTCAATCACGTCGCATCGAAGAATTATTGTTTCTTCCTGCGGGAATGCGTCCAGCACACCGGTTGATGCTTCCGGCATCAAGATCATGTCCGATTCCTGGATGCCTTTCCAACCCGAAATCGAGGAGCCATCGAACATCTTGCCTTCTTCAAAGAAGTCGTCGTCGACCTGGCTGGCCGGCACTGTGACATGTTGTTCTTTGCCCCGTGTGTCGGTGAAGCGCAGATCTACAAAGGTGACTTCCTTTTTCTTGATTAACTCGAGCACATCAGCGGGTTTCATCAGTCGGTCCTCCCCGTTAGTTCAAATAGGAAACAACACAACGGTCCATCCGGCCGAAGTGCCGGTTGATACCAGCCGTGTTTGCAGGTTCCATGCCAGTTCTCCGGGACGCAGAATACCTGCAAATCGGCTCTTCTGCGCCGGTCCCGCCGCACTGCGTTAGTGCGCCGCCGCCGGTGAGGCGCACCATCGTGACGCGGTGTAGTTAGTAAGTGCCTGAGTCCTCACGTTATACTCGCCGCGGCGATGAATCAGACGACAAAATCACCCCAAACCTTCCAGGCGCTGGTTGATGCGCTGGCTTTGTATTGGGCCGAACATGGCTGTGTGCTGATGCAGCCCTACGATATGCCTATGGGTGCCGGCACGTTTCATCCCGCCACATTCCTGCGGGCCATCGGCCCCGAACCGTGGCGGGCCGCGTATGTCCAGGCATGCCGACGTCCCACTGACGGCCGTTATGGTGAAAATCCGTTTCGCCTGCAGCACTACTATCAATACCAGGTCGTGTTGAAACCTTCGCCAGACGACATTCAGGATGTTTACCTCGGGTCGCTGCGTGCGCTGGGTTTTGACACTCTCACGCACGACGTTCGCTTTGTTGAGGATAACTGGGAGTCACCAACCCTCGGCGCGTGGGGCCTGGGCTGGGAAGTCTGGCTCAATGGCATGGAAGTAACGCAGTTCACTTATTTCCAGCAGGTTGGTGGACTGGATTGCAGGCCAGTTACCGGTGAACTCACATACGGGCTTGAAAGACTAGCTATGTACTTGCAATCCAAAGAAAGCATTTTTGACCTGGTATGGACCGAGGGGCCACAGGGCACCGTCACCTATGGCGATATTTTCCATCAAAACGAAGTCGAGATGTCCGCGTACAATTTTAATCATGCGGACGTGGACAGTCTCTTTGCGTCGTTCGACACCTGCGAGCGTGAGTTTAAAAAGTTGATCGAGGCAGAGCTGGCGTTACCCGCCTACGAGCAGGTCATGCTGGCGTCACATGCATTCAATTTGCTCGATGCGAGACACGCAATCTCAGTAACCGAACGTCAGCGATTTATTCTGCGAGTGCGAAGCATGTCCAAAGCAATCGCCGAGTCCTACTACGCCAGTCGCAAGTCGCTGGGTTTCCCTCTACAGCCCGACGCGGCCTGACAGACGCGTCCTGGCATGAGCGACACACAGGATTTTCTGGTCGAGATCGGCACCGAAGAGCTTCCGCCCCGGGCGCTAAGCAGACTGTCTCAGGAATTCGGACAAACCATAAGCGACGGCCTGCGTGAGGCCGGACTGGCGCACGGTAAGGTGTCGCTTTATGCCACACCCCGCCGTCTGGCCGTGCGGATCGAGTCGCTGCTCTCGCGCCAACCTGATCGCGAAATTGAGTTGCGTGGACCACCGGCCAAGATTGCGTTTGATGCCGATGGTAACCCGACCCGCGCCGCACAGGCTTTTGCCGAAAAATGCGGCGTGACCGTCGATGGCCTGCAACAGATTGAGACAGACAAGGGAACCTGGCTGGCGCATCGCGGCACTGAAGTCGGTAAGGCTACGGCTGAGTTGTTACCAGACATAGTTTCGACAGCGCTCGATAAATTACCGATTCCGAAGCGCATGCGCTGGGGCGCGCGTGAAGCGGAATTCGTGCGTCCCGTACATTGGGTAGTGATGATGCTCGATGACCAAGTCGTACCCGCCAGCCTGTTTGATATTTATAGTGGTAACCGGACCTATGGTCATCGATTTCATGCGCCCGAAGCGCTGCCGCTTTCCTCACCAGCGGCATACGAAAAACTCCTTGCAGAACGCGGTCATGTGATCGCCAACTTTAATGAGCGCCGGGCAATCATCCGCAAAGACATCGATCTCGCGGCCAAAAAAGCTGGTGGCACCGTCGTAGCCGATGATGCATTACTCGATGAAGTCACGTCATTGGTGGAATGGCCGGTCGCAGTTACTGCTAGCTTCGACGAGCGTTTTCTCATGTTACCTGAAGAAGTTCTGATAGAAACGCTACAAGCACACCAGCGCTATTTCGCGGTGCGTGGCAAGAAAAACCTCCTGCCGACGTTTATTACGGTCAGCAACATCGACAGTCATGACATTGAACAAGTTCGTACCGGTAACGAGCGTGTAGTCAGACCGCGGTTGGCCGACGCCGCGTTCTTCTGGGACAACGATTGCAAGACACCACTGGCAGACCGCGTTGAGGCACTGGCTGGTGTAGTGTTCCAGAAAAAACTGGGAACACTTGCTGACAAGTCTGCCAGGGTTGAAAAACTCGCAACGGTATTGGCCACAGCGTTGGGCGTCGACAGCAAAACCGCCGCGCGTGCTGCACGTCTGGCTAAATGCGATCTGCTTAGCGAAATGGTGGGTGAATTCCCGGGGTTGCAGGGAACCATGGGGCGCTACTACGCGACACATGACAACGAGGCGGCGGACGTGGCTGCGGCCCTGGAGGAACAATATTTGCCACGCTTTGCCGGCGATTCGCTGCCAGCTACCGATACCGGCAGTGTCCTGGCCGTCGCAGAAAAGCTCGACACCATCGCGGGCATTTTTGCGATTGACCAACGCCCCACCGGCACGCGTGATCCATTCGGTTTGCGGCGTAGCGGTCTGGGTATCTTGCGGATTCTCATCGAGAAAGAAAAGGACGTCGACCTGACAGCGATCATCGACACCGCGGTGAAGTTGCAGCCAGTGAACGAAAAGAAAGCCTCACTGGTCGATGATATCTATGCCTATCTGCTGGAACGTTTGCGCGCCTATTACCTGGATAACGAAAAGGCGGGAATAACCGCACAAATGTTCGACGCTGTAGCTGCGCGGCAACCGCGCAGCCCGCTGGATTTTCATCAACGTCTGTTGGCAGTGCAGGAATTTGCCGGTCTCGATGCAGCGCAAGCCCTTGCCGCAGCCAACAAACGCATTGCCAATATTTTACGTAGCGCCGAAGACAAAATCCCGGAACAACCGCGGGTCGAGGCGCTGGTGGACGAGGCGGAAAAGAAACTATATCAGCAAGTCGCTCAAATGCAGGAAGAAGTTATGCCGTTGCTGAAGCAGCGCGATTACACGCAGGTATTAAGCCAGCTTGCGACACTACGCCCGGCGGTCGATCAGTTCTTTGACGATGTGCTGGTAATGGCAGACGACGAGGGGCTGCGTCGCAACAGGCTCGCATTGCTAAGCCAACTTCGGCGTTTGTTTCTGCATACCGCAGATCTTTCGCGCATACAGGTCGGATGAGCGCGTCACGCGATCTAAAACTTGTGGTACTGGACCGTGACGGGACCATAAACCGGGACTCTGCGAACTACATCAAGTCTGCTGCCGAGTGGAAGGCGCTCCCACACAGCCTGGAGGCTATAGCGCAACTTTGTCATGCCGGCTGGACGGTATGCGTGGCCAGTAACCAGTCTGGTATTGGACGCGGTCTTTTTACCATCGTTGATCTGCATGAAATACACGCCAAGATGCAGAGTGAAATCGAATCGTTCGGTGGTCACATTGCCGGCTTTTATTTCTGCCCGCATACCCCGGATGATGATTGCGACTGCCGCAAGCCCAAGCCGGGACTGCTGCACGAGATCGCGGCACGGTTTGGCGTGGACATGACCGATGTGCCAGTGATTGGCGATTCCGAACGCGATCTGCAGGCCGCCGAAGCCGTTGGCGCCAGACCGATACTGGTGCGAACCGGAAATGGCCGCCGCGAATTGCGAGAGCACTACAAGGATGGTGAGGTTGAAGTTTATGGCGACCTTGCAGCAGCGGTTTCGGCCCTGCTTGCCGAAGAGTAAGCAAATGCAATACTTGCTCTCATTGATTTTCACGGTACTACTGTTTCTCTGTATGCTGCCCTGCGCGGTTTGGGTCATTCTGGCCGCGCCGTTCGGGCGCTCGGCTTCTTATCGCGGCGCTATGGCCTGGGTCGGAATCGGGTTCTGGCTGGTTCGGGTGCTCTGTGGTCTGCGTTTTACGGTGAGTGGGCAGGAGAATATTCCAGAAGAAAACTGTGTCGTTTATCTTAAACACAGTTCCGTCTGGGAGACTCTGGCTGAACTGAAAGTCTTTCCGCAGCAAACCTGGGTCGTCAAACGAGAACTATATTGGATACCGCTGTTTGGCTGGGCGTTGGCCGCACTACGGCCGATTGCCATAGACCGTAGTGCGCATCAGTCGGCAGTAAAGCAAGTGATCGCGAAGGGCACCGAGAGCATCAGCAAGGGACTGTGGGTCATGATTTTCCCTGAGGGCACACGCATGCCACCGGGCTCAACGCGTCGCTATGGATTGAGTGGTGCCTTACTGGCGCTGCAATCCAAACGGCGAATCGTCCCAGTTGCCCATAATGCAGAGGACTATTGGCCGCAACGAGGTCTGCTGAAACGTCCCGGTACGGTCAGCCTGGTAGTCGGTCCGCCCATAGAAACAGAGGGGCGCGAAGCAAAAGACATCAACGATGATGCACAGGCCTGGATCGAGAAAACAATGCGGCAGATCAGTACCAGCTACCAGTGATAGCCGGCACCCGATCGTTAGACTGTGTCCGATTCGGATCCTCGCCCTGCTCGTCTGCTTTTGCCAAGTGCGGACGCTCACTAGCTCACTAGCTCACAATTCGCGGCGCCCACGGGGCGGCATCCGGCCACAAGCGGACGTTCTCGATCCCGTTGCCTGATACTATTCGGCCTGCGCCTAACCATCCAAAGCAAACTGCCAGAGGAAGCCAACACGGCCATCATCTGGCTCTCCACACTTGATGGAAACCGGGGCGGCTATGAAACACTCATCAGCTCAGGCGATTTACAGCTTATCAAAATGGATGATCTTGCCACCCAAATACAGGCCTATTACGCGCGCGCAGAGGAGATCTCGGATACGGCCAAATCACATACAGCTATCCGAGATAGAATCTTTTCGTCCCAGAACTGCCTGGGAAGTGGTTTTGGCCAAACCTCACTGGAAGAGCTTATAGAAATTGTCCGAAACGACATGCAATTCGCGTCAGAGTTATCGACCTTTCAATTTACGGCGCCCTTCAAATTGAAGCCTTGAAAGAGTTCGCCGCTCAAGCGCAAGACCTGATCGCCGCCATTGAGGAGACAAAATAATGCTGCTGCGCTCCGTCACAAAACACGTTAAAGACCAGAACTGGTTTGCAGTTGCTCTCGACTTTTTTCTTGTGGTTGTCGGTGTGTTTATTGGTCTTCAAGTTAATGACTGGAATGCTCAACGCGTTGAGCAATCATTGGAGCAGGAATATCTCGAGCGATTAAGAGATGACGTAGAAGAATCAAGGAATCACACCAAACGTGTGACCACAGATTGGTTAGCACAAATTGACCATCTAAACCTGGTCATTGATAGTTTGGATAAATGCGAGATTGCAGATGACGAGAAGGACGATTTTGCTGAAGGCTTGTATAATTTAGGTAAATTTGAACTGGCCTATCTTAACACTTCAACGATTGAAGAAATGAAGTCGACAGGTCGCTTAGGCATCATAGGAAATATAAATATTCGTGACGGACTTTCACAACTTGAGAAACAGATTTTTTATCAAGAACGCGTTGAACCACAAATAATAGCTCGATTAAGTCCGCATTTAGGATATGTTAGTCAAAGTATTAGGTTTAAACTAACTAACCTTAATGACGCTACTAAAATGACTGAAAAATTTTGGGGCGATGAAGATTTCAAATTTTCAAATGTGACTTCTTATAGCCTCGATACTCTTTGCAGTGATTCGAAATTTATCGCATCAATATCTTTTGTACGTGGAGCTCTTTTCGAAATGATGGATTGGAATACTCGCATCGCTGAATATATGGATACTACATTAGTAAAAATTGAAGAAGAGTTAGATGAAATGAGAGACGGACGTTGATACATATTAGATTGAGTGATTTGGGTCAATCTTCACTTGATTTTTTGTATTCAGGATTCTAACCATTAATAATTATGCTACTTAGACGCATCACAAAACACGTCAATGACCAGAACTGGTTCGCGGTGGCGACCTCCGATTCATTAAAGACTATGAACTTCGCGGGCACCTGGCCCGATGGTCGGCTCTAGTGACTCAATCTACTCGCATGTCGCTCATACACACAGACCGCCAGATTGAAGGTGTGTTTACGCTAGTTCCGGCGTTTGAGGCGGATGGCAAGTGGTCCCAAGAGCCGTCACTGAGACGAACGACTGCTTCGGCGCGTCCAGCCGGTTGAGATTCTGGCCCTCGGCCGACAGCTTCCAGGTGTAAAGCGGGCAATAGAGTAATTTTTGCGCCGACTTCACGTCGTGGAACTCAACAGCTTCGCCGCCATGTCCTGGGTTTCCAACAGTTGCCAGTAATGTGCGCGCCGTAAATTTCGTGAGACCGTCGATGGGCTGATGCCCAGTTTCTGCGCTGCCTCATCCTGCTGCCCAGTCTCAAGTAGCGCATCGATTGTGCGCCATTGCGATGGCGTGATCTGCAGCAGCAATGTGTCGTGCAGCCCATACACGTGCCCGAGCAATTCATCGCGTTCCAAATCGGCAGATTTGAATGCCGTCATACGCAAATATTTTGTGCGTCGTTCCTTTATCCGGTTGATGCTGTCGCGCGCCAACAGAAAAGCCTCGCCGCCGGCAACATCGCTCAAGCTCCTGCCGCCGGTGGCGGCCGGCAACCCGGTTACCTCGCCAATTCCGATTCCGATCCACAACGACAAAGGTTGAAACAGGTGGTGGAGGTCGAAAAGAATCCGCGGGACGTCGCGCGCTCGACCGGTCAGGGTTTGAAACTCGTCCCAGACCGTCACCGCATAGGGCGCCTGGATCAGACCCAGCGACAGGTGCTTGGATGAGGCCCAAGCCAGTTTGCGATCGCGGAGCGCGACGAAGTCCTTGATTTTACGGGAACTACGGACGTCAGCAATGATAGCCGCCTTTCTTGTATCCATACATGCAATATAGGATATTTGCACTTAGAAGTACAAGAAATGTAATGTTAATTTGACATAATCGGATACCTGATCGGACCGGTCAGGTCAGGTCAATCGGAGTCGCCCTTTAAGGAGGAAGTCGAACAGCCTTTCTTGCCCAGATCGCCCGGGCTACACGTCGAGATTGGCCACCATCAGCGCATTGCGTTCGATAAACTCACGTCGCGGATCGACCTGATCGCCCATGAGCGTAGTAAAGATTTCATCGGCGGCGAAAGCATCTTCGATACGCACCTGCATCATGCGTCGCACGTCAGGGTCCATTGTCGTGTCCCAAAGTTGCTTGGGATTCATCTCGCCGAGGCCTTTGTAGCGCTGAATCGTCTGACCCTTGCGCGCTTGTAGCATCAGCCATTCCATGGCTTCAGCGAAACTGGCAACGTCTTGACGTTGTTCGCCACGGTTCATGTACGCCCCGTCACCGATCAAGTCTGTCAGTTCGTCGGCCAGCTCAGCAATTCGCAGATACTCAGCTGACTCAAAGAATTCTTTTTGAATCTTTCTTTCGATGACCACACCGTGATAACGGCGATTGAGTTGGATGTGAAAACTCGAATCGATCCATTCCAGACTGGTTTGGTAATTCGCCGAGGCGTTGCCGTTGCTCTCGAGTCGGTCTGCGAGTTGCAGGGTCCAGCGCTGCATCCAATCCTGATCGGCGAGTTGCTCGGCGTTAACCCGCGGTAGATACAACAATTGGCGCAGGAGACGCTCATCGTATCGGCGCGACCACCGCTCGATGATGGCATCGACTTCCATGTATTTTCGCGCGAGCGATTCCAGACCGGGTCCGCGCAACGGTGGCGCCTCGGCGCTGACGTGTAATGCTGCGCCGTCGAGCGCGAGGGTCAGCAGGTAGGCATTCAGTTCGGCGTCGTCCTTGACGTAATGCTCCTGCCGCCCTTTCTTGATTTTGTACAACGGCGGCTGCGCGATGTACACGTGACCACGTTCGATCAGTTCGTGCATCTGCCGATAAAAAAACGTCAGCAACAATGTGCGAATGTGGGAACCGTCTACGTCAGCATCGGTCATGATGATGATGCGGTGGTAACGCAGCTTGTCGGCATCAAAATCCTCCCGGCCGATACCACAACCCAGCGCCGTGATCAGCGTGCCCACCTCGGTCGATGCCAGCATCTTGTCGAAACGCGCGCGCTCGACATTCAGGATCTTGCCACGCAGCGGCAGTATTGCCTGTGTTCTGCGGTCACGACCCTGTTTGGCTGAGCCACCGGCCGAATCACCCTCTACCAGATACAACTCGGACAGGGCCGGGTCGCGTTCCTGGCAATCGGCCAACTTTCCGGGCAGACCGGCGATGTCCAGTGCGCCCTTGCGACGGGTCATCTCGCGAGCCTTGCGCGCCGCTTCGCGTGCACGGGCGGCATCAACAATCTTGCCGACAACCGAGCGTGCTTCCTGCGGATGTTCGAGCAGGAAGCCTTCAAGCTGTTCGCTGACTGCGGTTTCGACAATGCCTTTCACTTCCGAAGACACCAGCTTGTCCTTCGTCTGAGACGAGAATTTCGGGTCAGGCGCCTTTACCGACAACACCGCCGTAATACCCTCGCGCGCATCATCACCGGTGGTCGAAACCCTTTCTTTTTTCGCCAAGCCTTCTTTGTCGATGTAGTTGTTCAACGTGCGCGTCAGCGCTGCACGAAAACCACTCAAATGCGTGCCGCCATCTTTTTGCGGAATGTTGTTGGTGTAGCAGTACATCGATTCCTGGTAACTGTCGTTCCACTGCAGTGCCACCTCGACCTGTACCTGGTGGCGCGTAGTAACGAAATGCAGCACGGTCTCATGGATGGGGGTCTTGTTGCGGTTGAGGTGTTGGACAAACGCGCGGATACCGCCCTGGTATTCGAAAACGTCTCGCTTGTCTTCTCTTTCATCGACGAGCTCGATGCGCACACCGGAATTGAGAAACGACAATTCCCGTAGCCGCTTCGCCAGAATGTCGTAGTGGTACTGCGTATTGGTGAAAACATCCTGACTGGGTTTGAAGTGAATCATGGTCCCGGTGCGATCGGTGTCGCCGGTAGCTGTCAACGGGCCCTTCGGCTCGCCCATGCTGTATTCCTGGAACCAGACTTTGCCTTCCCGATAAATGGTCAATTCCAGTTGCTCAGACAAGGCGTTGACGACCGAAACACCAACCCCGTGCAAACCCCCGGATACTTTGTAGGAATTGTCATCAAACTTACCGCCGGCATGCAGGACCGTCATGATCACTTCGGCTGCCGAGCGTTTTTCTTCGGGATGCTCGTCTACCGGGATGCCCCGACCATCGTCTACAACAGAAATCGACTCATCGGCGTGTATCGTTGCCGTTATACCGGAGCAATGGCCGGCCAGGGCTTCATCGATCGAGTTGTCGACAACTTCGAACACCATGTGATGCAAACCGGTGCCATCGTCGGTATCGCCAATGTACATACCCGGACGTTTACGGACTGCCTCGAGTCCCTTGAGGACTTTGATATTGCTGGAGTCGTAGCTCATTCCACCGCCTGGATCAGGCCACTGGCGCCTGCTGTTTACTATTGATGCTGCAGCGCAGCATCCGCCTGTTCGTGCCGGTTACGAAGACCAAAACCCGGCGCGCGGGCTAACCCTGCCCGCACTAAAATTAGTCTGTGAAAAACTTGGTTTTCATGCCCGGACCCACCCACACCGCAGGCTAAAAAGACCCGGCCGGATCAAGGGCTTATTGTAGCATTAATCGAGGCACAGACTGTTCCATGTGAAACACTCGATCCGCTATTTCCGGCAGGTTTTTTCGGTCCAACGCAGTCACGAAAAGTTGAACATCCAGATCAGCCAAGGCGGACAGCAGGGCGCCCACTCGTCGGTCATCGAGCTCGGCACCCGGGTCGTCCAACAACAACACCGCACGAGGCCGGCCCAACGTCGCCAGCACCTTCAGTTGCGCCAGGATCAGACATGCGGCCAGCAGCTTCTGTTGGCCGCGAGAGACCCTGGCGCGGGCACGGGCCGAATCCAACTCGATAACCAGTTCAGCGCGATGTGGGCCCGCCAGAGTCCGACCCATGGCGCTATCACGTTCTCGATTTCCGGCAATTGCCTCGGAAAGACCGATTTCCCTGTTCCAACCAGGGCGAAAGCCAATTTTTATTTCAGAATCAAGTAGTTGCATGCCAAGCTCTGCTACGGGGCCGGCGAGGGCGTCGAGAAAGCGGCGGCGCATCGCAGTCAGGGATTCCCCGGACAACACCAGCTCTTCATCCCAGGCATTGAGCTGTGATAGGGCCTGCTGCTGCAATAGCGCATTACGCTGTCGCAGCGCCTTGCGATAACGCTGCCAGACGGTGAGAAAGGATTGATCCACGTGAAACGTTCCCCAGTCCAGAAAGCGCCGCCGGCGCTCAGGCCCTTCCTCGACGAGTTTGTGGACTTCCGGGTCAATCGCTTCCACCGGCAGACAATCACCCAGCTCGGCAATACTGGCAGCCGGGCGGCCACCGATATGGATATCCTGCTCCTTCCGCGACGCCCGAATACCAATACGACGACTGGTGGCGCCGGCAGAAATATCACCCAAAATCACGTATTCAGTAGATCCGTCGCGAATCAGCCGCTGCCGATGAGCGGTTCGGAAGGAGCGGCCCCGGCCCAGAACGAAAATCGCCTCGAGCAAACTGGTTTTGCCCGAGGCGTTTTCACCAAAAATCAGATTTGTGCCCGGCGACGGCTCCAGCTCGACATGCTCCAGGCAACGAAAGTTGTTGACCTGCAGCTTTTCCAGGCTGCCGGGCATTCTCTGCCTTAGAGCCTCATCGGCATTACCACGTATTTGCAGTGCTCCATACCCGGCTCCTGGATGAGACAGCTGCTGTTGGTGTCGGTCAGCAAAATCTCGGCCTTATCGCCTTCGACGCTGCCCAGAGCATCCAGTAAGTAATTGACATTAAAGCCAATTTCTATAGCGTCGCCGTCGTATTCCACTTCCAGTTCTTCTTCGGCTTCTTCCTGTTCCGGGTTGTGGGCCTGGATGCGCAGCAGATTGTCAGCTAGTCCGAAACGGATACCTCGGTACTTCTCGTTCGACAAGATGGCCGCTCGCTGCAACGCGTGTTTCAAGGCATCGCAGTCGGTCGCCAGGTTAAACCGCGGTTTGCTGGGAATAACCCGATCGTATTCCGGGAACCGACCATCCACCAGCTTCGATGTAAATCGGATACTCCCCACCTGCATGCGGATATGATTGCTACCGATTGCGATGTCGATATCGCCCTCATCGCCTAGCAGTCGCTGCAGCTCGAGCACGCCCTTGCGTGGCACGATGACTTGTTGTGCGGTTGGTTTCTGCCCATCCAGTGGCATCTCACACAACGCCAGCCGATGCCCGTCTGTGGCGACTGCACGGACCCAGGCGTCACTCACATCCAGCAGCAGACCATTGAGATAGTATCGAACATCCTGATGGGCCATCGCAAAATGTGTCTTATCTAACAAACGCTTACAGTCGCGTTGAGCCAGTTTCAGCGTTTGCTGCGGTTGAATGTCTTCGACCGACGGGAAGTCGCTTGCAGCCAGTGTCGATAACGTAAAACGACTGCGACCTGATTTCACAACCAGCCGATCACCCGTGGTCGAAACACTGACTTTGGCGCCTTCGGGCAACGCACGACAAATGTCCAGCAGTTTGCGGCCGGGGACAGTAATCTCTCCGCCGGTGTCGAGATCCAGTTCAGTTGTGGCAACGAGTTCCACTTCCAGATCCGTGGCCGTTACTGATAGCTGATTGTCTTTTGCCACCAGCAGAAAGTTGGCCAGGATCGGCATCGTCTGGCGTCTCTCCACAACGCCAGCCACTGCCTGGAGAGGCCGTAACAGCGTTTCACGCTGAGCGGTGAATTTCATTTGCGCCCCCGGTAATTAATATTGTTTCCTATTTAATAAACTTATAATAATTAGCACGTCTTTTTTTGGGGATAAAGTTAATAATTCCCTTTTGAATTATAGCTTTATGCCCAATAAAACCCTGCCTGCGTAGTGGGCTTCACCCCCCCGCAGGCTGTGGATGAACTGTGCAGCATTAGCTCATCCACCAACTATCCACACTAACCGCTGAGGGTTCTCAACAGGTTGCGGTAATCTTCGCTAACCCGCAGTTCTGACTCACGTAATTCCCGTATTTTACGACAAGCATGCAAAACCGTGGTGTGGTCCCTGCCGCCAAAAGCATCACCAATCTCCGGCAGGCTATGGTTAGTCAGTTCTTTTGACAAGGCCATGGCAATTTGCCTGGGACGGGTAATCGAACGGCTACGCCGTTTGGACAGCAGATCGGCAACTCGAATCTTGTAATACTCGGCCACAGTTTTCTTGATGTTATCGATAGTTACCAGCTTTTCCTGTAATGCCAGTAGATCTCGCAAGGCCTCCTTGGCGAAATCCAGCGTAATGGTCTGACCGGTAAATCT
Organism: Gammaproteobacteria bacterium; assembly: GCA_029862165.1. Classification (GTDB taxonomy): domain Bacteria; phylum Pseudomonadota; class Gammaproteobacteria; order Steroidobacterales; family JABDKV01; genus JABDJB01. The sequence goes on from JAOTXU010000014.1 coordinate 86,186, forward strand.
CGCATTGGCAACGACGCGCCGCAGCGCACCTTCGAGCTCGCGCACATTTGAGCGCACCCGCTTGGCTACAAAGAAGGCTACTTCGTCCGGCAGCTGCACTTCCATAGTCAGTGCCTTGCTCTTGAGAATCGCGACACAGGTTTCCAGTTCGGGTGGTTCGATAGATACTGTCAGTCCCCAACCAAAGCGCGACTTCAAACGCTCTTCCAGACCATCAACTTCTTTCGGATAACGGTCGCAAGTGAGAATGACTTGCTGCTGACCTTCGAGGAGGGCATTAAACGTGTGGAAGAATTCCTCCTGCGATCGTTCCTTGCCAGCAAAAAACTGGATGTCATCGATCAGTAGTGCGTCCAGACTGCGGTATGCACGTTTGAATTCGTTAATTGTGTTGCGCCGCAGGGCCTTGACCATGTCGCCGACAAAACGCTCTGAATGGACATACGCGACGCTTGCGCCGTTGCCACTGGCAATCATTTGGTTGCCCACCGCATGCATCAAATGGGTCTTGCCCAGGCCCGTTCCGCCATAGATAAAAAGCGGGTTATAGGCTACGCCCGGGTTGTCAGCGATTTGCCGCGCCGCGGCGCGCGCCAGCTGGTTGCTCTTACCTTCGACAAACTTGTCGAAAGTAAAGGAACTGTTGAGACGACTGCCTAGCGCCGGTCCGTCGGGCCGTGCCGGTGTGAATGTCTGTGGCGTATTGAGTTGTTCTGCACGACGTGCCACTTCCAGCACGACCTGTGGGTTGTCCTGTTCGCTTTCGTCGCGGATAACCTCTGAGATGTGCTCGAGCAACTGCTCGCTGACGGTGTCGACGATGAAGCGATTCGGCGCCAGCAACTTGACTATCGAACCCTCTTCAACCGCGTGCAAAGGCCGCACAAGTTTGTTGAATTGCTGCGCGGATAGTTCGTCTTCGAGCCGTTGTACACAACGGCTCCAAACAGTCTCTTGCACCAGTTGACGCCCCCAAAAAAGTGGTGATTACGAATCACGCGGAAGGGGACCGAGTGTATACCTGTCCCCCAGCTGATTCCACAGCCACTGATCGGGCTGAAAATGGTTGACACGGCTGGCGCCTCACGCGTAACCTTTCCGGCTCTTTGCGGCAGTGCGTCGCAAGAATTGTTACAAGAGAGCGCCCGCAAAATGAAACGCACCTTTCAACCCAGCAATCTGCACCGCAAGCGCACGCACGGTTTTCGTGCACGCATGGCAACCAAGGCCGGCCGTCAGATTCTGGCGCGCCGCCGAGCCAAAGGCCGCAAGCGGCTCAGTCCCTGACGGCGGCTTGCGCCGCACGGCCGTTGTTGCACGTGCGTCGTTTCGCGTTTTCTAATCGTCTGCGCCTTACGTCCCGGGAAGATTTTGACCGGGTGTTCAAAAAATGTTCAACACGTTCATCGGATGCGCTGTTTACCGTGCTGGCCCGAACTAGCGAACACAATCATCCCCGTCTCGGACTTGTCGTATCCCGCAAGGCTGCAGGTAATGCTGTGCGCAGACATCGATTGAAACGACAGGTACGCGAGCGTTTCAGACTGGATCAGCACGAGCTACCGGGTGCCGACATTGTCGTCATCGCACGTCACGGTATAAAACAAAGCAATCGAATTGAGATTAGCCGCAGCTTGGCGGCCCACTGGGAAAGGATCCGCGAAAAATGCGGACACTCATTGTCTTCTTAATCAGGGCTTATCGCCTGGCCGTGAGCCCGTTACTCGGTGCCCGCTGCCGTTTCTATCCAACCTGTTCGAGTTACGCCGAACAGTCATTAATACATCACGGCCTGTGGCGTGGTGGGTGGCTGAGCCTGCAACGTCTCGCCCGTTGCCACCCATGGCATGCTGGTGGAGTCGATCCGGTCCCCGACGTGGAACACAGGTATGGATAATCCGCGGCTGCTGTTGTGGATCAGTTTTGGCCTGATCTGTTTCTTGTTGTGGGATGCGTGGGTCAAAGACTACGGGCCGAAACGAACCGTTGAGACCACAACACAAGCGACGCCGGACGACGGCCCGCCGGCCGCACCACCAGATGATGATGTTCCACTGCTTGGTGAGCAGCCGGAAGATAAAGCACCGACAATTACACCAGACGTCCAGGCTGCACCACGCAGCGAGCGGATTCAGGTCGTCACGGATGTCATGTCACTGGAAATCGACACGGCTGGCGGTGACCTGGTGTCGGTGCAAATACTCGACTACCCGGTGCGCAAGGACCGCCCGGACGAAGTGATAACCCTGCTCGATTCCGACGACAACGGTGAATACTTTCTTCAGTCGGGGTTGCTCAGCAGTAATTCACCGGCCCCGGATCATCGCGCGCTGTTTAGTTCGCGCCAGAAAAGCTACCGCCTGGCTGACGGGCAGGACGAATTACAGGTAAGTGTGTCCTGGCGCGACGGCGATGTTGCCGTGCGCAAGATCTATACCTTCCGCCGTGGCAGCTATGCAATCGAAATGACACAGCACCTGACCGCAGGGGCTCAACCGTGGCAGGGTGCGGCGTACGCGCAGATCAAGCGGCAGCAGTTACCCCGCAAGCGATCGTTTTTTGACGTGGACAGCTACTCGTTCACCGGCCCGGTCATCTTTGATGGCGAAAAATACGAAAAACTGAATCTCAAGGACTTGCGCAAGCGTCCAGTGGAGAGCCGCCTGTCGGGGGGCTGGATCGCTTCGATCCAACACCACTTCGTCACCGCAGTCGTTCCACCGGCCGATGAGCAGGTGCAATACCGCAGCCGCCTGCAGACTGGAGACGTTGCACTGCTCAGTGCTGTTGGAGAGTTGCGGCAAGTCGCCGCGGGCCAAACCGCTGACTTTAATCAGACCATTTTTGTCGGGCCAAAGATTCAGGAACAACTCAAGCTGGTCGGGCCGAAACTGGCCAAAACAGTCGACTATGGTTTCTTGGCAATTTTTTCCGAGCCGTTGTTCTGGCTGCTACAGAAAATTCACAACTTTGTGGGCAACTGGGGTTGGTCAATTGTTCTGTTGACCGTGCTGATCAAGCTCGTTTTTTACAAGCTGACTGAGACCAGCGGCCGGTCGATGGCAAAAATGCGTAAGCTGCAGCCGCGTCTTAAGGCGTTGCAGGACCGGTATAAGGACGACCGTCAGCAACTTAGTACGGCAATGATGGAGTTGTACAAGCGCGAGGGTGCCAACCCGATGGCGGGGTGTTTGCCGATCCTGATCCAGATGCCGGTATTTCTTGCCCTGTACTGGGTGCTTATCGAGAGTGTCGAATTACGTCAGGCGCCGTGGATCGGTTGGATCAGTGATTTGTCGGTACGGGATCCGTTTTTCATACTGCCTGTGTTGATGGGTGCGGCGATGGTGTTTCAGCACAAACTCAATCCAACGCCGACTGACCCTATTCAGGCCAGGGTCGCTGCCGTACTACCGATTATGATGACGGTGTTCTTTGCGTTTTTTCCTGCCGGGCTCGTTTTGTACTGGTTCGTCAACACTGTGTTGTCCGTTGCGCAACAATGGCACATCAATCGCGTCATCGAGCGCGAAACATAATCCCGCCGATCCTTTTCCCTCCCCCCTCCGGGGGGACCTCTCGCTGGATATGTTTTTATTCCCTCCCCCCTCCGGGGGGACCTCTCGCTGGATATGTTTTTATTCCCTCCCCCCTCCGGGGGGACCTCTCGCTGGATATGTTTTTATTCCCTCCCCCCTCCGGGGGGACCTCTCGCTGGATATGT
>JAOTXU010000029.1 GCA_029862165.1 Gammaproteobacteria bacterium
GTACGGCGACGCACACCTTCACGCAGGCCGAGTTGGATGCCGGCGGTTCGGTGGACAACATTGCGACGGCGAGCTCGAACGAGACGCCGGATGCGACGGACAATCTGTCGATCCCGATCGTGCAGAACCCTCTGATTAGCATCATCAAGAGCGGTACATGGATTGACGGTGACAATGACGGCTTTGCTGATGTCGGCGAGACCATCAACTACACCTTCGCGGTGAGCAACGACGGCAACGTGACGTTGACCAACGTGACGGTCACCGATCCGCTGGTAACGGTGGTGGGTGGCCCGACCACACTGGACGTGGGCGAGACCGACACGACCACCTTTACGGGCATGTACCTCATCACCCAGCCGGACATCGACGCCGGCATAGTGCCCAACACGGCGACGGCGCGCTCCAACGAGTCACCGCCGGCGGATGGACCCACAACGACACCGCTGCCGCAGAACCCATCTATCCAGATCGTCAAGGACTTTGCCGGCGACGAACAGGAAACCGTGATCGCTGGCGGAGCAGGCAGTTCCTTCACGCTGGTCGTGACCAATGATGGAAATGTGACGATCAATAATGCTGTCGTTACCGATACGGTCGCCACCAATCTGGCGGTCTCTAGTATCGATTGCGACGGTGGCACCGGGTCCGCCACGGGTCAGGATGTCAGTTGCACGTTTGGCACGCTGAACGTCGGTGACAGCAAGACCATCACGGTCAACTTCGCGGTCGACGCGTCGGTGCCCGAAACACTAGGGCTCAATAACTCTGCCGATGCTGATGGCACCACCGATACTGCCGGTGATGTCAGCGACACTGACACGGACACCATCGACATTCTCACCGAGATCGAACTGAGCATCGTCAAGACCTTCGACCCGCCGGAATTCGAAATCCCGCTTGTCGCACAGGGTACGGGCCAGATCTTTATCCTCGAAGTGACGAATTCTGGTCCCTCGGATGCGGTTGGTGTCGTTGTCACCGACGACGTCAATAACTTCCTCGAAATCGCGAAAATCGAGATCGATTACGATGGCGACGACCCGTTAAGCGACCCGCCAACCGAGGTGTGGAATATGAACGATGATCCACTGCCCATTGAACCTTGTTCCGTGGTGCAACCCGATCCCTTTGGTGCGGCAACGCTGTCCTGCACGGTGGACGTACCGGTAGGTGAACCCGTCGACATCATCGTGACTTACCTCGCGGCGCCGTTCCTCGGCTCCCCAGGCGATACCCAGATCTACGCAGATCCGCCTAACGATGGCGCGGAGTTCCGGTTCGTGTTTGCGAATGGATACATCCTGCAGGGCAATACCCTCGGACCGGCCTACCTGACTGATCCGAATGGCGATACAGTTGAGTTGGATCTCAGCGGTCAGACGCTGACGAAGAATGAATTCTTCTTTATTCCGACTAACGGCGATCCGGGTTTCGTGCTGCACTTGTCGTGTTCCGACAGCTACGATAGCGGATATTCGGATACGGGCGCCGGGCCAGATGAAATTCTCGATGCTGATTGGAAGATCGATTACTTCTCCATCGCCCGCTACAAGCGAGGTGGCCAGTTCTTCCGCAACTGCGGGAACGTGATTGAGAATTTCGATGTGGAAAACCAGGCGGAGGCTGATGGCACGGACTCCAATAGCCCACTAGATAGCGACGAACTGGTCACGTCGAACGTCGAGACGGTGACGATCAAGCAGGGAATCGAGCTCGACAAGTTCCAGAACAAGGCCAAGCATGCCGCCGTTCACATGACCAACTTCACGAACGAGGACAAGGAGATCGCCTATATCGGCATCGAGTGGCCGGGTTCGAATGGCAACCTGCGGCAGATCACCATTGATGGTGCCGTCGTCTGGACTGGCAGCTTCCCCGGGGTGGTTGTTCCTGGAGGTAGAAACGAGGCCAAAATCTTTGGCGATCTGGATCTGCTCGCGGCGGACCCCGATATCTGTCTTCTTCCGCCTGACGTGTGCGATACGACCCGTGGGTGGAACGTGGTCCCGACCGACTGGGTATTGGAGGCGGACCTGACGGAGAGAATTGCTTTCCACTTCCGTAAGAAATCGGCAGCGGGGAACTACGCTATCAGGCTGCAGTTCACGGATGGTTCGTTCCTCTCGCTGACCATTCCATAAGCAGAGTCGTATGATCGTATGATTGAGGCGCCCGGGGTCAAGCCCGGGCGTCCTTGCACGCGGTTTCCCCATGCTGGAGCAGTTTGGGCGATGGGCCCACGATGGTCGAGCATCGTATATTCGTCCTGTGACCTTGGTAATCACGCTCGACGCGAGCGCATCGCCTGTTACGGGCGGTGCGCCGTTTGATCTACAATCAATCGTGCGAATTCGTGTCTGCCGTGATTCCGGATTGAGCAACGAGAAATGAACATTTGCAGGGGGTCCGTCAATAGCAGGCTGCTGATCGGCGCGGCCGTGTTTATTGCCTCGTTCGTATTCTTTCAATGGTTGCAGGTTGAGCGCGTAACAAACAACAGTCATCACGAGATGCCGAAAGTGGATGACGAGACGGTCGTACTGACGAAGCCTGGCCAACAGAGCCGGCCCGCATCGGCCAAGCGTGATACGAAGCCTGAGCCTGCGGACGACAACCCTCGGCCGTCGACGAATTTACAGGCTGTCGTGACGGAAGCGAGCCGCGGTCCCGACGGATCCGAATTGGTCGCGCTGCCAGCCAGGGCGCGAACTGAAACCGAGCAAGCTACTTACGATGAGCCGCAGGGGGATCTCGCCATCTCCGGGCGGGTGCTTACGCGCTCAGGGTCGCCGGTCGCCGGAATCCAGGTGACCGCGACAGCGACGCACCTGTTCGAGCAGGGACAGCGCAAAGCAATACCGCCGGGCAGAGGCCAGCGCCGGACAACCACTGATTACAACGGTGCCTATGCGTTCGAGAATCTCGCCAATGGCGAGTATCAGCTTCGCACGGTTGCGACAGACCGCTACACTAGAGCGCTAATCCACGTTCGCGCCGGCGTGGACTTTGCCGATCTGATCGTCGCGACGCATCAAGAAATTCGAGTGCAGGGCATCGTCACCACTGAGGAGGGCGACCCCCTCTTCGGAGCCAAGGTGCGCCCCAACCTCGCCGGTGCCAGCGAAGTCACCACCAACTGGGAGGGCCACTATGGCTTCGACGCCATGCTGCCGGAGAATGTGACGCAAATGATGGTGCGGGCTAGCCACGAAGGCTATCGGGACCGAGAGATTCGGCTCGCTGCCGATCATTCGGACGACGCGAATGCATTGGAGCTGAATATCATCATGCAAGCGGACGCGGCGACTGAGTTGGCCGATGTATCCGGCTTCGTAACGAACGCCGCGCGTGACCCGGTTGCCGGTCAGCGTGTCCTTCTATCCTCCGCCACACCACGACAGACCTATCGATCAATAACGGACGCGAGCGGCACGTTTGTAATACGCGGCGTCGAACCCGGCGATGATTATATGGTGTCCATCAATGCGACCGAGACATACGAGGACTACTTTCAGAAAAATGTCGTGATCACCAAGAATGGCCTGACGCTGAATATCGAACTGGCCGCGAGGGACACCGGCGTCCTGCGTGGACAGATGGTGAATATGTTTAACAACGCCGTTGCCGATTTCAGCCTGGTGCTGCAAACGAAGGCCAGGTCGTATTACAATCAGCAAGTCATCGGTGACGCAGCGGGCCATTTCGTAGTCGAGAAGGCGCCGGTCGGCGAATTGTTGTTAAAGACCAAATCAAATCCGTACTACTCTATCGAAGGTATCCGGCTTGCCGCGGATGCCGAGCTGCAGGTCACCGTGGTACTGGATTGGGGCTACGACGAAATCCACGGACGCGTAGTCGGTGAGTACGGCAGCCCGATCGCTGTTCCCAACGTCACTCTTACTTGGAAATACGAACACAACGGCATTCGCACGTCAGCACGCCGTACCGCAGCCGCTGACGAGCAAGGTTACTTTCACTTTAGCCAGCTTGGGCCGGGCAACCACCGGCTGACCGTGAATGCTGCCGGCTACAAACCGGTGTCGCTAAATCATGATGTAGCAATGCAAGGATCAGAAATCGTGGTGGAGCTGGCAGCAAAATAGACGTACCGAGACGCAATGGTCGTTCGGCGCGAACCCATCCGCAACGCACCCGATATACAAAGTGGGCAGGCTGTCCGGTGTCTCCAGCCATGAAACCCCTGGTTATGTGGCAATTCCGGGCCACCATTTTTGTATCGATGTACGCAAATCTCGGATTTTGATGGGCTTGCACAGCACGTCGTTAGCACCAGCCTCAAAACAACGTTTTACGTCGTCACCCATCGCATTTGCAGACATCACAATAATTGGGCTCGGCTCACCACCGCCATTTTCTTTTGATCTGATTTGTTTGATTAGTTCGTAACCATCCATTACCGCCATACGTATGTCGGTGATCAGCAGTTTGTATTTTCCACTCTGCCATAGCCTCAGCGCTTCGGCTCCATTTTCGGCGACATCGGTCTGATATTGCAGATGTTCCATTTGAGCCGAGATGAGCTCCCGATTAACTTGGTTATCTTCTGCCACCAGGATTTGTGGGCTGATCGTCGATACAGCCATAGTTGGTTTGTCACCAATTTTTGTATTGACGGCGTGAGCGGAGTCTTCCGATTCAAGCCCCCGGGCGCTGGGTAGCGCGATCCAGAAAGTGCTGCCCTTGCCAACGGAACTGTCAACATCAACGTGGCCGTGCATTAGCCGTATCAACTTGCGTGTAATGACCAGGCCGATGCCAGTTCCCTCCACACTACTATGCTCCGCACCCAGACGCCTGAACGGCTGGAACAACTCGTTGATCTGGTCTTCTGATAGTCCCGGGCCAGTATCGCTGATACCGATCTTGGCTAAGCCGTTGTTTGTTTTCTCGCAAATTACTCTAACCTGACCATTTTCGCGATTGTATTTTACCGCATTGCTCAGCAGGTTTAGAACAGCCTGTTTCAGTTTGGTTGCGTCGGCAAGCACATGGAGCTCGTCGAATAGTTCAGGCTCAAAGTCAATACTGATCCCACGGTCCAGCGCCATATCCGCAACCCAGGTTAGACATTCATCGATCACCTCGGTCATCAATACCGGCTCGATTGACATTTCAAGTTTCGCCGGACTCGATTAGGGACAAATCAAGAATTTCATCGATCAAGCGCAGCCGATGTTCTCCGGCCTGACTAATTTCGCGTATGGAGTACAGATGTTTTTCGGCTAGGTCATCATCATATTCGAGCAACTCGGCAAATCCAAGAATTGCGCCCAGCGGGGTTCGCAGTTCGTGACTCATGCTCGATAAGAAATCAGACTTCGCCCTATTTGCATGCTCGGCTAACGATTTCGCTTCGATCAGTGCCTGCTCGTTTGCTTTGCGGTCGGTGATGTCTTCGAAAATAGTAATTACTTTTTCCCAAGTCTGTTCGTATCCACTGACAACAGTTGCGATGGTGCGTATTTGGAATATCGAACCGTCATACCGAGTATCCGCGCTTTCATCCTCGTAGGTCATGCTGGGTGAAGCGAGGGCTGCAAATTCGGCAGCACAATAGGCAGCCCATCGGGCATTCCACCACGAATCAACATCTACCTCACCATCCAGGAAACCCTGCGCTGTCTCGTCGTGCGTCATATCTAGCATTGCCTGATTGACATTGGTGACGTGTATAGACTTCATTAACTGGAGGACGACTTTCGGGTTGTCTTCAAAATATTGCTTAATATCCACCGCGTCTTCGGCCTGGAGATTGTCGATAAAAATCTTCACCTGCGAATAGTCTTCTTCCTGCATGCCCAGCGGAAACTGGGCAAACAAGGAATCGTAATCTTCTGACTGGGTCGTGGCTTTTGAGTCGGCGAGTTGTTTGCGCAAGGAGCCGATTTCATCGAGCAGGGTTTGCGTAGTTGGCGCTGAATCGCTGAAACTAATCTTGGCGGCCATTTTATTCTGGGGAAATTTTTGATTTCTACCTGACTGAGTATACAGGGGGGGATGTAGGGCCGATGGGTCAAGCCTCCCCAATTACAGTCAGTATTTTTGCCGGCCGCCAGATTTTGCGCCCGCGACCGGCAGATCCGCGGAAATCGCCGTCTCTTGCCCAGCTACTAATAATTGGGGTCGAACCGCGCACCGGGTTTGCGCGACAATGCGCTAGCCGAGAACCTGCGGTTCGACCTCACAATTCTGATGAGAACCTAATCTTCATTGCTGCTGATGCGCGTAATCGTGATTTGGGCGACCGGGTTGTTGAAATCGAGTGCGTTGGCATCAAGATCAGCAATTCCCCGGATCCCGTTGGATACGTAAACATAGCCTTCACCGTTGGCGGAAATTGGACCGGGGTCGCCACCACAACCGGGACCCGGCAGGCTGACACATAGTTCATCATTCAATTCAGAGCCGGCGTCATAGGCGGGCACGGTGAGCGTGACTGTCTTGTTGCCAGTTGGCCCGGCAATGCCGTTGAGCGCAAAGAATATGTCATTGCTGGGAATCAGCATGGCAGCGAGGCTGACATTCTTGTATTCCCCGGTAGTCGCGACGAATTGTGTGACGGACTTGCCCGGGGAAAGAAACGGAAGAAATGACGAGTTGCTGACGTCATGAGCATCCAGCGATTCCTGCAGTGGACCCACGTCGCCGGTCTCGGCCATGGCTTCCAGTTCGTCAGACGGTGCATCCCCCAAGCGGAAAAATCGATCGCCCCTCCTGGTGGTTGCAACCATGATGGGCGTAAATGTCATTCCCTTGGTGAGGTTCGTCACCGTTACTTCGTAATGAGAATCGGCGGTGGCTGTGGTCGCAAACAGCAGACTGCTCATCATCAACGTTGTAAGCGCTGTAAAACCGTTTCTTGTCATGACTTTCTCCTGTGTTTTATCTAATTCATACCGACCTTCTGGATGGAGACCGATACCTGATCATGTTGCGTGTGATACCTCACACGACTATCACGCCTCCAGTTAACCCTAAGCCACTGGAAATCAAGAGGTTTTAGTTTACTCCAATTTGGCCTGTGATACTTTCGTTACAAGTCCGGTCTAGATTCTAAGAACTGCACGAACTCCAGGCCGGCCCAAATCAAGTGAACAAGCGAAATGTGTTGGTGATTGAAGATGAGTGGGATATTGCCCAGTTGCTGGAACTGCATCTGAGCGATGCCAACTGTGACGTCACACTCGCGGCTGACGGCCACGAGGGCATGCACCAGGCCTTTGCCCGTATCTGGGATTTGATCATTTTGGATTTACGTTTACCCGGTCCAGATGGCCTTAGCATTTGCGGCGCGCTAAGACGCGAACTGCCCTATGTGCCAATTTTAATGCTGACGTCCAAGACGTCTGAGCTTGATCGCGTTTTGGGTCTTGAGCTTGGCGCAGACGATTACGTAACCAAGCCTTTTAGCATATCGGAGTTGGTGGCCCGCGTTAAGGCTATTTTCCGTCGTGTCGAGTCGCTGGAAAAACGCTTTCCCAGCGACGCTGAATCTTTCACGGCGGGTCCACTTGAAATTGATGTCAAGGCCCGGCGCGTGCTATTAAACGATAATTCTATTTCACTGACTGCCCGCGAATTTGATTTGCTGCTGCACTTCGTGCGTCACCCGGGGCATGTATTTTCCCGGGCAAATTTGCTCGATAGCGTATGGGGCTATGGGCATGACGGTTACGAGCACACGGTCAATTCACATATCAATCGACTGCGTGCAAAGATTGAACCTGACCCGTCACAGCCGTCTTTGATTGTGACTGTGTGGGGCGTGGGCTACAAACTGGATGTAGACCGTGTTGCGAAAGAGCTGGGAAAAACGAGTCGCAATCAACCCCTGATCAGCGTGCGCTAATGAAGACTTTGTTTGCTAAATTATCGACAGCGTTACTGATGATTGTGGTTTTGATCGGTACTAGCTTTCTTATTGTCGTGCAATTCAGCACCCGACTTTACTACGAGGAAATAACGCAGCGCCTTAATAGTTCAATCGCTATGTACGTGACCGAAGAGCGTCAGCTCATTGATGATGGCGTAGTCAATACCGAAGCTTTGTCACTGCTGGCGCAGCAAGCCATGATTATCAATCCAACTGTCGAGGCTTACTTGCTTGACACTCAGGGAGCCATCCTGGCTCACGCATTACCGCCAGAATCCATGTTGACTGACCGTGTCGACCTGGCGCCGGTGCACGCGCTATTGGCTGGCGATGTCGATATGCCACTTCGGGGCACTGATCCGCGCAATTTGGATCGGCAGAAGGTGTTTTCGGCCCACCCTGTGGTCCACAACGGTGTCGTGCAGGGCTATCTGTACGCTGTGCTGGGCGGGCAAAAATACGATGAATTGGCCGACAGTATTCGCGGTAGCTATATTCAAAAACTTACATTTGGCGCCTTGGTTGCGATTGTGTCGGGTGCTTTCTTGGTTGGGTGGTTGGTATTTGGGTTATTGACGCGGCGTCTGACCCGGTTGACTAGCGATGTGCGGCGCTTTTCGGAGGCCGACTTTGACGCAACTATGCTGGTGAAGGGATTCGATGCCAGCGTCGGCGACGGCCCAGTGCGTCGGCGACGGGACGAGATCGGCCAGTTGGGAGCGGCTTTTGCCGCTATGGCCAACAAGATTTATGAACAGTTTGAAGGGCTCAATGAAACCGATCGTCTTCGGCGTGAACTGGTTAGCAATGTGTCACATGATTTACGCACACCGCTGGCCTCGATGCATGGCTATGTCGAAACACTGCTGATCAAGAATGACATTTTGTCGACGCATGAACGCAAGCGCTACCTGGAGATTGCTCGCAAACACACCCAACACCTGACGCGGTTGGTTGAGGATCTGTTTGAATTATCCAAACTCGACTCCGCCAGTGTGCATCCTTCCCTGGAGTATTTTTCATTGGCGGAGCTGTTACAGGATGTCACTCAGGAATTCGAGTTAGAGGCTGGGAAGAAGGACATCATGATAGAAGTGAGTTCGCGACCGGAGACCTCCACTGTGTACGCCGATATCGCTTTGATGCAACGTGTGCTTGAGAATTTGATCCGCAACGCCCTGAAATACACGCCGAAAGGCGGAAGCATCAGTATTAGTCTGGACAAACGTTCCGACAGCGTCGCTGTCATGATTGCCGACACCGGCTGCGGGATCGCCAAGGAGGACCTGTCGCGGGTCTTTGATCGCTTCTATCGAAGCGAACATCATGACGGCGATTCGTCAACGTCGGCTGGTCTGGGTCTCGCGATTGTACGCAGAATCCTGGATCTGCATGGTAGCCGAATCACTGTCACGTCCGAAGTGAATGAAGGCACCTGCTTTGAGTTCGAGCTGCCAAGCAATAAGGCGGCGTGACGGGCTTAGTTTGTTTGTGTCACCCGATCGACCTCATCCGCCAGCGTTTTGAGCGCTGGCGTTTTGGTGGGTTCGAAGCTCAAAAAATTTGCGATCTAGGATTTTTGGTCCTATTTATGTCGACTAATCATTGGTCCGGTCCCGGTTTCGGACGCACAGGTCGCTCTCAAGATATTTATGAAGTCTCGAGACAGGTGTCGCGGGGGCGCTGTGAGAGTTTACGATCCGGACCTGCGATGAGAGATTTTTTACTGCCCATTGGGCAAAGTGACACTCGGTGGCAGCACGATTTTCGCGTGGCGTATCCGCTTCGGAACGTGGTACGTGCACGTCAGACACAAAAAAGAAATCCTTGTCCAGCGCCGCGAAGCCCAGCATGGCGTAGGTATGCGGACCTGAGCCCATCGACATCAGTTTGACGCGATTAGGTTTGCTGCCAATGATCACGTGATCCGTAACCGGTGACACGACCACCGGTTTCTCGGCCAGTGCCAGGCGATCATCCGGCATGGCTGGTCGGTTGAGCGCCGTTTCGAAAAAACGGGCGGACTCTTTCGGTGCGAAAATTTCTGCACCCGCCGCCGCAAAGGCCCGGGCGCCGCCGGCATGATCGTCGTGGAAATGTGTAAGCGCAACCGCTCGAATCGGTCGCGTGGGAAATTTCTCGGCCAGAAAATCGACCAGTTTTTCTGACAGGCCGCTCACTCCGTATCCGGGTACCAGGTCGGACGGCGGCAGGTGATGAAACTCGACCCAGCCTGCCGGCGCATCAGCAACGACCAGGCCCTCGTCGGTGTCAACAACCAGATGTTGAAAACCCGTTCGCACGCCGCCGATCATGTACACACGACCCGCCAGGTCGACGACTTGCATGTTGATTTGCGCCGGCCAGCGATCACCGGAAACCTCAATTGGGTCGGCGCCGGGAGTCGCTTGCCATAGCATTTGGGCTTCGTCGCGGGACACGTTGCGCCAGCGGCCCGTTGCTTTGAATAGCAGCGTATCGTCCAACATCAATCTGAGCTTTGGTTGCTCGTCGTTGGCCCAGTCCCAGTTCCAGGTGACGTCGACCTGTCCGCGCAGGGGGACCTGCGCCGAGGTCTTTACCGACAAAAGTCGATCACCACAGATATCGACGTTTAGGTCTTCCAGTCCTTTTGGCGTAGTCCGGGATTCCTCCAGCAATCGTCGCGGGTCAATCCGTCGCACGCGCAGCGCTTCATTCAGATTGTCCGTGTCTAGAAATTCGATATCCGGCGGGGAATCACGATTGACGATACGCACCAGGTCTGGCGGGATGTATGCAACGGTCCAGCCGCCATCCATATCGGGGTTTGATTTTCCAGCACCGGCAAACAGAACGCGTTGCGACTCATCTTCGGTGACGACACACCAGGTGGTGGGATAAAACTCGCCGGCTTCGGGGCGGGTACCCTGATAGCGTGCGCCGAGGTCGAGTTCGCCGTCGAGACAGAATTCCGTAACGCCCCCGGCAGTCGCTAATGACCAGGAAAAACAACTAAGGAGCAGAGCGACACGTGAATTCCTCGGCATATCAACGCCCTCAAATGCCAAAAACTGCAGCGCTATCACTGCCTTTAATGACCGTCTCAATTTCTTTAATAAATTCGGGCTGAAGTTCCCTTCGCCACTTCTCTGCGCTCACCGACGGATCCTTACGAATACTGTAAAACCCACGATCATGGCTACCGGTTGTCTCGCTAACATAGCGCTCTATCGTATTGGATTTCTCCAATTCAAAAAAATTACGCATCCTTTCAAATTCAACAAGCGGATTCTGACAAACATTTTCATAGACAGACAACGTGATGTTGTCATAGCGCTCAATATCGCGAACAGCCTTTTCGCAATATAGTAACCATCGAATACCTAAACGCTGAGCGATAGACATTTTTTCTATATCAGTCAACGTCAGCTGTAGCTCTTTTGCAGTGTCGATCTTAAGTAACTGCTCAAAGACCCCGATATTTTCGTATATTGGCACTGCCGAAGAAAAGCGATTTTGCTTAATGCCTCTTAGCACCGAATTAGCGATGCCACAGGGGTGACGCATCAGAAATACAAACCGGTCGTCAGGCGCCGCTTCTGCAAGCACATTAAGGCGGGCACAGGATTCTATCGATTTCCAAAAAAGCACCCGCGACTCTTTGGGCCTGTCCAGAATGGGAACATTCAAATCGGCAACATGGCCAGATACCTTAGAGGCGATTTTGAACGCAGCAATTGTCATAGAGTTCAATCGAGTTTGCCATCCGTACTGAAATGATTTTGGGAAGAATGGCAAACGACCAACAGACTTTAGATTTCTTACGGAATCAATAGTTGACAGGTACTGCTCCTGGGCAGCTGTATAAGCATGCACCTCATCATCCGTCACAACATGCGGGATCGACATCCTTCTTGTGCTATCAGGTTCATGTAAGTAATAGACACGCGACTGGCTATCAATAGCCTTAGCCGTCCATGTCGTACCTGAACGCGGCATGCCAATCAGAGCTATTCTTCTTGATATTTTTTCTTCCACACCAACCTCGCAACTCCCACCAGATAGGGGTCGAACCGGATGTTGCGTCAGGTTCGACCCCGGTTCTATTAAAGTACGTCGTACCCGGTGCGGCTCATGTTCTTGCTACATGCCTGAAACCTGGCCCACAGCTTCGAGGCGACGGAGTTGGCATCGCCTAAATCATTGCGCCACTGGTCCCAGGCCTTGCCGAATGCTGCTGCATTGGCGGTCCGGCCAACCCAGTACAGCGATATCAGGTTATCGGACTGAACAGGCACAAAGACTTCGGACAGATAGCCATTCTTCTTGCCCCATTGTTCGTTAAAGTCGTCCTTAATCTTGACATATTCGGCAACACTACAGTCCTCAGTCAGTTGAACCTCGATGACGTCGCCATGGCCGGCAAACGCTACGAGCGGCACGATTAGCATAAAAATACTCAGCACTTTCCCCATTGTATGTCTCCTGTGTTTTCCGCGATCTCGACTGTACCGCGGTAGGGGGCTAATCATAGTCTTCGGTAACGAAATCGCAACCGCGTGGTCGGCCCGCAAGGGGCTCACATCCTCTAAAAACTATCCGCTTGGTAGACCTGCCCCTCGATCAGTTCACCGTTGGTTCGTGCCGTGCCGATAGCGTTTCGAAAGGTCACCGGGATCGCGTTGGATTTGTCGAAATTTCGGCTCCTGAACACCTGGAAGTGCAGGTGGGGGCCGGAGGAGTTACCGGAATTACCTGCAAGGCTGACTATGTCGCCTTGAAAAACTTGCTGATCAACCGTCACCATGGCGCCGTCCTGCATCAAGTGTGTGTAGCGCACCACCGTTCCGTCAGTGTGTTCGACGAATACATTGTTCTCATGTCCCTCGATGTGATCGTCATCGGAGAAGTTATCGTTCACTATGATCACCGTCCCCGCCCGGGACGCAGTAATGGGATCTCCCATGCCGTGGGAAAAGTCGTAGGCAAACGTGTCTCTATGTCCGCCGAGCTGGCTGCAGTTGCCCTGGAACATGGTGTAGCTGACGTTCGGCGGATAGGGCAGGACATAGGGTGAGGTCGACGGGTCCGGGAATAGCGCATCGGCACAAAAGCTCTGTGCAATCACCGGGGTGGCGCCCGCGCCACCCCCACCACAGGCAGTTGCCAGCACTATGGACAGGGGAAGCCCAATAGCCCGCCCGGTTTTCATGGCTTATTCCTCACCTTTTCTTTCGACCGGCCGGGTAGCAGCAGTTCAATCTGTCCGGCTCAGGCACACAGCGGAAGCCGACATCTGCCCGACGATTTCCGACGCAAGTATTGCAAGCGATGCTCTCAGCTTATGCACTGCGTGGGCGTAGCCGTTTTCGGACAGTGTCTGGACAATTTCAAATTCTTTTTTTGTAACTCGAGCACCTGCACTTTCGTGTATCCAATAGCGCCCCGTTGCCACAACCTGGGAATTTTCGGTGGGATGGAATTTGTCGAATTCGACCCGTACCTGGCAATCGCCGTCGCCGGTCCATCGGCCGGCAACGCGATCAACAGCGACGTTATCGACGCGTTGTGAAATGTCGCCCACAAGCACTTTGCTAATGGCTTCATCTAGCGGCTCTGCCCAGAAATGATGATTGGCTGTTTGGATCTGACTCGTGCCTGTTTGCAGGGGAAGACCCGGCTGGCTTAGATACCGTGCAAGTTGAATCGGTCCGACGATGATCAAGGTCTCTGCCTTTTCGGCGCTGGCCGTCGGGGTTACGCTGTCGGCCGCCAAAACCAGACTATAGTACTGGTCCGTTGCCGGTTGTGATGCGCACGCTGTCAACCCGATCAGGGCCAATACAACAAAGCTGGTACGGATGCAGTTCATTCGCGAACTCCTTTCGGTTCCACGTCCTTATCCCGGCCACCGCCGAAGATCAGGCTATTGGGCTTTTGTTTAAGGTTTCTAAGAACCGGTTCCAGTTCCTGCAAGGTTTGTTCCAGGGATATCAGGCTTTGTTGTAATTCGCGGTGGGTCAGCGAGCCCTCGGAAAAATCGACTGCCAGATCCTGAAAGCTTGTCAGAGTCGTGTTCAGCGTCTCGACCATTTCGTGGCTGGCGGGATCGGCCAGAATTTGTTCGAGTTCAGTCGCGGATTTACGCAATTCGGCAAGGGTACCTGCGACTTCATCCAACGCACTCCGGGCACTGTCCATAACCTGATCGAGCGGTAGCTTGTTAACGGTCGCCAGCGTGCGTTCGATGCTGGCGAGGAGTTGGCCCAACTGGCCGCCAATCGATGGAATTACTGTGTAGTCACCAAAGGTCTGGGGCGCACCAGGAATACTGTCGTTGTACTGAAGCTCGACGTACTTCTGACCGGTTAGTAGATTGCCTGTAGCCAGCCCGCCTCGAAGACCGTTGGCGATGAGCGTATTCATGCGAGTGTCCACTTCCTCCACCGCAGATTCGGTGTCGGCAAAACCCAGGCGTCCCGGGACGACTTCTATCACGACAGGGATCCTCGAAGTTGGCTCCAACAAGTTTTCGATTTCTCCATGGTCGATGTCGGTTCGGATCACCTGCCCAACTTTGATGCCGCGATACTCAACCGGTGCGCCAGGTTTGAGGCCGCGAATGGAATCATCGAACAGAATCACGAACCTGAGTGCGTGGGCATACTGTTTTTCATAGATCGCGCTTTCACGGGGATAGATCAGAAAGAAAGCCCGCTTGGTAATGCGATCGCCATGCGGCTGACCGTCCGGGACACCAAACGACACACCTCCCGCTATCAGGTTTGACAGCGGTGCCAATTCGACCCGGACACCGTCTGCCGACATATCGACACTCATGCCGCTGCTGAACCAGAACCGCGTATTCGTCGTTATCAGCCGGTCAAAGGGAGCGGCGACAAAAGCATTATAGTAAGTGCGTCGTTCCTTGCTATTGAAGTGTACGTATTCAATAGTGCCCACTTCCATGCCATGAAAAAGAATCGGGTCGCCTTCATTCAGCGCACGATCGCCGTCGCTGTCGAGGGTTACGTGCAAACCCGGTGTGCCGATGGGCGTGACCGGCGGTGATTCGAGACCTTCAAAACTGCGGGCAGATTGCTCCGCTGTGCCCGGAGACAACTCGATGAAAGCGCCGGACAGTATTGTGTTGAGTCCCGAAATGCCCCCTTTACCGACTCTCGGTCGCACTACCCAGAATTTGGTGTCTTCGCTCAACAAATGGGCCTCGTGTTTTTCGATGCGTACCGACAACACGACATGCTCTGCATCTCTCGCCAGTCTAAGGTCGAGCACCTCGCCGACCTCGACGTTTTTCCTTTTAACTTTTGTCTTGCCCGCTTCGATTCCCTCACCGGTGACAAACGTAATCTCGATGAGTGGCCCCTGGCTGGCCCAGTGCGTATAGACCATCCAGATACCGACGAGGACCGCGATAATGGGTACAAACCATATTCCAGAGAACCTGGGGCCGCGGCCGACGCGTGCCGGTGTGTTCGTCATTTCAGGTCGTCCCATTCGGCGGACATCCAAAGCAATCGTGGATCGAATACTATGGCAGCGAGCATTGTTGTGACTACCATAGCCGCAAAGGCCAGCGCCGCCATCCCGGGCAAAATGCTCATTACATTGCCCAATTGAATCAGTGCGACCAGGATGCCCACCACAAATACGTCGATCATGGACCAGCGCCCAACAAATTCAGTGACACGATAGAGTTTGGTTTTTTGAGTCACTGCAAATGTACTGCCCAACTGTATCGAGAGGCACAGCCAGCCTAATACGAGGATTTTGCCCAAGGGTACAAACACGCTGGCGACAAAGATAATGATAGCGATTGGGTAGGATCCGTGCGTCCACAATGACACCACACCACCCAATATCGTGTTCTCCGTTTCTTTGCCCAGAAATCGTGTGTACATGATCGGCAGGAAATTGGCCGGTAAATACAACACGACCGACGTAATCAACCAGGCCCAGGTACGCTGGATACTGTTACTCCATCCCGCATGCAGTCTCGCGCCGCATATTTCGCATGACGTGCATTCGACGGGACCCACTTTGGTACAGATCGGGCATCCCTGGAGGCCTAATGCCATGGCCGATTGCTCACTCATTGGGTAACGCTCTTACGCCGCGCCAGAGTTCGCGTTTATCAAGATGCATCACAACTACAGTAATACACACACTAAAAAACACGTATGACCAGAATGATAGTCCCAGTGCCACGTCTGCCATGGCAACAATCTTGATGAAGCTGACCAGGATGCCGATAAGAAATATCTCGGCCATACTCCAGGGCAGTAACCACAGCATCCATCGAAGTGTGATTTCGGTGGCGGGAAGTCGGCGACTGAGAGCTAGCGAACTTGAAAAATAAATGACGCCAAGCAGGAAAATAGCAGGAATAGCAATTATCAGCGCAAACACTATTGCTGCCAACGAAGGAAAGTTTTCGGTTATGAGTATCGCGACGCATTGCAACAAGGTTACTGTGCGTTCCTGACCCTGCGCACTAAAGCCCAGAAAGGGGAATGCGTTGGCCAACGCAAGAAACAATAGCGCTGCCACCGCAAACGCGAATATCTTGTCTTGTGCATTTCGTCGATTCGCCGCTAACAGGAAATTGCAGCGCGGACAAAACGCTTTTTCGCCCGGTTCCAACAGCGGCACACCAATCAACAAGTCGCACTCATGGCATACCATCTGCGATGGCTTTGCACTAGCCATGATCAGGACACCTCGGCCCCACGTAGCCATCGAAGCATGTCTCCCCCCTCGACCCCCCAGGTTTTCTTTAAGCATAGTACGCTTGTCTGAACTTTACACGGCACATCGGGCACAACATCCGTCCCGACGAGCCTTCTAATCGCCTAATGGCGTGTGGTTGCTAGCCGAAAGACCACTCAGGCCATACCGGCCTTTGCTCGTGCGTCTGCATCTGCCCAGTTTTCCATCAGGCGGCGAACGATGACACGGATCAGGAACAGGCCGAAACGGGGGTTCTGATAGTAAATCTGCAGCATGACTTCTTGCGAGAGCGTGTAAATTTCACAGTCGGTCTCGCACACGGCCGTTGCGGTGCGGGTGTTTTCCGGTGTGAAAATAGCAATCTCGCCCAGGACGTCCTCCTTGCCAAGACGCACATCGATCTCCTTTAAAAGTACGGTGCCGGACTTGATCAGGATCATCCGGTCCGGTCTGTCGCCTTTGCGGAACAGCGTCGTACCCGCCTTTTCCCCTTCCAACCGCATGAAGGAGATCAGTGGTTCAAGTGCGTTGTCTTTGCTGGAGCCGCGCTTGATTTCTTCGATCAGTCTTACGAGTTGGATGGTGCGCCAAACATTGAGGGGTAAAAGGATGGCGTGAGCAACGATGGTCGGATAGCTCATCGCCAGAACGCCAAACGCCAGAAAGCCAACGTTTCCGACAATCACACCGATGCGCAGCGGAATAATGGTTCGGCTTCCCATGGCCCAAACTGTGGCCGCGGCGCCCAAAAAACCGATGGCGTCAACCCAAGACACGGAAAAACTATCTGGCATCCTCAACCTCCTTAGCCAGCGGGATGGTCGCTCCAGTGGAGCCGTGGGCCGCAGGCGCCCCACCCAATTCTAGTCGGCCTCTACTGGCCGGATCGTAATGGCGATTTTTGGCGATCATCTGATCACTGATTTGTGTCGCGGGCCGGACAAATCCGGCTGGTTCCATATTGTTGCATTTGGCGGTTTATTCTAACGCATTGTTTTTATTAGTATTCAGTCTATATTGTGTGGGACTGTGAAGGCTGGTTTCTGAGCGACAGCGCGCTGCGGCTGCTATAACTTGGACTACACCCGGAGCGTACTCAATAACGATGCCAATTTCCGAGGCCGTACTCATCATTATGGGGCTGTTGACCGTTGCCATGTTGGCGGCGGGTCTGTGCAAGAATCTCCCCATTCCCTACACCGTATTTTTGGTCATTATTGGTATGGGTCTGGGTGCAGTGGCGCGAAATCTGCCACAGGCCCATCTTCTGCTCGAATTTCAGTTAACGCCCGAAGCCGTATTATTTCTATTTCTACCGGCACTGCTTTTTGAATCAGCGTTCAATCTCAACGCGAGACAACTGCTCAAAGATCTTGGGCCAGTCCTAACGCTGGCGATACCGGCATTGCTAATCGCGACCTCTATTGTCGGCATTGGGCTTTGGCTCGTTCTCGGTATTGATCTCGTTCTTGCCCTGTTGTTTGGTGCATTGATATCGGCAACCGATCCGGTCGCCGTCATTGCGCTTTTCAAGGAACTGGGTGCGCCGGAAAGACTGACTATCCTGGTAGAGGGTGAGTCGTTGTTGAATGACGCCACTGCAATCGTGGTGTTCAACATTATTTTGGGGATAGCCGTCAGCGGCGCGTTTGCATTTTCAGACGGTGGCCTGGCTATAGTCGAGTTTCTACGGGTGTTTCTTGGCGGTGCGTTAGTCGGCGCGGCAATGGGTATCGCGATCAGCGAGGTATTTTACCGGTTCTTTACCGGGTTGGCAGCGTTCGTGATCATGTCGGTAGTCGTCGCTTACACTTCCTTCACCATCGCAGAACATACATTGCATGTGTCGGGTGTTATGGCAGTTGTAGCGGCCGCGATTTCGCTGGGCGCGCTTTGGGTGTCTCGAATTTCTCAGGCAGATGCCCATGTTGTAAGAGAAACCTGGGAAGTTATAGCACTGGTGAGTAATTCATTGCTGTTTCTCCTGGTTGGACTATCGGTCAACGTGGGCAGTCTGCTGGCCCGCATCGACGTGATCGCAATTGCTGTCATATTTGTTCTGCTGTCCAGGGCTGCAACGATCTATAGTTTGGTGCCGGCCACGATTCGGTTTTTCTCATTGCCGCATGTCACGATCGGCGAGCGTCATATCATGTGGTGGGGTGGTCTGAAGGGCGGCCTGGCAATCGCAATTGTTCTGTCCATCCCTGAGGATCTCCCGGGCCGGGAATTACTACTGGACATGACCCTCGGCGTCGTCATGTTCTCGCTTCTGGTCAACGCGCCGACCATTCGTCCGCTAATACAGAAATTTGGCATCGATAAGCTAACCGAGGATGAACTGTCAGAACTCAAGACTGGGATGGCGAATGCCGGCGAGAAGTCGTCGTCCGTACTCAATTTGTTCTATGAAACAGAACTGGTCTCCAGAAAAACTCAGCAATTCATTCGCAAGACGACTGATGAGCTGTTTCTCTCTGATTCTCCTGCGATCGGTCAAGCGCAGAGTATGCGTCACCTGCACATAGTTGCTTTAAGAACCGAGCTCGACGAGTTAAAACATCTGCATGAGATTGGTCTGATTCAACACTATTCGTATCTTTCTATCCGAAACAATATTCAGCGAGATCGTGAAAGAGTTCTCGCAAACGAGGCGCCGGCGCGGGTAGACGATATGCAGGCCAAGCCGAGTATTTTTGCGAGATTAGAGAACGGGCTGTTAAGACGCATGCGTGAACAGGACTGGGCGGCTGGGATCTTGTCACGCTATCAAAACACCCGGTTTTCGCAGCGAATGCAACGTGATATCGCGGGTGTTTTGGTTTGTTCGGCGGTACTGAAAATGCTCGGCGAGAATACCGAGCTTGACGAAGCTCAGCGCGAAAAAGTTGCCGAGCGATATACAGAACGCTTGGAGTACAAAAAGACACGTTTGAAAACGATTGCCGAGGATTACCCGGAGTTCTATGCCAGATTCGAAAACAGACTTGTGACGCACGTGGCGCTTACGGCTGCTGGTCATCATATTGAGGAAGAACACCGTGAAGGAGAGATCGGTGCCAAGGCAATGGTGCGGATCGAGAGATTGATCCAAAAAGCCGTTGCGGATTTGCCGCCAATTAGTGATCCTGCCGAAAAACTTGAGACTAGCGACTTAATAGGAACCGTACCGTTTTTGCGAGGCCTGTCCACAACTGTTCTGGACAAACTGGCAGAAAAAGCTACGGCCGTAACTTTTTTGCGTGACGACACCGTAATTGCCGAGGGGCAACGCGGGGATGCGCTTT
This sequence comes from Gammaproteobacteria bacterium, assembly GCA_029862165.1. Classification (GTDB taxonomy): domain Bacteria; phylum Pseudomonadota; class Gammaproteobacteria; order Steroidobacterales; family JABDKV01; genus JABDJB01. Next base: position 19,918 of record JAOTXU010000029.1, read on the forward strand.
ACATTATTACGCGCGGTGTTGTGTCCGTGTTTAAGGGCGACGTCAACATCGCCGAGCTTAAAGATGGTGAGTTTTTTGGCGAGATGGCGCTACTCAGTGATCAGGTCCGGAAAGCCACAGTCAAAGCGAAGAGTTCATCGGCTTTGTTACGACTGAGAAAACGGGATGTGTTGCAACTTGCGGATGAGGAACCGGAGCTAAAAAGCAGGCTAGGGGAAATCAAAGATCAGCGCGAAGCGCAGGAAGAGTCGATCGGCAATATACCGTTATTCAATGGTCTATCATCGGATTTGGTAGAGCAGGTCGCAGATCAGGTTGTGACCGTCAGCTATGGGCCCGGCGACACCGTGATACGCGAAGGAGACCACGATCAGTCGCTCTATATAATCATTCGTGGCGTGGTAAGCGTATACAAATCGGGCAGGGTCGTTGCGCAACTGGGCAAAGGCGACTTTTTTGGTGAAATGGCATTGCTGGGTGATTCGATCCGTACTGCAACGGTCAGAGTGGATAAGGCCGTAACGCTGGCAAAGATTCGCAGAAAAGACTTCATTACACTAACTGAAGCCAACAAAGAATTGAGACAGCGGTTGGAACAAACCCAGGCGGCACGTAACCGGATGAACGAAGACGTTTAGTTCGGCGCGCCGTTTTTTTTGACACCTGCGGTAAACAAGTCACGGGGTTGACCAACGTCGCCAGCGCTGTAATCGCACACGCCGTCCGGAAAAATCTCAACGAGCTGTTCCCAGTACGGTCTCATGTCATGTGGTGCATATAGACCAGCAGCGATCGCCTGATCGACGCTTTGCAGATGACATTTGAAGACCGAGCCGGTCCAGTCGTCGCCGGCGATGATGCGCGACGTGGAAAAGGCAGGGTATCGCAACAGGCACCGACCCGCCGGACGGCCATTCCATGCGCCATCCCACACGCTGTCGCCGGCGGCCACAATTGCTCCTTTGGCATCGAAGCACATGTCAGTGGTATCGGGCGGGCGGGCGGCCACGACACCTGCAGCAGGCTCATTGCGTAGCGCCTCGAGCCAGCGGTCAATCGCGTCCAGGGCCTCGGCCATCGGCAGGTGTGGCCGGCGGGTGACCCAGATCAGGTGGTTATCGGCATGGCCCCGAGCTTTGCTTATGCGTTTGCGCGCAGCAAAAGAAGCTGACAAATGATGCATATCCAGGTTGTCTTCCAGATAATAACGCAGGTCAATTACCGGCATGTCGATGTGGCCACTGAACACGAGGCCGGCACGATAGGCGGCCTCCATTGCACTGATGTCTCCACTGGCTCGTGGCGCGGGTTTGTCATCACTGGCAAGACGCATGTTGTGATGACCCCAGGGTGAAGCATCGGCCAGCGTCGACTCAGCGCCGGGTCGTTTCCAGTAGCGTTCCGCTGTCATTTCGCGCTGTGGCTTCCAGCTGCCAATGTGCGCGTTGACGTGCAGAAATTCCTCCGCCGTGATCTGACCCGTTTTGAACGAAGCTAGCCCATACTGGACGCCCACGTTGTCCCAGGTAATTCGCGCGTAGCCGTCGGCGTCACTGCCATAGATCTTCAGCAGATTGTCCCAGTGCGACCAGTTGACCGATTTCAGCACGTTGTCGGATACACGGTGGGCAAACTTTGTGTAACGCGGATTGTGTACCAGCGGGGTTGCGCCGCGCCAGCCGTTTACGCATTCGCTCAAGCCGTTTGACCACGAGGGCCAGCGACCGTTTGCCAGCTTGACCAGTGCATAAAATTTGGAAAACTCGTTTGCCGTCCCGGACAATGTATTGAGACCTTCGATCAAACGCCGATTTTGCCATTGTTGCCACTTTGGATTGTCTGCCGCCGTAACATCGAAGTAATACTCGAGCAGTTCGCAATCGAGCGCGTAAATCGTTTGTGTGATCATGTCGGGATATGATGCCAACGCAATCGCTGCATCGAGCAAGCCCGTGGGGCGGTTTTGCCCGATCAGGTATTGTTGAATCGCGCCACCCGAGCCACCAATGCCGACGGTGTAAAGCGGTTCACCGTACAATGCTGCAAACTGGCGCTTTACACGCGCCGCAGTGTCCTCTGCCAGCCAGATATCATAGTGGTTGGACGTCTGATTCGCCGATGAATAGGCCAACGCGTAACCGAGTCGGAGCGCGTCCAGTCGTCGCCGCAAAATGTAACTGGCCGCGACACGGCCTTGGCGGTGGCCGATACCCACACCACCGCGAAACATGTAGACCAGTCGGCCGTTCCAGGAACCGGGATCGATCTTAGCGGTGGTCTCGGCTGGCCCTTTGAGGGCTGCGAGCAGATAGATATAACGGTTGATTACGCCCATTTCTACTCGCACGACAAATGGCAGGTGTTTGTCGCCAATTTGTAGCTGACTGATGTCGCCGTCGGCTTCATCGAGTGGGAAGAATTCCTCAGTGCCGGCCCGGTTGTAGAAATAACGCACTTGCGTCGGCACCAGACAGTCTTTGCTGTAGCCTTTGACTTCGTTGTTTTGCCCGCGTATCGCAATACCCGCGCCATCCTGATTGTCTACAATGGGTTGACCGAGGTCCGACTCGTCGGTCATGCACACAAAAGGATATTGTGGCGGTCCGGCGTAAAGCGGCTCGACCGGTCCGACCGAACCAGGTTTGATGGGATAAACAAACTGATCGTGTGGCCGCGGCATATCGGCCGGGTGGGGTCCGTCATAAGGCTTGGTCGGCTGACGCGGCGCATAGTTGTGTGGCAGACCCATTACACGGGGCAGGTTCGGTGGCACCAGGAGTTCCTGCTCAAATCGCCACAACATGGTGGCGACTACTGCCGCACCGATGGCCACTGGTAATGTAATTGTGCCTGCAATCAGCCGCCATTTCATGATTGCACTATCGTACTCCGATCCAGGCCGTTTCATCCTTAGACCAATAAAGCCCCGTTTGTTTCGTTGGGTGATACCTGGGAGGTCTTTGGCCAGTATTTGATTTGTTTGGAGTAAGAAAATCGTTTTAAAATCGGTCCTTTGGGTATTCCAGGGGATTGTCTGCGAGAATACGGCTTGAGAGATGCCGGGGATGCCCATGCTTAAAAAGATCGCGGTCGTTTTGTTCCTGCTCCCGGCCGGGGCATCGGGCGCCGCCGGTATCGAGTGGCACCAATGGAGCACTGCGCCATTCAAACAGGCAAGTGCGCAGAACAAACTGATCCTCATCGATGTGGGGATGGAAGGCTGCACGGCCTGTCGGCGTATGGATGAAGTGACGTTTACTCATCCTGCGGTTATCAAGTTAATCCAGGAGCATTTCGTGGCCATTGCAGTGGATTCGGAGGCCCGCCCGGATATTGGCGAACGGTATTCTGATTGGGCATGGCCTGCGTTGATTTTTCTAGCCCCGGATTCCACTCAGGTATTGGCACTGCGCGGCAATCGTGTTCCAAAAAATTTCATTCCGATCTTGGAAGAACTGATCGCAAAACAGCGGTCGGGTGAATTGAGCCCGGATAAACTGGCGCCCTATGGGGCCCCGCCTAAGGCGCAAACAACCAAACTCACGCTATTGCGAGACCGGGTGCGGGCGCAGTTGGATCGCACGCTGAATGAAGACAACGGTGGCTGGGGCACACGCGGTGTCCGGACTGCCGCCGGCGCACGTTTGAACCATCTCTATCTGCGCGCCCACATGTATGATCAGGAGCAACTTCGTTCTATTGCCCTGAAAACCACGCAAGGCTATCGACGAGCACTGGATCCGGTCTGGGGTGGGGTTTTTGTGCTTGTGCTCAATGACGGTCGCATCATTCCCGAAAAACGCATTTCCAACCAGGCAAATGCAATAGTTGCTTTCTCAAACGCGTATCAATTGACTGGCGACAAAAGCTACCTGGACTCGACAAAGGCTGTCGATAAATACGTCGTTGACTGGATGATGTCCGCCGACGGTACTTTCTATACGAGCCAGGAAGACGACGCACCCGGTTTGCCCTTCAATATGGACGCGCGTGATTACTATGCGTTGGACAGCGGCGAAGAACGACGACGTTATGGTATTCCGCCGATAGATCACGCCGTGTATACAGACAAAAACGGCGAAGTAATATCTGCTTACGTGCGTGCCTACGAGGCCAGTCGGGAAGGGCGTTACCTGGCAACCGCCGTTCGAACAGCCGAGGCGTTGCTGACGGAGCGAATGCAAAAGGCAGGATGGATGCTGCAAACTGTGCCCACACAGGTTGTGAAAAAAGATAAGAGAATGCGTCCGCTTTCTACCGAAGTCCGGCCCTACCTGAGCGCGCAAGCCTGGTTTGGACGTGCCATGTTGTCGCTCTACGGAGCTACCGGCGAGCAACGCTGGCTTGAGGCTGCACAAACCATCGCCTCGGCACTAACGACTCATTTGCAAGACGATACTCTCGGTGGTTTTTATTCATCGCCGCCCGACGAGACTGCGG
>JAOTXU010000030.1 GCA_029862165.1 Gammaproteobacteria bacterium
TTTTATTCATCGCCGCCCGACGAGACTGCGGCAATTATTCCACCGAGAAAACCCCTCGGGTACAACGCAGTAGCAGCGCATTTTTTATATGACCTGTCCGTCTACACTAAAAATACTGAGCTTGCGGCCGTGGCCGAAAAGGCCATACGTGCCGTCGCAGCACCTGATGTCATTCGTCGCGAAGGCATGATTACCGGACAACTTGCCCTGGTCCTGGAAAAACTGACCGCAAAGTATGTCGAATTCAGTGTCGTCGGCGAGCAGGACGATCCTGGAGCGCAGGCGCTGCTCGGAGCTGCTCGTGCCACTTACGAGCCCCGCAAGTTGGCGCATTACGAAGTCGCGGGCCGCTATCCGGATCGGGATGCCCCTTTAATGTACATTTGCAACCCGGATTTCTGTTCTCTGCCGATTGGAGATCCAGAACAGGTTGCCACTATTGCACGGGAGTTTCGCGGGCCGGCGCGCTAATTGCCTGGCAATCTGCCAAAAGCGATTCCGGGTGCTATTTTCCTCTACACATTTCTTGTTGCGTGGGAATCTGCGATTCACAAATCTCGTGGGTCCGCGCACGACCTAGTGCGTGTGCATACCACTCGTACTCATCCAGGAATTTGACGATTCTCTTGTCGTAAGCCGGGTCCAGCGGGTTGCCATCGTCGTCAAAGGCCTTGTGGATACCGGAAACCGGAAATGCGCTGGGAATGCTCGGTGTGCCGAGTTCCGCGAGGATGGCACGTAGATTGATTAGCGCGCGGACGCCCCCAAACGGGCCGGCAGAATAAGTGACGATCGCACTCGGCTTATACAGATATTCGCTTTGGAAATGATCGAGTAGGTTCTTTAACGCCGCTGAGATGCTGTGATTGTATTCTGCACTGACGATCACAAAACCATCCGCAGCGTTGAGAATTTCACCAACGGTGTCCATCGATGACGGCGCGGTCCCTTTCTCATACTCCTTATACATCCGATCGAGAAACGGTAGCTGGTATTCCTGGGTATCGACCAGGATCACAGAGTGCCCACGCTGTTCGAGTTTTCGCGTAACGAATCGCGCTGCCTTGATGCCCTGTCGCGCTTCCCGGGCGCTGCCGTAGATAACTGCGGTATTCAAGGTTTTTGTGTTTGGCATGGGTGCTCTCTCACGTAAACGGCTGGACGGCTAGTATAGGGACACTGCAGCGTGGTGGAGCACGGGTTGTATACCGACCAGTCGGTTTGTATAATAGCCGGGTGAACGTATCAACAGACAACCGGGCCGAGATCACACGGGAGCGCATCCTGGAGACCGCTGCGGACGAGATGTACCGGTCGGGGTATCAGGCGGCGTCCATCGGCCAGATGCTGAAACAGCTGGGTATTTCCAAGGGCTGTTTCTATCACCACTTTCAGACCAAAGCCGAACTCGGCTACGCCGTCATTGATGAGCTTTATGGACCCGGACAAAAAGCGTTCTGGGACGATGCCCTTGCCGGAGACGATCCGCTGTCGGCGTTGATCGAGTTACTCCGTTGTATGGCAGGCGATTTGAAGGGTGAAAAGCTCGTGTGTGGTTGTCCCATCAACAACCTGGCACAGGAAATGTCGCCGCTGGATGAGGGATTTCGTACGCGGCTTGAGCGCATCTACCGGCGCTGGCACCAACGGCTGACCGAAGCGTTCCTGCGGGCCCAGCGTGATGGGCGGATGGCCGACGATGTCGATGTCGCCGAAGTGGCCTCGTTTGTGATGGCTACCACCCAGGGCGCGACCGGTATGGCCAAAAATGCCCAGGACAATCAGGTCTTTACGCAGTCTGTGAGAGGTCTGGTTCGTTACCTGGAGGGTCTGCAGATAAAAGTCGCCTAGGGGTTGCAAACCGACCAGTCGGTCGGTATACTCCTTCCATCAGTCGGGACACGACCGGCAAACAGGAAAGCGGTAATCGCTTTTTTTATTAACTCTAAACAGACCGACCAGTCGGTTTTGAGGAACGAGATGAGAACGACAAGCAAGTTAGGCGGCCTCGGGATGCTGGTGATTGCAACGATGAGCATGTGGTTTGTGGCCAATGCGAGCAACCAGACGGACCCATTTTCCAACGATCCCATTTCAATTTCTGTAACGCGCTAGACGCAGCGCTGTTCGATTAAACCTAAGTCCGCATAGGCGGCAAACAAATCAGGAGAAAGACAGTGAGCGAACTTAAAGAAAAAGTAGCAGTAGTGACCGGTGGCAACAGCGGTATCGGTTTTTCGGCTGCTGAGCAGCTGGTACGTGAGGGCGCTAAGGTCGTGATATTCGGACGCAACGCGGAATCCCTCGACAAGGCTGCTACGAAACTGGGGTCGAAGGCGATCGCGGTACAGGGTGATGTGGCGAATCTTGCCGATCTGGACAAGCTCTTTGCGACGACGCGTGAGCGTTTCGGTCATATCGATGTGCTTTTTGTAAATGCGGGCATCGTCGAGTTTGCTCCGATCGACCAGGTCGATGAAGCACACTTTGATCGCATAACCGATATCAACCTGAAAGGCGCGTTGTTTACGGTGCAAAAGGCGCTGCCTTTATTACGCGATGGCGCCTCGATCATCTTCAATACCTCGGTCGTCAACCAAATCGGGTTGCCGGCAGCAAGCGTGTATTCGGCGACAAAGGCCGCCTTGCGTTCGCTGGCACGCACGCTGGCGACCGATCTGGCGCCACGGAAGATTCGTGTCAACGCGGTCAGTCCGGGGCTGATCCGAACCCCGATACTTTCTCGTACCGGATTGCCCGAGGCGGATCAGCAAGCGTTTGGCAAGCAGGTTAGCGAGCAGACACCGCTGGCCCGGGTTGGCGAACCCGAAGAAATTGCTTCAGCCGTCGTATTCCTGGCAGGGCAGGGCTCCAGCTATGTAAACGGCGCCGAACTCGCAGTCGATGGTGGATTCGCGCAGGTTTAACCACGTACTCCCGATGGCCAACCCCCTCCAAATGGAGGGGGATTTTTTGCAGGAGAAATGAAATGACAGATAAAGCATTAGCAGTAACCGATGCGACTTTTCGCAGCGAAGTTCTTGAAGCCGATAAACCGGTACTGGTGGACTTCTGGGCGGAATGGTGTGGACCCTGTCGTGCGCTAGGTCCGGTAATCGATGAACTGGCCGGCGAACAAGCCGCCGATGTCAAAGTCGTGAAAGTGAACGTTGACGATAATCCGGATGTCGCCCGCGAGTACGCGATTCGCTCCATACCGACCGTATTGCTGATCCAGGCTGGTCAGGTACGCGAGTCGTTTGTCGGCGTGCAGCCGAAGGGCGTATACCTCGAAGCCATTCAGTCTGACGCTTAAAAGCGGAAAAACCGAGAAGCGAGAAAACCGGGGTCTGACCCAAGAACGACAGCCGACGTCGTCCCCGGTTTTCTTTTATCCGTGATTGGTGTGCGAGAATAGGCGCCCGTTTTTAGAAAAAGGGACGGAAATGCGTCTACACATCGTGATCGTGATCGCCGCGCTGCTGCCAAGTACCGCACAGGCGCAAGAACGGACCATTATCAAAGCGGGGCGGTTGATAGACACGGTCGCCGGCAAGGTACTGCATGATCAGACGATCGTTATCACGGGTGACCGCGTTGCTTTGGTCGGAAAGTTAAACGTCGATCAAAGTGGTGCGCGGGTTATCGATCTCAGCGAGTACACAGTTTTGCCCGGTCTGATCGATATGCATGTGCATCTCACAGGTGACCATCGCTATCACGGTTACAAACGTCTCGAGTTGTCCATTCCCCGTCAAACATTGCACGGTGCCATGAACGCGCTGATCACTTTGCAGGCGGGGTTTACCAGCGCACGCAACGTCGGCGCCAGCGGTTATTCCGATGTGGCACTGCGAGACGCGATCAACGCCGGTGAAATAGACGGGCCACGGCTGCGGGTATCGGGCCCGGCACTCGGTATCACCGGTGGGCATTGCGACAACAACCTGTTACCGCCTTCCTATGATTGGCGCGCCGAAGGCGTGGCGGACGGACCGTGGGCGGTTCGTGCCAAGGTGCGCGAAAATATCAAATACGGCGTGGATCTCATTAAATATTGTGCGACCGGCGGTGTGTTATCCAAAGGCGACTCTGTGGGAGGACCGCAATACACGCTTGAAGAGATGCAGGCCCTAGTCAATGAAGCCCATATGCATGGCCGAAAGGTGGCCGCGCACGCGCATGGTGCCGAGGGTATCAAGCGCGCCATTACTGCAGGCGTCGATTCGATCGAGCATTCGAGCCTGATAGACGATGAAGGCATTCGGCTGGCCAAAAAAAATGGCACCTACCTTGTAATGGACGTATACAACGACACTTTCATACTTGAGCATGGCGCCAAGGTGGGTATGCTGCCGGAATCTCTGGAAAAAGAACGTCAGATCGGCCAACTTCAGCGCGACAACTTCAAAAAAGCCTTCAAAAGTGGCGCCCGCATGGCCTTTGGTTCAGATGCAGCGGTTTACCCTCACGGCCACAATGGCAAGCAGTTCGCCTACATGGTCGAATATGGAATGACCCCGATGCAGGCGGTGCAGGCGGCTACGATTCACGCCGCCGAACTGATCGGCTGGCCTGATACTGTCGGCGCTATCGAAACAGGGCGTTACGCCGACATTATTGCGATCAAAGGTGATCCCCTTGCCGACGTCAGCCTGTTTGAGAGCATCCGCTTCGTCATGAAGGGCGGTAAGGTTTACAAATCGGATGACTAGCAGGCGCTGACAATCTGGCGGCTCCAATCTCGCCTATAATGCGGCAAAACACCTAGGGAACAGAATGGACCCGCTGCCGGTACTGACGACGGAAATGGCAATCGTTTTGTCGATAGTCGTCTTTGCCGTGTTCCTGTTTGTGACGGAATTAGTCCGCGTCGATGTTGCGGCGATTCTGGTCATGACGCTCCTTGGTTTGCTCATCTATGTGCCCACGCTGGAGGGCTTGCTGAGCCCGGATATTTTGTTTTCCGGATTATCCAGTAACGCCGTTGTGTCGATTATTGCCGTGATGATTTTGGGTGGCGGACTCGACAAGACTGGTGTAATGGAACGTGTTGCCTGGGGAATAATGCGCTTAGGCGGAAAGACCGAGACGAAAGTTGTTGCACTGATCTCTGGCACGGTGGCGTTTGTCTCTTCGTTTATGCAAAACGTAGGCGCTACCGCGTTGTTCTTGCCAGTTGTCGCGCGCATATCCAGGCGGACCGGCTTACCGATGTCCCGTCTGGTAATGCCCATGGGTTTTTGTGCGATTTTGGGTGGCACGATGACCATGGTCGCATCCAGCCCATTAATCATGCTCAACGATTTGCTCGGCAATGCCAACCGGAATCTGGCCCCCGATCGAGCCATGGAACCGTTCGGACTTTTTGCGGTAGCGCCAGTCGGACTCGCGCTGGTCGCCAGTGGGCTGATCTATTTTTTGGTGTTTGGCCGTTATTTGCTACCCCGTGGGCTAAAACGAACCGGCGGGCGTGGGGCCGGGACGATTCGGTTTATGCGTCGGGTTTACGGTATGGACGCTGCCGTGCGCGAAGTCGAAGTACCAGTCGGCAGTTCTCTGGTTGGGCGGGATATAAAAAGCGTGCAGCGTGAATTCGAAGTAAAAATTGTCGCATCACGTTATGCCGGAAAAGTTCTGGTAGCGCCGCCCATTGAGGCGCCCATTGCAGCGCCAGCAACGCTGGCCGTCATTGCGCCGCCGGAGGAACTCAAAGCGTTTGTCGTCGCCGGTGGTTTGACGGTACGCTCGAAATTGCGGGAGTTCAGACATCTACTCGCGCGTTCGATTGCCGGTGTAGCGGAATTGGTCGTGCCACCGGATTCGCACCTGATTGGCAAAACCGTGCGTGACTTGCGTCTGCGCATGACCTACGGCCTGAGTCTATTGTCCATCTTCCGCTCCGGCGAGACGATCTGGAATAAGTTACAGGACGTGCCGTTTCAGGCGGGCGATACGCTGGTTTGTCATACGCGCTGGGAGAACCTTGTCCTGCTGGAAAAAGACCGGGATTTTGTGGTCGTAACCGCGGACTATCCACGAGAAGAGCAACACCCGTATAAGGTTGCATTGGCAATCGCTTTTTTTGTTCTTTCACTGGGCCTTGTGCTGTTTACTAATATCATGTTGCCGATTGCGTTGATGACCGGTGCAGTCGGCATGATCGTATTTGGTGTCGTGACCATGGATGAGGCGTACCGTGCCGTAAGCTGGAAAACAGTCTTTCTGCTCGCAGGTTTGCTGCCGCTGGGACATGCCGTCGAAACCTCCGGTACGGCCAGCTATGTTGCACAGCACTTGTTGGCTACGCTCGGAGAAGTTCCGATATGGACCCTGCAGACCATGGTCGCTTTGTTGGCCGCAATTTTTACACTGGTAATGTCAAACGTCGGCGCGACCGTTTTGCTAGTGCCATTTGCGATCAATCTGGCTTTGGTCAGCGGCGCGGATCCTGCAATGTTTGCGCTGACTGTAGCGATCTCTACGTCGAATTCTTTTATTATCCCGACCCACCAGGTCAACGCACTGATTATGGGGCCGGGTGACTACAAGGTCAGCAATTTCATCCGCGCCGGCAGCATCATGACGGTCATATTTCTCGTCGTGTCACTGGTCGTTCTAAACCTGATGTTTTGACTCGCTACTCTAGTCGGTCCCCAACTTGCCCGGTCAGTAAATACAACAGCTTAGGGGTGGGGGCTGGCTTAACGCTGCCGGTCTGCGAGGCGCGGGCGCGCCATTAGCAGATCACATAAACACACCGTTATATCTGAGCCGGCGTTTCCGGTCCGATCGTCTTGACGGCATTGGAATCGGCAGCTACATGTTTAGAGAAGCTTTTGTTTCCTGAGAGGGATTTTTGCCGTGGCGTCACACACGGCTGATAGGAGAGGGACGATGAAGGAAAATACCAAACGCGCATTCAAAAAAAGGATCGCTGACAGCGAGAAGGAACGACGTGAAGTACGTCAATACGCACAGGCCGGTAAGTGGCGCGAGGCGGAGAAAGATCCTCGCCGCCGCGTGGCATTCGAGGCACGACGGCAGCGTCGTTTGGTCCAACAGGGAATGAGTCAGGCTGAGTCGCTACAGGGTGAGACCAATGATTTCCAGCCGGTGTCCTTTTTGAATGAAGGTGCCACGGCGCGTCGCGCGATAGGCAAGGTCGAAGTGGTCACCGACGTCAGCAGCGATCTGGGCACGGGATTTCTGATCAGCCCGGATCTGTTTCTGACCAACCAGCATGTCGTTCAGGACACCAACCATGCAAAAGCGACGACGGTGATTTTTGACTACGAGGCAAACGAGTTTGGCGAGCGCCGGCCAATCAGCGCGTTTAAACTCGATCCTGCACGTTTCGAATTCTACAGTGACGAAGAAAAACTCGATTTTGCGCTTGTCGCTCTGGGACAGAGAATTCAGGGTCCTGCAATGCCTGCGGAGTTGGGTTATTGCCCGATCAGCGATCATCCGGACCGCCATCAGATTGGCATGAACGTCAATGTTATCCAGCATCCGGGCGGCATACTCAAGACCATCGCTGTTCGTAATAACCTGCTGACACACCGGGACGAGCGTAGGTTGCTTTACGAAACGGATACGCTCAAAGGCTCATCCGGTGCGCCGGTGTTCAATGACGATTGGGAAATCGTCGCGTTGCATCATTACGGCGCGCCGTCCGAAGAGCGCGATGAGCAGGGCCAGCGATTGCCGCGCGAAATAAACGAAGGCATTCGTATCAGCCGCATTTACCGATTTCTGAAAGACCGCCTATCGGGCCTGCCGGCAGAGGAACAGGTCTTGTTGAGAAATGCGCTTAGCTTGTTTGATGACGAACGTGACCGGTTGCCGACAGTTACACGGCCTGAACTGGCAGATAACATTACAAAACCGGAGACGCCTATGACTACGAACAAGAACGGTCAGGAAATGACCTTTGTCGTACCCATCGAGATGACCGTCCGCCCGCCCACCGGTTGCTACTTTCCCGCCGGCACCGGAGTTACGCCGCAGCGTACAGATGGCAAGGGGCCGCTCTTGTCTTCGGCGGAGGGCAAGAAGTTGGACCGTAACTATGCCAATCGCAACGGTTTCGACATCGATTTCGTGTCCGGTGTGAGTATCGACTTGGCCGAGATCGTCGCACCGTTACAAAATCGCGTGATGCCGCTGAAACAGAGTCAGCCGAATCGTGAGCGTGGCGAGCTGAAATATCAAAACTTTAGCGTCATCATGGACTCCGATCTGCGTTTCGCGATGATCACAGGCACCAACATCGACGGTGAGACTTACAAAACCGTTGATCGCAAGACCGGAAATATCAAGGCCTCAGAAGGCGAGACGTGGTATATCGACCGGCGCATCGATCGGGATGCCTTTCTGGATCAGGATTTTTATAGTGCCTGGTCGCATATTTTCGACCGTGGTCACCTGACCCGGCGCAATGATCCAACCTGGGGGACGAAAACCCAGGCGAAGCGGGCTAATGCCGACACGTTCCATTTCACCAATTGTTCGCCACAGCAATGGCGCTTTAACCAGACGGTCGAATTCTGGCAGGGCATCGAGCGCTACGTGCTTGAAAATGGGGTCTTTGAACAAGTCGTTGATACAAATCTTACAGTTTTGCAGGGACCGTTGTACACTGATGAAAACAATGAGCAGGTAGAGGTTTTTGCAGATGATGTGCGTATACCTACAGCGTTCTGGAAACTGGTCGTCTGGCATGGTGCCAACGGCCTTCGGGCGGTCGCTTTGATCGCCAGTCACGAAGAGCTGTTGGATGAGTTTCGCGAAAGCGCGGGTTCGCAGTCTGATATTGACGTGAGTGTCAGTGAATTCCGAGTATCGATCCGCCATCTCTCTGAGCGCACTGGCCTCGATTTTTCGGGATTGGAGCATATGGATACGATTAGCGACAACGGTTCTCCAGTGATCGGTGAAAGTCTGACGCGACCACGCCGCTTGAGTGACTGGACTGATATTCGATTGTGATTAGGTACGGAAAATGCGTTTCGATTGGCGTGCTGCTAGTGCTGTGCGCTGCTGGTGCAGTGGCCACCGAAACACCGCTGTTTGATTCGTCCGAGTTGTTAGATGTCACGATAACCGCACCCCTGGGCGAATTGCTCCGCGACCTCGATCCGGAGCCGAAAGATCGGCCGGCCAAGCTGCAATACACTGACAATACGGGTGTTACACACACATTCGATATCGGTGTAAGGCAACGTGGGAAAACCCGCCGTGCCCCCGACCTCTGTAAATTTCCCCCGTTGCGCATCAATTTCAAAACCAAGACGACCGCCGAAACGATTTTTGCCGGTCAGGACAAACTCAAGCTCGTCACACATTGCCAGGACAACAGGAAGCTGTATCAGCAATACGTACTGCAGGAATATCTGGTCTACAAGATTCTCAACCTGTTAACTGAGCAGAGTTTCAAAACACGCCTGCTAAACGTGACGTACGTTTCAACAGACAGCAAGCGAAAGCCGTTGACCAGCTACGCCTTTTTGATTGAAGACCGTGATCGCATGGCTGCGCGTAGTGGATATTCTTTTCAAGAACCTACCCGGATTGAGCGGCACGAGCTCAATGCCGAAGCCGCCAATTTGATTGAGATCTTCCAGTACCTGATAGGCAACACCGACTGGTCGATGCTGGACGGCCCAGGCGAAGATCGTTGCTGCCACAATACAATTTTGATCGCCAACGAGGACGGTGCTTATGTGCCGGTTCCCTATGATTTTGATTACAGCGGCATAATTAATACACCGTATGCGCTTCCCGCGTCTACCGTGAGAATCAAGAGCGTGCGAGTTCGCGCGTACCGTGGATTTTGCCGGGCATCCGATTTACTGGAAGCGACGTTGGAGCGCTACCGGGAGCAGCAGCAAGCTATCTATGAACTCTATGCGCAACAGGCAGGCCTTACTCCCGCGACTGTAAATAAGACGACCAAATACTTTGATGACTTCTATAAAACGATAAATGATCCGCGGCGTCTGGAGCGCCAGATTGTTCGCCGCTGCCGCTAAACCGGGCTACAGCCAGTCGGTGACCAGTTTTGAGATTCGCGGGTGTATGAGATAACCGATGGAACTGTGTGGATTGGATTTACCGTAACGAACGGCCATGTTGTAGATGCGGAAGTCCTTGATCGAGCTAATAACACGCTGCTTTAGCATCGCTTTGAAGTCATCGGCAATGGTTTTGTCGTGACAGACGTAGTCGTCTTCTGCCGCAACGTTATTCCAGGCAAGTATGTTTGAGGGAAATCGTTCTGCGCCGTCATTACCATGGCCCGCAAGCTTTTTCTGCACCGTTTTGTTGCCCAGCGGGCAGCCGAGCGTCAGCAGAACATTCACCTTGTGTTCGGGCAGAGATCGCGACAGTTCCCACAAAACGTCAAACGTGACTACCGCGCCAATACAGTGCGCAATAATCATCACTTCGTCCGAGTGTTTCAACGTGTCGGTCAGGACTGTGCGCACGCGATCCCGTACTGACGAACTGTAATGGCTGTTATGGTCCCAGTACTCCGATACCTCGGGCGCCAGCTTGCCAATCGCGGGTATCTCCAGACCCAATTTGCCCAGCACCGGTGAACCGACATCGGCCAAAATTTCTTTTATGGCCGTCTTTCCAGGCAATCGCTGGTATTCTGCACGCTTGAACTTCTTGCGTTTCGGAAGGGTTTTCAGCGTTTCGAATGCGTGTAAACGGTCGGCGACGTCAAGTTGCTCGTCGTAGACAACATTTTTGGCAGCCAAAAACTCGTTCGTGAGATCTCCGAAATAAACCATCTCCCGTCTGATCGCGTCGAACGCGGAAGTTTTTTCCGGATAATCTCTTTGAATGCCCCAACGCAACGCGTCGTGCCAAATTGTCTCCAGTGACTCCTGCGTAGGCTTAACATGACGGCCATGCACTAAGACGAGTGTTTTATTGCTTTTTTCGGGTTCCCGCATATCAACTTCCCGGTTCGTAAATTGCCAACCGTGCTTTTCCCCTTCCACCTTCGTCGGCGACTATCAAATCGCGGTCCGCCGTCAGCGCTATGCCTTCCGCTTGCCGGTGACGTGAGGCCAACGGTAGCTGGAATGCGGTAATGACCTGGCCATTGAGATCTATTTCGGCGATAGCATGTTGGCGCGCGGCTATCAGCAACAGGTGCCCGGTATGCGAGTCTACTTCGATACCGGATGGATTGAAGTGTTTCGTACTTAGCAGGTCGTGTATTGCCGAGTGCTTTACCATTATTGTTTCGCTTTCCAGAATTCGTTCTTGTTCCAGTGACCAGACGAATATTGCGATGCGACCTTTGAGTTCATTACTACGTGGTTGCTTGCAAACCAGCAGAAGTCTCTTGCCGGGAACATCATGCGCCAGGCCTTCAATCTCACAGCGGCGACCGAGTTTGGTCTTGTAGGACTTGTACGGAACACGCTCGCCGTTGCCTCCCTCCCTGGCGATAAACAGTCGCCCGTTGCTAGTGACCATATAAAACGTATCTCCTACCGCTGCGATGCCTTCAAAGTCGGCGCGCACCGTCTTTTTGCCGAGTGCGAAAGCTTTAACCAGTCGTGCTTCACGATAGTCGATTTCGTATACGATCCCGAGCTGATCGTTGTGAGTAAACAGCCGGCCGTCGTGAAATACCAGACCGCTGATTTCACGCAGCTTGCTGGGCAGCTTCCATTGTGTCAGCGTGGTTTCGCTGAAACTATAGTTTGCCAATACGCTATCGGCCCCAACAGCACCGGTTGACGGTGCTTGTATCAGGACCGCAATAAGCAATAGCGCCGCGAATCTGGTCCCGGCCATCAGTAGTCGTCCTGATCACTGTCGCGGCCGGCAAGAAAAGACAAAAAGCCGCCCGTAAAATTGGCGCCATATTCAAGTTTCCACAGCACCAGTGTCGCGTACACGAATGCGATAGAGATTACCGTGGATATGCCCAGCGCGCCGATTCCGGCCCCCAGCCCAATGCCGATTGATGCGAAAATATAGAGTGCGTGCGCCGGTTGATCCAGCGTGAAACGAAATCGCACCGCCGCAACGATGCCGGCGAGGCTAAAGGCCAATGCCAGGCTGTTTTGCACTATCGTGGCGATTCCGGCAACGACAATAGGCAACACAACAACGGTTTGCACAAATGACTGGTCAATGTCCTTTCTGCCGTAGGTGATGAAGTACACCCACGAGATAGGCACCATCAGCACTGCGGTACCGATCATGGCGACGGCGAGCCGGATTGCACCAGCATGGGTGTTGAAGCCCGAGGTCCTGGGCTCCGGTGTGTAGACCGGCTCGAAGGTGTCCGAGTCGCGATCGTCCAGGAACTCAATACCGCCGACCGGGAGAAAATCGCCGATGGCCGGATAAGTGTTGATCACCCATAACGCACCCACTATGGACACCACGTAATATGCCGTGATGATGGAAGCCGGAATGGCAAGGCCGATCGACTTGCGCATGGTGTTGTGAACTCCGTATGTCTTGATCTAATTAAAGACTTTGCTAGCGGTTTTGTCCATGTAAACCGGTGCGTGGCCAGCTTTTTAGCATTACGTCGCGGCGCTTTAGCACCGCCCTGATCTGGCGTTTGCTCAGTAGACTCGTTAGTTCGCCGCCCAAACTGTCTTCATTGAGCATTTCCAGTCGCCGAACCAACTCCGGTGCAAGACTGAGTTCTGCATTATCTAGGTAGGCCGGGAGATCCGGTCGCGTGCCAAAAGCACGGCCGAATCCGGTTAGATGCAGCGACACATCAGGGCCGAAATAAAGCATACTCTGCCGGGTGCGGCCCTCGTTTCCCACCAGCCCATCGAACGCGTACATCAGGTCATAGTCATTGCCGGAGGCGCACCAGGCAGGGATGGGCGTGCCGGCATTGAGACGCTCGCTTTCGTCGATATAGTCTTGGCTACGCAGGCTAAGCATACCCAGCCGACCAGCGATTTTGCGTTCAACGGTGACCGGCACCATCCTCAGTTCCAACAGGCGGTCAATTCGATAGGCTGCGATTTCTTTTGCATAGTTCGGAGCGTCTTTCTTGGCTCGAAAAACGGCCGACAACTCGCGTCCAGCCTGGCGCAGGACAACGCTATTAGTGGCCTCATCGAAAGAATACGGCGCCTCGCGCAAAAACTGCTCCAGATCCGGATCATCCAACGCTGACGGGTCTTTTGGGCTGCCTTTGGGATAAACAATATTGATCTGATCATTTTTCATGACCAGCGCGGAGGGCACGCCCTTGTAGTAAAACCCGAGCATGCCGGTGTCCAGTAATACGACCCGGTTGTCCATGCGCATCGTGACGCGATGATCCGTTGTCGGCGTGTGACCCACGACAACACGGTCTACCTCGAGTTTATTCAGCGCCGCGGTAGTGACCGCGGTTTCCAATAAGGGGTGACAAAGCGCTGTGCCGCGATACCACAACGGCCCATCGTCATCGAAAATATCGGATTTGGATGAGCGGATAAATTCCTGTGCCGTGCCGGTAGAATCTGCGGTCAGTTTGTCTTCGAGTTCCCCAGATTCCCGTGTCGCATCGGCGTATTCCGACACCAGGCCCATATTGACGAGTTGTTGCCAACTCTCCACGTAGTTGTCCAAGGCTTCGCCGAGGGCCCGATTGGTCTGTTCCAGACCCAACGACGCGACCAGTGGCGGCAAGCCACCATGGGTGAACGCGGTGCGGTTAATGACGATCATCAGCGGACGTTCGAGCAGCCACTGGCCGTATTTTCCGTCTGGTGCGAATGCCGCACGCAGGCCGAAATAACCCGGCGGATGGCGCTGGTCAAACTCACTACGCAAACTTTCCGATGCTGCCAGCAGCCTGTCACTGACGAATTCCGCGTAGGCCGCCTCCCGGTCCCCGGCCGGCTCTTCGTTGGCGAAGGCCCGGTATTCCTGTGTAGAGACATAGCGCAGGTCGCCGGTGACGTTCATCAGTTCGTGGTTGCCCAATAAGACATGCGCGTATCCACCGGACGCGACTGCTTCTTTTTGCAAAGCCATCAACAAGTCGACGACTTTGCGGGAATGTGGGCCACGATCGAGCAGGTCGCCTGTGCTGACCAGGTGGGTTTTGCCCCCGGTCCAAGTCAGATTGTCGTCGATGACGCCGGTTGTCTGGAGCAGATCGACCAGCTCATCGTAGGCGCCGTGTACATCGGCAAATGCTACGACGCGGTCGACCCCGGACCAACGCAACTGCGCGTCCCCGGCCCCGGCGCTGGTCGATATGACGAACAACACGCAGGCCAAAAGCAAACGCGGACTACAAGGGTTTAAGGACAAGGTCATACTGTGGGTGCGGATTGGCTTTAACTATGCATCATCGCGACGATGTGTGATGGCGGTGCGGTGTCAACGATTCGTAGGAAACGAAAACTGTGATCTTTCGCGTACACCGCCGGTGGGCCAGCGTTGGGTCACTGTTTTGCGGCGGGTATAAAAACGCACACTGTCGGGACCGTAGGCGTAGAGATCACCAAACAAAGAGCGCTTCCAGCCACCAAAACTGTGTGTGGCTACCGGTACCGGTAAGGGTACGTTGACACCCACCATACCAACGCGGATGTTGTCGGCAAAATACCGGGCGGCTTCACCGTCACGGGTAAAGATGCAGGTACCGTTGCCGTATTCGTGGTCGTCTATCAGCTGCATCGCTTCTTCCTGCGATTGGACACGGACGACACAAAGCACCGGGCCGAAGATCTCTTCGTTATAAATACGCATGTCCGGTTTGACGTGATCAAACAGACAAGCGCCCAGAAAGAATCCGTTCTCGCGGCCGGATACAGAAAATCCGCGGCCGTCGACCACTAGTTTGGCACCTTCTGAAACCCCCAGGTCCACATAACCCTTCACTTTGTCAAAATGCACCTCGGTGATCAGCGGGCCCATGTCATTGGCGGTATCGGTGCCATCACCGACGGTCAAATCCGAAATATGCTGTTGCAGTTTTCCGACGACAGCGTCAGCGGTTTCGTCGCCCACACAGACCGCAACCGAAATGGCCATACAACGCTCGCCACAGGAACCATAAGCCGCGCCCATCAACGCACTAGCGGCGTTGTCGATGTCGGCATCGGGCATGACGACAGCATGGTTTTTGGCGCCACCGAGTGCCTGCACCCTTTTGCCGTTATCGGTGCCTGTTTTGTAGATGTACTCGGCGATCAGGGTTGAGCCGACAAAGCTGATCGCTTCGACACGTGGATCGGCCAATAACGTATCTACGGCTTCCTTGTCGCCATTGACTACGTTGAGCACACCATCCGGCAATCCAGCTTCACTAAATAGCCGCGCACAAAATAAAGGTGCGCTGGGGTCTTTTTCGGAGGGCTTAAGCACGAATGTATTGCCACAAACAACTGCCAGAGGATACATCCACATCGGTACCATCGCCGGAAAATTGAACGGCGTAATACCGGCTACTACACCCAATGGCTGCAACTCCGACCAGCTGTCGATGTTGGGTCCAACGTTTTTGGTGTGTTCGCCCTTGAGTAATTCTGGCGCACCA
This sequence comes from Gammaproteobacteria bacterium, assembly GCA_029862165.1. Taxonomy (GTDB): domain Bacteria; phylum Pseudomonadota; class Gammaproteobacteria; order Steroidobacterales; family JABDKV01; genus JABDJB01. The sequence continues at coordinate 15,545 of JAOTXU010000030.1, forward strand.
CAGGCATATTCAACCACTTCGACACCGCGCATGAATTCACCGCGGGCATCATCCAGTACTTTGCCGTGCTCCGCTGTCAGCAACGCCACGATTTCATCGGCATGCTGCTCCAATAACTCCTTATACCGAAACATGATGCGGGCACGCTTTGCCGGCGGGGTATTACGCCAGGCCGGGAAAGCCTCTTGGGCCGCGGCAATGGCCTGCTCGACAGTGTCTTTCGAGGCCATCGCGACGTGTCGTGCGATCTCACCAGTCGCCGGATTAAACACAGGAGTCGCCCGATTGTCGTCGGCAATAAGTTTACCGTTAATGTAATGGCCGACTATGGTGCCGGGTTCGGATTTGATGGCCTGCAATGTCATGTCAGCTCCAGAGTATTATGCGATGTCGTCGAGCACACGCCGAACGGTTTCAAAAGTCTTACTTATATCGTCTGGTTTCGAGTTGAGAAACGGTGAGAACTGTAGTGTGTCCATACCATTGCGAATAACCAGATCGTGTTCCCAGAAACAGGTTTTATGTGCCTCCATGCCGCGTGCGCCGGGCGCACCGGGTCGCGGTGACATTTCAATCGCCCCCATCAGACCAAAGTTTCTTATGTCGACTACGTGTTTGTGATCGGCAAGCGAATGCAGTGCTTCTTCGAACAAGCCCTCGAGTTGTCTGGACTGCTCGAATGAGCCCTCTTCCCGGTAAACATCAAGCGCAGCCAGTCCTGTAGCCGCGGCAACCGGGTGTCCGGAATAGGTGTAGCCATGGAACAGCTCAATCATCTGTTCCGGTCCCTGCATATACGCCTCGTAGATTTCATCACGCACGATCACCGCACCCATCGGAATGACACCATTGGTCAGGCCCTTCGCAGTTGTGATGATGTCCGGCATCACGCCAAAGCGTTCCGCAGCGAAAGAAGATCCAATGCGACCGAATGCGGTGATCACTTCGTCAAAGATGAGCAGAATGCCATGCTGGTCACAAATCTCGCGCAAACGCTCCAGATAACCGATCGGTGGTGGCAATATGCCTGTCGATCCCGCGACCGGTTCGACGATAACCGCTGCAATATTGCCACCGTCATGCAAGGCACAGAGACGTTCGAGGTCGTCGGCCAGGTGCGCGCCCCAGCGGGGTTGCCCTTTACTAAAAGCATTGTGCTCAAGACTATGCGTATGCCGTAAATGATCGACGCCAGGGATCAGGTTGGCACTAAACGCTTTTCTGTTCGGCGCCATCCCACCGACCGAGATACCACCGAAGTTGACCCCGTGATAACCGCGTTCGCGCCCGATCAGTCGCGTACGATGCCCGTCACCGATGGCGCGGTGATAACCCAACGCGATCTTTAACGCCGAGTCGACCGCTTCGGACCCTGAGTTAGTAAAAAAACAATGATCGAATCCGTCCGGCGCCATGTCGCACACGCTACCGGCGAGTTGAAATGCCTTATCACTGGTGGCCTGAAAACCCATACAGTAATCCAGTTGTGCGACCTGTTTTTGCACGGCCTCAACGATTTTTGGATGGCAGTGACCCACACCCGAGGTCCAGAGTCCGGAAAAGGCATCGTAGATTTTGCGACCGTCTTCGGTTGTGTAGTAATGACCGCTGGCACCCGTGATGACCCGCGGTTTTTTCTTGAAATCACGATTGGCAGTAAATGGTAACCAGTATGATTCGATTTGTTTCCGGCTTAGTGTCATGAGGTGCATCCGGCCCTTGGATGGAGGGCTCATCAGTTTCCAGTTTAATACCGGGCCAGGCGCTTAACCAGCACTCTTCCCAAAGGCTAAGCTATTGATTGATATACCCTCATTTGCCAGAATGGATGATTGGCAAAACACTTTCGCAAAGCCGTCCCATAATGACGGTAACGCCCGTGTTTTCGCGGCAAAAAACTTTATCTTTAATCGGGGCTCGCAAGATGCAGAAACTCAAGTGTGGCTTGATTCAAATGTCGCTCAAGGGCGATACCTCCATGGAACCGCGCCAAATCCGCGACATGATGATCGAGGCACATATCCCGTTCATCAAGGATGCCGCCGAACAAGGTGTGCAGGTTTTGTGTTTTCAGGAAGTCTTCACCCAACCGTATTTTTGTCCGGGTCAGGACAGAAAGTGGTATGCAGCCGCCGAACCTATCCCGGATGGGCACACGACCCGACTGATGCAGGAGTATGCGAAAAAGCACAACATGGTGATGGTCGTGCCGATCTACGAAGAGTCGATGACGGGTGTTTATTACAATACCGCAGCTGTGATCGATGCGGACGGAAACTATCTCGGCAAATACCGCAAGACGCATATTCCACAAGTCGATCCCGGTTTTTACGAAAAATTCTTTTTCAAACCGGGCGACCTGGGATATCCGGTATTTGACACCGCCTACGTGAAGCTCGGCGTGTATATTTGTTACGACCGTCACTTCCCGGAAGGCTGGCGCGCGCTGGCCCTCAACGGCGCGGAGTACATCGTCAATCCTTCGGCCACTGTTGCGGGTTTGAGCAAATATCTTTGGGAACTGGAACAACCAGCTTCCGCGGCGGCAAACGGCATATTCATCGGTGCGATCAATCGAATCGGCAAAGAAGAACCCTGGGCCGACAAGATGGGTGAATTTTACGGTTCAAGCTATATCGTTAATCCGCGCGGCCAGATTGAAGCGCAGGCCAGTTACGATCAGGACGAACTACTCGTACACGAAATCGATCTCGACATGATTCGCGAAGTACGAGACACGTGGCAGTTTTTCCGGGATCGACGTCCCGAATCCTATGGGCCGTTAACCGAGGGCTAACATGCAGGGACCATCACGTCAGGTGATGCACAGCCGGGTTGTGCAGGTCGGCGAGTTCTACGAGCTCGAGGCGGGTGCCGATGTGCTGGCCAGCCCGCGCTACAACGACGACATAGCTCCGACCAAGGCTGCGCAGCGCACCTGGACCCGCTGGAATATTGCCGCACTTTGGGTCGGCATGGCGATCTGCGTCCCGACTTACATGCTTGGGGGCATTTTGACCTCCGGTTTCGGTCTTTCGGTAACCGAAGCACTGTGGACAATCCTGATCGCGAACATAATCGTGCTGATTCCGCTAACGCTGAACGCATTTCCAGGCACGCGCTACGGACTCCCATGCCCGGTTGTACTGCGGGCATCTTTCGGAATTATCGGATCGAACGTGCCGTCGCTGATCCGCGCGCTGGTCGCCTGTGGCTGGTTCGGCATTCAGACTCTGTTCGGCGGCTACGCCATACATATTTTGCTGTCAGTGCTTTTCGATGGTTGGGCCGCACTGGGTCAACGTGGCGAAGTGATCGGATTTTTTATTTTCTGGTTCGCCAACATTGTGGTGGTTATTCGAGGGTCCGAATCGATCAAACATCTCGAATCGCTGGCCGCGCCTATGTTGTTGGCCGTCGCGATTGGTCTGGTTATCTGGGCCGCGCCAAAAGTCTCCATAAGCGAGGTCTTGTCTGCGCCGGCCGTGCGTCCTGCCGATGCATCGTTCTGGCCCAGGTTCGGCGGGGCTTTGACGGCCATGGTCGGTTTTTGGGCAACGCTGTCACTGAATATCCCGGATTTCAGTCGTTATGCGCGCTCGCAGCGATCACAGGTCATCGGTCAGATTATCGGTCTGCCACTCACAATGTTCCTGTTCGCAGGCCTCGGCGTCATCATGACGGCGGCATCAACTGAGCTCGTCGGCCAAACAATTTCCGATCCGATCAACCTGATCGGCCAAATCGACAGTCCGTTCTGGGTCGTGCTCGCGATGCTCGTGATTATCCTTGCAACGATTTCGACGAACACGGCCGCGAACATCGTGTCGCCGACGAACGTGTTTCAGAACGTGGCACCGAAATATATCAACGAGAACAAGGGCGTGATTCTGACCGGCATCATCGGCATTGCGCTTATGAGTTGGGAGCTCCTGAAAAAGCTCGGCTTGCTCGATACCGACATCAGTATCGAAAGCCTGTATTCGAACTGGCTGCTGGGTTACTCGAGCCTGCTGGGGCCGATCGCGGGCATCATGGTTGTCGACTATTTTCTGGTCAAAAAGCAGCACTACAACGTGCTTGCGTTGTACAAGGACAATGCGGGGTACCCGGCATGGCATATCCCCGGTTTTGTCGCGTTTTTGATCCCGGTTGCGCTGACAGTTGTCGCCATAACCACCGGAATGATGAGCTGGTTTTACGATTACGGCTGGTTTACCGGCTCCTTCCTGGGCGGGATCATCTATTATTTAATGAGTCGCCGGAGCGTGGCCGGCCAACCCAATTGAACAGAGGTTAAGAAAATGTCGGTATTAATCAAAGGCGGAACAGTAGTCACTGCCGGCAAGACCCGCCGTGCCGATGTGTTGTGCGACAACGGCAAAATCGTAGAAGTCGGCCCGGGTATCGATGCACCAGCGGGCGCGGATGTCATCGATGCCGGTGGGCAGTACGTCATGCCCGGCGGTATAGATCCGCACACACACATGCAGCTGCCGTTTATGGGAACGGTTGCCAGTGAAGACTTTTATACCGGCACGGCTGCAGGACTGGCCGGTGGCACGACCATGATTATCGATTTCGTCATCCCCAATCCGCAGCAAAGACTGATGGAGGCCTATGAACAATGGCGCGAGTGGGCTGAAAAAGCGGTGGCTGACTATTCTTTTCATGTCGCTGTCACCTGGTGGGATGACACGGTAAGCGATGACATGGAAACACTGGTACGCGATCACGGTGTAAACAGTTTCAAGCATTTCATGGCGTATAAGGGCGCCATCATGGCCACCGACGAGATACTGGTTAACAGTTTCATGAAAGCGGTAGAGCTGGGTGCGATTACAACGGTGCATGCCGAGAACGGTGACCTGGTTTATCGTCTACAGCAGAAGATCTACGACATGGGTATTACCGGGCCAGAAGGACATCCGCTGTCACGGCCACCCGAAGTTGAAGGGGAGGCGGCCAATCGCGCCATACGCATTGCCGAGGTTTTGAATTGCCCGCTTTATGTGGTGCATGTTTCCTGCCGCCAGGCACTGGAAGCGATTACCCGGGCACGTAATGAAGGCCAACGGGTATTTGGCGAGGTTTTGGCCGGACATCTGCTCGTCGATGATTCGGTCTACCGGGATCCTGATTTGGAAAGGGCGGCCGCGCATGTGATGAGTCCGCCGTTTCGATCTCCCGAACACCAGGTTGCGTTATGGCGTGGCCTGAAGGCTGGCAACCTGCAAACGACTGCAACCGATCATTGCTGTTTCTGTGCTGACCAAAAAGCCGCTGGCAAAGATGATTTCAGACTGACTCCCAACGGGACAGCAGGCATCGAAAACCGCATGGAAGTGCTGTGGCATCACGGCGTGAGCACCGGGAAACTGACTCTAAACGAATTCGTCAAAGTGACTTCTACCAATGCCGCGCAGATTTTTAACATCTACCCCCGCAAAGGTAGTGTGTCGGTCGGCGCCGATGCCGATCTGGTTGTGTGGGATCCCGCTGCGAGTAAGACGATCTCGGTCAAGACCCATAAGCAAAACGTCGACTTCAATATTTTCGAGGGCATGACGGTGCAGGGTTGTGCCTCGCACACATTGAGCGCCGGCAAAGTGGTCTTTGCCGACGGTGATCTGCGTGTGGAACGTGGCGCTGGCAAGTATGTAAACCGTCCGCCGTTTGCGCCATATTACGATGCGCTGAACCGGCAGGCAGAATTGGCCACGCCAACGAAAGTCGATCGATAAAGGCCGCATCGGTGAGTCAAAAACCGGATATCAACTCGGGGCGCCTCACTGCGGCGGAGATCGAGGAAAATTTTAGCGACCTGCATCCGCCGCTAAGTCATTCTGAAGCGCTGATCGAATCCGATCGTTGTTATTTTTGTTATGACGCACCGTGTACGACTGCCTGTCCGACCGGCATCGACATACCGGGTTTTATCCAGCGCATACGCAGCGGTAATACCAAAGGCTCTGCGCACACGATCCTGTCCGAGAACATTATGGGAGGCATGTGCGCCCGGGTTTGTCCGACCGAAGTGTTGTGTGAACAGGCCTGTGTGCGTAACACACACGAGGACAAGCCGGTCGAGATTGGCTTGCTGCAACGGCATGCGACCGATCCGATATTTGCCGAAAAAATTCAATTGTTTGAGCGGGCCCCGGATACGGGCAAGCGCGTTGCCGTTATCGGTGGTGGACCCGCAGGCTTGTCGTGTGCTCATCGGTTGGCCTGTTTTGGGCACAACGTAACGATATTCAACAGGGACAAAAAGCTCGGCGGGTTAAACGAGTACGGTATCGCCGCATACAAGACAGTCGATGATTTTGCTCAGCGGGAGATCGAGTACATCCTCGGTATCGGGGGCATAAAAGTGCAAACAAGCATGTCGTTGGGTGGCGATTTGAGACTGGCCGAGCTGCGCGATGAATACGATGCGGTTTTTCTGGGTTTTGGACTGGCCGACGTGAATCAGCTCGGTCTGGACGATGAGTATCAGAACGGCGTTGAGGATGCGGTTGACTACATTGCAAGCTTGCGGCAATCGAAGAAGAAAACAGACCTGCCGGTGGGCCGTCGAATCGTTGTAATCGGTGGCGGTATGACAGCGATCGATATCGCAGTGCAGAGTAAGCGGCTCGGCGCGGAAGACGTGACGATAGTCTATCGGCGCGGCCCGGAACATATGAACGCCAGCATTTTTGAACAACAGCTCGCGCAGACCAGTGGTGTGAAAATCAAGTGCTGGTCGCAACCGGTCTCCTTTATTCCCGCGGCGGATGTCAAAAGCGGCTGGGCACAGAAACGTGAAAGGTTAATCACGGTCATCCACCGGGATCGGGTTCGCGGCGAAGGATGCGTGGCGGGTATTGAGTTGGAATACACACATCTCGATAAAGATGGCCGCGTGGAAGGTACCGGCGAGACCTATACGCTGGAGGCTGACGTCGTTTTCAAAGCAATCGGTCAAAAAGTATTTTGGGATGAGCTAGGCCAGACCGCAGATAGTGTTCGCGTCGAGCGTGGCAAGATAGTGATCGACGAGAATCGTAAGACGTCGTTGCCCGATGTCTGGGCAGGCGGTGACTGCGTGCTCGGTGGTGACGATCTGACCGTTTCAGCGGTACAGGACGGCAAGGTTGCGGCGATCGCCATCAATCAGTTCCTGGAGGTGTAGCGTGGCTGACTTACGTAGCGAATTTCTCGGTATCCGTTCGCCAAATCCCTTCTGGCTGGCTTCGGCACCACCGACCGACAAGGCCTATAACGTCAATCGTGCATTTGAGGCGGGGTGGGGTGGCGCGGTCTGGAAAACACTCGGTGTGGATCCACCGATCGTTAATGTGAACGGCCCCCGCTATGCCGCGATACACAGCAATGAGCGCCGCGTCATTGGTTTTAACAACGTGGAACTCATCACCGACCGGCCCCTACAGACCAACCTCGATGAAATCCGGCAGATTAAAAGAGACTGGCCCGATCGCGCGTTGGTCGCGTCTGTCATGTTGCCGATGGAAGAAAAAGTCTGGGCGAAATATGTGCCGATGATCGAAGATACAGGTTGCGATGCTTTTGAACTCAATTTTGGTTGTCCCCACGGCATGTCGGAGCGTGGCATGGGCGCCGCAGTCGGCCAGGTGCCCGAATACATACAGCTTGCTACCGAGTGGGCCAAGAAATACGCACGTGTTCCGGTCATCATCAAGTTGACGCCAAACGTTACCAACATCGTGCCACCGGCAAAAGCGGCTAAAGATGGTGGCGCCGATGCGGTGTCATTGATTAACACCGTCAACAGCATCATGCGGGTCAATTACGACACACTGACCATGTATCCGGCGACCGATGGCATGGGTTCACACGGTGGTTATTGTGGCGAGGCAGTCAAACCTATCGCTTTGCACATGGTGGCCGAGATTGCCCGTGGAAAAGACACGGCCGGTCTACCCATGTCAGGCATCGGCGGGATCAGCAACTGGCGCGACGCAGTGGATTTCCTGGCACTCGGCGCCAGTAATGTGCAGGTGTGCACGGCGGCAATGGTGTATGGATTCAAGATTATCGATGACCTGGTTGACGGTCTGAGTAATTTTCTCGACGAGAAAGGCATGTCACGTGTCAGCGATCTGGTCGGTCGTGCGGTACCCAGCGTCACCGATTGGCAGCACCTGAATCTGAACTACGTGGAAAAGGCGTTTATCGATCAGAGTTTGTGTATCAAGTGCGGACGTTGTCATATTGCCTGTGAAGACACAGCACACCAGGCGATTACCACAACCGTCAATGGCGAACGCCATTTCGAAGTGATCGATGCAGAGTGCGTCGGTTGTAATCTTTGCGTCAGCGTTTGCCCGGTAGAAGACTGCATCACCATGAACCCTTTGACCGGCGGCACCGATCCGCGCACCGGTCAGCCGATCACCACCGAAAAAGCCGACTGGACCACGCACCCCAACAACCCAATGCGCAAAACCACCTGACCATATCGCGATTTTATTCCCTCCCCCTCTTTTCCTATTCCCTCCCCCCTTCGGGGGGAGGGTTAGGGTGGGGGGCAAATCCCGCGTAAAATCAGGAGCATCTTTGCGTCATTTTCCCCCCCCCCCACCCCCCCCCCCGAGGGGGGGGGGGGAATATATTTTCCCCTCCCCGTCTC
>JAOTXU010000031.1 GCA_029862165.1 Gammaproteobacteria bacterium
CACCGAATCTCACTTACACGCCAAATCCGGACTACTTTGGCCCGGACAGCTTCACTTTTACCGCCAGCGCGGGTGTATTTAACTCCAATCCCGCTACGATAACTATCACGGTAGACCCGGTTAACGATCAGCCGGTGTTCACAGCGCTAGCCGCGGCCACGGTTACTGAACTCGATTCGCTCTCGATCAACGCCGGCAGTAATCTGAACGATCCCGACGACGTCAATGATGGCACGGGGCAAATCTTGTGGAGTCTCACTGGTGCGCCGGAAGGCATGACGATCTCCACCGTTGGGCTGATTGCCTGGACGCCTGGCGAGAATACAGCTGGTAATTATGATTTGACGGTGCAGGTTATTGACGGTGGCGAAGATGGCTCCGTATCGCAAGGCCAGGGTCTCAACGTTACGGTAAACCTGCTTGATTCCGATGAAGATACCGTAGCGGATTACAACGATAATTGTCCGGCTGATGCCAATTTGGATCAGGCGAATCTGGATGAAGACGCCTTTGGCGATATCTGCGATGGCGATGACGACGGTGACGGTATCAGCGATATCGCAGAAACGGCTAACGGTCTGAATCCTCGTGATGCAAGCGATGCGCTTTTGGATCTGGATGGCGACGGCCTGAGCAATTTGGAAGAATTCAATCTCTGCCTGGCAGCACAACCGGTCGATACGAATTGTCTTGCCATTAGCGTCGATGCCATTTCACCGGTCATTACCGTCGATGACATGACGGTACTCGCAACAGGCTACGTTACCGATGTGGACATCCCGGCAAGCGCTGTCGACGCGAACGATGGCGATGTCCCGGTTACACCGGATCAAACCGGCCCCTTCCGCCCCGGGCGCTATACGATCACCTGGTCCGCAGTGGATTCGCAGGGCAATTCCGCCACTGTTGAGACGACACTGGATGTGCTGCCACGCGTGACCCTGGCCGGCACGATCGTGACCGGCGAAGGACGGACGGTCACGATTCCCTTTAGCCTTAACGGTTCAGCACCGGAATATCCGGTCATATTGACCTACAGCGTCTCCGGCACTGCCGATAGCTCTGACCACAATTTGTCCGATGGTGGGGTGCAGATCGATGCTGGCACGTCTGTCACGCTGGATATTGACATCACCGCCGACGAAGTGATCGAAGGTGATGAAGAATTCACGATCACCCTAACCGGCGTCAGTAGCAACGTGGGGCTGGTCGATGCCTCGAGTTTTAGTGTGCTGATCGTCGAACGCAATATCGAGCCCTCGGTTTCCCTGTCTGCTTTGCAAGCCGGTATCGACAGTCTCTATGTATTCAAGGATCAGGGCGAAGTGGTTATTACTGCAGACGGCAGTGATCCGAATGGCGACGCCTTGTCATATGACTGGACACAGACCGATAGCGGTCTCGGCGGGACGGCGGTTGGCAATCAATATACCTTCGATGCTTCCCAAACACTTCCAGTAAATGGTAGTTACCAGGTCGGCGTCGTCGTTAGCGATGGCACCGCGCAGATATCCGGTTTGACCACGCTGGTCGTGGCCGCTGCCGCACCGTCGCTGGATGGTACCGACTCCGACAATGATGGCATCGATGACGTGACTGAAGGCCGCGCCGACTCTGATCGTGACGGCTTGCCTGATTTCCAGGACCCGGTCGATGACCGGACATTATTGAACCCAAGAATCAATACAGGTGCGGATAACTTGACGCGATTGATTCGATCCAGCGCAGGCGTTTCCCTTGCGTTGGGCGAATTCGCCGTTGCAGCGCAACGACCCGGCGCCCGGATCAGCATAAGCGACGTAACAGACGCCGACGGGCAGACCGTGACGGATGGCAATTTTAATATTATCGGCGGTGTTTTCGATTTTCAGATTCTCGGTCTGACAAGCGCCCAACGCGCCGCCACAGTCGTCCTCCCATTGACTCAGTCCATACCCAACGAGGCCAGTTATCGCAAATTTGCCAATAACGTCTGGTCGGGCTTTGTAGAAAATGGCAGCGATAGCATTCGCTCTGCGGCCAGCACGGGTGCGGAGTGCCCGCCACCGGGGGATGCCGCCTATCAGCCAGGTCTGATACCGTTTAACGACTGTGTAGAACTGGTTTTGACCGATGGTGGCGCCAACGATGCCGACGGCGAGGCAAACGGCGTCATTCGGGATCCCGGCGGCGTCGCGGTAAGCTTGCCCATTCCCGGATCGGTGAATAATCCCAACCCACCACCACCACCGACCCGTGGCCCGGAAGGCGGTGGCACAGTTGGTTGGCCTTCACTACTGCTGCTGTTTTTGCTGTTGCGGTACAGAAAGACCGGAGTAGGAGCCGAATGATCAGGGCATTTACGTCTTGCGCTTTACTGCTGGCGCTGCTGGTTCAACAAAGCGTTATCGCGGCAGAAGCGGAAGCGGAGTGGTTCTTCGACGTCGAAGTATCTGGTGGCTACAACGATAACGCCGGACGGGCTGAACGTGAGCGCGATATCGTTGACGATAAAACACTGCTTGGCGGCCTGGGTGTGGCATTCAACCAGGAATTCTCGACGGAAAAAGCAATCACGTTGCGAGCGTTTGCCGAAATCGAGGATTTTCGTAACGTCAGTGATCTCAGTCGGGACACCTACGGCGCCCAGTTTATATACCGCTGGCAGAATGCCCTGGGGTTTTCCGCGCCGTTTTATCAGTTCAACACCAGTGTCCGTATCAACGAATACGATGTGCGGCAGCGGGATAGCATCGCCTTCACTTCACAATTGGTTGTTTCAAAAAGAGTAAGCGATCGTGTACTGGTATCCTCCGGCTTCGAGTACAAACGAGAGGAATCCGACGGCATCGTATTTGATCAAAAACAAGCGCGCCTGTTTATCAACGCCGATTACACGCCCGCGGCCCAATGGGCTCTATACGGTACCTATAGTTTTATTCATGGCGATATCTGGTCCACATCGCAGACCGCTTTTTGTGATGGCACACCTGCCAACGACATCTTTGATCTGGTCAGTCAATCTGAGGCGCTCGAACCGGACCAGGCTTTCAACAACGCTTACTGTGGCAGCTGGATTGCCTATCGGCTGAACGCAAACATCAACACACTGGTACTCGGTGTCAACAGAGGATTCGGACACCGCTTCTCTTTCGATCTTTCAGGTACAAGAATAATTGTGAATGCCCTCGCCAATGATTACGACGCCACCGCGATAAACGCCAGCCTGCTGATGAGGTTTTAGTGATGCGCGCAACGCCGTGGCTATTTCTTTTTCTGTCGCTGTCTTTCCTGGCCGGCTGTCCGACCGGGGGCTTTGATGAAGACATTCTGCCACCCCCGCGGGTCGTCAATGCAACAGTCACGCCGGATAGTTTTTTGCGATTCGATAATACTTTCATGGTGGCCGGTCAAAGCCAGATCGAATCCGAAGCCTATGCCACTGCCTATATTGCGGCGGTGGATCCCAATGATCGGCGCACGACTCTGGCAGCTTTCAAGGCAGTCAATGGATTCGATAACGGTGTCGGCGCGCGTGTGACGTTTCGCGACAGCAAGGACCTGGGTTATGGGCGAGACATGTTCGCCCGCCGACGTGCGGACGGTGGCATTGCCATTTTTGTGGACAGCTACCGGGTGGTACCAGTACCTGGGGACGCGACGCAATATGGCCCGATAAACCTGGATGCTGCGGTCGCTCAGGACAGACAGTTCCACTTCTCCACCAGTGCCATCGAATTTAGCCCCATTGATGAAAGTGATCCGGACTCAGACAAGATCGTAAAAATGTTTCTTTATGGGCCACCGGATGAAAATGGTACTCAACTGCGCTTGACCTCTAACAACATGGATGGACGGGGCGAACGAGGCGTGCCGACTGCGTGTTTAGTTTGCCACGGCGGCACTATGTACCCTCTGAATGCGGACGGGAGTTTCCCGCTCATTTCACTGAAGTCTGCCAAGATGAACGTGTTGGATCCGATTACTTTCGAATTTCCCCCAATGACCGAAGCAGAGCAGGAAGGTCCCATTAAACTGGTCAACCGAATGGTTCATGATCATTACGTCGAAATGGGTACGCGAGCGGATACTGAACAGTCAAAATGGGACAGCGCGTTTGCGGCCGAACTCGCCGCAGGCCCATACGGTGATGATTTTTCTGCGAATGCCTATGACGAGAGCTTCGTACCGGAGGGTTGGCGTCAGGATCCCAACCGGCCGGATAGCGTGGAGGTCTTATACAAGGAAGTCATAGAGCCTCATTGTATCGCCTGCCATTCCTTGCGCGGCAACAATTCAGGGGAAGAATTCGGCAACACGGCCTTGATTAATGGACACGAGGTACCACTGGGTAACGCCACCAGTTTCAGCAGTTACGAAAAATTTATCAGTTACAACGACGACACCATCGACAGAGTCTACCGACGCGGCAACATGCCCGTGTCCCTGCTGAACTATTCGCGTTTCTGGCGCAACCCGGCGGGACCGCCTTCTCTACTGGCCACTTTCCTAGACGGTTTTGATGTATTCGACAGCAATGGCAATGTGGCCCCACCCGGCAGGCCGGTGCCGCTGCCTGGCGCCAATCGTACAGTGACGTCACCGGCCATCCAGGATGCATCGGCCAGCGTGCTGACCGAATCGTTTGCCTGGAGCATCGTCTCCATGCCGGCTAACGGTTCGGCCAGTCTAAGTAATGGCAATAGTTCTGCGGCCACGCTGACCGGCGATGACGGCGACTATGTGCTGGAGCTTGCGGCCACGAATGCCATGGCCAGTACCACTGCTCAGGTCACTTTGACTATCGACAGTACGCTGGCACCGCCACCGGCCCAGCTTGATTTTGCCACCGACATAAGGGAAGTCCTGGCAACTGCTTCAGGGGCCAATCGTAGCTGTGTTTCCTGCCACAGAACCGGTAGCAGTGAGTTTGCCGGCCTGCCGTTATTTTTAGACGATACTAACCCGAACCTCTATAAAGACGTCGTCGAAAGGATCAATTTTGCCGATCCGGAAAACAGTCTCTTGTTACGTAAGTCTTCGGCTTTGCAGCACGGTGGCGGAATCGTATTGGATCGAAGCGTGCCCGTGGAGAATGCACAATTCATTATTTTACTGAACTGGATTCGCAACGGCGCGCCATGCGGCAGCGACCCGACGTTTTGTAACTAACTTCGCGGCAACACTCGGTGCAGGAAAGCCGCAACATCTTGTATTTCCTGCGGGCAAACTGCGTGCTCCATCGGATAAGTATTCCAGACGACGTCATAACCCTCTTTGATCAATAAGTCACGCGTCTCAACACCCGCGCTCACGTTCACAACAGGATCAAATTCACCGTGCCCCATAAAGATCGGTGTGTTCCTGTTTGCCGCAGCTCCTGTATTGCGGACCGGTATCCAGGTCGACAAGCCAATAATTCCGGCTAATCGCTGTGCATACGGCAAGGCCGTGTAGAGCGCTGCAGCACCACCCTGAGAAAACCCTGCAAGCACGATTTTTGCAGTGTCGATACCGCGTTCATTCTCGCGCTCGATCAGTTTCGTCACTTCGCCGGCAGTCTGACCGAGGCCTTCCTTGTCCGGCATAGTCTCCCGAGTCAAATCCCGGATATCGAACCAGGCCCGCATCGCCATGCCGTTATTGAGCGTTACCGGCCGCACCGGCGCATGCGGAAACACAAACCGCAGATTTTTTAAGCCTAGTTCAGGTACTATCGGCACGAAATCGTTGCCATCGGCGCCCAAACCGTGCAACCAAATGACAGCGCCATCCGGATCCTCTCCGGTTAACAACTCCACGGTTTCCAGATACTCGGTCATTAGGTAGCTCGGGCTCAAAGCGCGAGATTGTAGCATTTAGGCGGTTGTGACTGGTTCTGGCGCGCGCGCTCTTTTACAATGTCGAGCGATGCCACATCGTCTATCATTAACATTAGTGACTCATACGCGTATACCGTGAAATATTTTTTAGATCTCTCCGGCTTTAATCACAGTCAACTTGCCGATTTGCTCGCGCTCGCGCGCCGGCTTGAAACTGAACCCGATCCACAAGCTTTGGCAGGGCGTATCGTGACCCTGTTGTTGATGGACCGTTCCTTTCACACGGTCTCAAGCTTTCAGGCGGCAATGTCCAGGCTGGGTGGCGAATGCATAGTACTCGACCCGGAAGACGGTCTGGAAACCGAAAGCGACACGCCGATGACGCAAAAGAAACACCATGCGCACGAAGTGTTGCATGCACTCGGTAACTACAGCGACGTAATCGGAATTCGGGCGCACGGCCCCTGTAATGACCTGGCGATCGATCTGCGCGAGGACTTATTTCGACAATTCGCCGCGGCCTGTCCGACCCCGCTAATCAATCTCGGCTCCGCAATCCATCATCCCTGTCAGGGTCTTGCCGATCTCAAAACACTCGAAGATCTTTCGCTCCCCGACCGCGGCGGGCGTTTTGTGCTCTCGTGGGTTTACGACACTGAGGCAAAACCACTTGCCGCTGCTGTAACAGCGCTACAAATTGCCGCTATGCGCGGCATGCGTGTCTCAATACTGGCTCCGGAGGGCTATGCATTACCGCAGCCGGTGGTAGAAAAAGCACGCAACACTGCTGCTGAGACCGGCGGCTCTGTTATCGAAACTGACGAGCCCAGCGTTGCCACCGACGGTGCTCACGTGATCTACGGTGCCTCCTGGGCCTGCACGAGCCACTATGGCAATGCTGAAAAGGATACAGAATTGCGTAAACATCTGTCCGAATGGTGTGTTGACGAATTGTGGTTTGAAAAATCGCAGGAAACCTGTCGGTACATGCAAACACTTCCGTTACGCCGTGAAGTTTCCGTAACTGCCGATGTGCTCGAGGGCCCGCGCAGCGCTGTTGTGAGACAGGCCGGCAATCGCGTCCCGATTCAAATGGCGATTCTCCACCGTATGATCCTGCCACGCGCGTGAGCGTTTGGTTTCGCCCGCCCGACCTCGAGGCATTGGCGAAACAGCGTCAGGACACACTGGTGCAACATCTGGACATCAGTTTTTCAGAGATCGGTGACGATTATTTGCGCGCCACGATGCCCGTGGACGAAACCACGAAACAGCCCTTTGGTCTGTTACACGGCGGCGCTTCGGTGGCATTGGCTGAAACCATTGGCAGCGTTGCAGCGAACCTGGCCGTCGATACTTCGAAATTCTATTGCGTGGGTATGGAGATAAACGCAAATCACCTGCGTCCCGTTCGCGCCGGTCGTGTGACCGGAACGGGCCGGCCGCTGCATGTAGGCGGAAAAACGCAGGTTTGGCAGATTGCTATCCACGACGAGGCGGATCGGCTGATTTGTGTTTCACGAATTACTCTCGCGGTGCTCGACCGCCAAACCTGAACGTCATGCTAAGCTTGCGTAGTTCGGTGGAGAGACTCCTTTGAATCGGTTTCTGTTTGCAATTGCACTGACAGTGCTCCTGGGCCTGGGCGCCTGTGGTCAGACCGGTGATCTGTACTGGCCGGAAGATGAACAGGTCGAGGTCGATGAAGACGAAACCGAAAGCAACAAAAACAACTGACAGCGCTTTTCAATTCCACAACAAAGTGTTGCACGTCGATGGCGTCAGTCTGGCAGACGTTGCGGCGGAATTCTCCACACCTGCCTACGTCTACTCGCGTCAGCAAATTGTCAACGCCTACACGCAATATGACAGTGCTTTCCCGACAACAAATCATCTGGTTTGTTATTCAGTAAAGGCCAACCCGGCCCGGGCAATACTTGAAACGTTCGCCAGTCTGGGTGCCGGCTTCGATATCGTGTCCGGTGGCGAACTGGCCCGCGTACTCCAGGCCGGTGGGGATGCTGAGCGCATTATTTTTTCCGGTGTCGGGAAAATGGACGACGAACTTGACGCAGCACTCGCAGCAGGCATCCGTTGTTTCAACATCGAGTCGGCGTCGGAATTGAATCGACTTGACCAACTCGCGCGCAAGCAAAACCGCAAGGCGCCGATTGCTTTTCGTGTGAATCCGGGCATTGCCACCGATACGCACCCACATATTGCAACGGGTGGCAGTGACCACAAGTTCGGAATTCCCAGATCTCAGATTCCCGGTCTGGCAGCCGCTGCAGCATCGTTATCCAGTGTGTCCCTGCAGGGCCTTGCCATGCACATTGGCTCGCAAATGACGGATCTCGAACCGCTGGTCGTTGCCGCCACCGATTTGCGAGAACTGGCCGGTGAATTGCGCGCCAGCGGCATTGGGCTAAAGCACCTGGATCTTGGTGGCGGCCTGGGTGTGGGTGATCAGGCGCCTGCCAGACAGGACTATGTTGCTGCGCTGACCGGTGTGTTCGGCAAAGAAGATAGCTATGAGATCGTTATCGAACCGGGACGATCTCTGGTTGCGGCATCCGGTGTACTTTTGACCCGGGTGCTGCAAATAAAGCACAGCGATGCCAAAAGCTTTGTCATCGTAGATTCCGGCATGAACGACCTGCTGCGACCAGCACTTTATGGTGCCCATCATGACATCGTGAATGTCGACAGTTCCGGCAAACCACCTGTGGGGACCTATGATGTTGTCGGCCCAATCTGCGAAACCGCCGATACGCTTGGATCAGGTCGTCGACTGGCGGTCCGCGAAGGCAGTGTGCTCGCGATAATGGATACCGGCGCCTACGGCGCCACGATGAGTTCTCACTACAACAGCCGTCCGCGTTGTGCCGAAATAATGATCGACAACGGGGTTGCCCGGCTTAGCCGGCAACGCGAAACGATCGATGAACTGAGCCGGAAAGAAAAGTTCATGACGCAAAAGAAACAATGAGCAAGTCCAAACCTGACCAGCCACCGTTCATACTCGTCGATGGCACGTCGTATCTATATCGTGCCTTCCACGCGCTGCCCCCGCTAACCAGTGCTACCGGTATGCCGACCGGCGCCATCGTGGGTGTCACCAACATGCTGCTAAAGCTGTTACGTGAATACGATCCCGAGCGACTCGCAGTCGTATTCGATGCCAAAGGCAAAACTTTTCGTGATGAGCTCTATGCCGAATACAAAGCGCATCGGCCCCCGATGCCGGATGAATTGAGATCGCAACTACCAGTGCTCATAGACATAGTCACGGCCTTGGGGTTGCCGTTGCTGCGGATCCCGGGCGTAGAGGCCGACGACGTAATCGGCACTCTGGCTACTCAGGCCAAAGCCGCTGGCATGAACACTGTCGTGTCAACGATTGACAAAGACATGGCGCAACTGGTCGACAAGGGCATCACGCTAATCGATACGATGTTCGATCGGGTCATGGACCGCGAGCGGGTCAACAAGAAGTTTGGCGTAGAACCGGGACAGATGATCGACTACCTGGCGTTGGTCGGGGACAGCTCAGACAACATTCCCGGCGTTCCGGGTGTCGGTCCAAAAACCGCATCGGCGTTACTCGGGCATTTCCCGCATATCGATGCCATCTATGCCAACCTCGACGACGTCGCTAACGTCACGGTGCGGGGGGCCGCGAAACTGGGCGCCAAGTTGGAAAAACACTACGACGACGTCGTGCTGTCGAGAAAACTTGCAACGATAGTCACCGATGTCGAGCTGGACGTAAAACCCGCAGATCTGTTGCGTACCGAACCCGATGAGCGCGCATTACGCGAAATCTACTCACGACTGGATATGAACTCACTGCTGCGGCAGCTACCAAAGGCGCCGGACAAAGCACCACCGTCAGAGTTGGTACACGGCGACTATGAGACCGTATTCACCAAGACTGCGTTGTCCAAGATGATATCGACACTGAAGAAGGCGAAACTTCTGGTGATCGATACCGAAACGACCAGTCTCAATTATATGGATGCCGAAATAGTCGGCCTGTCTTTTTGTGTCGAGCCGGGCAAAGCCTGGTATGTCCCTGTGGCACACGACTACCCCGCCGCCCCGAAACAACTTGATCGGGCGGCTGTGCTGGAAAGCCTGCGCGAGCTGATCGAAGACGAAACACAGGCGAAGCTGGGGCATCACCTTAAATACGATGCACATGTCTTGATGAATTACGGTATCAGCTTGCGGGGCATGAGATTTGACACCATGCTCGAGTCTTACATCATCAACAGCACGGCGGGTCGCCATGATATGGATTCACTGGCGGCACGATACCTGGAGCGAAAAACCATAAAGTTTGAGGATGTTGCCGGCAAGGGTGCCAAGCAGCTCACTTTCAACGATGTCCCGATAGAACAGGCCGCACCTTATGCCGCTGAGGACGCCGACATTACATTGCAGTTACATCGCAAGATCTGGCCCAGGCTGCGTGCATTGCCGGAATTGGAAGAACTTTATACGACGATAGAACAACCGCTAGTTCCGGTGCTACAGGCAATGGAATACACCGGCGTGCTAATCGACAAAAAGATGCTCAACGACTTGAGTGATGAATTTCGTGAGCGCATGGCCGATATCGAACAACAGGCCCATAAAGAAGCCGGTGCGCCTTTCAATCTTGAGTCGCCAAAGCAGCTTCAGGAAATATTATTCGAGAGACTTGGTCTGCCAGTGTTGCGGCGCACGCCCAAGCGCCAGCCGTCTACCGCTGAAGATGTACTGCTCGAATTGGCAGAGGACTACCCACTGCCACAACTGATCCTGGATTATCGTGCCCTGAGCAAATTGCTCTCAACCTATGCTGACAAGTTACCGTTACAGGTCAACGAGCGCACCGGTCGGGTGCATACTTCCTACCATCAGGCGGTCGCAGCGACCGGTCGTCTGTCCTCATCCGATCCCAATCTGCAGAATATACCAATCCGCACACCCGAGGGCCGTCGCATTCGGCAGGCATTCATACCGCCCAAGGGTACTGTACTGCTGGCTGCGGACTACTCTCAGATTGAACTGCGGATAATGGCGCATCTGTCTGGCGATGAAGGCCTGCTAGCTGCGTTCGCGGAAGATCGGGACGTCCACCAGGCAACGGCATCTGAAGTGTTCGGCGTCGCGCTCGACAAAGTGGACGCTGATCAGAGGCGTGCGGCGAAAGCAATAAACTTTGGATTGATCTATGGCATGTCAGCGTTTGGTCTCGCCAAACAACTCGGCATAGAGCGACGCGACGCGCAAAACTACGTAGATCTTTATTTCGAGCGTTATCCTGGCGTAAGACGTTACATGGACCAGACACGCGAACGTGCACGTGAGCAGGGCTATGTCGAAACTGTCTTCGGTCGCCGTCTCTACCTTAATGATATCCAGTCACGCAATGCACCACGACGTCAGTATGCCGAACGCAGCGCGATTAATGCGCCCATGCAGGGCACGGCGGCCGACATAATCAAACAAGCCATGATTGCCGTTCACGACTGGCTGCGATCGGCAAACAATGGCGCACGCCTGATCATGCAGGTACACGACGAACTGGTACTTGAGGTTCCGAAAAAACGGCTCACCGAAGTCAGGGATGGGCTGGTGCAACTAATGTCCGGTGCAGCTGACTTGCAGGTGCCACTCAAGGTCGACACCGGCAGCGGGGATAACTGGGACGAAGCCCACTAGGGCGGCTGGCCCGCCCATCGTGCCCGCCGGCGGACGCACGGTTGCCGTTATGACCAAACAGTTTTCACAGTAAAAACAGCTACTTATAGTTTACGCTGCAGTGCGGAACTTTACTAAAGGCGGGTACTCAAACTATATCGAGCGCCATCAACGACGCTCGCCCACTTACCTCCCTGAGTGGGCAAGCTACCCCGACTTCCCCATGTCGGGTAATAAGCTGCCCCGGTGTTTCCCCTACATTAGCACCGGGGCTCTTTTTTTCGGCATCCGGTTTCTTTATAAACCCATCAACCCGGCCAGCATCCCACGTGCTTCATCAATACCCTGTCTGGTTTGGGCCGAAAACAGCTGAACAGTCGCAACATCCTGCAAGTCGCGGCGGGTTCCCAGTAAGGTGTTGCTGGCCTTACCGCGACTAAGCTTATCCGCTTTGGTCAGAAGTACGTGAGCTGCGCATCGCCGGCTGCCCGCCCAGTCCAGCATTTGGGTATCGAACTCAGTTAGCGGACGGCGAACATCCATTACAATAACCAGACCACGAAGACTGACACGCTCACTGAAATAGGCCTCCATCAGCACTCGCCAGTGGCGCTGCATTTTCTGCGGCACTTTCGCATAGCCATAACCGGGTAGATCAACCAGGCGGTGCGAATCGTCAATGGTGAAAAAGTTTATGAGTTGTGTCCGACCTGGAGTTTTGCTGACACGCGCGAGCTGGCGCTGGCCAGATATAGCGTTAATGGCGCTGGATTTTCCGGCATTTGACCGCCCTGCTACCGCCACTTCTATTCCGATATCCGGCACGAAATCTGCGGGCTCCCAGGCGCTTTTCGTGTATTTGGCTTGCTGGAAGGGGTTTGACATGGAAGAGATCTGGGCAACGGTGGCCCACGCGGCCGGATGGTGTAAAATTCCGCAGCCTCAACGTGGGACGGCAGTCTAGCACAGCCGCCTTATTGCATTTGTACAGGAGTGGGCATGATCAGGACAGTTTTGAGTTGCGCGATAGCTTTGTTTGTCGCAACAGGCAGTAGCGCCTGGGCGGATGGCGATGCCGAAGCCGGTAAAGCCCGATCAGGCGTCTGCTCCGCGTGCCATGGTGCCGACGGCAACAGTGTCAATCCGCAATGGCCAAGTCTTGCGGGCCAACACGCAGCCTACATCGTGAGCCAACTCGCCGCCTACAAAAGTGGTACACGGTCAAATGCATTGATGACGCCGATGGCTATGCCGCTGGATGAACAGGCACAAAAGGATCTGGGGGCTTTTTACGCGACGCAAAGCCACAAGGGCGGCACCGCAGACCCAAATCTGGTAGATGCGGGCGAGAAACTCTACCGCGGTGGCAATCCCGCGACCGGTGTTAGCGCTTGCGCCGCCTGTCACGGTCCCAACGGCCAGGGCAATCCCGACGCCAAGATGCCAATGATTGCAGGACAACACGCCACCTATACCGCAGAGCAATTGCGACTCTACGCATCGGGTGAGCGCCGCTCAGACATGGAACAGATGATGCGCAATATAGCAGCCCAAATGAGTGATGCGGAGATCGAGGCGGTCGCGTCCTACATACAAGGGTTGCGTTGAGTCTGCGGAACTACGAGACATACCCGCTTTCTAAATAAGATTCAGAGTTACCGAAACCGGAGACATCATGAAAATACTCGTCGGTCTACTATTGGCCTTAAGCATCACACTACCGGCGTGTAGCGCTGAAGACAGCTCATCCGCTGTCGGCGATCCTGTCGTAACCATCGAATCCACACCGGACCCGGTAACGTCGATTAGCGCCGACATCCAAACTGCCGTGAATACTGAGCCTGAGGCAGAAGTTCTGCCTGAGCCTGAGGTAGAAGTGGTTCCGCCTGAACCGGAGATAGAAGCGGTAGAAGTTCTGCCGGAACCTGTGGTTGAGCCGGCCGCAATTACTACACCTGCACCCGTCGTTGTAACCCAGGCACCGGAACCGACACCGCTTGCGCGCGTCGCGGCTCCGGCGGAACGCTCGGATATCGTTGCCGGTAAACATTATCGCGTCCTGACACCTGCACAACCGACCAGTAGTTCACCCGACAAAGTCGAAGTTGCTGAGGTCTTCATGTACAGCTGTCCGCACTGCATGGATTTTGAACCGTTTGTTGCGGACTTTCTGAAGACAAAACCTGCTTACGTCTCTTTTGTTCGAATCCCGGCCAGCTTCAACAGCACCGCGCGCATGCATACTAAGGCATATTACATGGCTGAGACTCTGGGCATCCTCGAAGACGTCCACGCTGATTTCTTTGATGAGTACCACAACGCCAGCAATCGGCTCAGCAATGAAAAATCGATAACCGATTTCTTTGCAAAGCACGGTGTAGACAACGACACGGTTGCCAGTGCCTTCAACTCGTTCGCGGTTGATACCAAGATACGTCAGGCTGACAACCTCAGCCGGCGCTATGGCATCGACAGCGTCCCCAGCCTCGTTATCAACGGAAAATACGTAACGTCAGGCTCAATGACGGGCAGCACGAGAAAGTTGCGCGAAGTTGTCGATTACCTCGCCGCAAAAGAAGCTTCGCAAATGTAGAAAGATTGCGACGCGGGAAGCCGACGTCGCTGCAGCCTAGATATTCTCTTCGGAGATGATGCGCCAGCGACCGTCTTGTTCGAGCCGCCAGTACTGACGTTTGCTCGCATTGCTACTGAAGCGATCGCTTTCGTATTGTTGGCGGAATGAAACAATCATCATGTCCGATTCGTGAGGATGCGCGAAAACGCTTAGGTCATCCAACTCGACTTCGATAAAACGCTTGTTGCGATTTACGTTTGTCTTGTAAGCATCCCATCTCTTCTTGTCCATCCCGCGTCCGCGGAATTCATCCGAGTAGTGTCCGAGATACAGGTCAACTTCCCCGCTCTCCCAATCCATACGCCATTGCTCGATTGACCCGGCGATGATTGCCCGGCGTTGTGCCATCTTATCGACGGGCATCCAGGAAACACCATTCCCAATCAGAACCGGCGTTGAACCCTCTTCCAGCAGCGGTGCGACAAGTTCCAGCTCCGCATTGCTGAGTGCAACACAGCCATCGCTATCCAGAGGCGGCCGGCTGTATGTGTTACTCGATACGCCGTGCAACCAGATACCGCCACCGGTTCTGCCGTGACGGACGTCCCACTCATTCGGATAGTCAACAGGAAAGGCCACTGGCCCGTACTTGTCCGGCAATTCTTCGCCCGGCAGGCGGTCAACTACGAAATAGACTCCCACCGGCGTCTTACGGTCACCCTGACGCTGTTTGTGAGCGCCATTTTTGCCACCGGACACGTAAAAGTCACCGAGCAATGACGGTCGTCCATCCTTGTTCTCGAAGACGAACAGTCGGGACTCCGCCAAATCCACAACCAATGCATTTTTCTGCGACGGGCTGAGCTGTACCAGGGATTCCGGAATGCGATCGAGCCGTTGCGCCGTCCGATAGTGCTTCCAGCGTTGTTTGGCCTCTGCGATCAGCAAATTGACCGATTCGGTGGGCATTTCGGTCGACTGAAACGACATCGGCACGCCAGCGCGACTTGCCAACAAATCACCATGAACAAGGTGTGCCAGCTTGAAGTTTGGATTGTCTGCGATCAGTCCTTCGGCTTTTTGCAGCGCGGAATCGATCTCGCCGCGCCGAAAGGTCTCTATGACGCTGATAAGACGCAACTCCGGTTGGGCATGCGGCGTCGATATTGGGATCACCGGGGTAATTGTCCCGGTACTCGTTACCGAAATCGCCGGGCCGCTCCCACCGGGGCTGGAACTTGCAATATTCAAATTCGAGACACCGCTGGCCGATGGCGCATGTGCCGTCGCGGTCACCAGGATCGCACCCAGCGCTATGACTGCAGGCAGATAAGCTTTGCTATGGCGCAGCGTCATCTAGATTGCCTCGGAAACCTCACTGGTGATCTGCCAACCGGCGTTGGTACGACTCATGTTTAGTGTCTTGATTACCTGATCCTGATAGGTATCGGAACGATAGCCTTGCACGAAAGTTGCTCGCGCCCGCGTCTCGCCCAGCACTTCGACATCGATATCGCCGACGTCGACTTGAATGAAGCTTGGATTGCTGAGCCGGTCACGCCGATACGCTACCCAGTTTGCCCGCGTAGCACCATTTGCCGGCCGAAAGTTCGGTGCATACGCGCCGATATAGCCATCGACATCCTTACCCGCCCAGGCGCTTGCCCAGGCCCGTATGGTATCCCGAATATCGTCATCCGCAGACGAGACAGGTGCAGGTTCGGGTTCGGGTTCGGGTTGCGGTGTCACAACAGCAACCTTCACTTCCGGCTCGGGTTCGACGATCACCGGCTCGGGTTGGGTTTGGGCGACTGCCGGAATAGTTACGGGTACTGGTACTGGTTCGCTTGCTACGATTTCCGGCTCGCTCACCGCCGGTTCCGGGGTTGATTCCACCACCGGTGCCTGTTCCGGAATATTTTGTGCAACCTGTGTTACTGCGGGTGCGCTAAATGTACGAGGCGCCGAAAACAAACCATTGACCGCCGAAAGTTTCAGGCGGGCTGATTGGTTGGCCCGATCCTCTTCCAACGCGCGGTCGTAAGCGATGCCGGCCATCTTTGCGTAAAGATCGCCCAGGTTTTCGTGTGCCGTCGAATAACTGGGATGTGTCTGGATCGCCGCCATTAACGAATCGCGTGCTTTCTCAAACTCGCCTTGTTCTGCGAACAACACAGCAAGATTGTTGTAAGGTTCTGGCAATTCGGGATAATCATGCGTCAGGCCGGCGAACACTTCGATCGCCTTTTGGCTACGTCCGAGGTCCGCGAAAATGATGCCTTGCAAAAAACGCAGCTCGGCATCCTGCGGCGACTGGCTGAGCAGGCGCTCGACCTCTTCCAGTGATTCATTGGCCCGCCCTTGCTCGAACAGATTTTGCGCGCGCGCGAGGTCCGCTTGGGCAATCGGAGCCAACAAAAGGATGGCTAGTGCGAGAAATAGTTTATGAATACGCATCGACGCTCATTCTCAGATTGATTCTGGGACACATACTTAAGCTCCCATAGCTTAACAGGAAAGAACCCGCGATGGGACTTCCCCGGGGACTGCCATCGCTCCCATAATGGGACCCATGTCTCGATTTCGCGCACTTGCCGGGCTGCTGATTCTCCTGTGGATCGTGGAGGTGGTCAACTTCATTCTGAGTCATTCGCTCAACGGTTTTGGGCTGGTGCCGCGGCGGTTAGACGGCCTTCCGGGCATCCTCGTCTCGCCCATACTGCATGGGAGTTTTGCACATTTATTATCCAACACCGGTGGCCTGATCGCGCTCGGGGGTCTGGTCGCCATGCGCGGCGAGCGGCACTTTGTAACGACCACTCTGGCCATTGCCGTTTTCAGTGGGGCACTCGTTTGGCTGTTTGGACGATCCGCGCTGCACGTTGGCGCCAGTGGTCTCGTTTTTGGTTATTTTGGTTTGCTGTTGGGGCGTGCATGGTATCGGCGCACGCCCGAAACGTTGCTGATTGGCGCCGTTGTCATCGCCGTCTATGGGGGGATTATCTGGGGAATCTCCCCTCTGCAACGTTTCGTTTCCTGGGAAGGTCATCTGGCAGGACTGATTGCCGGACTAGTCGTGGCCCGCCTGCGAGCCAGACGGGACGAGGCCATTCCCAGGTAGGCACAAGCCCCAAATAGACAGTCTGTGGCGGGGTTGATTACCATGAGCCTGAACAAACCGGGCAAAGAGTTTAGAAATGACCGTTTATCACGCACCGACCCGCGACATGCGTTTTTGTATCGAAGAACTGTCCGACCTCGAGGCGATCGGGCGCTTGCCAGGATTCGAAGCTGCCGAATCCGACGTAGTACAGGCTGTGATCGAGGAAGCAGGTCGGCTTGCAACTGAGGTCCTGGCGCCGCTCAACCCTGAAGGTGATCGCAACGGCGCACGTATCGAAGGCGACGATGTCCGGGAGACACCAGGTTTTGCTGCAGCCTACCGGCAATTCGTGGACGGTGGCTGGAACAGCATGCCATTCCCGACCGAACATGGTGGCGGCGGCTTGCCGAGTATCGTGGCTTTCCCGGTCGCCGAGATCTGGCAGGCATCCAACATGGCTTTTTCACTGTGTCCGATGCTATCGCAGGCAGCGGTCGAAGCGCTTATCGCACACGGGACTGCCGAACTGCAGAAAACCTATCTGCCAAAACTCGTAAGCGGCGACTGGACAGGCACCATGGATCTGACAGAACCGCAGGCCGGATCCGATCTCGCCGCCGTGAGCTGCAAGGCTGTTCCGCAGGGTGATCATTATTTGATCACGGGCCAGAAAATATTCATTACCTGGGGCGACCATCAGATGACCGACAACATTATTCACATGGTGTTGGCCCGGTTACCCGATGCACCCGCCGGCGTGAAAGGAATATCGCTCTTTCTGGTACCGAAGTTTCTGGTCGGCGCAGACGGCACGTTAGGTGAACGCAATGACATGCGCCCGGTTTCTCTCGAACACAAGATCGGAATCCATGGCAGCCCGACATGCGTAATGAGTTTTGGCGACAACGGTGGTGCAGTCGGCTACCTGGTGGGTGAAAAACACAACGGCATGTCGTGCATGTTCACCATGATGAACCTGGCGCGCCTGCATGTTGGCATCGAAGGCGTTGGTATCGCCGAACGCGCCTATCAACGAGCTGCCCGCTATGCAAAGGAGCGTGTGCAAGGTGGCGCCGCCGGGGAAACAGGCCGCGTAACCATCATTCACCATCCGGACGTACGCCGGATGCTGATGACAATGAAGGCACTGGTCGAAGGCATGCGCGCGTTGTGTGTTTGTGCCGGTAGCGCCATGGATTTCGCACTGCATAGTGACGACCCAAAAGAAAAAGCCCGTAATCGCGAACGTCTGGACCTGCTCGTCCCGGCCGTAAAAGGCTGGTGCACAGAGGAGGGCCAGGAGGTTGCCTCACTCGCAATTCAGGTACATGGCGGCATGGGTTACGTGGAAGAAACCGGTGCTGCTCAACACTTTCGCGACGCCCGTATTGCCACGATATACGAAGGGACTACCGGAATTCAGGCTCAGGATCTGGTAGGCAGAAAAATCCTGCGCGACGAAGGACGCGCCATGGCTAACCTGGTTGCCGACATTCGCAACACGGTGCAGAAAATCGCCCAAATCGGCGAGTTTGATGACATAGAGAATAGCCTGCGTATTGGCGTAGACCTGCTGGAATCCTCAACCGACTTTCTGATCAGTCATCAGCGCGACGATGTACATACTGCCGGCGCCGTATCTTTTGATCTCTTGATGTTGACCGGATTGGTGACTGCCGGCTGGCAAATGGCTCGTGCCGCGTTAGTCGCCCGCGAAAAACTGGATCAGGGTGCGGAGGGTTCGAATTTCTACCAATCAAAGATGGTGACTGCAAAATTCTTCGCGCAACATTTACTGCCACGCGCACGCGCTTATGGCGCCGCAATAACAGCCGGCAGTGCTGCCATGATGGCGCTGGATGAAAACCAGTTTTAGAAAAAGAAAAACCCCGCTCTGGAACAGAGACGGGGTTTGACCTGGCATATTCTTATTCTTATTCTTTTTCTTACTTCTTCTACGCCATTGCTACGACAGGATTCAATATCAACGCCGCCGGGTAAAACCCATGCTGGCGAGCGCTGCAACAAAAAGCGGTAAGGCTGGTGGAATCGGAACAACAGTTGTGTCGAAAGCGATGTTGTCGATCGCACCGGAGCCACCCATATTGATGACGATAGTTTTAACGCCTGCTATGTTAAACGTTTCCCGGTCCCACATATTGTCCCCGCCGGTATCCGGCACAAAAGCCATGGTAATGAGATTGTTTTCGTCATCGTACAACTCGATCGCATTACTCAGAGATGCTTCGTCACTCTCCACGTCGAAAAAATCGATACTCTGCAACAAAATACCTTGGTCGAAGGCGATAATGAATTGCCCGGCTGGACGGGAGGCCTCGTCATCGGGTGTAACGCAGGTGAATGCATCACAATCGTTATGTTCCTGCAGAATCAGCAGATTACCTGGCGAGGCTGACCCAAGGGTGGGGTTACTGAAGGGCGCGCCCAGATCGGTGTCGCCGCCAGTTGGATTGTTCGAATCAAATACGACAGCAAGATCCGGCCCGCCACCGAAATTCATCGCGCTGATCGAGACACCCAATCCGGAATACTCGGTATCCATTATTGTTCCCGCCGAAAACCCTTCGAAATCGAGCACCGAAGCATTGGCTGCCGCACTTAAGGAAACTACGGCGAATAGCGTGACGATAACTCTGTTCATGGTAAATACCTTTTACTTATGTTAATAGCTATTGGGGCGCCCTTTGCGCCCTTTAAGAGTAGTAAGCAATAATCGCGCCAACGCGTTCGTACGTCCTTTTTCAACGCCTTAGCTATGTGGCATCAATGACGTCGTAAACTAAATCGACACTCGACCAGATTAAGCCTAGCTTGGGTCTTACATAAAAACGTTACGGTTTATGGAGTAACTGTCATGTCAGAAAGCGTTGTAATCACAGGTGCAAACCGCGGCATCGGACTGAAACTTGCCCAAAGCTATATAGATGAGGGCAGCCGGGTTTATGCGGGCTGTCGCAAACCGGAAATGGCTAACGAACTGGCACACCTCGCCGAAAACTCTAGCGGTCTCCTGAGCGTTCATCCGCTCGATGTTACAAACGAATCACAACGCAACGCCTTTGCCGGAATGCTAAACGATGTCGCTATAGACGTACTCATTAATAACGCCGGGGTCTATCCCCACAAGGGCAAATCCTTCGGGCAGCTCGATGCCGAGTCGTGGCTGACTGCACTGGACGTAAACACCGTTGCACCAATGATGATGGCGCAGACATTGCTACCGAACGTTGCTGCCAGTAAACGCAAGCTGGTCGCCAGCATCACCAGCAAGATGGGCAGCATCGCCGACAACAACTCGGGTGGCTCTTATGCCTATCGCTCGACCAAGACGGCTTTGAATATGGCCATGAAGTCGTTGGCAATCGACCTCTACGACCAGGGCGTGAGCGTCATTCTCTTGCACCCAGGCTGGGTGCAAACGGACATGGGCGGATCACAGGCTCTGGTCACGCCGGAGCAATCGATAAAAAAACTGCGTGCGACACTCGATCGTGCCGGGCTGCCCGAGAGTGGCACTTTTTTTGATTTAGATGGCTCCGTAATTCCCTGGTGAGCAGCTTTGCTGCTCCAACAGCATTACGGCAGATCGAATAACAGGAACTCTGTTTCCACGTTGGCTTGTAAACGCAGGTTGTTGTCGTCGTTACCCTGAATTGCTGCGGCATCACCCGATCCCAGCGCTACGTTATTGACCATCAAAGCACCGCGGGCCACCTGTATCCAGGCACTGCGTTTCTGAGCACGCTGAAATAACACCGGATCCACATCACGCAACACTCCGGCATAAACATCAGTGTCCTGCGAGATGGACAACGATCCAAGACGACTGTCTCCCGAGGCGATCAAACAAAGCTTGTTGCGTTTTGCATCGTCTGGAAAATATTTCTGTTCATAGTGTGTTTGCCTTTTCCTGTCTTTGTCTGGACGAATCCA
Organism: Gammaproteobacteria bacterium; assembly: GCA_029862165.1. Lineage (GTDB taxonomy): Bacteria > Pseudomonadota > Gammaproteobacteria > Steroidobacterales > JABDKV01 > JABDJB01. The sequence goes on from JAOTXU010000031.1 coordinate 21,125, forward strand.
CGCTTGTATCACGTGCAATGGCTCGGCGTGCGAAGCGTTGCTCTCGCTGTGTGTAATACCGGCACCGGCACCGACCACCTGTACTTCACCGCCGAGCAATAACTGACGGTGGCCGGCGTCATCACGGTAGTCCAGGATGCCATTGACGATATAGGTGAGAATCTCCACCTCGCGATGTGAATGACTGTCAAAAACGATTCCCGGATCAATTGAATATTCGTCGATCCCTTCCAGGCAGGAGTAGCCATCCTGTTCCGCAGACTGCTTTTCGGGAATACAGAGACCACTGGCCATGCCGTGCGATCGTTTCAGCGAACGCTCTTCCTCACTACGTATATGAACGGTAATCATTGCAGGCGCGATTCTAACCGCTATGCTGTTTGGATACGGAGGTGGATCATGCACAAGAGCCGATTAGCAGGTTTGTTATCGACTGTCAGACCGATGATACTCCAGGTACGCTCGGTCGGCGCACTTGCACGGCTATTCGCCGAACCCGCCACTTAGGCATCATTCAGCCGGCAGGGTTTGTGAGTATGTCAGTATATCGACGATGTCTTCAGCCGGCAGTGTAATCAGCGAGATCATCGGAATACCGGGTTGGCCGAAGCGCACCTTGTGCAGGAATTCCCACGGATTATTTTGAGCCAGAGTGCCCATGTATTCCGGACCATCCATACCCTCTTCCCTGGTCGTCAGTGCCCGCTTGCCGTCGACGTCGTGACACACCGCGCAAAGTGTCTGATAGGGGGACTCGCCCCGTTTAGCATCTCCATATGACCTACGCGTTTCGTGGTCAATGTACAGCTTAGTGTCGATCTGGCCGAGACTCACGAACGTAGCAAGTTTCTTCATCTCTTCGAGCGGAATCATTTCAAAGGTGTACTGATGGGTCTCGTCCATAATGATGTTCAGAATTTGCCGAGGGTCCGACCGAGCCTTGTCGCGAATACCCTTTATGCCGGTAGCGTGGAAACCTTGCCCATACGCTCCCTCGTGGCCACGATAGTCCCAACCATGACATTCTTTGCAGCGCCAGGTCGTGCTTCCCTCCTGACGGCCTTCAGACGGATAAGCCGGGTGCGTGTAACGAGGTGGCGACGTGCCAAGTACCCGATACCATTCATCATAAAGCTGACCACCGCGTGCGATCTCCCACAGGCCGCCTAGAGCCTGCGATTCGTCCGCGAACGATGCGGACGCCGCCGAGCATAGAATCAAGGTCAACGCAAAAAAACGGCGATACAAGTAGGAAACTGATAGTGCTTTGTGCATCGTGAATGCCTTGTTAAGGATAGGAGTTATGAAACCTTTTTGACGCCACGCCGCTTGCGCCCTGTGAACATGGCCTTGATCAGGTTTTCCTGGTTGACGTGGCTCGTGAACAACATTCCGGAAACATGAACTACGACCATTACCAGCGTGAGATTTGCGAACAGCTCATGGAGTTCCTCCCAGAATTCCTCGCGCGAACCCTCTTCATGCCCGACGTCGTCTCCATAGTCATTTTCGCCAGCGACGGCAGTCGCGAAAATGGTTTGCGTGCCATCGGGAAACGACTGCTCGCTAACCAAACCCGCGAGTGGGCCTGCATTTTCCTCAATGGCATACAGCACAAGTCCGGAGTACACAGTTGCTGAAAGACCGATCAGCAGGACGACGATCATTACTGCACCAGCGGGATTGTGGCCGACGTAGCGCTTTGCGCGGCGGTTGAGCAAATCGCGAAGGTAACGGAAGGTGGCTACTGGACCGCGTATAAAATCTTTGAACCGAGCATGCCTGGTCCCCACGAATCCCCATAGCAGCCTCACACAAAGGACCGCGCCCACCACGTATCCGGCCCAGACGTGTTGAGCGAGGAAATCGTCTTCAGTGAAGTACGCGACAGAAAACGCGAGAACCACGGCCCAATGTCCTATTCGTACTACTGGATCCCAGACCTGAACAGCGTCTTTGTCGGATTGCATGCGATGTATCCTCGTCTTTGGCCCCGCGCCAGGCGGTCAATCTCGAACGAAATACACCCTGATACAATCCGTCATCTGACTTAGTTTCGAACTGTCATTCACTTGGGGGCGTCATATATGTCGGATGACATACGGGACCGGTGGTCCGTGTGGGTCGCAATCGCATTTTTTGCGCTCATTGCTCTTCTGATCATTTTGGATGTGATCGTCGATTTCAACGAAGGCGCCAGCATCGGGCACATTGCGATCGAGCTGCTAGTGGTTGCAGTTGCCGCTACTGGCATCGGGGTCCTCATGCGGCAGCTCATGCGTACCCGGACAAGCCTTGCGCAGGCCCGCGTCGAAGCCGAGCAATGGCGAAAGGAAAGTCGTGAATTGATCCAGGGACTTGCGATTGCAATTGAGAATCAGTTCGATCGCTGGCAGTTGACCAAGGCGGAAGCTGAAGTCGGGCTGCTGTTGCTAAAGGGACTTAGCCACAAGGAGATTGCAACGGTCCGTCAGACCAGCGAACGTACCGCCAGGGAGCAGGCTCGAGCCGTGTACAGAAAATCCGGCCTCACGGGCAGACCGGCGCTGTCGGCTTTCTTCCTGGAGGACCTGCTTCCGACCCAAACCCTGTGACTCCCGGTTAGTGGGATTCCAGCCACGATTCTTGTTGTGCCGTTTTCTTTCTTGCTGCCCATCGTGGCAATAATGACCCCCCGCCGAAAACGCATAGCGCAAGCTTTGTCCCACCGAACGCCCGAGCCCCTGCCGCGCCAAGGGCTGGGAATCCCGAGGGCACACTCAAAATGTCCTTAGCGACAGATAGCTTACAGACTATTCCGACCACATGGTTTACACATATAGGTATTTGGGGGAAGCCCAGATGCCTTGGAATGAGTGTAAACCGATGGATGAACGACTG
>JAOTXU010000032.1 GCA_029862165.1 Gammaproteobacteria bacterium
TGTCCCCTGGGCACCGGTCCCACCGATCTTGCCCTGCACGCCCTGGGCACCGGTCTCACCGATCTTGCCTTGTGTTCCCTGGGCACCGGTCTCACCGATCTTGCCCTGCACGCCCTGGTCACCGGTGTCACCAATCTTGCCTTGTGTTCCCTGGGCACCGGTCTCACCGATCTTGCCCTGCACGCCCTGGGCACCGGTCTCACCGATCTTGCCTTGAACGCCCTGGACACCGGTCTCACCGATCTTGCCCTGCACGCCCTGGGCACCGGTCTCACCAATCTTCCCCTGCGGACCTTGCGGGCCAGCAACAGCACAGATGGTCAGATCGTATTCGGAGAACGTCTTCATGACACCGGAGCCTTCTGGAATGAATCCTGTCAGCACCATCGCGCCGAATTGGTCGCCCACATTGAGATCTTTAGAGCAGGAGGCGTGGATTCGCAGGTCTTGCAGCAGAACGCCGTTCGCGTCTAGGATTTGGAAATCCGTATCCGAGGGGAAACGGTTACCGCTCGAAAACAGCGTGACTGTGCCACCTAAACCGATGCTCGCATCGCTCGGGTCGACCGTGCAGTCGCCGTCGTCGCATACCACCTGCACCGGCGCCTCAAAATTCGGATCGAACTCACATTCGAACTTTCCTTCCTGCGGATTAGTAGTTGCGTCGCAACTTTCGCCCGTATACTGGAACACCAATGCCTCGGGCTTACCGTCCGCACAGCTTGCCAGCGGTACATCCCCTTCGACCGACAGCAGATAATCGCCACACGGAATGGGATCCGGTAACTCGGCCACCACGCAGCTGATCCCGGTCGCATCCAGCGGTGGCGGGTCGGGCAGGTCGGTACAGAAACTCTGGTCGTCAGCTACGGTTAGAGCTTCCATTTGGGTGCCCAGAGTTATTTCGGCGGGGTCACTGAATCCTGTGCCATAAATGACTAAGAAAGCGGGATCCCCCTCAGGGGAGCCAGATGCATCCACGACTTGTACTTCGTGAATCACCACCTGCGCGATGGCAGAGGATACCCCCAGAACTGAAGTTAAGATCAAAACGATAAAAAGCTTATAAGCCTTTGAATTAAAGTTAATCATACACATACTCCCTTTATTATGTTAATTGGCAGCACCCCACCGGGATTATTTCTCTAGCGTGGCGCCTATTTAATATAGTTCGCGCGCAACACGTTTTCCATAATCCAAAGTCCATTTTTTCTCACGAGTGGCGTTTAACGAGGAATGACGGCTACTGCTGCGGCGCGATGTAGATTATTGCCGGTATCGAAGATCCGGCGGGCCGACGCGCCTGACGGTTTGTGTTCGCACCGGGCAGAATGGGGGCTTCACCTACTGGTTTTCTTCGGGTCCTTCTGAAAACTGCATCGCCATTTCAAAAGCGCTGCGGGTGAATTCAACGACTTTCTGAAACTCGGCATCACCGAGGTCCCGTGCCTGATCGTTGCCGCGGTAGATGTTGATAAATTGCCGTTCCCGCTCCAATTGCAACGGCAGACGGCCGATGCCCCAGTTCTGTAACACCTCCCACGCTTCAGGGTTGTAGGACCGGATCATTCGAATCACAAAAGGCACCGGATCGTTACGTGCAACCAGCGAAGCCAGCCGCAGGATAGTCTCGAAAGGCAAAGTCGCCGCTCCCGCCTCAACGGACTCCAGCAAAGTTGAATCCTTCATGTCCAACGCCGCGGCCAGGTCATTCAGTGTCAAACCCGTTACGTTGCGCAAATCCCGCAGATACACTCCGGCGTCATACATCAACTTGAGATTGTCTGGCTTAAGATCCTCCGGATCTCTACGATCAGCGAGCACAGCGCGCGCCATACGCAACGGTACCTCACTGGTGCGCGCCGCAAGCTGCAGGGCACCCTGGGTCATTGCCGCTGCGACTTCTGTTATGAAATCACCGAGTTGCACATCGTCGGTCGCGTCCCTGTCGGGTGTTGCCGATGACTCTGTTTTTTCAGTCGTCATGATCTGCTTCCTCTAATCAACAAACGCTTTAACGGCGCTGACGCCGCAGGATCAGCACAGTGAAATAACTCAGGCCGGCCAAGACAATAATTGTTGCACCGGACGGCAAGTTCGGTCCGTATGAGATCGCCAGACCGCTAAACGTCAATGCGGCACCGATCAGACTGGCCAGCAGCATCATGCCGTATAAGGTTCCCGCGAACTGCCGGGCAATGGCGGCCGGCAACGTCAGTAACGCAATGACCAGAATCAGGCCAACAACACGTATCAGTACTACGATTGTCAGTGCTACCAGCACCAACATCAGCAAATAGAAGAACCGGACCCTGATTCCCCGGGCACGGGCAAACTCCTCATCAAACGCCACGGCCAGAAATTGTTTGTAGAAGAGAGTGACAATCCCAATAATAATTGCATTGAGCACGGCCAGGAAAATCAGGTCACTTCGTCCAATGAGCAGAATATTGCCGAACAGATAGCTCATAAGGTCTGCGGTGTAGCCGGGTGTGCGAGAAATGAAAAGGACGCCGAGAGCCATACCGACTGCCCAAATGGCCGCGATAATTGTGTCTTCGTCTTCGCCGAACTGTAATCTCACCCAACCGATAATCAGCGCTGCTAAAACTGCCGTGATCAATGCGCCGGCCAAGGGGCTCTGTCCAAGAAAATAGGCAACGCCCATGCCACCGAGCAACGCGTGAGCAATGCCGCCGGCCAACAAACCGAGACGCATTACAATCACATACGGCCCAATAATGCCGCAGGCCAAACTAGCCAGCAGACCGGCAGCTAATGCGTATTGCATAAAGACCTGGCTGGCCAGTGCTTCAAAAAATTGGCTCATGCCAGGTCCCCGCCGGCCGCACTGTGATCGATGACATGCACACCGTGACCGTACAAACCACGCAGTACTTCCGGCGTGATCTCAGAAGTGCGGTGACTGACGATGCTGCGATTAACGCACGCCACACGTGCCACGTACTCCGAAACAAATCCGACATCGTGCGAGACCAGCACAATGGCCATGGTCTGGCTCAGTTCACGCAATAGGCCAAAAATGCCCTCCTCGGCTGCCATATCCACATTGGATGTCGGTTCATCGAGCAGGAGAATCCTCGGACGCCCGGCCAATGCCCGCGCAATCAGTACCCGTTGCAGCTGGCCGCCCGAGATGACCCCGATGGGCTTATCCCGCAGATTCCAGGCACCGACCTGCTCCAGCGCCTGTCGCGCTGCCTCACGGTCTTCACTGTGATACCGACCAATACGGCTTGTCAGCCCCAGACGGCCCAACAGCACCGTCTGCTCGACCGAGATCGGAAAATTACGCCGAAAACTGACGAATTGGGCCACATAGCCGATTGCATTGCCTGCCTGACCGGGGGCCTGCCCCAGGATCTCCACAGTGCCGCTGTCAGGCTGAATCAGACCCACGATGACACGCAACAATGTTGTCTTGCCGCTGCCGTTCGGACCCACGACGCCCAGAAATTCTCCTTCGTGGATATCCAGGTTAGCGTCCGAAAGAATCGGCTGACCGGCAAAGCTGACTGCAACGTCGCGCAATCGTACGACAACGTCGCTCACCACAATTCACCCGCAATGAGCTCGGCCACCGCCCAGAGGTTGTCGACATAGTAATAGTGCAATGGATCGATCATCTCTTGTCGCACCCCCAACTCGTGTGCGAATCGTTGCGCATGCCCCGATGAGCTTTGCGGTTGCACAAATACCGTCTGTACTTCGTTGGTCCGGCACAGTGCCAGAAGCTCCGCAAGATCACGGGCGCCCGGTTGTTTACCATCCCGTTCAAATGCGATTTGCTCAAGACCGTAGCGATCCGAAAAGTGCGACCAGGCAGGATGGTAAACCAGAAACCTGCGATTAGCCTGATTATCCATCAGTTTCTGGATGCGGCTGTCCAGTATTTCCAGCTCCTCGATCAGACTGTGCAAATTACCGGAAATAACTTCGGCACTCGCCGGGAACATTTTTTCGAGAGGCGCAAATGCCGTCCGCGCCAGCTGAATCGCCTGACTTGGATCGGTCCAATTATGTGGGTCGCCTGAACCCGCTTCCAGCGTCGCATGCATCGCGACGATTTCGATTTCGGGATGCGTTTCGGTCAGCCGCGGCAACCAGATCTCCTCAAACGGCAAACCGATAGTGAAATAATAAGTTGCATCTGCGATCTCGGCGATCTGTTGCGGCAACGGTTGAAAGTCCTCCGGACTACGACCGGGCACTATCAGTGTTTTTACATCAACCCGGTCGCCGGCAATGCGTTCAATCAGGAACGCCTGCGGTGGGATACTGACCACAACGACCGGACGCCGGTCCGTTGCGGCTTCATCGCGGGCATCGCAAGCGCCGAGTAGCGACGCTGCAACTGCGAAAAAGAAAACACTGGCAATCTGCACGCAACGGCATGCCGATTTATAAATCATCACGTCAAAAAGCCACCATCCACCGGCAGACAGACGCCCGTGACGTACGTTGCCGCATCTGACACCAAAAACAGCACAGCAGGGGCAATTTCCTCAGGTTGCGCAACCCGTCCCATGGGAATCAGTGGTAGCACATTTTTCAAGACCTTTTCGTTCTTGGTAATCGCCGACGCAAATTTTGTATCGGTAAGCCCCGGCAGCACGGCATTGACCCTGATATTGTTCGGGGCGCATTCCCTTGCGAAAGCCTGCGTCATGTTTATGACCGCTGCTTTTGTGATTGAGTAAATTCCCTGCCACGGTGCGGGCCTGACACCATTGACTGAGGCGATGTTGACGATACTGCCGCCACCGTGGTCGCGCATGTAGGCACCCACCTGCTTGGTGAAATGAAAATAGCCGCGCATATTCACTTCAATCGTTTTGTCGGCAGCACTCGGATCGGTCTCGAGTATGGGCCCGAAATACGGGTTTGCCGCTGCGTTATTTACCAGGATGTCCAATCGCCCATGCTGGTCAGTCACTTGCTTGACGAGTCTGTCGATATCGTCGGTTTTACCAGCATGACAGACAGCCGCCTCGGCCGATCCACCCTGGCCACGAATTGCCGCAGCCGATTCCTCGACCCCCTCCGCCCGGCGGCTGGATACCACAACATGAGCGCCATGCGCGGCCAACAATTCAGCAATTGCCTGACCAATACCGCGGCTGCCACCGGACACCACAGCAACACGTTGGCTCAAATCGAACAATTTCGAGTCCACGCCGCTTCCCCTCGACAAAAACGCACCGTAGTGACCGGTTTCGGCCGTGTCAAACCGGCGTGACCGCGTTACACTCGCGTGATCCTATGGGGGATCGCTTTTCCGACAAACGCATTTTTATCACCGGTGCCGGTAGCGGTCTGGGGCTGGCCCTCGCGCGAAAATATGCCGGTCACGGCTGGCGAGTTGCCATCAGCGATATCGACGGCGATCGTGCCGCGGCAGCATTGGAGCAAATCACGGCGACCGGTGGCAGAGGCTTTTCCGTGACCTGCGATGTTCGCTCGGAAGAGAGCCTACGGGAGATAAAGGATAAGCTGTTGCGTGACTGGTCGGGCGTGGACGTCGTCGTCAACAACGCGGGCGTCGCCGTTGCCGGTACTGTTACCGACACACCGATGACTGACTGGGACTGGGCAGTCGATATCAACTTGATGGGTGTCGTGCGGGGTTGTCATGTCTATGCGCCGGTTCTGGCCAGACAAGGTACTGGTCATATCGTCAATATCGCGTCCTTTGCCGGTATCGCACAGGCTCCGGCAATGGCCAGCTACAACGTGGCAAAGATCGGGGTTATCGGATTGTCTGAAAGCCTGCGTGCCGAAATGCAGCCCAAAGGTGTCGGTGTCTCAGTGGCGTGTCCGTCTTTTTTTCAAACCAACCTGATGGAGTCATTTCGCGCGCGAGATCCGGCTCTGCGCATAGTCGCCGATAAGCACCTCGCGCGGTCAACGGTAACAGCCGATGATGTTGCTGCCGACATATACCAGGCGGTCCTGCGCAACCGGTTCATGATTATTTCGCATACGGATGCCCGTTGGCTTTATCGTCTCAAACGCTTTGCACCCGAGTTATTTTTCAAGGTGCTAATGAGACAAACCGGCGGATTTGGCAAATCGAACATCGAGGAGTCGCAGAAAATATGAACTGGATGATTTACGGCGCGAATGGCTACACGGGCAAGCTCATTGCGGAAGAAGCAGTCAACCGTGGCATGACACCGGTCCTCGCGGGCAGGTCCAATTCCGTTACCGAGCTTGCCGGGAGTTTGGGCTTGCAAAGCCGTGTGTTCTCGTTGGACCACAATTCGAGCAAACAGCTCGAAGACATGTCACTCGTGCTGCATTGCGCCGGGCCGTTTTCAGCGACTGCGGAACCTATGATGCAGGCTTGTCTGAAATCCAGGACACATTACCTGGATATCACCGGCGAAATTGCGGTGTTCGAACTGGCACAGAGTCTGGCAGACCCAGCACGCGATTCGGGTATCGTGATTTGCCCCGGCGTTGGTTTTGATGTAATTCCCACCGATTGCGTGGCGGCCACACTGAAAGAGCGCATGGTCGATGCCTCACAACTTGCGCTAGGTTTTGACTCGCGCTCAGGACTCAGTCGAGGCACTGCCAAGACCAGTGTTGAAGGACTGTCGACCGGAGGCCGCATCCGCAAAGACGGGAAGCTGACGCAGGTACCACTTGCCTACCGTACACGCACAATCGATTTTGGCGACGGAGAAAAACTCGGAATGACCATACCCTGGGGTGATGTCGCGACGGCCTACTACACCACCGGCATTCCGAATATCGAGACCTACATCGCCGTATCATCACAACTGCCCAAACGCATGCGACGATTGAATCTGATCCGGCCCATTCTGGGGTTGGGAATAGTGCAGAACTTACTAAAAGCCCAGGTGGAAAAACGTGTGACAGGCCCGACGCCCGAACAGCGGCGACGCAACGCGATGTATGTGTGGGGTGAGGTCAGCAACGGACGTGAGACTCTCACAGGGCGACTGAAGACCGCCAACGGTTACGATGTGACCGTTAACGGGTCACTGGGTATCGTGCAAAATGTGTTATCCACCAACCGCAATGGTGGTGCCTACACACCGTCGCAGCTGGTAGGAGCGGCGTTTGCCGAATCGCTGCCGGGTTCTGAACCAATAAAGCTTAGTCACGCAACCGCGTAGTTCCGATGCGCAGATACCGAATAATGGTGTAAGAAAGTCGCGACAAAACCTCTAACGCTTGTGGCAAGCGCCTTGGTTACACGGACACAGTACTGGTCAGCGACATGAGATTGCCGTCAGGGTCGCGAAAATGGGCGTTCCAGACGTCTGATTCACCCATCTGCCCAATGCAATGAGGGCCGCCAACAAACTCGACCCCACGCGCTTGCAAGTCCTCATAAGCCGCTTGGATGTCCACAACGTCGAAATACAAAATCGACGAGGCATGATCGAACTCTTCCGCCGATGGCGGGGAAATCATCAAGCGTATGCCGCCACAGGACAGAAAAGCCATTCCGCCGGTACAAAACAATTCCGTCAGGCCCAGAATATCGCGGTAAAAGGCAGCGGCACGATCAACATCGTGTGTGGCCAGAGCGACCTGTGCGATACCGCGCAAATCGCCGCTACGGTTGCCCTTGGTAGTCAATTGCCTGCATAAGGAAATTTGTATTCCAACCCCGCGGACCAATATTCAGTCGAATCCGCCATGTTGAACACTTCATACCCGAGCACACCACGCCATAATTCCGTGAATTCCCAACCTAAAACTAGACCGTAATACGGACTTGCGTCGACCTCGGTCTGACCGGCTGCGCCGGCAGCCTCGCGTTCGGAATCCGCATCGATCATTCCCAGTTTTAGCGCAACGTTCAGTTTATCGCCCATCGCGCCCTGAGCACCCAGCTGCGACATGCTCAGCCTTGCTACACCAGCAAGCGTTATTCCGCGGGGCATCACCGGCAAAACGTTGGCCACGTCCTGGGTAAACTGTGCAGTCTCTGTCGGGTTAACATTACCTACCACATTGGTAGTGCTTTCACCGAGGTCGATGTAACCCAATTCTACGGCCCAGACATCGGTAAAACGCAATCCGACGAGAAAGCGCCAGCCGCTGTCTTCAGAATCCACACTAACGGACTGCACATCATAGCCTTTCGCGACAAGTGCGTTGCGAACATTGCTTGGCTTTGCGTCCGCATCGGACGCCCCGATCCCCAACCCGGAGTAAAGCTGCGCATCAGCCAGCGCCGAAGTGCTTACGACAAATGCAAAAAGAAGCATGAGGCCTCGAAGTAAATTCATCAATAGGCTCCTTTTGGTGTACGCCGGCTGCGGATGGACGATAGCCTACCCGCTATCAACAACAGTTTCACGAAAAAGTCCCCCATGCCTTCACGGCAACGCCTTTAATTTGAGCGATGACGGCTTGCCCCTCCCTTAGCGCCAGATCCGTGCGCGACAGACGGGAAACGCTGGCAACTAATCGTGACGTTCCAGCCCGGAGCTCGATCTGAACATGTGGCCCGCCTCTGTCTGATATGCGCTCTACAGTGGCCTCCACTTGATTCAGTATCGACGTTCGCGGTGGTGTATGCAGACTGATACTGACATCGCGGGCCAGTACTCGCAGTCGCACTGCCTCGTTATCATTGGCCAGTTTTCCCGGAACCAGCAACGTGCCACCGCCGAAACGGACGCTAGAAAGCTGATTGCCGGCGTCGTAACCGTCGACGACGGCATCGAGCACTACGCCGCTTGCGTCAGCACCGAAAATTTCCGCATCGCTCAAAAGGTGCTCAAGTGCGCCAGTTTCAGTCACACGTCCTTGACGCATGACGATGAGATGATCGCTCAGGTGGGTAGTTTCATCGATGTTATGCGAGACATAGAGAATGGGGATTTGCAGCGCGGCACGCAAACGATCCAGGAACGGTAGAATTTCCCGACGGCTATCCGAATCAAGCCCGGACAGGGGCTCGTCCATGAGTAATAGCTGTGGACTGCGCAACAGGGCACGGGCAATGGCGACGCGCTGTTGTTCACCACGTGACAACTGCGACGTTTTGCGTCTGATAAGCGCGTCGATACCCAGAAGTTCGCAGATGTGTTCGTAACTGACATCGGACTCGCGCCGGGCGCGGCGGCGTCCGTATTCGATATTTCCAGCGACGTCCAGATGCGAAAAAAGCCTGGCGCCGTGAAAAACATAGCCCACTTCGCGCCTGTATGCGGGAACGAACACACGTGTTGCGCTGTCCTGCCAAACCGCATTTGCAATTTGCACACGGCCTTGCACATTAGGTTCCAGGCCAGCCAGACAACGCAATACCGTGGTTTTGCCGCTACCGGACGGGCCAAACAAACCGGTAATGCCTTGAGCCGGCAGATCAAACTCCGCCCGCAATTTGAAATCGCCCCGATCCAGCGCCAGCTCACAACGCCCGAGCTTGTTTGCCAATTCAGACATGGTTTCTTGGCCGATTGACAAAGTAAAGGAACAGTAATGCCAGGAACGCAAACACGAGCAATATTGCAGACAACAGGTGCGCCTTGGCGTAGTCAAGACTCTCGACGTGATCGTAAATCGCAATGGAGATGACTCTCGTGCGACCGGGAATATTGCCGCCAACCATCAACACGACGCCGAATTCACCAAGCGTGTGTGCGAATCCCATTACTGCGGCTGTGAGATAGCCACGCATGGATTGCGGGACAACAACCGAAAAGAAAGCATCGATCGGACGGGCACCAAGGGTCGCGGCCGTTTCCAGGCTGTCCTCGCCGACTGCTTGAAAAGCGTTTTGCAAAGGTTGAACCACGAACGGCAGACTGTAAACGCATGAGGCAATTACCAGACCGGCAAAAGAGAAGCTCAGTGTGTCGCCGGATAAAGACAACCAGAATTTCCCCAGCGGGCCTGCCGGACCCAGCAATATGAGCATGTAGAAGCCCATCACCGTCGGTGGCAGCACTATCGGCATGGCGACGACAGCCTCGACAGGTGTGCGCCAAAAGCCCCGGGTTCGGGAGAGCCACCATGCCAATGGTGTCCCGACGATCACTAGTATCAGCGTCGTTGCACCTGCAAGTTGAATGCTAAGCCAGAGCGGTCCTGCGCCTGGAAACCAGCCACCTTCACCTAACATCGACGGCGCGGTCTATTGTTCACGGCAGTCTGTAGCCATATCTTTGGATGATCTCGGCCGATTGTTCCGATCGCAAGAACACCAGAAACGCTCTTGCCGCGTTGTTATTTCGGGCGCGCTCGATCAGAACCGCCTGTTGCCGTATCGGGCGGTGCTCGGCTACGGGCACGACGTACCGGCAGCTTCCGTGTGGAATATCTTTATTGATCAGCTGCGAGGCCGCGATCAAACCGAGCGCAGCATTACCCGATGCAGTAAAGTGAAAAGCCTGCCCGATGTTCTCGCCGGTCACCAGCCTGGACCGAACATTTTCCCACAAACCCAGTTTTTGCATCCAATCTTTTGCAGCCGCCCCATAGGGCGCGGTTATGGGGTGGGCAATGGCGAGATGATCAAAATTCAACAACTTCAGCACTGCCAGGCAATCTGCACCCTCGAATTGCTTCCGTTGCGACCACAAGACTAACTGACCCAGCGCGTAGCTAAACCGAGTTCCGCTCACGCCCAGCCCGTTCTGCTCGAGTTTCTCCGGTCGTAACTCGTCTGCCGACATGAACACGTCAAAAGGCGCGCCATGCAGTATTTGCGCATAGAGTTTTCCTGATGAGCCCGCACTTATGCGAACGTGATGACCGCTATGATTGAGAAAGTGTTTTGCCAAGACCTCCGCCGGACCACGGAAGTTGCTGGCGACCGCGACATTAACAGTGTCGGCATGAGCAATCTGGAAACTCATTAAGCAAGACGCCAGCACAAGGGTACTTTTAGTCATCCTCATGAACGCGACACGGTACAACAGCGCCGCGCATTTTTCATCCTAGCGATTGACACGGGCCGCGAGATGCGCCAAACCGTTAAGTCAACGCCAACAGCCAGGCAATTGCACAGACTGAAAGGGCAATCAACCCGAGCTGCAATTGCCGATCAACAGCAGTCCGCCATGGTTCAGAAAGACGCGCAGCAATGACTCCGCCGCCAAGTCCAGAACCAAAACCGGTGAGATGCGCCACGATATCAGTTCGCACATCACCAGTACCCAGGTAGGCGAGCAACACAACCCCACTGATCAGTGGTGCTACCCGAAAGGCCAGCTTAAAGCGACCGTCACGCCGGTGCATCCAGGTGTATGCGGTCAGTATGCCCAATGCTGCAAACACTGCCGTCGATGCGCCCACCGCGCGATGTGCCGGATGTTGCAGCAATACGTTCACGATATTGCCCAGTGCACCACCTGCCAGGATTAGGCTCCACGCCAAACCCTGCCCAAGTAACTGACCTACGAACAGCCCGAAGACTCCGCCGATAACTACGTTACCCGCTAAATGGGCTACGTCGGCATGCAACATTAGCGCAGTTACGGCACGCCACCACTCACCCGCTCGCATCAACCGCCCGTCAACGCGTCCGGCGGTACGCCAATCCAGATCGAATGCCGACGCAGTCACCATCCAATGCAAAACCACCAGTAATGCTGCGAAACACATAACCCCGATCAGGCCATTGGAGACACGGGGTACCTGAATGAGCACCGGTGGCCAACCTCGGTTTTCCTTTTCGTAAAGTGCAAGCTGTTCACGGGCCCGAGTCGCGTCCTGTGAATCAACCGCCAAGGCGTAGCGTCCGTCCAGTTCAATAAACTCATGCGGTATGGACAGTGCCTGCAGCACCAAGGCCCGCTCGCGACAGACCCGCAGAGTATGGGTTTCAAAAACGACCCTCAAAGTGCGTTGTATGTTGCTTTCAGTCATTTGCTCACACGAAAAAATTCCTCGGGCGAGAGGGTGAGCCGGATTTAGGCAAAGCGCCAGCTTTGCCCCGGCGAACGCCCGAGCGCATGCAAGCGCTCGGGCCGGGAATCCGAATCGCCGCACCAAAAAAAACCAGGCGCCCCTTGCGGGCGCCCGGTTTTTTTTCGTTGGTCGGGGCGAGAGGATTTGAACCTCCGACCCCCTGCACCCCATGCAGGTGCGCTACCAGGCTGCGCCACGCCCCGAACTAAGAGGACAGTTTACTTGATTGTCCCCTTACTAAGCTCTGTGAAAAATCAGCGGCGAAGAATCTTGAGTACTTCTTCGAGTTCTGCCCGAACCTGGCGAATGATCTGCTGACTTTGGTTGGAATCCTCACGGGCCTCCTCACCAGTCAATCGTTGACGGGCCCCGCCAATCGTAAAACCCTCTTCGTACAGCAGACTGCGAATTTGCCGGATGATCAGGACATCCTGGCGCTGGTAGTAGCGTCGGTTGCCGCGTCGTTTTACCGGCTTGAGCTGAGGAAACTCCTGCTCCCAATACCTCAGGACATGCGGCTTGACACCACACAGGTCGCTCACTTCACCTATCGTGAAATAGCGTTTTCCGGGGATTGGTGGTAGTTCGCTATTGTTCCCGGGTTCCAGCATATGCCTCTACTCGCGCTTTTAATTTCTGACCGGGCCGGAATGTCACCACCCTACGGGCTGTGATGGGAATTTCCTCGCCTGTTTTGGGATTTCTCCCGGGTCGCTCATTCTTGTCGCGGAGGTCAAAGTTGCCGAATCCTGAGAGTTTGATCTGCTCCCCATTGGAAAGGGCGGCACGCAGATCCTCAAAGAAACAGTTCACCAATTCTCTGGCTTCACGCTTGTTGAGTCCAAGCTCGTTGAAAAGCGATTCAGCCATATCAGCTTTCGTCAGCGCCATCATTCAGTCTCTTATTTTTGCGTTTAGGTCTTCGACTAGAGCGGTACTTACGGTCGTCACAACCGAGTCCGCCTCCCCGTCAGTAAGAGTGCTGCAATAGTCCTGTAGAATCAAGCCTAAAGCGATACTTTTTCGCCCGGAATCTATTCGCTGTCCCCGATAAACATCGAATATGCGAATTTGACGTAATACTTCTGGCGCGTGCCTGCGAACACAGGCCATCACCGTAGCTGCAGAAACCGACTCGTCCACGAGCAATGAGATGTCCCTGCGCACCGAAGGATAGCGTGAAATTTCCCGATAGGCCGGAATCTTTGCGGCGAACGCCGGCTCTACCAAAATCTCGAACAAATACGCCGGTTTGGCCAGGCCCAACGCGGTCTGATGGCCGGGATGCAATGCCCCCACAGACCCAACCTCCCGTCCGTCCCGCAAGAGCCGGGCAGTTTGGCCCGGGTGTAGGCTCGGGTGTTCAGCCGGCTCGAAGACAAATCGCTCGGCCTCGCCCGTGAGCTCTATTAATGCCTGAATATCGCCCTTCAGGTCGAAAAAATCGCCATCGATAGTTCGCGCTGACCAATGCTCCGGCGATGCTGCACCGTATATCACGCCAGAAAGGCACTTTTCCTGTTTAAGATCATCACCTTGCTGGATATATCTAAGACCTGACTCGAATAACCGTGCGCGTTCGTGCTGCCGGCTCAGGTTTTGCTTCAGCGCGTGAATCAGACCCGGCATGAGCGAGGTTCGCATCACTGACAGGTCCGCTGATATCGGGTTGCTCAGTTCCAGCGGCCTGTCGTCCGGGCTCAGCAGGCGTTGTAATGCGGGGTCGACGAAGCTGTAGGTAACAACCTCACGATAACCTCGATCGACGAGCACCGCTTCCAACGCGGAATCGCGCACCCGGGCCTCAGTGTCCGCCATTACCGCAAGTTGTTCGGAAGCATCGACTTCCGGAATTCGGTCGTAGCCGTAGAGTCGGGCGACCTCCTCAATCAGATCTGCCTCGATCGCAATATCAAATCGAAATGCCGGGGGTATGGCCAGCCAACCCTCCTTCGTTTTCTTTACCTGCATCTCGAGACGGGTCAACAAATCAAACACGTCATCGTCTGGTACCTCGGCACCCAGCAATCGGTCCAGCTGGCTGCGTCGTAACCTGACCGGATCCGCCGGCTGCAATTCCCTGTCTGCAGCGACAACCTCGGCCGGCCCGGGTTCGCCGCCCGCAATTTCTGTCAACAACAGGGTCGCTCGCTCAACGGCGGCAAGCTGACCACCCGGTTCCACGCCGCGCTCAAAACGATGCGATGCATCGGTGTGCATACCAAAACGGCGTGCCCTGCCCGCAATAGCCAGTGGCGCGAAAAATGCCGCCTCGAAAAAGATGTCTTTGGTGTCGGGCTGTACGCCGGAGTTCTCACCGCCCATTATTCCTGCCAGCCCGATTACGCCCGAATCATCCGTGATCGCCAGTACGTCGTCATCCAGTTCGATCTCACGTCCATCCAGCAACTTCAATCGCTCCTTGGCCCTGGCTCTGCGTACGACGATCCCGCCATCGAGATTACGCAGATCGTAGGCATGCATTGGTTGTCCTGATTCCAACATGACGTAATTGGTTACATCGACAACCGGTGAGATCGGCCGGATACCGCTGCGCCGCAGTCTCTCCTGCATCCATAAAGGCGTAGCCGCCCCACTGTCGATGCCGCGAACGACCCGGCCGGCGAATATAGGACAACCCTCCTCATCTTCCAGGCTGACCGGCACATTCGCAGCATTCTTCGCTGGCACCGGTGTAGCTGATTGACGATTTATATCCGTTCGATTGATGACCGCGACTTCTCGTGCAATTCCGGCCAGACCCAGGCAATCGCCTCGATTTGGCGTCAGCTCGACCTCGATAACCAGGTCGTCGAGCGACAAGTGGTCGCGCAGATCGTTCCCGATCCTACCGCCTTTGGGCAGCACCATGATGCCGTCCGCGTCCTCACCCATGCCCAGTTCCTTGGCTGAACAAATCATCCCGCCGGATTCAATTCCGCGCAGATTTTCCTTGCCAACTTTCACACCACCGGGCAATTGCGCGCCGACGCGTGCAACGGCCACGAACTGACCCGCCGCGACATTGCTGGCACCGCATACAATTTGCTCCGTTGATGCGCCGACATTTACCTGGCAGACACGCAACTTGTCGGCATTGGGGTGGGGTTCCACCGAATCAACATGCCCCAGCACAACGTCAGAAAACCCGGGTGCCGCGGGCTCAACACCGGCAACTTCGAGACCCGCCATTGTGAGCTGTGAAGCCAACTCTCGCGTATCAACGGGCGGATCAACCCATTCACGCAACCAGGCTTCGCTGAAGCGCATTAGAATTGCTCCAGAAAATGAATGTCGTTTTCGAAGAACAACCGCAGATCAGTGATCTGGTATCGCAACATGGCCAGCCGATCGACGCCCATGCCAAAGGCATAACCTGTGTACTTCTCTGCATCGACGCCGACCTGTTCAAACACTCGCGGATGGACCATTCCACACCCCAGGATCTCCAACCAGCCCGTCCGTGAACAAACACGACAACCGTCCCCGGAGCACATTACGCACTCGATATCGACCTCCGCGGACGGCTCTGTAAAAGGGAAATAGGACGGTCGTAGTCGCATCTTCAGGTCGCGTTCGAAAAACTGCTCCGCAAATCCGTGCAAGATCGCCTTCAGATTGGCGAAACTCACGTTTTCGTCAACAAGCAGGCCCTCGACCTGATGAAACATCGGGGTGTGGGTTAGATCTGAATCACAACGGTACACACGTCCCGGCGCAATCAACCGGAGCGGAACCTTTCCGTCGCGCATCGCACGAATCTGCACTGGTGACGTATGCGTGCGCAACAACAAACCGGAGGGAAAATAGAAAGTATCGTGCGCAGCGCGCGCCGGATGGTGCTCCGGAATATTCAGGGCCTCAAAATTATGGAACTCGTCCTCAATTTCAGGACCTTCCTTTACCTCAAATCCAATCTGACGAAATATGCGTTCAATTCGTCGCATCGTTCGGGTAACGGGATGCAAACTGCCCAACGGTTGGCCTCGCCCGGGCAGTGTGACGTCAATACGATCTGATTCCAGCTTTTCAGCCAGTACCGCGGACTGCAATTGCTGTCGGCGCGCCTCGATCAACGCACCTACTTCACGTTTGACCTCGTTTATGCGCTCACCGGTTTTTGGCCGCTGGTCAGCCGGCAGCTTGCCCAGTTGCTTCAGTTGCTCGGTCAATTTGCCTTTGCGGCCCAGATAGCGCACACGAACCTGATCCAGCTCGGCCAGATTGGTCGCTTTGCCTATAGCCTTTTGCGCCTGATCGAGCAGACGCGTAATGTCGCTCACCGCCTCGCCCCCAGTGCTGCATCGGAATGCTGTGTATCGGCCGGCATGGCCGTCAACTCAGCTCGACAAACTGGCTTTTGCCTGCTCGGCGATGGCGCCGAAGGCATCGGGGTCGTGAACCGCAATATCGGCCAGGACTTTACGATCAATCTCGACTTCCGCCTTTTTGAGGCCGTTAATCAATCGGCTGTAGGACAGTCCATGGACACGCGCCGCCGCATTGATGCGAGCGATCCACAAAGCGCGGAACACACGCTTGCGCTGCCGGCGGTCTCGATACGCATATTGGCCCGCCTTGATGACAGCCTGCTTTGCAACACGAAATGTATTACTGCGTGCTCCATAGTAACCCTTCGCCTTGCCCAGAACTTTCTTGCGTCGCGCCTTGGCGACTACAGCGCGTTTTACTCTCGCCATGACCGACCCCCTAGCTGTACGGCAACATCTGGCGCACTGCCTTGACGTCGCTGTCTGCTATTTGGAGGGTGGACCGTAACTGGCGCTTACGCTTGGGCGTTTTTTTCGTCAGGATGTGGTTCATATGCGACTGCTTACGTTTGTAGCCGCCACCACCGGTGCGGGAAAACCGTTTCGCTGCCCCGCGATTGCTCTTCATCTTTGGCATCACTCTTAACTCCTATGTTTAGCCTCGGCACGCTCACAGGCGCGACGGGCGAAACGCTGCCGTAACAGCGTTTACTTTTTCTTCGGTGCTATCACCATCACCAATTGACGACCTTCCATCTTTGGAAACTGCTCCACAGTGCCAATCTCGTCGAGATCCTTTTTCACCCTGTCCAGCATTTCGCGCCCCAGCTCCTGGTGCGCCATCTCCCGGCCACGGAAACGTAGTGTCACCTTCGTCTTGTCGCCACCGGTCAAGAACTTGATCAGATTACGCAGCTTAATCTGATAGTCACCATCGTCCGTTCCGGGGCGAAATTTAACTTCTTTAACGTGTATCTGCTTCTGTTTCTTCCGGGCCACCTGTGCTTTCTTCGACTCTTCGAAGAGATACTTGCCGTAATCCATGATCCGACATACCGGTGGCTCTGCGTTCGGGGAAACTTCTACCAGATCCAGTGCAACACTGATTGCCATTGCCTGGGCATCTTCCAGTTTCATGACGCCCGCTTGCTCTCCATCAGAATTAATTACCCGCACCTCCGGTGCGATTATTTCCTGGTTACGTTTTGCTCGCTTGGCTTTAGGTGCTGCTATGTGTCATTCCTCCAGACTAATACGGCCGCGGCGCGCGCAGTCTTCACGAAGTCTTCGGGCGAATTTGTCTATCGACATTACGCCTAAGTCTCCGTGGTCGCGCGAGCGTACGGCCACGTTCTGGTCAGCATCTTCCTCTTCGAGGTGACCCACGACCAGCAGATACGGCACCCGCTGTATCGAGTGCTCGCGAATCTTAAAGCCGATCTTTTCGTTTCTCAAGTCAATCCCGACCTGAAAGCCCTGTTTTTTTAGCGATTCGGCCAGCTCGGCGGCATAGGCCGACTGGCGATCAGTGATATTGAGGACCACAGCCTGTACCGGGGCCAGCCAGGGCGGCAGCGAACCGGCAAAATGCTCAATCAAGACGCCTATGAAGCGCTCCAGCGAGCCCAGAATCGCCCTGTGCAGCATCACCGGCACCCGCCTGCTGCTGTCCTCAGCCACGTAGGTGGCACCGAGACGCGCAGGCATCGAGAAATCGAGCTGGATGGTGCCCAGCTGCCAGACCCGCCCGATACTGTCGCGCATGGAGAAGTCGATCTTGGGGCCGTAAAACGCGCCCTCACCCTCTTCGATGGTGTGCTCCAGTCCGGTCTGGCGCAGCGCCTGCATCAGGGCCTGCTCGGCTTTGTCCCACAACGAATCTTCGCCGACCCGGTTCTCTGGTCGTGTGGACAAAGTAACCGGAACATCATTGAAACCGAAATCCTCGTAGACGCTCAGCAGCAATCGTACAAATCCTGCCACCTCTGACTGAATCTGGTCCTCGGTGCAAAAAATGTGCGCGTCGTCCTGGGTGAAATTTCTCACCCGCATCAGTCCGTGCAAGGTGCCACTTGCCTCGTTTCGATGACAGGATCCAAACTCAGCCATGCGGACCGGCAAATCACGATAGCTGTGCAGATGCTGGTTGTAGATCTGCACATGACAAGGACAGTTCATCGGCTTGATCGCATAGAGGCGATCTTCTGAGCCGGTCGTAAACATGTTGTCGGCGTATTTGTCCCAATGACCCGATTTTTCCCACAGGCTGCGATCGAGCATTTGCGGCGTGTGGACCTCCTGGTACCCCTGTTCTTCCAGCCTTCCACGCAAGTAATCCTGAATCGTTCTGTAGAGCCGCCAACCCTTGTCGTGCCAGAACACCATACCGGGCGCTTCCGGTTGTGTATGGAACAAATCCTGAACTTTACCGAAGCGGCGGTGATCGCGTTTCTCAGCCTCTTCGAGCCGGGTGAGATAGGCTTTTAGCGAATCCTGGTCAGGCCAGGCGGTCCCGTAGATTCGTTGCAACATTTCGTTGTTCGAGTCGCCACGCCAATAGGCGCCGGCCAGCTTGGTCAATTTGAACGCCTTTAGCTTGCCGGTGGTGGGCACGTGCGGCCCCCTGCACAAATCTTTCCAACCACCCTGACCGTACAGGCCGATTTCCTCGTCGTCGGGTATGGCCTCGATAATTTCGGATTTGTAGTGCTCGCCCTGCCCACGAAAATATGCAATTGCTTTGGCGCGATCCATAACTTCGCGCTCAACGGCCAAGTCCGCCTTGGCGAGCTTTTTCATCTGCGCCTCAATCTTTTCTAAATCTTCCGGTGTAAAGGGTCGCTCGAAAGAAAAATCGTAGAAAAAGCCGTCCTCAATCACCGGACCGATCGTAATCTGGGCAGATGGAAATAACTCTTTTACTGCGTGAGCGAGCAAATGAGCTGTCGAATGACGCAGGATTTCAACGCCTTCCTCATCCTTGGCTGTAATAATTGCGACCGCGGCATCGTCATTAATTCCAAAAGTGGTATCGACCAGTTTGCCGTCCACCCGACCGGCAATCGCGGCCCGTGCCAGACCCGGCCCGATGTCCGCCGCCAGCTCTGCCACCGTAACAGGTGAGTCGAATTTCCTGTGACTGCCATCAGGCAGTGTCAATACCGGCATGATTGAGGCCTGATTGTCAGAAAAAAATTAGGGCGCAACCACGCGCGCCCTTTTGATCTGGTAGGCGCGGGCGGGATCGAACCACCGACCACTACCATGTCAAGGTAGTGCTCTACCACTGAGCTACGCGCCTCAAGGGCGGTACAAGATACCGGAAGCGGGTGTTGGCCGGCAAGACCTGTGTCACACTGAGCCCTGACGAGACAAGCCAAGTCCATAGCGCCTGATCCGCTCGATGTCGTCGCGTAGCCGGGCCGCGTCTTCAAACTCCAAGTCACGGGCATGTGCGTACATCTGCTCCTCCAGTCCGGCCAGGTGCCGGCTGAATTCACCGGGACTCATCTTTTGATATCGGGCCATTTCCTCGGCGACCTTGCGCGGCGTGCGTCGGCGCGGGTCGTGAGTCGTGCGGGCCCCCTCCATGACATCTGTAACGGCTTTGCGTATGGATTGCGGCGTAATGCCATGTTGCTGGTTGTGACTGACCTGCTTGGCCCGACGGCGGTCAGTCTCGTCTAAGGCGCGCTGCATTGAACCGGTCACCTTGTGTGCATAAAGGACCGCTCTGCCATTGATGTTACGCGCGGCGCGTCCAATAGTCTGAATCAATGAGCCTTCGGAGCGCAGGAACCCCTCCTTATCTGCGTCAAGGATAGCCACAAGCGACACTTCGGGCATATCCAATCCTTCGCGCAACAAATTAATGCCAACCAAGACATCGAATTTTCCCAGTCGCAGGTCGCGAATAATCTCGGTCCGCTCGACCGTATCAATGTCTGAATGCAGATAACGCACGCGTACGCCATGCTCCCGCAGGTATTCCGTCAAGTCCTCTGCCATACGCTTGGTTAAGGTGGTTATCAGTACCCGCTCCTCTTTCTCTACCGTGACGCTAATCTCCGACAACACGTCGTCAACCTGTGTCGCCACCGGCCGCACTTCAACGACTGGATCAACGAGTCCGGTTGGGCGCACAACCTGTTCTTCTACGTTATCCGAGAGATCCATCTCGTAGGGTCGCGGGGTCGCCGACACAAAAACTGTCTGTGGCGCCAGCCGTTCCCACTCGTCGAACCTCAAAGGTCGGTTGTCCAATGCAGACGGTAGCCTGAAACCATATTGCACCAGCGTTTCTTTGCGCGAACGATCGCCGCGGTACATGCCACCGAGTTGCGGTACGGTCGCGTGGCTCTCATCGACAATCAAAAGCGCATCATCCGGCAGATAGTCAAACAAAGTCGGCGGCGGCTCGCCCTCGCCCCTTCCAGACAAATAGCGGGAATAGTTTTCAATACCGGAGCAATAGCCCAGCTCGTTGATCATTTCGATGTCATAGAGAGTGCGCTGAGACAGTCGTTGGGCTTCCAGCAATTTGTTTGTCGATCGCAGGAACTCCAACCGATCTCGCAATTCGTCCTTGATGAAATCCACCGCCCGAATCATGGTCTCTCGTGGCGTCACGTAATGGGTGCCTGGATAGATCGTAAAACGGGGGATAGTGCGCAGAACCTCCCCGGTTAAGGGATCAAAGAGACTGAGCGATTCAATTTCCTCGTCGAACAAAGCGATACGCAGTGCTTCGCGTTCGTTTTCGGCCGGAAAAACATCGATCAGATCGCCCCGAACGCGATAGGTGCCGGGTCTGAGCTCGATCTCATTGCGGGTGTACTGCATCTCGGCCAGTGATTTCAGGATTTCACGCTGATCGATAATTTCGCCGCGCGACAGATGCAACACCATGCGGAAATACAGTTCCGGGTCGCCAAGACCGTAAATTGCCGACACGGTGGCCACGATTATTGTATCGGGCCGCTCCAGCAGGGCCTTGGTTGCCGAAAGACGCATCTGTTCGATATGCGAGTTTATTGATGCGTCCTTCTCGATAAACGTGTCTGTGGACACGACATAGGCTTCCGGCTGGTAATAGTCGTAATAGGACACGAAATACTCGACAGCATTGTCCGGAAAGAATTCTCGCATCTCGCCGTATAACTGCGCTGCCAGGGTCTTGTTGTGCGCCATGATCAGTGTCGGCCGCTGCTGCGCCTCGATGATATTAGCCATCGTGAATGTCTTGCCCGAACCGGTCACACCTAGCAGCGTCTGACGCGCCAGCCCGGCACGCAATCCGTCCAACAGACCGCCGATTGCCGCTGGCTGGTCGCCCGCTGGCTGAAAATCCGCCACTAGCTTGAATTTATGTCCCGACATTTACCTTTTGAAGTAAAGCATGCCTGGCTTAAGATACCCCGCTGGCGTCAAAACTGACAAACAGGAGCCGATGTAATCGTGGATCTTTCACAACGAATAAATAGAATTCAGCCTTCCGCTACCATGGCGGTCACAGCACTGGTGGCCCAGCTTCGTGCCGAAGGTAGAGACGTTATTGGTCTTGGTGCCGGTGAACCAGACTTTGATACACCCGAGCACATCAAAGAAGCGGCGCATCGGGCGATACGCGATGGTCACACAAAGTACACCGCTGTAGATGGCACGCCGCAACTCAAGCAGGCGATTATCAGTAAATTTCATCGTGACAACGATTTGGAAATGACCCCTGATCAGATCATCGTTTCGAACGGGGCAAAACAGTGTATTTTCAACCTCTGCCAGGTTCTCCTTGACGATGGAGACGAGGTAATCGTTCCCGCACCTTACTGGGTATCATACCGCGACATTCCGCGGGTCTGTGGTGCGCGTATCGTCGATGTCTTTGCCGGGCCCGGCCAGGGTTTTCGTATCACGCCGGAACAGCTGGCAGACTCAATTACCGACAGATCCCGGCTTCTGATGCTTAACAGCCCCTGCAATCCCACAGGCGCCACATATACCCGCAAGGAACTGGCGGCACTCGGTGAGGTTTTGGCCGGCCATGAGCAGATTGTCGTCATGACTGATGATATCTATGAACACATTTATTGGGGCGACCAGCCTTTTTGCAGTTTCGCAAGCGCCAATCCGGGTCTTTTAGATCGTACAGTCGTCGTGAACGGTGTATCCAAATGCTATGCCATGACCGGGTGGCGTATTGGCTATGCCGGCGGTCCAGTCAAGCTCATTAGTGCTATGAAGAAAATTCAAAGCCAAAGCACATCCAACCCATCGTCAATTTCACAGATGGCGGCAATCGCCGCCTTGGATGGCGACCCAGCCTGCATTGCGAGAATGACCGACCAATTCCAGACGCGCCACGACCTCGTGTTGCGGGCCCTGAACGAAATAGAAGACGTTTATACCGCACCCGCCAGCGGTACCTTTTATCTGTTTCCTGACATGCGTCGAGTGATGATCAGAAAAGAATTCGCGGACGATGCCGAGTTGGCCCGGTATCTACTTGACGAAGCCGGAGTCGCTCTTGTGGCTGGCTCTGCATTTGGCGCGCCGGGCTTTATGCGGGTTTCCTACGCAACAGATATGACAACACTGGAGACCGCTATTGGGCGAGTGCAAGACGCATTAGGCTAAACGCCTGACCTTACCTTGACTTGCCCCGGTCCCAAGGACAGAATTACGCGCTTCGCCTTCCCCGGTAGCTCAGTTGGTAGAGCGGGTGACTGTTAATCACTAGGTCGTTGGTTCGAGTCCGACCCGGGGAGCCAACCAACACCGGTCTATTCCGGTCACATGGTTTACACCTTAATCCGGACACATAGTTAACACTTTGTCCGGGGCGAAGGGATTGGGACCGGGTTCGACCCGGTCCTGCTCCTTATCGAAGAATCCTAGATCATAGTC
>JAOTXU010000034.1 GCA_029862165.1 Gammaproteobacteria bacterium
GCCGGTTATGGCCGGCTGCTGCCCGAGATATGCCCCGAATCTGATCTGCATGAATGTCCGAATTGTTCGAAAGCAGACCATCAAGGCGCCATGCGGTCTGACACAGCCTGTAAAATCAGATGCTGACGATCACGATTGAGCGTTAAAAGTGCGGCCACTGATGCCATGACTGGCGGGACCCAACAGGTACAGATAATTACTCACCAGTGATTCCGGCGTGGCGGGAATCATCGGATCCTCACCGGGATAGGCGGCTGTACGCATCGGTGTTTTGGTCGCACCTGGATTGATACAGTTGATCCGCAAGTCTGCGTCGCTGGTTTCGTCAGCAAGTACTTGCATCAGGCCTTCCGTGCCAAATTTTGAAACAGCATAGGCACCCCAGAACGCCCGGCCGATTCGACCGACACTGCTCGATGTAAATACCAACGATGGGTCCACGGCTTTTTTTAGTAACGGAAGTAACGCCCGCGTCATTAGAAATGGCGCACTCAGGTTGATATGCATCACGCGATGCCAGGTCATCGGATCGAAATGTTCAATCGGAGACCGGTCGCCAAGAATGCTGGCGTTGTGTAGAAGTCCATCGAGACGGCCATATTCATTCTCCAACGTTTCGGCTAGTGCCAGATAGTCGTCCCATGTCAGATGTTCCAGATCTGCTTCGAGTATCGCCGGTTGCGATACTGCACCGGCGGCGACAATCTCGTCGTTAAGCGTCTCCAGTTTTGTTTTTGTGCGTCCAAACAAGATCACAGTGGCACCGTATTGTGCTAATGCCCGCGACACAGCGCGGCCCACGCCGCCGCCTGCACCGGTAACGAGCACGACACGGTCACGCATTACGTTTTCCGGTGGCTCGTAGTTGATCGTCTCAATTTTCATTGTATTAGCCTACGGGCTTCGCGCCATGCCTGCCACAATGAGGCAATAGCGTGCATTGATGTTTTGTCGGGGTTGTAGTCGTGAGTCTGCAAACGCGCAAGCAGCCGTTCATAAAGGCGCGACTGCAGATACACACTGAGTTGCGCGTGTATCTGTTCTCTTGGGCCAGACTCGACCGCGCCAAAATGCTTTTTTGCAATCTCGGCCAGTTCGGCGGCCCCGGCAAAGCCAGTCTCCGTGCTCAGCCCTTTGACCGGTATACGACTGTCGGGATTTGGCAAGTCCCGAATCGCTTCAGTGAGACTTATGCCGACACCCATGGCCCGCGCATTCGTTAATGCGAGCTCATCGCATTGTGGCAACACAGTCGCGACCAGTGCCTGGCGTTCCGCTGTGTTATGGCAAAAATTGAGGCAATCCGCCAATGTCCTGAGCGGTGGTTGACCGACATCGCCGAGCGTGCCGATCACCAGAGCATGGAGTGGCGCCAGCCACTGTTTGTGGGTCACGGTATTGGACAGGTCCACGGTAAGTGGATGACGCGGCCGGTCGCCTTCGATCATCTGGATTTCTTCAAGCCACCAGTTGAGTTTGAGTTGCTGGATTTCCGGCTCTCCTACTTGTGCCGTGATATTGCCAATGACTTTACCTAGCGTGAGGCTGGCAGCAACGACCGGGCGCTGGTCATGCGCGGTCATCATCAGTACAAAGTGATCGATGGAATTGGGGGGAATGGCGGCCGAAACGTAGCTTGCCGCAGGAATCGCCGACTCAGCCGGCATCTTTTGGAACGGGTTTCGCGACGGGTTCAGCCGTATTGTTACGTGCAGTCTTGTCAATCGGCTCGACAGCTGCCAGTTTTTTGCGCTCCGTTATTCCCATCTCGGTAAATTTGCGAGCCTGAGGCAAAACCTGGCGCTCAAGAGAGCCCACTGCGCGGTTGTAGGTATCGACACTTTTATTGAGCGCGCTGCCAAGTGTGGCGACGTGTTCGGTAAAACCGGCAAGACGCTTAAACAATTCCTCTGCAAGATCCCGTATTTTCTCGGCATTGTCGGTTAATACGGATTGCCGCCAGCCATAAGCAACTGACTTGAGCAGCGCTATCAAGCTGGTGGGCGTAACCAGAAGGATACGTTGTTTTAGTGCGTCTTCCAGCAGAGCCGGATCCTGATTTAGCGCTGCGCCCAGAAACTGATCGCCCGGTACGAACATGACGACAAACTCCGGGCTGTGCTTGAACTGCGCCCAATAGTTCTTGCCGGCCAGCTCACGAACGCGCCGCCGGACATTCGTTGCATGACGAGTCAGTGCCTCCTTGCGTGCCACATCGTCGGTAGCTTGTGCCGCAGCAAGATAGCCTTCCATCGGAGTTTTGGCGTCAACAATGATTTCACCGCGATCCGGCAGACGAACAACAAGATCGGGCCTGAACTGGACCTCGTCTGTCGTGACCGACTTTTGCTCCACGAAATCGCAGTGCTCAACCATGCCCGCAAGCTCGACGAGGCGGCGCAATGTAATCTCACCCCATTGCCCGCCGACATCAGGCCGTTGCAACGCGTTGACCAGTTTGTTTGTTTCGACCTGGAGCAGACCATGAGAATCAAGCACTTGTTTCAACTGCTGATCAATTGCGCCGAAGGCCTCCAGACGTTCCTTCTCCGCGCGTTGTAGTTGTTCCCGCGTTGATGTAAGTGTTTCAGTAATGGGTTTGACGATTTCCGTAATGGCTTGCTGTCGAGCGCTCAACTCCGCTTTGGCCTGCGTCTGGTACTGACCAAGGTTTTCCCGGGCCAGGCGCAAAAAAGTTTCGCTGTTTGTGCTCAAGGACTTTCCGGCCAGTTCATCGAATGCAACTCGCAAACTTTGCGCCGCAGTTTCCAGCGAGCTGGCACGTTCGGCAGCCAGCTCTTCCTGGCTTTTCAGGCTGGATTTCAATATCTCCCGATCAGCCTCAAGTTGTGCCAATTTACGCAGGTAGAGTACGGAGGTGACTAATGCGCCGAGCACCAGCCCCAGCAATAAACCGGCGATGGCCGCGACGATCAGTTCGTTGTTAATTGCTGCTTGCACCAGGTAACCATTGCTGTAAATCCAGTGGATGTTGCAAACTACCATCCGCCTGCCAGTCCTCCGGGGACTCGTGGTCCTGGATGTAGCCATACGTGGCTACCAAGGTCAGCATTCCAGCGGCGCGTCCTGCCTGAATATCCCGTTCGGCGTCGCCGACATAGATACAGTTGGCAGGGTTCGAGTTTAACAGGCCAGCGGCGTGTCGCAGTGGTGCCGGATGCGGTTTGCGTTGCGCCAGAGAGTCACCGGACACGACACAGCCGGCGGTCGCAAAGATACCCATTTGGCTCAACACACGATCAGTCAGCCATTCGGGTTTATTGGTTACGATTCCCCACGGCAGTCCCTGGTCATCGATGGCATTGAGCAAATCGGATACGCCGGCGAACAGTGCGGTATCGACGGCAAGTGCTTCGGAGTACAAAACAAGAAATCGCGCGGTGAGTTCCTGCAGTCGTGCCGGCTCTATTTCGGCTCCAAAGGCCGCGGCCAGCAGACCAAATGAACCATGAGATACGACCGGCCGCAATTGTTCATAGGGCAATTCCTCGCACTCCTGTTCAATCAGCAGGCGGTTGAGAGCGGCGACCATGTCGGGTGCGGTGTCGAGCAGGGTGCCATCCAGATCGAACAACACAGCGTCGATTTGTCGAGGTTCAGTCAAAGTGTGTGGCAGGCGGCCGTTCCAGGTGCATGAGATAGTTGACATCAACGTTACCCCCGAGAGTATACCGTCGGGTCAGCGGGTTGTAATGCATGCCGGATACGTCTCGCAGTTCAAGTCCGGCCTGGCGTGACCAATCATCGAGCTCGGACGGGCGAATGAATTTTGTGTAGTCGTGGGTGCCGCGTGGTAGTAAGTTGAGTAAGTATTCCGCGCCGACAACCGCCATTAACCAAGCTTTGGGATTCCTGTTGATAGTCGAGAAAAAAGCCGTTCCGCCAGGCTTCAATAGAGTGGCGCAGGAGGCGACTATCGCATCAGGATCTGGTACATGTTCCAACATTTCCAGACAGGTCACGATATCGAAGCTGGCGGGCTCGCTTTGCGCGATTTGCTCGGCCGTTGTTTCGCGATAATCTATTTCCAAGTCTGAATCGGTCGCATGCTGTCTGGCTACTTCCAAGGCGGTCGTGGACAGGTCGATGCCGGTGACGGTGGCGCCCTGGCGACGTAGCGCCTCACAGAGCAGGCCGCCGCCACACCCAATATCCAGCAGTTTCGCGCCTTTTACCCCCACTCGCGTGGTGACGTAGTCAACCCGAAGCGGGTTCATGTCATGCAACGGTGCGAACGCACCGGCCGGGTCCCACCATCGGCTGGCGACACTTTCGAATTTGGAGATTTCCCGCGGATCGACATTCATGCAGGTAGTTTTCCACAATCGCCCGGTTAACGGTATTGAGCCGTACAAGACCGGGCCTAATGCGAGACGGGTTTCGGGCTTAGCAAGACCTGAAAAGCCATTGCGACTAGCCAAGAAATGCTCGCCGTGTGGTATCCTAGAAACCTAGCTTGTCGCTCTTGGGCGACTTGAATAATGCAGGGGATTTGAAGTCCTTCCAACACTGAGGAAACCGCCCGGATTTGCGTGGCGAAAATCGCGTCTGTGCAATTTTCAACACGCCCACAGTGCTAACAAACCGGCAATTTGACTCGCTGTAGAGTGGCCTTTGATGGGGGTCATGAGGGGGAGAATCTGATTTATGACTGAAGCAGCGCGCGAAATACTGCAGGTCAATCTCGAAGACGAGATGAGGCAGTCCTACCTCGATTACGCCATGAGCGTGATCGTCGGACGCGCGTTGCCGGACGTACGCGACGGACTCAAACCGGTGCATCGACGCATCCTGTTTTCAATGCAGGAAAACAATAATGCCTGGAACCGTCCGTACGTGAAATGCGCACGCGTTGTGGGCGATGTGTTGGGTAAATACCATCCGCATGGTGATGGCGCGACGTATGACGCGCTGGTGCGTATGGCGCAGGACTTCTCAATGCGATACCCGATGATTGACGGGCAGGGTAACTTTGGGTCGATCGACGGGGACCCGCCGGCTGCTTATCGGTACACAGAGTGTCGAATGACGCGGTTGGCCTCAGAACTGCTCGCCGATATCGATAAAGAAACCGTCGACTTTGTACCCAACTACGACGACAAAGAAACAGAACCCACGGTCCTGCCAACGCGGGTGCCGAGTCTGCTGGTTAACGGATCGTCCGGAATTGCGGTTGGAATGGCGACCAATATTCCGCCCCACAATTTGCGCGAAGTAATCAACGCAACGCTGGCGGTGCTCGATAATTCGGCGATCAGCCTGGCAGAGTTAATGCAGCACATACCTGGCCCCGACTTTCCGACGGCCGCGATTATCAATGGCGCCAGGGGGATCGTAGAAGCCTACAAGACCGGTCGTGGTCGTATTTACGTTCGTGCACGCACCGAAATCGAGACTAAAGAAAACGGCCGCGAAACAATAGTCGTAAAAGAACTTCCATATCAGGTCAACAAGGCGCGGCTGCTCGAAAAAATTGCCGAGTTGGTTCGCGAAAAGCGTCTGGGCGGTATCTCCGATCTCCGCGACGAGTCAGATAAAGACGGTATGCGGATGGTAATCGAGCTCAAGCGGGGCGAGGTCACCGACGTCGTACTCAACAATCTGTACAAGCAAACCATGATGCAAAGCGTATTTGGCATCAACATGGTTGCGTTGAGCCATGGTCAGCCTCGCGTACTCAATCTAAAAGAGGTGCTGGACTCATTTCTCCAGCATCGGCGTGAAATTGTCACGCGCCGAACCATCTACGATTTGCGTAAAGCACGCGAGCGGGCCCATGTGTTGGAGGGGCTTGCTGTTGCGCTCACGAATATCGACTCCGTCATTGCGTTGATCAAGAAAGCCAGGACGCCGGCCGACGCTCGAGTAGAACTGGTCGCACAGTCCTGGCCACCTGGCATTGTCACAGACATGCTCAAGCGCGCGGGGCCAGAGCTTACACGCCCGGAAGATGCGTCACCTGATTTGGGCCTCAGCGGCGATGTGTACCGGTTATCCGAGGTACAGGCACAAGCCATACTCGAGCTGCGTTTGCATCGACTTACCGGTCTGGAACAGGACAAGCTACTAAAAGAATACAAAGACATCATCGTCAAGATTGAAGATTTGAATGAGGTGTTAGACAACCGTGATCGATTAACGACGGTGATCCGTGCCGAACTGGAGGATGTTCGCGACAACTATGCAGACGATCGGCGTACCGAGATTGTCGAAGATCAGTCGGATCTGACGATCGAGGATCTGATTACTGAAGAAGACGTTGTTGTCACGCTATCACATGCTGGTTACGCCAAGGCACAACCACCGGACACGTACCAGGCCCAACGTCGTGGCGGCCGCGGCAAGGCCGCAACACGGGTTAAAGACGAAGACTTCGTCGATAAACTATTTGTTGCCAATACACATGACACACTGTTGTGCTTTTCAACACGAGGCAAGCTCTATTGGTTGAAGGTGTATCAGGTGCCTCAGGCCGGCCGCGGCGCACGTGGCAGGCCGATAATCAATCTGCTGCCGCTGGAAGCAGGCGAACGCATTACGGCGGTGCTGCCGATACGCGACTATGAGCCCGATCGCTTTGTCATCATGTCTACCAGTAACGGCACGGTTAAAAAGACTGAATTGCAAGCTTTCTCCCGGCCGCGCAGTAATGGAATTATTGCGATTGCATTGCGTGATGATGATGAACTTGTGGACGTTTCCATAACCGACGGCAATCAACACATCATGTTGCTGGCAAGCAATGGCAAGGCGATCCGTTTTCGCGAAGGCGACGTTAGACCGATGGGGCGAAATGCCGCAGGCGTGCGTGGTATTCGACTGAGTGAAAAAGATCGTGTAATTGCACTGATTGTCGTGGAACCAGATGCCGAAGAGGGCGAAATATTGACGGCTACGGCAAACGGATTTGGCAAACGCACGGCAGTATCTGAATTTCCGTCACATGGACGCGGTGGGCAGGGCGTGATCGCCATGCAAACCACGGAGCGAAATGGTGTGATGGTCGGTGCAAATCGTGTTAGCGATGACGATGAAGTCATGTTGATCAGCGCCGCAGGCACCCTGGTACGGACGGAAGTCTCGGGAATCTCGATTATGGGTCGCAACACCCAAGGCGTCAGGTTGATTCGAGTTCAGGACAACGATGCGCTGGTAGGTCTGGAGCGAATTGCCGGCCTCAATGCTGAGGATGACTTGGCCGCTGGCTCGAACGATAACGAATCCTGATAATTCCGGAGGGCCGCATGGCTCGAGTATACAATTTCAGTGCAGGGCCTTCGGCACTGCCGCTGCAGGTTCTGGAGTATGTGCAGCGCGATCTCACAGACTGGCAGGGCTGTGGCATGTCAGTAATGGAGCTCAGCCACAGGAGCCCGGAGTTCAGTGACATTGCTGGTCGCGCCGAGTCAGATTTACGCGAGTTGCTGGATATTCCCGACAATTACAGAGTCTTGTTTGTGCAAGGTGGAGCAACCACGCAGTTTTCTGCGGTACCACTAAATCTGTCATCTGCGGGACAACGTTGCGACTACATCGTAACCGGTAGCTGGGGCAAGAAAGCGTACAAAGAAGCACGCCGGTTTGGTGACGCCGTCATCAGTGCCGACGCTGCCGACAGTCATTACACGAGTATCCCGGCACAAGAGACCTGGGATGTTGCTACCGAGTCCGCCTATTTGCACTACACGCCAAACGAGACCATTGGCGGCGTTGAGTATCACTTTGTGCCTGACAGTGGCGACGTGCCACTGGTTGTTGATGCCTCTTCGACAATACTGTCCAGACCGCTCGATGTTTCGCGTTACGGTGTGATCTATGCCGGCGCACAGAAAAACATTGGTCCTGCAGGCATGACAATTGTAATTGTGCGTGAAGATCTGCTTGATCGCTGTCGCGAGGAGACCCCCAGCATGCTGCAATACCGGGTACATGCTGATTCGGGTTCCATGTCCAATACACCGCCGACTTTCGCCTGGTACGTGGCGGGCCTGGTATTTCAATGGTTAAAGGCGCAGGGCGGTCTCGACGCAGTCGGCCGCATCAATGAGAATAAGAAAAACAAACTCTACGCCATGATAGACGGTTCTGATTTTTACACTAATCCGGTAAGTCCTGCAGCCCGTTCCTGGATGAACGTTCCCTTTGTGTTGGCCGACCCGCAACTTGATCCACTGTTTCTGAAGACGGCAGTTGAGGCTGGCCTGACAAATCTGAAGGGTCATCGCTCTGTAGGTGGAATGCGTGCCAGTATTTATAACGCGATGCCTGAAGAGGGCATCGACGCGCTGATTGAGCTTATGCGGCACTTTGAAAAATCACACGGTTGAACCCATGAATTTTAAAATACAGACCCTGAATAATATCTCGCCGGCCGGGTTGGAGCGTTTGCCGCGTGACCGTTATGAAATCGCGGACGACATCGACGACCCGGATGCAATACTCCTTCGGTCGCAAAATATGCACGATATGGCGCTGCCGGGTTCTGTCAAGGTTATTGGTCGTGCCGGTGCCGGCGTCAACAATATCCCGCTTGATTCGATGAGTGCCAAGGGCGTTTTGGTATTGAACGCGCCGGGGGCAAATGCCAATGCGGTAAAGGAACTTGTAATCGCTGGTATGTTCCTGGGGGCACGGAATCTGTGCCAGGCGTGGTCCTACGTGCAGAATCTGGAAGGAGACGACGAGGCATTACACAAAGCGGTAGAGGCTGGTAAAAAACAGTTTCGTGGTATTGAGCTGCCGGGTCGTACGCTGGGTGTAGTGGGATTGGGAGCAATAGGCGTTGAAGTTGCGAACGCCGCACTGTCATTAGGTATGGATGTAATCGGTTATGACCCGGCCATTACTGTGCACCGAGCGTGGCAACTGTCCAGTGGCGTTGCGCAAGCAGAAAATCTGAGCCAACTTTGTCGGCGTGCTGAATTTCTAACTGTGCACGTACCGTTGGTGGACAAGACACGCAACCTTATCGACGCCGACATGCTTGGGCAATTGCATCAGGATGTCGTGCTGCTGAATTTTGCTCGCAACGGAATAATCGACGAGGCCGCGCTCGCAAAGGCACTGGACTCTGGTCGTGTGCGTATGTACGTTACCGATTTTCCGAGCAACGAACTGAAATCGCACCCACGGGTAACAGCGCTGCCACACTTGGGTGCGTCGACAGGTGA
Organism: Gammaproteobacteria bacterium; assembly: GCA_029862165.1. GTDB lineage: Bacteria > Pseudomonadota > Gammaproteobacteria > Steroidobacterales > JABDKV01 > JABDJB01. The sequence goes on from JAOTXU010000034.1 coordinate 9,192, forward strand.
GGCAGAAGACAATTGCGCCGCAATGGTTGCGCAAAACGTCCGGGATTTTCTGGAAAACGGCAACATCCGACATTCTGTCAACTTCCCGAGCGTTATTCTGCCGCGTTCAAAGGGCTACCGTGTGGCAATTGCGAATGCTAATGTTCCTAACATGCTTGGACAAATATCTACATGTCTCGCGGACGCGAATTTGAATATCGTTGACATGCTCAACAAGTCACGCGGCGACGTTGCTTATACGCTAGTCGATGTCGAGACTGAAGTGCCGGACGCCACGGTTGCTAGCCTTGCTGCAATCGAGGGTGTTTTGAACGTGCGCACCCTGTGACAGCTGATGTCTGGTGAAGAAAAAGACCCTAGTCTGGATGCTATTCGCCGCAAGATCGATGCGTTGGATGAACAAATCCAGGAATTAATCAGCACACGCGCACGAATAGCAAAGGACGCCGGCCTGACTAAAGAGGCCGGGAGAAAAACCGTCGAGTATTACCGCCCGGAGCGAGAAGCACAGGTGCTTCGGCAAGTGATCGAACGCAATAAAGGGCCGCTGCGCGACGAAGAGATGGCGCGTTTGTTTCGTGAAGTGATGTCTGCCTGTCTCGCGCAACAGGAGCCACTCAAGATTGCGTTTCTCGGTCCAGACGGCACGTTCACGCAGGCCGCAGTTCTCAAGCAGTTTGGACATTCTGTGCGCGCCTTGTCTTTACCGACCATTGAAGAGGTATTTCACGAGGTCGAAGCTGGTGTTGCCGAATTTGGTGTTGTCCCCATCGAGAACTCTACGGAAGGTACCGTAAACAACACCCTGGATATGTTGGTTGTTTCACCGTTGCGGATTTGTGGTGAAGTAGAATTACGTATCCGTCAGCACTTGCTCTCGAATACAGACGACTTATCACAGATTCGACAGGTGTATTCCCATCAACACTCGCTATCCCAATGCCGGACCTGGCTGGATGCCTATCTGCCCGACGCAGAGAGAATTGCGGTTTCCAGTAACGCCGAGGGCGCGCGACGCGCCAAAGGAAACACGGATGGGGCGGCGGTCGCCGGCGGGGCCGCTGCCGAGGTTTATGACCTTAAGATTGTTGTATCAAACATTGAGGACCGGCCAGACAACACCACACGGTTTCTTATTATTGGACATGACGCATTACCACCCAGTGGGCAGGACAAGACATCGTTATTGTTGTCCGCGGGTCATACACCGGGTTCGTTGCAGAAGCTCCTATATCCTTTGGCGACACATAAGGTCAATATGACGCGCATCGAATCGCGACCGTCGCGGCGCAAGAAATGGGACTACGTATTTTTTGTTGACGTTCAAGGCCATGCTGAGGACGAAAACCTGGCGGCTGCCCTGGCTGAGGTCGAGGCGGCCACGTCGTTGTTTCGTGTTCTGGGTTCTTACCCGAAAGCCGTGATTTGAGTTGACGCCAATAAACTGGATCTGCAGTCCCGGGCGTGTTGCAGGGCAGGTTTCGTTACCCGGTGATAAGTCAATTTCTCATCGTGCCGCGATGCTAGGGGGCATTGCTGACGGCGTTACCGAGGTTCGAGGCTTCCTGCCAGGCGCAGATTGTCTGGCAACGCTCGCCGCCATGCAGGCACTTGGTGTTCAGATTGACCGGCCGCAGCCCGAAAACCTGATTATCACCGGGGTGGGTGTCGATGGATTGAGAGCCAGCGACCGCCCACTGGATTTAGGAAATTCCGGAACTGGTATGCGACTGCTTACCGGAATATTGGCCGGCATGCCATTCGAAAGTGTCTTGACTGGCGATAGATCGTTGTCGCGACGCCCGATGAGCCGTATTGCAAAGCCACTCGAGCAAATGGGTGCTTCGATTACGATGACTCACGGTCATGCGCCGCTACGCATCGAGGGCAGGTCACTACGAGGTATTACGTATCCCAGCCCAGTGCCGAGTGCACAGGTCAAATCGGCAGTTCTATTGGCGGGTCTGCTTGCGCAAGGCGAGACTCGCGTCGAGGAACCGGCTACAACCCGCGATCACACGGAACGTTTGTTGGGCTGGATGGGTTGCGATTTAGAACTTGGCGTTGACTACGTCAGCCTTTGTGGTGGCCAGACACTTAGTGGTCGTCGCATTGAAGTGCCCGGGGACTTCTCTGCCGCGGCATTTTTTATCGTTGCGGCGGCGATTGCGCCACAGGGCGTGGTGACGCTTTGCAATGTTGGTGTCAATCCAACCCGGGTGGGCTTGATTGATTTGTTGTCAATGATGGGTGCGGATATCAACATTGGAGATGTACGCAGCCAGTCAGGAGAACCGGTAGCAGATATCAAAGTAGTTGGGGGTGAGTTACGCGGTATTGACGTGCCACGTAGTCTGGTGCCTCTAGCAATTGATGAGTTCCCGGTCTTTTTCATCGCGGCAGCGTGCGCTAACGGCACAACTCGGCTGTCGGGTGCACAAGAGTTGCGAGTGAAAGAAAGCGACCGCATCGATGTGATGGCTGAGGGGCTGGGGCGTCTGGGTATCACTGCCAGTCCGACGGTTGATGGCATCATAATTGAAGGCGGTACGTTGCGGGCCGGATCGGTGAATTCGCATGGCGATCACCGAATTGCGATGGCTTTTGCAATAGCTTCTGCCAATGCAACGTGTGACATACACGTGGCCGATGTGGCAAACGTAGCCACATCTTTCCCCAATTTTGTAGACGTTGCACGCGCAGTTGGATTGAATATCAACTATGAGTCAGACGAAGACAATTCCAGTCATCGCGGTTGATGGCCCGGGTGGTGCCGGCAAAGGCACAGTGAGTCGCAGTGTTGCCGACCGGTTGGGCTGGCATTATTTGGACAGCGGTGCCCTTTATCGGGTTGCCGGCTACGCCGTGGTGCGGGATGGCCTTGACCATGCATCGCCGGAAGAACTCGGAAAATTTGTCAGTAAGCTGGACATCGGTTTCAGAACCGGCGCCAATAATACGGAGCAGGTCCTGCTGGATGACGTGGATCTGGGCGGGGAAATCCGGACCGAGGCAGCCGGAAAAGCGGCCTCGGCTATTGCCACGGTCCCTGAGGTCCGTAAGGCTTTGATTAAGTTGCAACGGCTATTTCGGCGCCGGCCGGGTCTGGTTGCAGACGGCCGGGATATGGGTACGGTGCTTTTTCCTGATGCCAGTCTCAAAATTTACCTCACCGCCAGTGCCACCGAAAGGGCTCTGAGGCGACATAAGCAGTTGAAGGACAAGGGGATCGATGGTAGCCTAGCCGCCCTTTTGGCCGACATCATCAGCCGGGACAGGCGTGACGCACAGCGTGTTGTGGCGCCGCTAAAGCCCGCTTTCGATGCAGTTTGTATCGAAACGACCGGAATTCCGGTCGAAGTTGTGGTCAGACAGGTGCTGGTGTTGGCGCGTGAGGTTTTTGGCACCGCAACATGAGCAAGGTGGGCAGGAACAGGATGTTTATGCTCGATTTTTTTGGACCCACACTGTTTTGGATTAAGCAGGTGGCTGGAACTCAAATCCGGTCGAAGATGACCGTGGAAAAATAGAACATGTCAGAGAATTTCGCCGAGCTCTTCGAAGAGAGCATCGCTAGCCAACGAATTAAGCCTGGGACAATACTAAAAGCGTGTGTCATCGATGTTGGTCCCGACATCGTAGTTGTCAATGCCGGCCTCAAGTCTGAGGCAATCATTCCGGTCAGCCAGTTTACTAACGAGAAGGGTGAAGTGGAGGTCGCCATAGGCGACGAAGTGGAAGTGGCGTTGGACGCCGTCGAAGACGGGTTTGGCGAGACCAAACTTTCCCGGGAGAAAGCCAAACGTGCCCGAACGTGGACACGGTTGGAAGAAATCTTCGAGAACCAGGAGGTTGTAACCGGTGTAATCAATGGCCGGGTCAAAGGCGGGTTTACAGTCGATATCGACAACGTACGCGCCTTCCTACCTGGATCACTCGTTGACATCCGGCCGGTCCGTGATCCCAGTTATCTGGAAGGCAAGGACCTGGAATTCAAAGTTATAAAACTCGACCAGCGGCGCAACAATGTAGTGGTATCACGTCGTGCAGTCGTCGAGAAAGAATTTAGCGCCGAAAGAGAAGAGTTGCTGGAAAACTTGCAGGAAGGCGCCACCATCAAGGGTGTCGTCAAGAACCTGACAGACTATGGCGCGTTTGTGGATCTCGGCGGCATAGACGGCCTGCTCCACGTTACAGATATGTCTTGGAAACGCGTCAAACATCCCGGTGAAGTTGTTAATGTCGGTGACGAGATTGACGTCAAGGTGCTCAAGTTTGATCGTGAGCGCAACCGGGTGTCTTTGGGTATTAAGCAACTCGGCGATGATCCCTGGGAGAAACTTCAGCGCCGCTATCCACCGCAGACACGTCTGTTTGGCCGGGTAACAAATCTTGCTGATTATGGTTGTTTTGTTGAAATTGAAGAGGGTGTGGAAGGCTTGGTCCACGTCAGCGAAATGGATTGGACGAACAAGAACGTCAGTCCATCCAAGATGGTCCAGGTTGGCGATGAGGTTGAGGTGATGGTCCTTGACATCGACGAAGAGCGTCGGCGTGTTTCGTTGGGAATGAAACAATGCAAAGCCAACCCGTGGGCGGAGTTCGCCAGTGAGTACAACAAAGGTGACCGGGTCTCCGGCACAATTAAGTCCATAACGGACTTTGGTATATTCATCGGCTTGTCTGGCGAGATTGATGGTCTGGTGCACTTGTCGGATCTATCCTGGGACGATGTTGGCGAAGAAGCAGTACGCAAATATCGCAAGGGTGAAGAACTAGAAGCAGTGGTGCTGGCAATCGATCCTGAACGCGAACGCATTTCTCTAGGAATTAAACAACTGGATAAGGATCCGTTTGGCGGATGGTTGGTCGATCATCCAAAAGGTAGTCTGGTGAAAGGCACAGTAATCGAAGTTGACGCTCGCGGCGCGAGAATACAACTTGAAGGTGAAGTTGAGGGATTGCTGCGCGCATCGGAGTTGTCTCGGGATCGCGTAGAAGATGCGCGTACCGTGCTAAAGGCGGGTGAAGAGGTCGAGGCGAAGTTTATTGGTCTGGATCGCAAGAACCGTACGATTAGTTTGTCGATTAAGGCGCGTGAAGCCCATGAAGAAGCCGCCACCATGCAAGAGTACAAATCGAGTCAGGGTAGTGGTAGGGCAAGTTTGGGTGATATTCTCAAAGAAAAGTTTACTGGCAAACGGGATTCCTAGGAGAATCCCTAAGCGCTTCACTCTGATTATATAATGGATATCTGGGATGCCTCGCAATGACGAAATCTGAGCTGATCGAGTCTATCGCCCGCAAGCAAAAACACCTGCCCGGCAAAGATGTCGAGTTGGCAGTTAAGCATTTGTTGGAGTTGATGAGCGAAGCGCTAGCTGAAGGGAAGCGCATCGAAATTCGTGGCTTCGGAAGTTTCTCACTGCACTATCGGCCACCACGGTTGGGCCGCAACCCGAAAACTGGTGAAGCCGTGGCTCTATCAGGAAAGTACGTGCCGCACTTCAAGCCGGGTAAAGATTTGCGAGAGCGGGTCAACAAGGGCCGGCACAACACGATCAAGAGCTGATCGGCGATGGCACGCGCCGGATTCAAGACGTGATCCGCACACTCATTTTTGTCGTACTGCTGATTATTGTGGTTTTGCTGGCAGCTGTTTTTGCATGGCTCAATCCTGGGTCCGTACAACTAAATCTCGCGTTTGCGGAAGTTGACCTCGAGAAGTCCCAGGCATTCGCCTTAACGTTGGCTGTTGGCTGGATTTTTGGTGCCCTCAGCGCAACGGTTCTTGTGCTGAAACTTTTGCGAGAACGCAGGAGACTAAGAAAAGAGGCCCGGCTAGCCGAGGCGGAGGCGGACAATCTGCGCAGCTTGCCTCTGCGCGATGGTGGTTGATTCAAGCCTGGCTCTGGGTGTCCTACTGGTCGTCGCCGCCGCAGCTGGTTGGGTGATCGCAAGACTAACAACCCGTCGCACCACAACGACACGATCAGCGGTTCCGCCGGCGGATTTCTACCGCGGACTTAATCATCTGCTCCGAGACGAGTCAGACAAGGCACTGGCAGTACTACAGTCGATCGCCGAAGCAGACAGTGGCATGGTAGAGATTCACTTCGCATTGGGGACGCTCTTTCGTCAGCGCGGTGAGACTGATCGCGCCATCCGTATACACCAAAATCTCTTGGCAAGACCTGATCTGGCCAGACGTCACCGTGAGCAGGCCCTATTCTCGCTCGCCGAGGATTATTTAAAGGCCGGACTATTTGATCGGGCCGAAGCGCTTTTTGTGCAACTAATAGATCAGGGTGTGCAACGATCCGAGGCCTTGCAGAGACTGGTTTCTATTTACGAACGACAGCGCGACTGGAATCAGGCAATTGATGCCCGCCGACAGCTGGCCAACCTGCTTCCGGGTAATCATGCCGAGACTATTGCGCAGTACTACTGTGAAATAGCGCAGCAAGCCCGTGAAACAAATGATTTGGCACAAATGCGTGCAGCGCTAAAGAGTGCCAGGGGGGCGAGCCGGAACATTGTGCGTGGCGCATTGATGCGGGCCGACCTGGCCATACTAAAAGACGATGTGTCCCTTGCCGTGAAGCTGTACAGAAAACTTCTGGAATCGACGCCCGAATTGGCGGCGTTAGTTCTATTGCGCTTGCACGGTTGTTTCGATGCGACGTCGGCAGAACTCAGCCGCACGTTGCGTGAGGCATTGCGTCGTCAACCCGAACTGGCAAATCATCTTGCCAAAGCCGCGCTGGCGGCCGACCTCAGTCAAAATGACGTCGTCGCCGAAACAATCCGGACATATATTGCTGACAATCCTGCGTTGGCGACCCTGAGTGAAAACTACGAGGACAACTATTCGGCATTGACCGAAATGCTGCATAGTCTTGGCCTTGCCAGATTGCAGTTTCGTTGCCGAGAGTGTGGTTACTCTGCCGGAGACTTGTTCTGGCAATGTCCTGCCTGCCAATCGTGGGATTCCGCTCAGACAGATATTCGGATAACTGCCGAGGCGACGACCGAAATCTGAATTTAGTTGTTTTCCTCAGTAATTCGTCTCGCGTTATTTTCTCCGTTGCGTGATTATTGTGTCGCTGCCAGGATGGCAGTCAAAAAATCAGCAAGGAGCAAACATGAACAAGTTTACTGCGGGACTCACCGGTGCCCTAATCATTGCCTTGACGAGTGCCAGTATGGCCGGGCCTGTCAACGTCAATACCGCCGATGCGAATACGTTGGCTAATGAGTTGAACGGAATTGGTCATGCGCGGGCAAGAGCGATCGTTGCGTGGCGACTCGAGCATGGGCGTTTCGACTCGGTCGAGGATTTACAAAATGTGAAGGGCGTGGGTACCAAGATCATCCGGATGAATCAGGGAAACATATTGTTCGACGATCCCCGGGCTGAGTCAGACTGACCGTGCCTACTTGGCAGACGGCGTTTGCTGTCTGCCCCTTTTTCGGAACGGGTTCACTGTTTGGGGGTTGCTGGTTGCGGTATAGTACGGCCACTCTCGCAACGGCCCGCCCAATTTCGTGAAGGAAAAGATTCGCACCGCTGTTTTCCCAGTCGCAGGGCGAGGTACACGCTTCTTGCCGGCCACCAAGGCCAGTCCCAAAGAAATGTTACCGATCGTGGATAAGCCGCTCATTCAATACGCGGTCGACGAGGCTTTGGGCGCTGGAGCCGACACGCTGGTTTTTATTACCGGTAGTGCAAAACGGGCAATTGAAGATCACTTCGACTCAAATAGTGAACTGGAAAGAGAGCTTGAAGCGGCTGGCAAACGTGAGTTACTGGCTGCTGTACGCGAGATCGCGCCGGGCGGTGCCACTTGTATCTATATACGACAGAGTGCGCCCCTGGGTTTGGGCCATGCAGTATTGTGTGCCCAAAAGGTCGTGGGCGACGAATATTTTTATGTGCATTTGGCCGACGACCTAATCGATGCTGACGTGCCGGCTCTTAAGCAGATGTGCAAAGTATCGGCCAGCACACAGGGTAGTGTCGTCGGTGTACAAACTATTCCTATCGATGAAACCGACAAGTACGGCGTCGTCGAGGTCGATTCCATGACGGATAGGATTGGTCGCCTAAAAGGTATTGTAGAGAAACCCAAACCAGAAGACGCACCGTCGCAGTTGGGAGTCGTGGGCCGCTATGTGCTCTCTCCCGGAATTTTTGACGCGCTTGCAAGGATCGGTCGGGGAGCAGGTGGAGAGATTCAGCTGACCGATGCCATCGCCGTGATGCTAAAAAAAGAGGCGGTACATGCATATGAGTTTGAGGGTGTGCGGTACGACTGTGGTAGCAAACTGGGGTACCTGAAAGCGACCGTGGATTACGCGCTTAATCATCCATCACTGGGCGAGAGTTTTGCGGATCATCTAATCGATGTGGCGGACCAATTGCGCCGCCGCAAGCGCGCCAGCGGGTAAACGAACCTATTGGGTACAAAAAAACCGGCTCGACCAGTCGAACCGGTTTCGCTGATATTGAAACCCGTTTAAGTGAGCCAGGATCTGTATTGTGGTATCGAGTGATTGTCTTTCGAGTCGTCCGGCTCTGAGCGCTCACTATGTGGCTCATCGTGCACTTTATCATCCGCATGACGTCTCAGTGGCGGATCGATTACGATTGTCTTGATGTGGTCTTCACTCATTGAATTTTGGCTCGGCAATCACGTAGAAGATTAGTCTAACTGGTGTATCGGTTTGGTGCTGTGATGACGTTCACAGCGATTAACCCTGGCCAATTTGGTTTATGTAATCTCTGATGACTTAAAAGCGAATTCGTAGCCCGATCTCGTACCACGTAAAGTCAAATTCGCTTGTGTCATCGATGCGCGCCACCAGATCAAAGCGTTCGGATATAGCTGTGTAAAAATCGCCTGTCACCCGCCAATCTCTGCTTTCCAGATCGAAGTAGGACAACCTCAAGGAACCAGAGAAGCGCTCGCTGAAACGGTGCATGAATCCAGCGGAAATAGCACTACCTGATTTTGTCTTGTCATAAAGCTCCACGCCCTGGTAGGAAAGTTCGGCTTCGACCGCCGTTCTGTCCGTAAGCTCCCAGATATAGCCTAGACCGGCTTCCCGCCAGTTGCCGAATGGCAGCCCACGCAAGCCTACGATCGGCAAATCAACAAAGTTTGTGTCGATAGAGTTGTAGGTTCCGCGGATACGAAAGTGTGAGCCAAGCATCCACATTCCCGACAAACGCAGTCCCGTTGCATTTTCACGAAATTCCCAATCCGGGTTGTACAGGGAGGCGGAGATTTCAATAGATCCACGCGGGGTTTCGGCGTTCACTGCTGTGCAGCAAAGCAAGAACATCAGGATTGGAACGTGATGTCTGGTCGGGTAAATCACGGAACCGACGATAGCGGCGTCCACGCGACATAACAAGCTGTTTGACACGTCTGGGGCCGGTACTCCAATATGGTCATAATATTTATAACCGCAAAAATACAGACATTTAGAGTCTGATGCGGATTCAAACGTGCTGGAGATTGATATGAATTCCATCTGGAACCGGCTGCTCGCGCTTGCCCTGGTGATTGCTCCGTTGGCAGCGTCAGGAGAAAACAATTATAGCGCCGAGATTCGAACGACTTCCTACGGCATTTCCCACGTGAAAGCTGACGACTGGGGTAGTCTCGGCTTTGGCTACGGCTATGTCTACGCCGCCCATAATCTCTGTATTCTTGCCAGGGAAGTCGTCGAGGCAAATGGGCGACAGGCATTCTATTTTGGTGAGAGTTCTGGACGTGTGGATCAGGACTTTTTCTACACCATGGTGAATAACGACGCGTTCATTGACGAATTTCTTGCCACAGTCAGTGCGGAAGGCCTGGAACTGGTCAAGGGATATGCCGCGGGCTACAGTCGATATCTCAACGACACAGGTGTTGATAATCTTCCTGCAGCTTGTCGCAGTGAGCCCTGGGTACGCGCAATTGATGAGCGCGATTTGTTCAAGGTTTTCTACAAACTCATCCTGCGCGCCAGCGGGGGACAGCTGATTTCCTTGATTAATGACGCGCAGCCGCCGGCCGCGCAATCTGCGGTCCAAGGCGCGCCTCAAAGGCTTGAAAAACGCATTCGAGAATCAGATCTCAGCTCGTTGCGCGAGTTACGACGTCCTTTCGACCTGGGTTCCAATATGTACTCCCTCGGTGCCAATGCAACGCAGAGTGGGCACGGGATGGTGCTTGGTAATCCCCATTTTCCCTGGAATGGACCACTGCGTTGGTACCAGATCCATCTTACGATTCCCGGCACGCTTGATGTCATGGGTGCATCACTGCAGGGCGTACCGTTGGTGAATATCGGTTTCAATCAAGATGTGGCCTGGAGCCACACTGTCTCGCCTGCCTGGCGGTTTACTTTGTTTGACCTCGCTCTTGTACCGGGGAACCCCACGCAATATTTCTTTGATGGCGAAGCAGTGAACATGGAGGAAATTCCGGTAAGCATCGAAGTTACGACAGCAACCGGTGTGGAAACCCGGCAGCACACTTTCTATCGTTCACATCATGGGCTCATCCTGGACTTTCAGTCATTAGGTTTGGCCGTGTGGAACTCGGGCGTAGCCGCTTTTGCGGTCGGCGACGCGAATGCCGGCAATCTCAGGGCCATTGAGCAGTTCATGTTCATGAATCTTGCCGGTTCTCTCGATGAGTTTGTCAATGTGCTGGAGACAAACGTAGGTCTGCCGTGGGTGCATACCGTCGCAGCGGATAGCGCTGGCAACGCGTTTTATGGTGACATGTCGGTAGTACCCAACGTAAGTGCCGCCAAGTTAGCCGCCTGCCCACCGACCGCTCTTGGCGGATTGTTGAATACCATTGCCGGCCTGATTGTGCTGGACGGAACAAGTACGGCATGTGAATGGGATATCGATCCGGATGCACCACAGGCCGGCATCATTGGCAGCAACAACTTGCCGTCAATTCAATCGCAGGATTACGCCACCAACTCAAATGACAACCACTGGATCAGCAACCCTGATACACCGCTTGAGGGCTTTTCGCCCCTGTTTGGAGCTGAGCAAACGGCACGTAGTTTGCGTACACGTCTGGGTCTGGTTCAGGTAGAGGAGCGACTGGCGGGTACAGACGGACTGGGGGCACCAGGTTATACGCTGGAGAACCTACAGGAAAACCTGTTTGGCAGTCGTAATCTGACGGCGGAGATGATCGGCGACGACCTGGTCACGCTGTGCCAGGAAGAGAACCCGCTGGTTGATTTGGGTGGCGAGATTGTAGATGTGGGTCCGGCCTGTGGCGTGCTGGCGAACTGGGATAAACGTCAGAACGTGGAGAGTATCGGCCCGCAAGTGCTCGTTGAATTCATGGAATCAATTTTTTCAGAGGAAGACGATCCATTATTCAATAATCTTTTTGAAATACCGTTTGACGTAAACGATCCAGTCCATACACCGCGCGATTTTGCAGATTCCGATCCGACACAACGGAGTGAATGGATGCGGCATCTGGCGACCGGCGTCAAGCGACTCGCTGACAATGGTATTTCGGTCGATTCCATGTGGGGCGATATACATTTTGAGGAAAAAAACGGTATTCGCTACCCAATACATGGTGGGCGTGATGGTACGGGCATGTTTAGCATTATTACGACGAGCCTGCAGAACGGGTTAGGTTATACGCCGGTGCAACACGGTAACAGTTACATGCAAACCGTTACCTGGGATGAAAACGGGGTGGTGGCGGATGCTTTGCTGAGTTACTCGCAGTCGAGCGATCCGGACAGTCCCAACTATGCCGACCAGACCGAGCTGTATTCCAACAAGCAGTGGGTAAGACTGCCATTCACCGACGCGCAGATAGAAGCTGACCCAAACTTCAGCAGCTTCACACTGGTCGGACCCAGGGCGGTCGATAGCGACGGCGACGGAATTCTCGATAGTGATGACAACTGCACGAATGTTGCCAATGTCGATCAGCGTGACACTGACTCAGATGGATTCGGAAATTACTGCGATCCCGACTTCGACCAGAGTGGATTTGTTAACTTTGTTGATTTGCGATATCTCGCGCTCGTATTTTTTACCAACGATCCGCATGGTGACATGAATGGCGATGGGGTCGTCAATTTTGCCGACTTGAGATTGCTAGCCGATGGATTTTTTGCACCGCCCGGGCCGAGTTGCAATATCGCGGAGTAGGAAACGCCAATAGTGCAGCAGGGGGCAACTGAGGTTGTCCTTAGCGACAGATAGCTTACAGACTATTCCGACCACATGGTTTACACATATAGGTATTTGGGGGAAGCCCAGATGCCTTGGAATGAGTGTAAACCGATGGATGAACGACTGAAGTTTATTGGCCGGCTCCTGCAAGGCGAGAAAATGGCTCCCTTGTGCCGTGAGTTCGGCATCTCCCGGGTTACCGGCTACAAGAT
>JAOTXU010000048.1 GCA_029862165.1 Gammaproteobacteria bacterium
CAGGCCATGCTTAACTCCTTGATCAGAATAGGTTGGAACTAACCAATGTGTAGACTGAAAATCCGCGTGTCGGTGGTTCGATTCCGCCCCTGGCCACCATCTTCAGGAAAATTTGTCGAGCTTGGATTCGCCCAAGCCGTGGTGGTCCACACCACTGTTGCACAAACGGAGCGAATCGAGTGGCTCAGAAACCATTCGTGGCGTTCTATTTGCCGCGTCGTCCTTCTTCCCTAGCACCTTCGATTCCAGCTCCCGCTAATTATTATGATGGGTGCGAATTCGCAACCACTTTTTGGAACAAGATTCCTTAACCCAAGTACGGCGAGCGAGGGGCTACGCGCCACCGCAACTGATCTGCATCCCTGATGTGTCGTCAGCTCGTCGGTGTGTCCAGTTCGGCGATGTCGTGTTCAACGCCGGAAAGCAGAATACGCAGCAAGCGCGCCAGCACCTCGCGATCTTTGTTACTAAGTGACTCCAGGGACGCGTCCGCAACGGCCACACGGGCTTCGACAGCACGGTGTACCAGCGACAGCCCATCCCGGGACAAGCGCACAATAACAGCACGGCGGTCGTGCGAATCTCGCTCGCGGGTAACCAGCCCTTTATCCACGAGCCGGTCGACGCGGTTGGTTATGGCGCCGGTACTGATCAGCGTCGCGCGGGCCAGTCGCGTTGCCGGCAACTGAAACGGCGGCCCCTGGCGACGCAGCGCCGAGAGCACGTCGTATTCCCACAGCGTCAGACCGAGCTGCGCCAGCGCATCCTCCGCGGTTCTGTCCCACAGAGCGCCAAGTCTGTTGACACGCACAGCCACGCCGAGGCTTTCCATGTTCAGACCAGGGCGCTGTTCACCCCATTGAATCAATAAGTTATCGACGCTATCCGCGCTCATCGGCAGGTAGCTTAGCCCATGTGATTTTTGAGATCAAATATCTTGACATCAAAATACAATCCTCCTAACTTCGGATTCGGTACGCGAGCCGGCGGCATACGTCCCGGCTGCCTGCCGAAAAGAGTTGTTCTCTGTTTGTCAGATAGAGGTAGCCAGAATGGACAGAAAACGACGGTCGCCGGCCCGTTCGCCGGAATACAATCCAGGACTTGAAGACCCTGACGAAGAGGATTTTTTCGACGAGAGATCTCGCAAGCAGCGCGGCCGTTCGCAACGCAGCGGTAGTGCATCGACAACAAGGCGAATCCGTTCCTCCTATAGCGAGGACAGTCCCCGCTGGCACCGCTTTTCAGATTCTTGGGACGACTACGACTACTATTACGAAGACTACGACGACCTCGATTTGGGTGACCCGTACGATCGGCTCTTTGAGGAACACTGACCGGACCATTGAGATCCGCTAAGGGGTGTCGATTGCATCTGCCGATGCGGTAGCAGCTCCCACGGACCGGGAGCCGCTGGGCATGCTCACGCGACGTTTTGTACCACCAAAGATGTGAGTTCGACATGGAACTGACCGCCGCGCACTCTGCGTTGACAACACCATACTGCACGACCGTGCAGCCTGGTTCGTTTGAACCGCGAAACCATTTCTACCCTCGTGTTCTGAACGCCCAGATACACCCCTTGGTAGCATTCTTTCTGCGCATGTCGAATGAGGGGATCGTTGCCCGCTACTGCCACCTGAATCCGAGGGTCGATCCTGAGTTTCTTGCGGGATTGCTCGCCGAACCGGCTGAGTATCTGCGCTGGGCGGGAACCGATCTGTTCTGTACGACGACCGCGACAGGCCGGCGTCGCCTCGTCGTGCTGGAAACGAACTCCTGTCCGTCCGGCAACAAGTCGATGCCGCCCTTGAGCGATGACAACGAGCAGGCTGGGTACCGCAGTGTTATTGAGCGGGCATTTGTCGACAACCTCAAAAAGCGTGGCGGGATCGATGGTGACCTGGCCGTACTGTTCGACAAGAACCACATCGAAGCGTCGGCCTATGCCTGCGCGATCTCCGATCAGACCGGGGAACCCGTGCATCTGGCGCCGCTACCCGACGCGCATGCCGATCCACCGGCCCGATTCAACGCCGGCGTGCTGGAAGTTCGTCTCGCAAAAGGTCGCTGGCGCCAGATCCGGGCGGCTTTCCGATACGTTACCCAACGGCCGTGGTCACGTATCCCCGTGCGCACCCGGACACGAATCCTGAACCCGGTTGTCGCCTGCCTGGCCGGCGGCCGGAATAAGCTGATTGCCTCGAAAGCCTATGACCTGATGAACGCCAAACTTGCCGGGAGCGGTCTGCGGGTGCGTATGCCGCCGACGATTGTCGATGTGTCCAAACCAGAAGTGCCCCTGGTCGTCGCACGCTTTGGCGGCCAGGCCGTAATCAAGATCCCCTACAGCAATGCCGGTCAGGGCGTATTTACCATTCTGTCCCGGCAGGAACTGGACAAGTTCATGGAAGCCGACTACGGCTACGATCGCTTTGTCGTACAAAGCCTGATCGGTAACTATGGGTGGGGTTCCATGCAGGAAGAGGGGCGCTTCTATCATGTTGGTACAATGCCAAATAGGTTCGGCCAGATTTTTGTAGCCGACTTGCGCGTAATGGTGTGCTCGGGGCAGGATGGCTTTCGCCCCGTTGCAGTTTATGCACGAAGGGCACAGCATCCGTTGCCGCACACTCTGGACAGCGGTGCCGATTCTTGGGCATTTCTGGGGACCAATCTGTCGACAAAACTCGATGACGGCTCATGGGCAGCCGATACAAATCGGCTTCTGCTAATGGATCGTAAGGACTTCAATCGTATAGGTATCGGCAGCGACGACCTGATCGAGGCTTACATACAATCAGTACTGGCCACCAAGGCGATTGACGAGATGGCGAAGAAGCTGCTTACCAAGAAAGGCGGGCTACGTTACAAGCTATTCGGCTCACTGGATGAAGATCCGGCCTTGCTCGAGGAAATACGTGCCGGCGCGGCTGGCGGCATTCCGATGTCGGGCAAGAAATGACGGATGCTAACAAGATACATCGATGCCAACAGCTTGATATCGATGATTTTCCGCCGGGGCAGGTTTCGAAAGCGTTTGTACACATCGTTGCCGACGGGTTGGGTTGTAGTATCAAAATCCCCTTGCTGGTTGCACGAGGCCGCAAGATCGGACCCGTTTTCGGGCTAACCGCTGCGGTTCACGGCAACGAGTTAAACGGCGTTCGTGTCATTCACAATATCTTCGAGCACATTCCCGTGGAGCGGTTGAAAGGCACGCTCGTTGGCGTCGTATGTGTCAACGTGCCAGGGCTGCATGCGCACGAGCGCGCTATTTATCGCCAGTTTGATTTGAACCATATGTTTCCCGGAGCCGCAGACGGAAACGTGGCTCAGGTATACGCACACCGGCTACTGACGCGTGTGATCTCGAAGTTCGACTACCTGGTCGACCTGCACACCGCGAGCTTCGGCCGCATCAATTCACTCTACGTGCGAGCCGATCTCGGCAATGAAACAACGCGTAATATGGCGTTGTTGCAGCGGCCGCAGATCATCCTGCACAATCCGCCTGCCGACAGTACGCTGCGCGGTGCCGCCATGGAGCTGGGCATCCCCGCCATCACGGTCGAGATCGGCGATCCTCAGCGATTTCAGCCACGCTTCATACGCTCGACGCGTGCCGGGCTGCGTGATCTGCTGGCCGACGCAGGAATGTTGCCAAGGAGAAAACGGGCAGATGCTCCAGCCCCGATACTCTGCGGTAGTTCCCAGTGGCTCTACACGGATCATGGCGGTCTGCTTGAAGTGCTTCCAGATGTCGCGGTACGGGTCACGCGCGGTGAGACCGTTGCCAGACTCCGCGATGCCTTTGGTGACATATTCAGTAGCTTCGTGGCACCACACGATGGTGTCGTCATCGGCAAGAGCAATAACCCGGTGGGGCCGACCGGCTCACGCATTTTGCACCTCGGACACGAGATCGGCTCGACTGATGTAATTGGATGAACACGAGGCACTTTTTCCTTGTGAACTCCGTTGCCGATCTCCGTCCCGGCATGACGACGCTGCGTCTGATTACCGTTTCGGCGGGTATGGGGGTGGAGACGTTGGTAATCGAACTCGGTCGCTTCGGCGTCGATACGCGGGGAACGCCGATTGCTGCCAGCCGAATCGTAAGTGGCACGGAGGAAGATCTGGCCGGCCTGGCGGAGACACCACCCAACAGGGCCGAATTCACCGACAATGATACTGTATTCGTACGCCTCAACCCTGCCCGATTTGGCAACCCTGACCAGATCGACTTCACGTTGTGGATGCTCGATCTGCTGGAGCGCAACGGCGTTACCGTAATCAATACGCCACAGTCGCTGCAACGCACGGCGACCAAGGCATTCCTTTCAGAACTGCCCGAGGCGCTGCGCCCGCGCCAGGCGATTGCTGCCGATATCGCAGCGGCACTCGATGTGATCGACGGCTTCGACGGCGAGGTCGTGGCCAAACCCGTACGCGGAACCCGGGGAGAAGGCGTTACCTTCATCGATAAAAACCTGAAGAATCTTCGCAGCAAGCTGCAAGACCTGGTTGCGAAAGGCCCGGTCGTAATTCAGGAGTGCATTCATACACCCGATCATGCCGATAAGCGCTTCATCGTTGTCGATGGGCGCCTGCTGACCGTAGGTGGTCAGGATGTTGCGATCCGCCGCGTCCCTGCAGCCGGCGAGCGGCGCTCGAATGTGCACCTGGGTGCCCGCATCGAACTCACCCACGCGGACGAGCGGGAACTAACTCTGATCGAAGAGTTAGGCCCGTATCTCCTCAAAGAGGGCTTGCGCGTTGCCGGTGTCGACGTTCTCGATGGCCGCGTACTAGAGCTGAATGTGTGGTCGCCCGGAGGACCGGCTGCAGTGGAGAAACGCACCGGTCTCGATACGTCGGGGGGATTGCTGCGCCAGCTGATTGGTCGAGCCACTTAGTCGCAAACGTCCGCGTGACCCGCGCTTCAAGGCGAGACGGACAGACGTAGGCAGTCATACATCAAAGCGAAGCAGGGCAAAATCATCGAGCATGGATTCGTCCTTCGAAACCGTGCGTGACTATACTCGCCTCGTCGCGATCGTCGACCGCATGCACAAGCGAGCTTGAGGAATGAGAGTCAACGCCTAAACAGGGGCGCAACCTGTGCTAAAGCAGCATTGGTTGCAGGTCCTGCGGCGAGCAAAACCCTGTAGCCTGTGGGAATTTTGCGGGGATCAGTTGTGCACCGTTATGCACGGTCAGGCACTTGCAGCAACGGGCGCCCCGGATAACATGTTGATAAATAAAGCCTGGAGCAGAACCAAACGCGACTGAAAATCCGCGTGTCATGAGTCGAGGAATTGAACACAACTACGCGATCGCCAACGCCGGAGGAAGACGATTTCGGACTCACTCTGCATGAGAATCGTCGCCAAGAAAGTTTCAGAAGTTAAGGCCCAACTTCACCTCGATAGTTTAGTAATGCCGAGCGTCTGCTTCAGGGGACTCCAGCCGTTCCAAAATTTGCAGAATTACTGTTGCATTTTTTGAGACGAAGGTCCGGAATTGGCCGACTCGCGCCTGTGACGGAGTTGATTCTCATGCCAATGGACAGACGGCTTTACCGCAGTAAGCGGCCCAAT
>JAOTXU010000035.1 GCA_029862165.1 Gammaproteobacteria bacterium
GTGCTGAATGTACTTGTCGGGGCTGACGACAGCCACGGCAGCCGCGTCACCAGTTTCGATGCCTTTGAGTAACTCGCAGATCTGTTCTTTTCTTTTTGAAATCATCCTTCAATGCAGCGGCCCTTACGTCCAAGCGTCAACTGCAGCGCCTTGTTAGGCCAAGGCGCTGGCAATCAATCAGCACAGCCATTCTCCCACGCCAAAAGAGGGGTCAGAGTACATTTTTGTCTATCCGCTCTGCATTCCGCAAACGTACACTGACCTTGTTCCTCCTGTCATTTAGCGGGCTTTACACCGGCGATCTGCTCTAACACGTTCAGATAGGATCGCAATCCATTTTGGAGCCAAATCATTTTTTTCCAAAAGCTCTCGTAGTGTTCCCACTTACGCTCATGCTTTATTCGTTCCAGGTTTGTTTTATTAGTGCTTTCATGCGCCTCGAGAGAGGTATGAAACTCATCAAGAATTTTCCGGACGCTACGATTCAACACTCTTATTGTTATGGGCCCCAAAGAATTCGATGTTTTTGCAATAGCGGGGCCTGCGTCACGTAACACTTGGCGAGTTGCGTTCAATAAAGTGTAGAGTGAATCCATAGCCAAACGAGCAGATCCAAAATCCTTCTTTGGGTCTCCATGCCGACGGACGCGGGTTATTCGGGTAGAGTATTCAACGTATAGCGCCCACGCTGCTTCTTTTTCTTTGGTGCTGGGTGTCCATTCGACTTTCCCAATTCCAAACGGTATTGAAACAGTGAACTTGATAGCCATTACAAGAGTGCCTGTGTGACGCCAAACAATCTAAAAAGATGGGTTTCAGAGTACATTTTTGTCTCTCCACTTTGCATTCCGCAAATGTACTCTGACCCCGTTCCTTTCATTTTTCCGATTGCACCAGAAAAAAGAGCGGTTCGACCCCATTGTTGTAAGCCGCTTACTCCTTATACACACTAGCTTGCCAAATACAGACTAAGAATACCGATCGTATTGTTCGAGCCGTGGGCTATCGCAGCGGGCCAGATACTTCCCCGCGCCGCCAACGTAAGTCCGCCAAAGATGAGTCCGTTGATCCCAGTGCCGACGACGCCTGCAGGCCCCTGGTAGGCGTGGATCAGACCGAAGACGACCGCCTGGAATATCAGCGCAACCCCGAATGCTGTTCGACTGTCGCCCAGCGCGAATGCGACTCCGCGCATTAGTACAATCCGAAAGGCCAATTCCTCGCCAAAGGCCGCTACTGTCCAGTTTAACGCCATCAACTTAATTAGAGCGGTTGGCGATCCGGGCACATTCGAGAACCGCGCGAGATCACGGGTGTCACCAAAGACACGTTCCGACAGTGGATCGAGCAACAAGCCAACCAATTGTATG
This sequence comes from Gammaproteobacteria bacterium, assembly GCA_029862165.1. Lineage (GTDB taxonomy): Bacteria > Pseudomonadota > Gammaproteobacteria > Steroidobacterales > JABDKV01 > JABDJB01. The sequence continues at coordinate 1,371 of JAOTXU010000035.1, forward strand.
AGTCCGACACCGAGCGCCGCTAAGACAAGATACCTTGCGGGCTTGAACGTCAACCCGAAACCCAGTCGCTGCATCGGGACGCCGACACGCGTAAGTACGACAGCCGCGAATACAGTAAGACTTATGTAAATGACGGCCGCGTAGGAAGTCAATGCGTGTGGCTGTTCAGCGCGTAGATTATAAAAGCGCAATGCGCCCGACAGTAACAGCCCCGCGACGAAGAACACGACGGTCCCGACGACCCTCCAGTTACGCCAAGCGGAGGTCTTTTCCATCTTTAATGGGTCGAGAGGAAACGAAGCGGAAAAAGAAGCATTCGGTACGTACTCCACCAGCCGCCTAACGCCAAAGGTGCGGCCGGGTCAACTGTCTGCTGCAGCGCATTGCTAGGCCGCGCCATTATCTTGTGACTCCTTATACAGACGCAACACGGCATTAATGCGCGGTTGATAGCCATTCAACGCCACTCGACATGCAGTACCCCGTCCATCCATGGGTATCTGATCAGATTGTAGCTCCACGGCAAGCCGTCCAGCAGCATGTCGAAAGCACGGGTCTCCACCAACAGATGCCAGCCTTGTTCGACCCGGTGCAGCCGCCCCTCGCGCTGCAGGAACGAAGTCCTCAGCCCGTCGACACTCGTATTGCCGGCCGTGCGCCAATGTTCGATTACGGCGTTGAGGAGACTGGCTACGGCCTCGCGCTCGACGTCGCTGCTCTCGAACACACGCGCGAGCGGCCGGCCGAACGTAATGCCGCAGAGCAGCTTGTTCAGCGCGAGCTCGTACTCAAGCGCATCGGTGCCACCGGTTGCCGCATAATGCAGGAGGTGGGCGGCTCGTTCATCGTCCACAAAACCGTCATCACCGGTCAGTTCGAGCATCGCAAACAGCCGTGGCAGATAAGGTGCCAGCAGCACGATACCGGCATTGGTGACTAACATCTGATCTTCGATCATGGCCTCATCCTCGCGGCCTAACGCGTAAGCTCAGCAGCGTTTGAGGCGGCCGCGCCTTTGGCGGTAGCCAAAGGTGTGGACGGGTCAAACGTCCGCTGCAGCGCCTTGTTAGGCAGCATCATGGATAACCGCACATCAGAACACCAAAAAACACAGGCAATAGGCAACTCACTTATTGGCTACTTCTCTTATCCATTTCTCCACCACATTAGTGATAAAGCGGACCATTTCATCCCAATCCATCGGATCAGCGATTGGATCGCCCCGTGGTATCGCATGCCGGGCTTTAAAGCCCAAAGCAGCGGGACTGTTTAGGGTGCCAGTGAATCGACTGAATGCGTTCGTCGACCCAAACTGCGAAAGATCACCATTCATGTCATCTTGAATTATGTCGTGCACGTGGCCAAGCTCCAATGAACCAGGCTGCCCGCCTAATAGGCGCATCACCGATATCACACGATCATTACGCATGACTGCACGCATAAGTATAGCGGCTGTCTCGATCCGGGCTTTGCGCTCCATCTCCGCCTTTTGCTCAGGGGACAAGTCCGAAATGACCGAGACTGCTCCAGAGGCGGTTATGGAAGGCAACACAATACGTCCCGAAACCCAAACCTTCGTGTGGGCACCTATCTCATTTCCCTCGGAGTCATATTCAAACACCTTGTCGACACTGAAGCCCATTCTTAGGGAAGCGTCGTGGCGACTTAGTACCGAGACCCGGTGGGAGAGTTCACGAGCTGCGTCAGCTACCTCTCCCCAAGTTTCGATTTGAGCGAATTGCTCGCCTGACAGCATGTCTCCTTCCAACAGATAGCCCACCGCTGCGAGTGTCTCAACTAGTACGTCGCCGTGAACGTCCCGAATTTTGACCTTCCAACGCATGCTCGACAGGCTATCGCACATGGACCCGAACTTCACGCCTGCAAATATTCCGGGCATAGGCATGACGACGAAGCGCAGGGTTGCCCCTGCCGAGGCCGGCACTGCTGCCTAACGCCTAAGCTCAGCGGCGCTTGACTGCGACCGACCGGAGCGGCAGCGGAGGGATAGAGCTGTCAAGCGTCGGCTGCAGCGCATTGTTAGGCGGACCTGCTTGCGTTCTTCCTGACTCCGGCAATGAACGATGGAAGAATCCTTGCCAGTCTGACTCTGGCCTGACCTTCCTTACGGTATTGCTGTTCCTTAGCTGGATCATACATCCCTCCGATATCGAGTCCTTGAACTTCGCTGAAGTTGCTGTAGAGGGCGATAGTCATTTTCGATGCATGGCTGAACTGATCATAGAACTTGCTCGACTGCTTGATTGTCTCAATGGCTTCCTTGTTGGCTCCGAGCTTGTCGGCGTTCCGAATTGCGTCCTGAATGGCGCTTGAAGGCGAGTATTGATCCGCTTCGAAATGCTCCAGGATATCTAGATCAGGATACGAGCAAACCAAAGCCATCCCGATATTCTCTAGCGTTTGACGCTGAGCATTCCCTGATTGCAATAGCAATCCGTCGAGTAGTAGGCGGAGTGAAATCAGATATCCTTGGAGAGCACTAAAGATGAACCATGCGACCTTTCCGCGATACTCATTACCGTCTGCGAATTCAAAGAAGTCGGCGGCTGCGTCGAGAGACTGTGCTAGCAAAGGAACAATTTCCTCCAACTCATCCTGAAGCAGGGCCCAGAATTTGTCCCGTACCTCGGAATTGTCCTCGGTCAGTACGGCTCGGACATGCCCCTCGGTCTGGCTATGAGACATCCGGGCCGCCTAACGCCAAAGCTCAGCTGCGTTTGAGGCTGACGCGGCCTTTGCGACAGCAAAGGACGTGGCAGGGTCAAACGTCTGCTGCAGCGCATTGTTAGGTTGCAGTTTCATCTATTTCGACGATTACATTCATAGAAGTCTTCCTTAAGCTTGAATGTGTATTCAACATTGCGGGTCGTTTGCGCCCATAAGTTCTCGATTTTTGGCCTATAGTGCCACCGCTCAAAAGACTCCACAATCGAGTTGTAGTACAAGTAATCGCGAGATGGGTCAAAAAGCCTTACGTTAAAAACGTCACCCCTGGGTGACACGTGAAACTTTACAGAAATATCTGGGTGGTCGCAGCTAGCGTCAATGTCTTTTGGCAGGAAGGCAATTGATTTCGAGGTGAGGGTTAATTCTCGATCCGATGTGTGGATATACGTCGGCTGAATCACTTTGCAGATGGTAATCGATAGTGACAAAGCGGCGATCGACTCAATTATCACGACAGCAACCTAACTACTATTGGGTATGAAAAACACTGTGTTATCTTACTGCAATAGTGCGGCATAACACACATGTGCAAATGCACAAGTGTTTATACTTAAGTGCTTAGGTTCTTCAATGCTGCGTGAGCGGGTGAGAGATAGGCTGCACGCCGCTGACAGCTTCTCTCGTTATCTAACGCCTGGATCTAACTGGTAACCACAAGACCCAACCATTCGGCTACCAGTGCCGGCCTGGTCTCGCCGCGAATCTCGATGGTTACGGCCGATTTCAGCAATACGTGTCCGGTCTGTTTTTCGGTCACGTCGAGTAGTTTTGAGCATGCGCGAATCTCGTCGTTGACTTTGACCGGCTGCAGGAAGCGCACCTTGTCAAAGCCATAGTTAATACCCATTGTCATGCCTTCAGGCACCACGCCGAGATCGGAGGTCAGGTGTGTCAATAACGACAATGTCAGAAAACCGTGCGCGATCGTACTGCCAAAAAACGTTTTGCCGGCACGTTCCGGATCGACGTGAACAAACTGCCGGTCATCGCTCACCTCTGCAAATGCATCGATGCGCGCCTGATCGATCCGCAACCACTCGGAACAACCCAGATCCTGGCCAACGTAGTCTTTGAGCTCGCGTAGGGGGACGATCTTGCGCATGGCGCTTTACTGCCCGGTGAAACGGGCAAGCTGATAATCGGCATTGCCAAACAAAGTGTCGATCGTCGTCAACCGTTTGAAATAGTGTGCGACATCGAGTTCGTCGGTGACACCCATGCCGCCGTGTAGTTGCACGGCTTCCTGGCCCAGTTTTCGGCCGGCGGTGCCGATCTGGTATTTCAGCGCCGCAATGGCCCTGGCGGTGTCTGGGCTGGATTCGGTGGCCTTGATGGCCGCCATCAGCAATAACGACCGGGTCATTTCGAAATCGGTGAACATATCGACCATGCGATGTTGCAGCGCCTGGAAACTGCTCAACGGCACGCCAAACTGCTCGCGGGTTTTGGTGTACTCGACCGTTTTGAGGTTTAGCATTTCCATGATGCCCACGGCTTCGGCCGAGACGGCCAGGGTGGCATCATCAATGATGGTTTGTATCAACGGCAATGCCGCACCTTCGGCGACGACCAGGTCTTCTGCGCGTACCGGGACGTCAGCAAAACTCACCTCGGCGGCATGCATCCCGTCGACCGTGTGATAACCGCGGCGTGTCACGCCGTCTGAGTCGGCGGCCACACAGAAAAGACTGATACCGTTTGCGTCACGTTGATCGCTACCGGTTCGGGTAGAAACCAACAACCAGTCGGCCGCGGCACCATTGAGAACGACCACCTTGTCACCGGTGATGCGGTATGCATCGGATGTTTTGGTGGCCGTCGTACTGATATCAGCCAGATTGTAGCCGGCGCCGGCTTCAGCGAATGCAACAGCCGCCTGCACACTGCCATCGATTATCGACGGCAACAGTTTTTGTCTTAGTTCTTTGTTCGTGCTGCGTTTGAGTGCGCCACCGGCCAAAATAATCGACGCGATGTAGGGTTCGACCACCAGTCCCTTACCGAATTCCTGCAGCAGCAGCATGGTTTCGATCGGACCACCGTCGAAACCACCATCATCCTCTGTAAACGGCAGCGCCAGCCACCCCAATTCTGCGAACTGTTGCCAGTTTTCCGGGGCAAAACCGTGTTGATTGACGGAATATTTCTCCCGTTGCTCAAACGTGTACGCTTTAGTGACAAATTGCTCGACAGACTCTCGCAACATCGCCTGTTCGTCAGTTAGTGAAAAATCCATACCGATTCCTGATACGAGCGGACTAAACGCCCAGCACCGCCTTGGCGATAATATTTTTCTGGATCTCGTTGGATCCGCCGTAGATCGACGCTTTGCGGAAGTTGAAATAACGCAGCGCGGAGAAGGCGTTATTGTCTGAGCCTATGCGTTCACCGTCAAAGTCCGCATGAAACTGCTCGCGTACGGAGGGCAGGGCGTGATAACCGGCCAACTCCAGATACAGTGTGTCGATAGCCTGCTGCATTTCTGTGCCCTTGATCTTGAGTATCGATGACTCAGGGCCAGGCGCCTGTCCCACCGAGACCGATGCCAGTGTCCGCAACTCGGTGTATTCCAGCGCGAGTAATTCGATCTCTGTTTGGGCCAGTTTGCGTTTGAAACCTTGCGTGTTGGCCAGTGCGGCACCGCCGTCGAGTTGTTTTTTCAGCCCCGCCAGACGTACTTTGGATCGGGCGACATCGGCGATATTCGTACGCTCGTGAGTCAACAGCATTTTGGCATAGGACCATCCCTTGCCTTCTTCCCCGATACGATTGGCAACGGGAATGCGTACATTGTCGAAAAAGACCTGGTTGACTTCCGGGTCACCGTCGATCGTGTAGATCGGTGTCACCGTGATGCCCGGTGATTTCATATTGACCAGCAGAAAGCTGATGCCTTCCTGGCGGCGGGCCACGTCGGTGTTGGTCCGTGCGAGAAAAAACATCCAGTCAGACAGTTGCGCCAGTGTGGTCCACGTCTTGGTGCCATTGACGACATACTCGTCACCGTCGCGGTCGGCACGTGTTTTTAATGAAGCCAGGTCTGAACCCGCACTGGGTTCGGAGTAGCCCTGGCACCACCAGACTTCGCTGCTGAGTATGTCTGGCAGAAAACGTTTTTTTTGTTCATCGTTGCCGTAGGTATAGATTACCGGACCGACCATGTTGAGCCCAAACGGAATGATCATGGGTGTCCTGGCCCGTGCCATCTCGTTGTAGAAAATGTACTTTTGCGTCGCTGTCCAGCCTGTCCCGCCGTATTCGACCGGCCAGTTCACACCGGCCCAGCCTTGTCTGTAGAGTGCTTTTTGGCCGCGCACAAAGTCTTCGCGTTGCATCTCGACGCCACGACGCATTTTTTCGAGGATGTCTTGCGGATACTCGGTCTCGAAGAAGTGGCGTACTTCCCGCTGGAAGGCAAGTTCCTGTTCGCTAAAGCTAACGTTCATCTATTACTCCGGTCTCGTGAGGCTCCGCAAACGGCGAGACCCTGTTTTTTCGGTCGTTCGATATCTCCGGCTTTGGCCGGGGAGAGCTTTTGCTGCCAAAAGGCGGCATTATAATAGGCCAACATAACAGACAGACCGTGCAAAAGGGGTTGTTATCGTGCAAAACATATTGGGACAGCCCCGGGGTCCCCTGGCCTAGCTGCATTAATATCCTCCATGCAATTTGAGTATTCAACCCGCACGCAGGAATTTATCGAACGCCTGGAAGCGTTCATGGACCAACACGTCTATCCGAACGAGGCCGTTTGCCGGCAGCAATTAGAAGACGCATCCAGCCGGTGGCAAACACCGCCTGTCATCGACGAATTGCGAGCCAAGGCACGCGCCGAGGGTTTATGGAACCTGTTTCTCCCAGACGCCGATTACGGCGCGGGACTCACCAATCTCGAGTACGCGCCACTGGCAGAGATCATGGGGCGTTCCCTTTTCCTGGCGCCGTACGTGTTCAACTGCAACGCGCCGGATACCGGCAACATGGAAGTACTGGCGCAATACGGCACGGAAGAACAAAAACAACGCTGGCTCGTGCCACTGTTAAATGCCGAGATAAATTCAGCGTTCGCAATGACCGAGCCGGACGTTGCTTCATCGGATGCACGCAATATCGAATGCTCCATCCAGCGCGACGGTGATGAATACGTCATCGATGGGCACAAGTGGTGGACATCGAATGCGATGAACGAACAATGCGAGCTGTTTATCCTGATGGGCAAAACCGACCCCACTGCCGGTACTTACAAGCAGCAATCCATGATTCTGGTTGAACACGACAGGGCAGGCGTCAGCATAAAACGGCACCTGCCGGTTTTCGGTTTTGACGATGCACCGGAGGGGCACGCCGAAGTCATTTTCGAAAACGTACGCGTGCCGGTTTCGAACATGCTGCTGGGCGAGGGTCGCGGCTTTGAAATTGCCCAGGGACGTTTGGGACCCGGCCGCATTCATCATTGCATGCGTACGATCGGTGCCGCGGAGCGCGCATTGGAATTGATGTGCGGCCGGTTGTTGTCACGCGTAGCGTTTGGCAAGCCTATTGCTGAGCAAAGTCTTTGGCACGAACGTATTGCAGATGCCCGCATCGATATCGAGATGTGCCGGCTTCTGACCTTAAAAGCGGCATATATGATGGATACCGTCGGCAACAAAGCCGCGCGCACCGAAATTGCCATGATCAAAGTTGTCGCACCGACGAAGGCGCTGGCGATTATTGACGACGCCATTCAGGCCTATGGCGGTGGTGGTGTGTCGCATCCGTTTCTGTCACATGCCTGGGCGGCGGTACGCACACTGAGATTGGCGGACGGTCCGGACGAGGTACACCGCCAGCAAATCGCAAAACTGGAATTGGGGAAACATGCCGACACATCGGGGAAGTCATGAGTAACGCAGTCAGCCTGAGCCGTCACGATGAGATCGGTGTCATCACTGTCGACAATCCGCCGGTCAATGCGATATCGCATGCCGTCAGATCCGGCATCGTAGAGAAACTGGCTGAGGCCAACAACGATGACAGCATCAAAGCTATCGTACTGAACTGCGCTGGCCGCACATTCATCGCCGGCGCGGATATTACGGAATTTGGCAAGCCTATTGCGGAACCCGGTCTTAACGCCGTCGTAAACGCTTTGGAGAATTCGTCAAAACTGGTTGTCGCGGCATTACATGGCACAGCGCTGGGTGGTGGTCTTGAAGTGGCGCTGGGTTGTCATTACCGGATTGCCGTGCCGTCTGCCAAGGTCGGTCTGCCGGAAGTAAAACTGGGTTTGCTACCGGGTGCCGGCGGCACGCAACGTCTGCCACGGTTGATCGGCATAGCGCCCGCATTGGCAATGATTGTCTCGGGTAACCCGGTGCCCGCATCAATTGCCTGTGATCAGCGCACTATCGACCGGTTAGCCAGCGGTGATTTGTTGGCCGATGCGATTGAGTACACACGCGACTTGCTATCCAGTCGGGCGCCATTGCGAAAGATCAGCGAGATGGATACCGATGAAGCAGAAGTGGACGAAGATTTCTACGACCAATTCCGCGCGTCGATTGCAAAAAAGGCCCGTGGTTACTTTGCACCAGAGCAGATTATCAAAGCCGTGCAGGCGGCCAACTTGCCGTTCGAGCAAGGACTGGCGCGGGAACGTGAGTTGTTTATCGAATGCATGCAATCGCCGGAATCAGCGGCCCAACGCTATTTGTTTTTTGCTGAACGGCATGCCTCAAAAATTCCGGACATACCCCGCGACACACCGGTTAGAGAGATAAAAAAGATTGCGGTCATCGGTGCCGGCACGATGGGTGGCGGTATTGCGATGAATTTCACCAATATCGGTATTCCGGTAAAGGTTGTGGAAGTGAACGCTGAGGCGATCGAGCGCGGTCTGGCGCAGGTACGCAAGAACTATGCCCGCGGTGTCAAGAAAGGGCGCATGACTGAAGAGCAACTCGAACAGATGATGAATCTTTACACGCCGGTCACAGATTACGACGACCTTAATGATGTCGATCTGGTGATCGAAGCTGTGTTTGAGAATATGGATCTGAAAAAGGAGATATTCAGGAAACTCGACAGAGTCTGCAAACCGGGGGCGATACTTGCGACCAATACTTCCACGCTGGATGTGGATGAAATCGCAGCGGTCACGGAACGGCCTGACGATGTTATCGGTCTGCATTTTTTCAGTCCCGCAAATATTATGCGGCTGCTCGAAATAGTCCGGGGCGAACAAACGTCGAAAGAAGTTCTCAATACCTGTATCAAGCTGGCAAAGAAGATCAAAAAAGTCGGCGTAGTCAGCGGTGTCTGTGACGGCTTTATCGGCAATCGCATGCTCGAAGGCTATGGGCGTGAAACCGGTCTTATGTTGCTGGAGGGCGCCAGCATCGAGCAAATCGATAAAGTCATTTTCGATTTTGGCATGCCCATGGGCCCGCTCACCATGAATGATCTTGCAGGCATCGATGTGGGTGCAAAAATACGCGTAGAGCGCCGCGCCGCAGGCAGGATGCCAGATGATGAGCGTTTTGGGTTGATTGCTGACAAACTCGTCGAGCAAGGCCGTCTTGGACAAAAAACCAGTGCCGGCTTTTACAAATACGAGCCTGGTAGCCGCGCACCGACACCGGATTTGGCTGTGGGAGCCATGATCAGGGAGGAGGCCGCACGTCTAGGGATAGAGCAACGCGATATCAGCGACGAGGAAATCGTCTCGCGTTGTATTTATCCACTGATCAACGAAGGTGCCCGAATCCTGCAGGAAGGCATCGCGTTGCGGGCCAGCGATATCGATATCGTGTGGACCAATGGCTATGGTTTTCCGCCGTATCGCGGTGGCCCGATGTTTTATGCTGATACCGTTGGCATAAAAAAAGTCTACGACACGATCTGTCATTTCCGTAACACGCTAGATGACCGTTTCGGTTATTGGGAACCGGCGCCGTTATTGGAAAAACTGGCCCGCACTGGAAAGACTTTCGCAGAATACTAGTTCAGCGGCACAGTTTTTAGTTGGCGGCAACCGATTGCCAGAGTTCATAAAAATTGCCACCCATGATTTTGCCGACGACTTCGTTGCTGTGACTACGATTGAGCAACTCCATCGCGATTGCACGAAATTCGGCCTCTCTTGCAAAGCCGTCGGCGTACGCCGACATGCCACGTAAATCAGAACCGATGCCAACATGATCGGCACCGGCGATTTCGACGATGTGTTCGATGAAATCCACCATCACCGCAACGTTCGGTATATATTTTCCGTGTGGCCAGATGCCGACAATGCCACCCCCGGCCGCAATCGCCCGAACCTCGTCATCGCTTAACGCCCGATCCTGGTCCAGTAAGGCCTTCAATCCGCCGTGACTAAAAATAACGGGATCTTTCGACAGCGCCAGCACGTCCATGATCGTCTCGGTATTGCAGTGGGCAAGATCGATGATCAGCCCGAGCCGGTTTGCGACACGGACCACTTCTTTGCCAAAGGGCGTCAGGCCACCGGGTGAAAATGGAAAAGTCTGAATGTGCCCGAGCTCATTGTTCCGGAAATGCACAAGCTGGATCAGTCGCAAGCCCATGTCGTGCAGCTTGTGAAGGTTTTGTATATCACCTTCGAGTGCATCGGCACCTTCGAGCGCCGGTATAACGGCAAGCGTCGCATCGCGTCGTGTTTTCATTACCGTTTGCGGATGATCTGCATGGACAGCAATTCCCTGGTCGAAGGTCAGCTGTAGCCGTTGCATCCGGTCGGCGGTCAGCGCGAATGTTTCACCCGGAGCCGGTTTGTACTCACCTTTTTCAACTTTACTGCCGTCCCGGTTAAAGTAATTGCCGCGGTAGGCCATGTCGCTGCTTATGTTGGCCACAACCAGGTCCATGTGTCGGGACCGGTATAACGCGACTTCTTTCGCAGATATCTTTTCGACATTCGCCCGATGAAATCTGCTGGGGTGCGCGTGCATGTCTGCAAATACAAACGACTCGTGAATCTTCGCGATTCTCGCGTCGACATCAGGCGGAATCCCGGCGGTTATCGGCACAGGTTTTTTATCCTGTACCGTTTCGCAGGCGCCGAGCAGGAGTGTCGCAGCGATCAGCAGGGCGCGTGATCTGGTCATAGTCAGGGTGCCGGCCGGGAGGAGTGGAGGGCGCAAAGTCCCCCTCCCATGTGCTGTTGTGCTAGAAGCTCATCCTGAGGTCGACGTAGGTGTAGCGACCCCAGTCACGGTGTGCGTCCTTGAAGAATCCGTAAGAGTCGTCCGTGAGCGGCGCCCGTTCATCGAAAATGTTGTTGAAGCCGACGCGCACGCGGGTGTTGATGTCGGAAATGTCGAACCTGTAGTCAACCTTCAGGTTATACGTCGTCATTGCCGGAATGGGAAAGAGATCTCCGTTGCTCAGGACGTCCTTGAAGCTGCCGATATGGTAAGCAGACAGGGCGGCCGACCAGCGGTTCCCACGCCACGAGGCGCTGGCCGAATGGCGGTCTTCCTGGTTGCCATCAATGCCGAGCAGGTCGCCGATACCCTGGAGTGGGTAAACAATCGTCGGATCCGCTGTCTGAGCCTGTTGTATCTCGGTTGTCAACGCGGTCGAAGCCGTCTGCTCAAACTTGGTATAAAACGAACCGTTGTAGCGCAGCGCGAAGTCGCCGGCATCGGTGGTGAAATCGTAGTAGGCACCGAAATCGAAACCCTTGAGTTCCCGCGTATCGAGATTGGTGTAGCGATCGGTGACAAAATCAACATCGCCAACCGGGCACAATCCAGCGGCCATATAAGCGTTCACCAGGTCGGTATCGGATGCATCATGCGGTTCACGCACAACATTGGCGCTGCCCAGGCTGCTCGGGTTGCTACAGTCGCCCGTACCCGCCTGCAGTCGCAGGACGAGGTCATGGAGGATGTGGTTTTCCTCACCAAACAGGCCGATCGTACCGTCCTTCTCAATCGTCCAATAATCAAGCGTAAAAGTGACGTCTTCCGTCGGCGCAAAGACGAGGCCTATCGACGTGTTGTCCGATTCCTCCGCCACCAGGCTCTTGCTGCCCGTCGCCTGCCGCTGGATTCCATAGTCGCAATCCTCGTCGAGGCCACCGTTGTCCTCGCCGTAGAAACAGACCCAGTCATCCAATGTATTCGTGCGGGCAATGAAGGCTTCGTTGATCGTAATCAGGTTAGGCGCACGGAAAGCCTGCGACCATGAGCCGCGGACCAGCAGTTGATTAATCGGCCGCCAGCCAAAGGCGACCTTGCCAACCGTTGTGTTACCGACATCGTTAAAGTCTTCGAAGCGTCCGGCAACCTGTACATCGAGAGTCTCATGTAACGGCAGCGCCAATTCCGCAAACAGCGAGTTGGTCGAGCGTTTTCCGGCGCCGTCCGGCGTGGGGCTGGAGTTGACGACGTCCGAGGTCAGCGGGAAGGTGTCGCCCTCGAAGTCGACAAAGTTAATCGTCCCGTCGAGACGCGGGTCGCGATCGTCTCTGTAGCTTTCGCGGCGATGCTCGTAGCCCGTAACGAAGCCGACCGGGCCCGCAGGCATGCTGAAGATCTCCGGGTTAGAGAACTTGATGTCCCACATTCGCAGTGTCGACTTGCCTTTGCGAAAGACGTCGATCAGGGCCTGCTCGATATTCGTATCGACGCCACCGCTGAACGGGTTGTAGGCCGACGGCGTGGGGTCAAACAAGGCATTCGTAATAAGTGTGTTCGAGAGGCGGTTTCTCGTAATGTCGTCACGCGTCGCTTCCGACGTCACGACCGCCGACTCCCAGTCCCAATCGCCTGCCGTGCCGCGCAGTCCAAACAGGAAACGAAAAGCTTCACCGTCATTGTCGACGATGCGAGGAAACTCCGCGAAGCGGTAGAAGTCCATACGCAGCTCGAGGCCTTCGGCCGGCAAGTCAGGACCGACGATCGAATCGGGCAGGCGATTCGGCGAACCGACCGGGCCGAAGGGGTTCCAGTAATTTTCGGCGCCGACCCTCAGCGGAACGGATGAAAGATCGATTGACGGCGCATTCAAACGAGAGGTCGCCGAGTCATACCAATAGAAGTCGCCGAAACTCTCCATCCCGGAGCCCATCTCATGGTTGAAATAGCCGTAGACGGTTGTCCGCTCCAGTTCCGAAAGCAGATCACGATTGTCATTGAGGTTATAGCGAATCGTTCCTTGCCCATCCTCGTGCAAACAGGTGCCGTAGCCGAGGTCGTACACGGGTGCTGTCGCGTCGGGATCGGTATTGGTGCAACGCGAATCGCCGATAGGATAGATCTCGAATTCCCCCGAGCCGTCGACCAACTCATTTTGGCGCAGACTGCTGCCGCTACTGACGCGGGAGACGATGTCGAACTGGCCAAAGAACGAGTTGGCGCTGTTATTGCGGAACTGGGTGCTGCCGGAGTCCTCTGAATACTCGGATGAATCAGGGAAAAACCGTCTGAAATCGGAGTCAGCCCATTTGGGATCGTCCTGAGAGTTCACACGATCGCGCCGGTAGTGTCTTGCGGTAATTCCAATATGGGTTGCGCCATTGTTGATGGTGTCGCCCCATTCCATCGAGATGGCGTTGTCGTTGCGAGGCAGGTTGTCATAATCGCTGTAGCGGGCATTTATTTTGAAACCCTCAAAGTCGTTCTTGAGCACGGTGTTGACAACACCGGCGACCGCATCGGCACCGTAAATCGCCGACGCACCGTCTCGCAGTATTTCGACGCGGCTCACGCCGCTAACGGGAATGTGATTAGAGTTCACCGAATTGACGGGCACGAAGCTGCCACCGACTACCTCCGTCTGGAAGGTTGCCATGTTGACGAGGCGGCGGCCGTTCAGGAGTACGAGCGTGTTGCCGGTACCCAGGTTACGCATATTGATCGCACCGACATCGCCGCGCGCGGCATTGACGCCGCCTGCCGTATCGGTCTCGGTGAAGTTGTTCTGGCCCATTTCGGGGATCGAGTCGAGTAACTCGTCTCCCGATTCAATGCCGAGGACCTCGATGTCCTCGGAGCTGATGACCGTTACGGCCAGCGCGTCAGAAATCCTCGCGCCTTTGATCTGAGTGCCGGTTGTGATGACTTCTTCGACTTTGGCCGGTGCTTCTTCAGCGTTGGCAGAAACCAGCGCCAGCACGATATTTGCCGTGACGACAATGACTGTTAGTCTAAACATGCCAATTCCCCATTTCGTTGATGACTGTTCATTCTTGTTCTAATTAGATGTCGGTTATACAGTAGCCGACAACGGTGTCAATCACAGGCGCGACAGGTCTAAAGCGATGCTCCTAAACCCTATTCAAAAGCGTATTCTTGTCGCGGCAAGCGTCTTGTTGTGGTGCACAACAGCCCTCGCCCAGACGACAACACGAACAACTCCCGCACAACCGATCCTTCGCTACGACAGCGTCCACCATCCGGTGGTCGGTTATCGCGGCATGGTCGTTTCCCAGCGAGGCATTGCAAGCCATGTCGGCGCACAGGTGCTCGAATCCGGTGGCAATGCAGTCGATGCAGCGGTCGCTGTCGGTTTTGCACTCGCGGTCGTGCTACCACGCGCCGGCAATCTCGGCGGGGGTGGATTCATGATGATTCATACTGCTGACGGCGACGTGTCAGTTGCGGTCGACTTTCGTGAAATGGCACCGGCGGCAGCTCATCGGGACATCTATCTTGACGATGCTGGGGAAGTAGACCGGGAGGCCATTCGTTACAGTCACCGCGCATCCGGTGTGCCCGGCACGGTTGCAGGCCTAGTGCATGCATTGAATCGTTACGGCACGTTACCCCTGGCAACGGTTATGGCGCCGGCGATAAAACTTGCTGAAGAAGGATTCGAATTGGGCTATGACACCGCGTCTGCAATAGTCAGGCGCGAAGAGCGTCTGCGGCGTCATCCCTATACCGAATCGTTGTTTTTTCATGCGGACAAAACGCCATATCAGGCGGGGGAGCAATTCCGTCTACCGGACCTTGCCCTTACATTGCAGCAGATTGCCGCCAATGGCGCCGACGGGTTTTATCGCGGCAATGTGGCAAAACTTATCGTGGCAGAAATGCAACGCGGCGACGGACTCATTACGATGACTGATCTGGACAACTATCGCGTCGTCGAACGTCTACCGGTCAGCGGGACGTACAATGGCTATCGTGTGTTGTCGATGCCGCCACCGAGCTCGGGTGGCATACATCTAATCCAGATACTCAATGTGCTGGAGTACTTTCCATTGGACGAACTCGGTGCGAATTCTGCAGAGTCACTACACATCATGGCCGAAGCCATGAAATACGCGTATGCCGATCGCAGCGAATATCTCGGAGACCCCGATTTTTATCCGGTCCCGGTCAACTGGCTGACTGACAAGCGCTACGCCAGTGAAATTGCCGCGAAGATCAAACCACGCAAAGCGCGGCCCTCAACAGAAATCGCACCGGGGCGGTTACCGGCACCGGAAAGCGAGGACACGACGCATTATTCGGTTATCGATGCCGAGGGCAATGCAGTCGCCGTGACTTATACCTTAAATTTTTCATTTGGTTCGGGTGTGAGCGTGCCCGGTGCAGGTTTTCTTCTGAATAATGAAATGGACGATTTCTCCGCCAAACCAGGTGTTGCCAACGCGTTCGGTTTGCTGGGCAAGGAAGCGAATGCTGTGCAAGCCGGTAAACGACCCTTAAGCGCCATGACGCCAACGATTGTGCTACGCGAAGGAAAACCGTACCTGGTAACGGGTAGTCCGGGTGGCAGCCGTATCATCACCACTGTCCTGCAACACATCGTCAATGTGCTGGAGTTTGAGATGAATGTCGCTGTGGCGAACCATGCACCGCGTATTCATCACCAATGGTATCCAGACAAACTGATTTACGAATCCGGGGTTAGTCCTGACACAGTGAGCTTGCTCGAATCCTATGGCCACAACGTTGCACGCACCAACACGATGGGCAGTGTGCAGGCCATTATTTTCGACGGTCTGCGTTATCAGGGTTCCGCGGATCCGCGCCGGCCGAATGCAGGTGTTGCGGTGGCGATTCGATGAGAACTCGATTGGACAGCTTGAGTAGTGTCTTGTTGGGCATGCTGCTGGTCCTGTTCGCCGGTTGCGTAGCAGCGCCGACGACGGTTGCTGTTGTACCGGCGCCAGAAGCGGCGCGCAGCAGCGGCGCGATCATTCGGTCCGACTGGATTCACCATCCGGTCATCGGCCGGGAAGCGATGGTGGTCTCGCAAAACGCAATTGCCAGCGAGATCGGCCATCAGATTCTGCTTGCCGGGGGTAACGCAGTCGACGCGGCTGTTGCGACAGGGTTCGCGCTCGCAGTCACTTTGCCACGGGCCGGAAACCTCGGTGGCAGTGGGTTTATGCTGGTGCATCTGGCGGAAAGTGGCAAAACTGTCGCGCTGGATTTTCGTTCTGCAGCACCGCTGGCTTTCGAACCGAGTCTGTATCGAAAACCAGACGGCAGCATCGACTGGCAGCTGATGACTTTTGGAGCGATGGCGCCGGCCGTGCCCGGAACAGTTGCCGGACTTTATGAGGCCTGGCAGCGTTTTGGTACCTTGCCGTGGGCCGAGTTGCTTGAACCGGCGTTAGAGCTGGCGACTAAAGGAATAGTGGTGAGCGACGATCTTGCATTTGCCCTGGCCCAGGCCCGCGATGTTCTGTCGCGATATCCGGGTAGTGCTGCGGCATATCTCAAGGCGGATGGCTCCACTTATCAACCCGGTGAATTGCTGATCCAGTCCGATCTGGCCTGGTCCTTGCGGGCTATTCGTGATGGCGGGGCAGATGCGTTTTATCGCGGTAAAATTACCGAGCGCATCCTCGATTATCTGGCGGACACAGGCGGCATCATCAGTGCAGACGATTTACAACAATATCGTGTGCGCGAGCGACCACCGGTGATCGGGCGTTATCGGGGCAACCAGATTATTGCCGCACCACCGGTCAGCGGTGGTGGCGTCACGCTGGTTCAAATGCTGCACGTGCTCGAGCATTTCCCGGTTGGACAATTGCCTGCCGCCAGCGCTGATAGCCTGCATTTGCTGGCCGAAGTGATGAAACGTTCCGCAGCTAATCGCCGTGTGGGTATCGGTGATCCTGATTTCGTTGATGTGCCCATCACAGGTTTTACAAATCGCGCATTCGCACGCGAAATAGCCGGCAATATCGATTTGGCAAAGGCGACACCGGTGAGCGCTATCGAGCCGGCCGATGCTCTGAAGCTTGAAAGTCGGGATACAACGCATTTTTCCATCGTGGATCGCTATGGCAACGCGGTCGCCAACACCTACACGCTTGGTTATTCCTTTGGTTCAGGCATGGCGATACCTGGAACCGGAATTCTGCTGGACAACCAGATGAGAAACTTCAGTCACCGTGAACCCGATCACGCCAATGCACCGGCGCCCGGGAAACGCATGGTTTCGACCATGACTCCGACGATTGTGCTGGATCCAGACGATGAGTTGTTGCTCGTCACCGGAACACCAGGTGGTAGCCGTATTATCAATGTATTGCTGCAGCTAATCGTAAACGTCATCGATCACGGAATGAACATTGCCGAGGCCACCCAAGTGCCGCGTATTTACCAAGGTTGGCGCACTTCGGCTCTTGGCGTGGAGCCGGGAATCGGCGTTGATACCATCGCGTTACTTCGTGAACGAGGACATGACGTCGGAGTACAACAAACCATGGGAAGCACACAGTCCATCGTCGTGCGTGACAGCTTCCTGTACGGTAGCGCCGACCCGAGGCGCCCCGGTGCCCTGGCTGTAGGGCACTAGTTATCGAGGACCGATCGTTGCACAAGTCATTTCTGATATGTCTTTTGATGGCAAGTACGGTGCAGGCAGCGACGGAGCAGAGTTGTGATTTTTTCTGTTACCTCGGTGAAGCTAACAAAGCCTCACTGGTGATGCTGGTCGAGACCGATCTGGTGCCTAAGGATCTTGCCGGCGAGATTGCACGTGGCGTGACCCAGGTTATCGCGGAGCAAGATCAGCCAGGTGCCAAGCGTTCTAGCAACTACCTCGACTTCGAGGCGCGCTTGCTGGAGATCGCCGGGGCCGAAGCTTCGCGCATCCATACCGGACGCAGCCGGCAGGATCTGCATGGTACCGTCCGCCGGATGCTGTTGCGCGACCAGCTGCTTCGCTCGTATGAAAGTCTGCTCGCGACTCGCGCCGTGTTACTCGATTTTGTTGAGACTCATGCCGACACCGTCATTCCGGCCTATACCCACGGTGTACAGGCACAACCTGTGTCTATCGGTCATTATGCGCTGGCATTTTCGGCCTCTATGGATCGCGATGCGCAGCGGTTGGCAGAAGCCTACGCACGGCTCAATCTGAGCCCACTCGGTGCTGCGGCATTGGGCACTTCGGGGTTTAACTTGGATCGGGAACGACTGGCGCAGCTACTTGGTTTTTCGGCGCCGGTTGAGAACTCTTACGATGCCAATCTGGTTTCCTCATCGGATGTCCGTATTGAATTAGCGAATGTGCTAGCCCAATCAGCAGTATCGATCGGGCAATTTGTGCAGAACATACACACGCAGTACCACAGCCCGATGCCATGGTTTTTGCTTGATCGCAGCGTCACCGATGTGAGCAGCATATGGCGACGCGAGTGCTCTCCGATGCACAGGCCATCAGCCTCAATGCACACAATACAAACACCGGCATGAACGATTATCGTCAGCTCGCGCCATCAATAGAGCAGGCGGAGACCGCGATTAGAATGTATGAGAGTTTTTCCGGAGTGCTGCAACGGCTGCGAGTCAGCCCGGAGCGGGCCCTCGCGGAAATCAACAACGAATACTCAACCATGACCGAAGTCGCCGATGTGTTGTTGCGCGAGGCAGATGTGCCATTTCGAACGGCACATCATTATGCCTCCGAACTGACGCAATACGGTCGGGAGCACGGCAAACGTCCGCTGGAACTGACAGATCGCGAGCTGCGCAAAGTTTATCGTGATGCGATCGGGGAAAAGTTACCCGTCGCCGTAGATTTAATTCGTGCTGCCATGGACCCTGTAGCGATGGTGCAAAATCGCAAGGGGCGGGGCGGGCCGCAACCTGCTGAAGTCGACAGAATGCTCGCCGGTCATCGGGATTCGTTACACGCGCAGTCAGATTGGCTCAGTCGGCATCGGCAATCTTTGCAGGCTGCAGACTTGCGTCTCCAGGAAGCCTTTATCGATCTCTCGGCTTCTAAACACTAGTTACGGTAGTCGAGTGGCGGAGCCCGATCGCCGAGCAACGCCTCGTAAACGTAGTCTTTGCCGTGGCGCTTATCGTGTTCCGCACGGGCGGC
>JAOTXU010000018.1 GCA_029862165.1 Gammaproteobacteria bacterium
ACGCCAAAGTGGACAATCTTTTTGATAGCCGGCCTTAGCGGTCTGGTGATCGCGGGTAATTTTTGGTCTTGGCGTCAGGGCCTGATTTTGCCGCTGGCCAGTCCCCTGCTGATGATTCTTGCCGTGTTTCTGGTGCATATGACCTGGGGATTTTTGATCGAGCACAGAAACAAGAAGTCGATTACCAAACTGTTCGGTCAATATGTTCCACCGGAAGTTGTGGATGAAATGGCTGAACAACCGGACTCCATTACGCTCGAGGGCCAGGCGAGGGACATGACCGTTTTGTTTTCCGATGTGCGTGGGTTTACTACTATGTCGGAAGGTTTGAAACCAAAAGAACTGACTACGCTGATGAACGAGTTGCTCACTCCCATGACTCGGGTCATTCACGAGAATCGGGGCACCATCGACAAGTACATGGGTGATGCGATCATGGCTTTTTGGGGCGCACCCTTACCGCACACTGATCACGCGCATGCCGGCATCCTCACGGCGCGATCAATAATCCAGGGTCTGAATGAAATGAACCGGGACTTTGCCAGTCGCGGTTGGCCTGGAATCAAGTTGGGTGTCGGTCTCAATACCGGTGTCATGAACGTGGGTAATATGGGTTCGGAGTTTCGTGTGGCCTACACGGTCTTGGGGGATGCGGTAAATCTTGGCGCGAGGCTGGAAGGACTGACCAAGAACTACGGTGTATCGATTATCGTCAGTGAAACCACCCGGGCGGCCGCACCGGACTTCACTTTTCTGGAGCTGGACCGGGTACGGGTAAAAGGCCGCGAGGAACCTGTAGGCATTTATGAGCCGCTCGATCTCTGCTGTCATCTCAACGAAATAGAAAACAAGTTCATGTGTGCGTTTCACAAGGCCTTGGTATTGTATTGGGCCCAGGAGTGGGACGAGGCTGAGGGGGTTCTGCGTAAACTCGCCGCAGCGGCTGCCGAGCCAGATTCAGTCGATTGGCATGGACCGTTGTATCAGGTCTATCTTAATCGCATTCAGAATTACAGGGCCTCACCCCCCGGTTCGCAGTGGGATGGCGTTTTTACGCATGAAACGAAATAGACTTCTGGTTCAGTGCGTGGCGGCGTAGTCTTCCACCTCACGCCAGACCCGTAGCAGGTTACCCGACAGAATCTTTTCGACATCGGCCTCGCCATAGTCGCGGGCCAGCAAACCGGCTATCAGGTTCGGATACGACGATACGTCTTTCAGTCCCGCGGGGAGACTGTCGCCTACGCCGTCATAGTCGGAACCGATACCAACGTGGTCAATGCCAACCAGGTTGACAACGTGGTCGATGTTGTCCAGCACGTCATCAAGGTCAGCAAAGTAATAGGGGTTCTTTTCCCGATATTCGTCGCTGAATGCCTCGGCTTCGTCGCCGTCGGACTCATAACCATGTTCTTCCAGATAAGCGTCGCGTATTTCCCCGCGTTTGATCATCCAGGCGTGCGAGCGTTTATTGACAAAACTTGAACCGAAATTGATTTGAATTACACCGCCATTGTCGGCTAGCGCACGAATCATGTCGTCGTCCATGTTGCGTTCCCAGTCCGGCGTAAAAGCTCGCACCGAAGAATGACTGGCGATGACTGGTGTAGCTGTAATACCCATTACATCATAAAAGGCCTCATCGCTTAAATGCGATACGTCGACCATTACGCCGGTCTCATTCATTGCCTGTACGAGTTCTCTACCAAAGGGACTAAGTCCGTTCCAGGGACGTTCCTCGTCGTACGACGAATCTGAAATGTGATTGGCTTTCGAGTGCGTTAGCGTGATGTAGCGTATGCCGCGTTGATAAAAGTGTTGAAGATTCTTCAGGTCTCCTTCTATCGGCGCGCCGTTCTCCATCCCCATTGTAAGTGCAATGCGACTATCGTTCATGAGTTCTGCCACTTGTTTGGTATTCGTTGCAATGGCAAATTTTTCTGCAGCCCGATGGGAAATTTGCTCGACCATGTTGATCAGAGAGTCCGCCAGCTCTTTGGCGCCACCATCGTGTTCGTACTTGGCCGGCACATAGATAGACATGAATGGAACGTTGAGACCGCCACGGACAGCACGCGGGTAGTCGAAATCGCCTTTTTCGGTGGCCTCCCAGATATCTTCGTATTCCTTTTCCAGCCTGTAAGGCACATCGATATGGGTGTCGACAATCATCAGGCGTTGCGCCATTTCCTGTGCGGCGGCCTGATGTTTTGGATAAGGAGCTGTATTACGGGGTCCGCAGCCAGTGACCGACACGCCGACCAGAAGCAGAGTCAAAATAGAAACCGTACGCATGTTTGCAGCCTGTATCGAATCGTAAGCAGAATCATGACAGGGTTGGCTGTCAATTTCGAGAGATTCACCGAATCTGAAACGCAAACCGACTCTCGCCGACGTTTTTTCCAGCACGGTCAAAACGTCTTTCTACGAACTGCATGCGGCCATCGCGATCCAGCAAGACAACGGTGGAACAGCGCGTGCCGTAATCCGGGCTCACGATAAAAACCGACGACAAAAGCTGTTCCAGCTCGTATCCGATTCCGGTATCGGGAAGTTCCGCTGGCTTTGCCTGTTGTGGGTCGGCCAGCAGTTGCATGAACCCATCGGCTTCTATTGACGGTCGTTTCATCAGTTCGCGCAGACGCTTCGTGGCACGTGTTACTTTGGGCCACGGTGTGTCCAGTTGATGATTGCTCAGACCGTGCAAACCCGGTTCGATTTCGCAGGGCTCGCCTCGATTGCTTTGATAAGCGAGGGGCCCGTTGCCTAAGTCGCCGAGAATCAAGTTGAAACCGTTGTACTGCTCGGCAGTGTGCGATGAGCGAAAAGACTCATTACCCTGTAAATACCCGTTAACCAGTTCGCCACGGGATCGGGCGTCATCGCGGCGTGTGTG
This sequence comes from Gammaproteobacteria bacterium, assembly GCA_029862165.1. Lineage (GTDB taxonomy): Bacteria > Pseudomonadota > Gammaproteobacteria > Steroidobacterales > JABDKV01 > JABDJB01. The sequence goes on from JAOTXU010000018.1 coordinate 2,897, forward strand.
CATTTCTCTAAAATTAGTGACAACCGCAAATCGCCCGTCGCTGCGGACACCGAGCCAGGTACCGCCAGCCTGTTCGTCGCGGCCTGCCAGCAAGTCCTGGCCCTCCCACCATTGTGCCGGGCGCGCTGGACGAGAATGAAACTCATCGCGATTGCCGGCGAACACGAATTGGTATCGCGGATGACAGTCCCAGGCAAAGACTAACAAACACATGAAGGGCCTTCCGAGCCGAAACTGGCGAACTGTCGCAGGGGGCATGATCTCATACCGGATTGCGACCTCTGCTAAACTGTTGTTCTTATGTCGGAAATCACTTTTGAGCAAGCCCCTGCCCTGCCCGACTGGATTACCGAACAGTTTCCGTATGCACGTCGGGTGTTCAGAAATGGACCACACACGGTCCACTTTGTGGACGAGGGTAGCGGGCCGGTCGTGTTGCTGCAGCATGGCAATCCGACGTGGTGTTACTTATGGCGCCGGGTTATCGCCAGGCTGATTCCCGGTGGCGTCCGGATCCTCGCGCCCGACCTGATCGGTCTGGGTCTCAGCAGCAAACCGCGCGATCCCTCGATCCACACGCTGGAATTTCATGCCAACCAAATCAGTGCGTTGATGGGAGCGTTGCAGTTGGAGTCGATTACGATTGTCGGCCAGGACTGGGGCGGACCAATACTCGGTCTCGCGGCTGCACGTCATCCACAATGGATCCACGGAGCGGTCTTCGCAAACACCACGCTGGTGCAACCAAAAAAACAACCACGAACAACCGCGTTCCATCGGTTTGCCAATCAACCGATAATCAGTGACCTCGCATTTAAACGATTTAACTATCCGATTCCCGTGTTGCACAAAGTACAGGGCGATCCAAAGAGCATTGGCCGGGCACAGAAGCGCGCCTATGCTTACCCAATGCGAAAACAGGCGGATCGCGTAGCACCGCTGGCCTTTGCGCGGATGGTGCCGCTGAATCTTGAGCATCCGACAGTGAACACTATGGGCGAGGTCGACAATTGGGCACGAAATTTCCGCGGGCCGGTGCGCCTGGTTTGGGGTAAAAAGGATCCGATACTCGGCCGCTCACTGAAAAAGATGCAGGAGCTTTTTCCTTCGGCACCAGTCGAGGAAACCGGGGCGGGTCATTTTTTGCAGGAGGAAGTTCCCATGCAGCTTGCCGAAGCCATCCTGAAAGTCGTCGGGAGCGTTTAGGCCCTTAGTTCAGCTGCGTAGTGAGCCAGGTAGTTGCTGTTTTCCAGGAGGAAGCGGCAATGTGCTCACGGAACCAACCGAAGTGTTTGATCTTTTTGACACCTAACGATTCCGGCGTCACGACTATCAGTTCTTTTTCAGAACCAATGTACCAACTTAATAACGCCTCGGTAGAAGCGCGTGGCGCGTAGTGGTCATCACTGATGTTCAATGCCAGGATCGGTGCCCGGACCTGTTGAAAAAAATTGTCCGACTCACGTGCATAGCTGCCACGCAGGTAAGCTGGATCACGGCCACAACGTGCCCAGTCCCGTGCGACGTGTTCCGGCAAACTGACATTACCGCCAGCCAAGCGCCCCGGGAAGTGTCCCAACACACGAGAGATCACCGGCAGGACAGCATGCCAAACGAAAAACATCCCGACACGCGGCAGACCTGACCAATGGCCCCAATAACCACTTTGAGACGCCACCATGATGATCGCGTTAATCCGGGAATTCGATTCAGCCAAACCGATAACCTGGCTACCTACACTATGTCCGACGACCGCGATACGTAGTGCTTGTAACTCTGAAGTGGCGAAACGCAAGACGCCTTCAAAATCCTGCTCGCCCCATTCGTATAGCCGGGTATCACAGCTGCGCAGATCATCCGGCGCCGAATCGCCGATGCCGGCATAGTCATAAGTGATCACGTGGAAACCTGCATCGCACAGATAATCGGCAAATCGTGCATAAAAACCTCGTTTCACGCCCATTGCTGAATTGATGATCACGCATTGATCCGACTCGGCAGACCAGACGGTAGCCGCCAGCTCCCGGCCATCCGGGCGGCGAATGACTGTGTCGGTACTCATGATTGCGTGATGTTATCGATAATTGCCGCGAGCCGACCTGCTTCACCGTCATCATACCAATGTGCTATCAGTCGGCTCGAAATGGAAAGTTGTGGTGGCACCCGAAGTTTTCCCGAAAGCAGTGCGGCGCGGACATCTTCCCGACTGAACCAACGAGCGTCTTCGAGTTCGTTGTCATTGAGCGAAATCCGCGAATCGGTCGCGTGGGCTCGGAAACCGAGCATCAAAGAGGAAGGAAACGGCCAGGGTTGTGAGCTGTGATAGCGGACCGCACCCACGTTGATGCCTGTTTCTTCAGACGCTTCGCGGCGCACGGCATCCTCAAGACTCTCGCCCGGTTCGACAAAGCCGGCAATGGTGGAATAGATGCCGGTCGGCCAGGCGGGTTGCCGGCCCAATAGCGCACGGCCTTCGTATTCGATCAGAACTATTATTGCAGGATCGATGCGTGGGAAAATGACCTGCGCGCAGTCAGTGTTGTTACAACGGAGTTCGTGACCAGCGTCGTGGCTGCTACTGGGCGCACCGCATCGGCCGCAGTAACGATGACGGCGATGCCATAACACCATCGCCTGTGCATAGGCCAGCAATGCGGCCTGGTCATTTGGAAACAGCAGGCCGACAGTACGCAGACCGCGAAATACGCCATGTGGCATCGGCGGAGGCTGTTCCTTAGTGCTTTCGCCCAGATCTACAGCGAAACAGACTTGATCGCCAAACTCGCCCAGCAAAATACATTTATCACGCGAGTCTTGTGGCAACGCATCCGATGGCAGAAGTACCGCCTGCTGCTTAGGCTCGGTAATTACCAGGTTGCTATCGTTCCATACCGGGACCCACACTGCCCGGCCTTCATCAAAGCAACGATCTATCCATCCAGAATCGCTGCGTAGATGACCGAGCCGGTCGAAATGAGCCCCTGCAAAAACATTGATACGGTCATTCACGTCACACATAACCTGCACAAAAAAGGCCCACCGTAGTGGGCCTTGATGTATCCGGAAAAGTACAAACTTAGACGTCTGTTGTGCAAAAGGCGCAGCGTGTCGCATCCAGCGGAATCTCGCTGCGGCAGCGCGGGCATTTCTTTGTGGTTGGCTCGGCTGCGGGCTCTTCTTTCTGCATCGAATTCATGGCTTTGATCACCATGAAGATCGCAAACGCGATGATAATGAAGTCGATCAGTACATTGATGAAATTACCGTACTTGATCACGGCGGCACCGGCTTCTTCGGCAGCGGCCAGACTTTCATAAGCCGTATCTGTCAGGTTGTAGTACAACTGACTGAAGTCGACGCCACCCATTAGCTTGCCAATTGGCGGCATCAGGACATCACTGACGAAAGAGCTGACGATCTTGCCGAAAGCACCACCGATTACGATACCAACGGCCATATCGACGACGCTTCCCCGCATCGCGAAGTCTTTGAACTCTTTAAGCATAGGAATCTCCCCATTGCTGGACACGCCCGATTGTTGTATGGCGCGACCTTGTGGATGAAGCTGTGAAGTGGCGCGAATACTAATGCAAGTGCCGGAAAATTCAAACAAATCGACCTTGTTTGCCCCTACAGGGGGGCATTTGGCCTGCATCTGGGCAAATCGGCGCACATGATATGATCGCAAGCCTTCGCCCCGGGCCGCGCAGATTGTCGCCGACTGGGGTATTTTTTTCACTAAGCTGCTGAATATGAACGCACTTTCTCTGCACGGTCTCAGCAAGGTTTATGACAATGGCGTGGAAGCGCTCAAAGGCATCGACCTGCAGGTTGAACAAGGCGATTTTTTCGCTCTGCTGGGTCCGAATGGTGCGGGTAAGACCACCGCTATTGGCATTGTCACTTCTCTGATCAACAAGACAGCCGGTAGCGTAGAGATATTCGGCCATGACCTGGACCGGGAAACAGAAAAGGCCAAATCCTGTATCGGGCTGGTGCCACAGGAAGTCAACTTCAACCAGTTCGAAAAGGTATTCGAGATCCTGACCAATCAGGCGGGATTTTACGGCTTGCCCTTGAAGCTCGCCAGCAAAAGGGCTGAGTCTCACCTGCGGGATCTGCAGCTCTGGGACAAGCGTGATGAAATCGCCCGCAACCTGTCCGGTGGCATGAAGCGTCGCCTGATGATTGCACGCGCACTGGTGCACCGGCCGCCCTTACTGATACTCGACGAACCGACGGCGGGCGTCGACATAGAAATACGGCGGTCGATGTGGGAGTTCATGCGCAAGATCAATAGCGAAGGCACGACGATTATTCTGACCACGCATTACCTCGAAGAGGCCGAGAGCCTGTGCCGAAACATCGCGATTATCGACGCCGGCACGATTATCGAGCACGATCGAATGAGTCGTTTGCTGCGCCGTCTGAGCATGGAGACATTTGTGTTGGATGTCGAACGAGCTCTCCCCGAGGTAGTCAGCATAGATGGTTACGTAACGAGACGTGTTGACAGTCACACTCTTGAGGTCGACAAGCCGCAAGATCGTAACGTCAACGAAATATTCGAACTGCTTTCCAAGAAGGGAATCCGTGCAGGCAGCATGCGCAACAAAGCGAGTCGGCTGGAAGAGCTGTTCATGAATATGGTCGACAACAAAATGACCGAACGCCAGTGATCAATCGTAATCACGTTGTCGCATTGCAGACGATTGTTGCACGGGAATTTAGGCGTGTACGGCGTATCTGGATACAGACAATTGTGCCACCGGCGATAACAATGACCCTGTATTTTATTATCTTCGGCAACCTTATCGGCAAGCGTATCGGTGAGATGGACGGTTTCACCTACATGCAGTTTATTGCTCCCGGCCTGATCATGATGTCTATTATCAGTAACTCATACGGCAATGTAGTGTCGTCGTTCTTCGGATCCAGATTTGGTAAATACGTCGAGGAAATGCTGGTTTCACCGATGCCGAATTACATCATGCTGATCGGCTACATGGCCGGTGGTCTTATTCGCGGCGTAACGGTAGGCATACTGGTAGCGCTGATCGCGCTGTTTTTCACAGATTTACGGTTGGAACATCCGTGGATTATGCTGAGTATCGTGGCACTCACATCGATGGTTTTCTCGCTAGCGGGCTTCGTCAACGCGATTTACGCGAAAAACTTCGATGGCATCTCGATTATCCCGACGTTTGTGCTGACACCGCTGACCTACCTGGGTGGCGTGTTTTATTCCATATCGTTGCTACCGGAGTTTTGGCAGACAGTGTCTCGCGCGAATCCGATCTTGTACATGGTTAATGCGTTTCGCTATGGGATACTCGGTGTTTCGGATATCCAGATTCAGACGGCCTATATTATTATCATTGCATTCGTCATTGGATTGTTTATTTTTAACCTCCACCTTTTGAGACGAGGTGTGGGCCTGCGACCCTGATGTGTGGCCGGTTTGCTTTTTATTCTCCAGCGGAGGCGGTAACGCGCATTTTTGACGTGCAAGCACCGCCGGAAATAGAGCCACGTTACAACATTGCACCGACACAATTTGTGCCCATCGTTCGCGCGGACGAAGAAGGGACGCGTGGCATTAGCATGTTGCGTTGGGGTCTGGTGCCGTTCTGGGCAAAGGACAAGTCTATCGGCAACCGGATGATCAACGCTCGTGCCGAGACGCTGGCAGAGAAACCAGCGTTTAAAAACTCGTTCAGAAAACGCCGTTGCATCGTCCCGGCCAACGGCTTTTATGAGTGGAAAAAGCAAGGCAGCATCAAACAACCGTATTTTATCGGGTTTGGGGGCGATGAGCCTTTCGGAATGGCTGGCTTATGGGCGCGCTGGCGTGACAAGACAAACAACGATGAGACGCTGGAGAGCTTCACAATAGTTACGACGATACCTAATGAAGCGGTTTCAGCGCTGCATGACCGTATGCCGGTGATATTGGCGCCCGATAGTTTTTCTGCGTGGCTGGCGCCGGACGAAAACGACGTAGACAAACTACAGAAGTTACTTGTACCTGTGCCTGCGGAGAGTATTTCCATCTGGCCCGTCAGCCGTCGGGTCAACGATCCGCGTAACGAGGAACCAGATCTGGTTAGGCCGGAGTCACTCTTTTGAACAGGGGAGTCGAGCGAACCAGGCAGCTGTTACTGAGTGGCCTCATGCTACTGCTATTGCTTGGCTGTGCGGCAACTAACAATGTGGTATCGGTGCCTGAGAGCAAGCCCTGGTCGAATGACGCACAAAAACGTCGTGACCTTATGGTCGGAAAATGGCTGGGTGAGGTGCCGGGCGAGCATGGTTTGCGTCTGACCCTTATAGAGAGGAACGAAAACGGCACTTACCGGCTGACATTTCGTTCGTACAAGGGTGCCCGATACGAAGAGTCCGTTGAAGTTGGTCTCTGGGGCGTGTCCGGTTCCATCTATTTCACCATCATGCGTGGCTGGATTAAAGAGGGTGAATTTGTTCCGGCAGATTCAACGCGAGCCTATTTTTACGACGCATACAACATATCCCGATTATCTTCCATTACTCTTGAATTTGAATCCCTGGATTCCGGTCATCGATTTACCAACAGGCGGGTCGGCAACGATTTTCAATTTTCTGACTAAGCGTTACAGATAAAGATCCGGTAATTTCTCGTAGATCTGGTCGACGATATCGGTTCGTGGATATAGCGACCACTGCATCACCGGATCCGCAACACTCCATACGCCGTCCGGATTCAGTTTGACGAGATCCTGTTCCGCCAGAATCTTGATTGCCTGACCCACGCTGGCGCTGGAGACCCGAGTGCGTGCGACAAATGCTTTTGCCCGAGGCTGATCTGTCGGTGTCTCGGCGAGACAGCGGAGTACAGCACGCTGATTGGGGGAGAGGTGCTCCATTTGCCGGCTGCTAATGTGGTGTTGTTGTCTGACCAGGTCCAACCATTCGTTAACCACGTCCTGGATCACCGGCGGAAGATCCGATGACCAGAGTCGCCGGCAGAGTAGGTTGAACCAATACGGGTGTCGCTCAGTCAGCGCCAGAATCATAGCTGTTGCCTTGCGCCCGATAAAGCAATTCCATTGTGACTGAGCCGCGTCCGCCAGATATTGCGAATAAACGGATGACTTGATTGGTCGCAACGTGAACCGCGCACAGCACCCGTGTAAACGCGCATCTTCGTCGAGAAACAACCGATGCATCGCGTTACGGTTGTTTCCCTGCATCAACCAGGTTGCGTTTTTGCTGGCATCAATAATATTGTGCAGCGTATCCAACAGGCGGCTGCTCTCCCGCAACGCCAAAATTTGCTGCAAGTCGTGAACGATATACACACTTCGGCAGTCATGCTCGCCGGCTATCGTGTCAAGGTCCCGGGTTACCTGGATCAGCGTCTTGAGGGGATCGCGGCCAGCCAAAAACCCAATAGTCTGTAGATGTTTCTCATCGAGATAGATTTGCATGTCGACACCGACGAAGAGTTTGTCAATAATTTCTGCTTCAACGTTGGGTCTGCGGATTGTTTGTGATGCGAGCTGTCCCACGCCCTCAAGCATCGCGGCACAAAATGACTGTGTGTCGTGAATGGTATGCAATCGATAATTAGTCGACGTGATTCTGGGCTTGCGCCAGTAGCGCATACCTCCGCGAACCTGCTCGATAAGCGAATTGACGCCATAACGCGGTGGGCAGTCGAACCAGGCACTGCGAGCGGCGCTTATATCGGCGGTGAGGCGTTTGTGCTCTTCGGTGCGATCGATAAACGACTGCCCGTCCGCCGGCTTGGCCGGAAACAACGATGTGGCAATTGCACCGGTGCCCGTATCGGTTTCTTTTCCAGGCGTCAGTTCTTGTGTCACGACGAAATCGCGTCGAGGGCGTGACTAAGATCAGTAATCAGGTCGTCGACATTTTCGATGCCGACGGACAGGCGCAGCAAATTAGCTGGCGCATGCGAGTCAGGTCCTTCTACGGAAGCGCGGTGTTCAATGAGGCTTTCGACGCCGCCGAGACTGGTGGCACGGATGAATAATCGGACGCACGCCGCGACGCGCATTGCTTCTGCTTCACCGCCATTCACGCGAAATGAGAGAACGCCGCCAAACCCGTTCATTTGCCGGGCGGCCACGGTGTGGTCCGGATGCGTGCTCAAGCCGGGGTAGTCGACCTGAGTGACGCTGTCATGCTGATCCAGAAAGTGCGCCAGTGCGAGTGCGTTCTCCGCATGTAGTCTCGCGCGCAGCGGGAGCGTGGCAATACTGCGTTGCATCAGCCAGCAGTCAAAGGCCGAAGGAACGGCACCTGCGCGCACGAGATAATTCCTGGCTGATTCCAAAATCGGATGATCGCGTCCGACCACCACACCACCGGCGACATCGCTGTGTCCACCGATGTACTTGGTGCTGCTGTGCACGACAATATCCGCTCCCAGTGCCAGAGGCTGTTGCATGATTGGTGTTGCAATTGTGTTATCGACTGCCAGAGCAATATTGCGGCCGTGAATTAGTTCATGCAGTGCTGCAATATCGCTTACGCGCAGCAGTGGATTGGAAGGCGTTTCGATCCATAATAAGCGTGTATCATCGCGTATCGCATGTGTGACTTCCGCCAGCGAAGTCGTATCGACAAAACTGATCTCCGTGCCCCAACCGGCAACAAGGTCAGCGAGCTGATGCAGCGTGCCATGATAGGCATCGTGCGTCGCAATGATATGACCGCGACCGATCGACTGAAAAACCGCCAAAGATGCAGCGGTGCCCGAAGAAAATGCAATAGCATCTGTGCCGAACTCCAGCGCCGCGAGAGTGCGTTCGAGCATTTCCCGGTTGGGGTGCCCGTCGCGAATATATTCGAAACCGGTCGAGTAGCCGCCGTCTGCATCACGCTGAAATGTTGTGCTCAGGTACAGCGGTGGCGACACCGCGCCGGTGACTGGATCGACCTTGCGGCTCGCGTGTAGCGCCAACGTCTCCGTTCTAAAACGTTTCGTCATGAGTATCCCCAATTTCTCTAAGGGATTTTGCCCTGACGGGAGCCAGCGTGCGAGACTGCGTTACTGAAGCCTCAAGAACTTTATCCGGCATTAGCCATCAAATTGTGCAGGCAACGAGGGTAAAAACATGCGTAGACGTCTGATCATGGCGGCATTAGTGGCCGTTTTGGCCAATTATGCGAACGCACAAAGCGCCGGCCCGGGAGAACTCTATCAGGCCGCTTTGGAACATATGACAGCCGGTGAGCACGACGCCGCGCTGGACGCCCTGGAAAAAGCGGCAGCGACCGGCTTCACCGGGTTGATCCAGTTACAAGCCGAGGGACTGCGCGCACTGCGTGAAAATCCACGATTCAAGAAAGTCATCCAGAGTGTGCGTAACAATACCTTTCCCTGCGAAAAGGGTGACAAATATGACGAATTCGATTTCTGGCTGGGTACCTGGGACGTATATACAGGAAACGCTCAAAAAGCTGGTACCAATAACATTTCGCGCGCCGAGAACGGTTGCGTTCTAGTCGAACTGTGGACCGGTACTAGTGGCGTAACTGGCCGCAGTCTCAATTACTACGACCCCAACAAGGATAAGTGGCGCCAACACTGGGTCAGCGCAACCGGCTTGCTAATCGACATCGAGGGCAACCTGGTTGATGGATCGATGGTGCTCGAAGGAAAGGTTTTCTATCCAAATACCGGTCTGGTGGCAGATTTCCGTGGTACGTGGACGTTACTCGACGACGGTCGTGTGCGTCAGTTTTTCGAACAACATGATGCGGAAACCGGGGCATGGAACTCGTGGTTCGAAGGATTTTACGAACGAATTTCCGAATAAACTGTTTCAGAACCGCTCAGGCATATGAGCGTGTATGTCCGCCGCGTCATGCTGCACCAGATTTTTGTTTATCGTCGCGGCGACGCGATTGGCGCAAGGTGCGTGCAGCGCTTTGCGCAACAAACCCAAAAACTCCGGGGGTGCGATAAGTATCAGTTTTGCGAAGGTGTTGCGTGCATATTCTTCCTGCAAATGGTCAGCGATATGTTTGGCGAAGACCATCGCTTCGTGATGCTTTTGGTTTACCTGTCGGCCCATGGCGTGCCGACCGGTGCCGCCGCTATCGAAACTTCGTCCGTGTGAGTCGGAAACCAGATCGCGCTCTTTCAGTCTTGCCTCAGGTTGTGTCAGGCCTTCTATCTCATTGAGGGCTGAGCGAGGGCCCTTGGTAGCGAAAATCCGTGCCCGGCTGCTTTCCGCAACCACGACCCAAGTACGATTCATAAGCAACTCCTTGTTACATCAATCGTAGCTGTCCCCGCAGCATTGCGCTACTTTCATAAGTGATTGAATTACCCGGTGTCTTCCGGTACAGCCGGGGGCGGGACCCCTGGCGAGGATCACACGGTAGCGTACACTGTCTCATTCCACGCAGGTGACAGGGCGCCTGCCAGACCGGGGGAACCAATGAACAGAATTCTAGGCTCTTTTTTGTTGCTCGTTCTATTGTTGCCATTGGCACATGGCAGCCAATATCAGACAGCACGCGAAAATATTCTGGAGCAGGAACGGGCGCTTGCAACAAATGCCGGAGAGTTGAGCGAATCCAAACGCTTCAATGCCTTACTCGACCTTTATTTTCAATACACGATGCTGGAGTTTCCGGAATTTGCAACGTTTATTGGACACCCGTCGGGTCAGGACAGGTGGACGGACAATTCGATCAAGGCGATAAAACGACGTGAGTCCGATAGCCGGCGCGCACTGGAGATACTCGAGGCCATTGATCGCGACAGTCTGGATGGAGTTGACAGGCTTAACTACGACCTTTATCTGGACGGTGCAAATAAGCAAGTAGAAGGAATTCGTTTTCCACAATATCTTCTGCCGGTTACTCAGCTCAACGGAATTCAACAGGATTCGGCCCGGACATTGAGTGTGATGCCGAGGAAGACCACCGGCCAGCTGAAAAACATTGTGGCACGGCTGGAGGCTTTGCCGGAGAGCATAGAAAACGTGACGGCCCATCTGAAAACCGGTTTGCAGGCCGGTGTCACACCGCCGGCGATTACATTGCGGGATATCCCCGACCAGATCGCAGCGCTACTGACAGACGATCCTATGGAAAGCGCATTAATGACGCAATTCAAGAATCGTTCAGACGGGATTAGCAAGGCGGACTGGAACAAACTGACAAAACGGGCAACACGCGCCTACAAGAAATCCGTCGCGCCGGCCTTTCGCCGGCTACACGAGTTTTTTGTCACCGAATACTTGCCCGGCGCGCGCAAGTCTATCGCGGCGACGGAACTACCAGACGGCCAGGCCTGGTACGCTTACCGAATCCGTCAAATGACTACAACGGATCTGACGGCCGAAGAAATTCACGCATTAGGCCAAATCGAGGTCAAGCGCATCCGTGCAAAGATGGACGAGATCATCGTGAGCACAGGTTTTGAAGGCGACTTTGCGGATTTTACAGAGTTTCTGCGTAACGATTCGCAATTCTATTTTGATTCAGCCAATGATTTGATTACAGCGTATCGCGATATTTCCAAACGTGCCGACGCGGCGACGGTACGGGTGATTGGAAAACTGCCCCGGTTGCCATACGGGGTTGAGGCCATTCCAGACTTTATCGCCAAATCGCAGACCACCGCCTATTATCAGCAAGGCTCACAGGAAGCCGGTCGTGCCGGCACATTCTTCGCCAATACCTACGATCTGAAAACCCGCCCCAGTTGGGAGATGGAGGCCTTGTCATTGCACGAAGCCGTGCCCGGGCACCATTTACAGCTGTCGTTGCAGGCGGAAATCGACATGCCCTGGTTCAGGCGTTTTGGCGGCGAGACTGCTTTTGTCGAAGGATGGGGGCTTTATTCTGAGAGCCTTGGCGAGGAAATGGGTTTTTACGAAGACCCGTATTCGAAGTTTGGCCAATTGACCTATGAAATGTGGCGTGCCGTTCGATTGGTGGTCGACACAGGTATGCATGCACTGGGCTGGACTCGCGACGATGCGATACAGTTTTTCAAAGACAATGCCAGTAAGACGGAACACGACATTACTGTAGAAATAGACCGTTACATAGTCTGGCCGGCTCAGGCGCTGGCCTACAAAATTGGTGAATTAAGAATAAAGGAGCTGCGGGCACGGGCCGAGAGCGCCCTGGGCCAGAAATTCAATGTGCGACACTTCCATGACGCGGTGTTAGCCAACGGTGCCGTGCCATTGAATGTGCTGGAGTCACAAATCGACGAGTGGATTGCGACGCAGCAGGCAAAGGCCGCATCGATCAATTAGATTGCTTGTCGTCTGCGAATCGCAGGTCGTGGCGCAGGCTGAATCCTTTATTTACCAAGGCCCGTCGACAAAGCGCCATCAGAGCCGAGCGCGGGCTGGCAACGCCGGTTGGCGGGTTGAAAGTGTCAATCCAGAAGTTTGTCGTGAGTTCTACGTAGCCGGGCAAGAAATTGCTAATGCCCACGAAAGGCTCTGGGTCCGTCAGCGTCAGTCCGCTTTGTTTGACGGTATCCCTTAACAGTTCACAGGCGCCATCGGCATCGTCGGTGTAGGCGAGACCAACGGTGAAACTGTAGCGACGCAATCCGTCCATCGTGTAGTTGATCAATGGGTTTTTGTAGATCTGGTTGCTGGGAATAAAAATATCCCTGCCATCGGCGGTGCGTATGTGAGTGGACCGCAGTTCGACGTTCTTAACCGTGCCTTCTAGTCCCTCAGACTGAATCAGATCACCTACTTTGAAGGGCGAGCTAAAGGCAAGAAAGAACCCGGCCAGAAAATTCTCGACTATCTCGCGAAACGCAAAACCCAGAACAACAGCGGTAATTCCGCCACCGGTCAGTAATCCCTTGGCAGCACCACCTAATCCGACAACGGTTAGCGCGATAGAAAAGCCGATAAGAATAAATATCCAGACCAGCAACTTGCGGAAGAAACTCATATGAGTTTCTGCCAGGCCACCACGTACCAGTATCGCTCTTAGTGTTCTGGAGGCGATAAGTCCGGCAATCCAGAAAATGATCAGCACAATCGCAGCGAGCGCCAGGCGTGGCGCTACCCCCAGCAGCTTGTGCCACTCGTCGCGTAGACTGGCAATAACGATGTCCAGTGGATGCTCCCCTACTGTGTGGCCACATCGCAGGGACTATAGCTGACATCGCTGTAGTCTGCATGCGCCAGAAAATGGAATTTCGTGAATAGAAAGCGCGCATTGTCTTCGAATTGCCAGGCGCCGGGGTATCAATACCCTGTTGGTCTTCCTACGAGCCGTAGAGCAAAATGTAATGGTAATTATCATGCGTGCCATGGCGCGCAACGTCCACATCATAATAAATAATGTTTAGTTTCTGGTCTTTCAGTCGCCCTATAGAGAGTTTGATCTGTACGAAATCGGTAGCTGATGGGAGTTCATTGAGATTCCATTGCAGACCCGCCCAACGGCCTGCCGGCATTTCCGGGTTATCCTGATCAAAATTTCTTAAATCGGTTAACACGCCGTGAGCCGTAATTATGTGATTCGATTCCGGATCATAAACTAACTGATGATTTGGCGCGGTCATAGGCAGGCCACGCAACACAATGGTTCCATCGGTTTCTAGGGAGAAAGTGATTTCAACTTCTCCGGCTTTGGTCAACACCAATTCATTGGCACCTTGGAGGAGTCGGACGTAATCCTGCTGGGTGATGCCCATGTTTTTGTGATAGGGCAATGGTTTGCCAGGCGTGGCTTGCGCTGCATAGGCTCTAAACCATTCCGAGTTCTCTTGTATGGCCTGTTCCACACGGTCGGAAATCTGGTTGATGTCGGCCGGTGCGTCTAGCACCATTACCTCGGCATTGGCCTTGCCGGTGGTGGGAACAAACGGCGACAACTTGCCGAAATCATCTGCACTCGCAATCGGAGCTGCCAGAGCAACAATTAGTGAGCAGAACAGAGCTTTGATCATGCCTGGCCAGTCTCGACACCGGAGGATACTTATTGGGACTGGTACAGCTGCCGCGTAGTTCACAAAATCACGGAAGCTTAGTGGTTGGCTGCACCCAAACTCGCCTCACGAATCGCCTTGAATTCGCTTGTTACGTACCACTCGGGCCAATCGCCATTGGTTGCCAGCTCATTGCCGATCATGAAATAGACCTGCATGTCTTCGATTGCCCCGGACATATCCCAGTCATCGCGATACTCGTCAGCGGTCTTGTGGTACCGATTGGCGACCCAGTCTCGGGCTAGTTCAATGCCGCGGGTTACACCACCCTCGCGGTAGTCGAATCCACTCTCGGCATAGAGCACCGGCACGCCCTGTTTGGCGAGATTGAAGTGGTCGGAGCGATAGAAGAAGCCTTTTTCGGGGGTGGGTTCGGCAACAATGACGCGATCCTGGCGACCAGCCGCACGCGTCAGATATTCTTCCAGCTCAGAACTGCCAAAACCAACGACTGCGATGTCCCGTGTGCGGCCATAAACATTCAAACCATCCATGTTGATGCCCGCGACGGTCTTGCCGAGCGGATAGACCGGGTTTGTTCCGTAGTGCCTCGAGCCCAGCAGGCCGGATTCCTCTGCCGTCACCGCCATTAGCAAGATCGAACGCCTCGGTGGCGTCTCAAGGGTGGCATAGGCCTCAGCCAGTTCCATCAGTGCGGCGGTCCCGGAGGCATTATCGATTGCGCCATTGAAGATCTGGTCGCCCTCCAACGTATCGTCACGTCCCATGTGATCCCAGTGCGCCATATAGATTATATATTCGTCAGCAAGATCGGTTCCCGGCAGGAGCCCCAACACGTTGTATGAAACCGATTCACGTATGGAGTTACGGATCTGCCCGGAAACTTTCCATGGTAATTTTTGCGCCTTGAATTCACGCTGTAATGCCGCCCGTCGTGCGTCCTCAAGTGACAACGCAGCCGTGGCAAATACCTCGGCGGCTGTCGTTGTGTTGATCCAGCCCTCAATAATTGGACGGGAAAAATTTTTGTCGTCAGTTATCAGGTCAAACTGTGGCCCGGTCCCCCCGCTGGTAACGACCTGCCACGGATAGCCGGCCGGTCCGGTTTCGTGGATTACAAACGCTGCAGCTGCGCCCTGTCGCGCCGCTTCTTCATACTTGTAAGTCCATCGGCCATAGTAAGTCATGGCGTTACCGTTAAATAATGTTGGGTCCTGGGTCGCATAACCTGGGTCGTTAACCAGCATGATGACTGTCTTGCCTGTTACGTCGATGCCTTCGTAGTCGTTCCACTCGTATTCCGGCGCGACGATACCGTATCCGACAAAAACCATTTCGCTGTCCGCCAGCGATACTTCTTCTGTAACCCGTTTGGTCCAGATTACCGCGTCCTCACCCTGCGCGACTTCACGTGGTGTATTCCCAACGAAAGTCAGAGACGCCGACGTTGCCGTAATCTCCACCAACGGGACTTCCTGATACCAATCGGCGCCGTTACCCGGCACAAAACCGGCTTTTTCAAATTCGTCTCGAACGAATTCGATCGTTTTTTTCTCGCCGGCGGTAAAGGGTGCGCGACCCTCAAATTCGTCAGATGACAGCTTCTTAACCCTGCGGCGATAGGACGGCTCGTCAATTGCAGCCATGCCGTAATCAGAAGTCGCTGCGGGTCCGGTAGCGGAGACATCACGATCAGCCTGACAAGCAGTCAAGAGGATTGCCAGAGCGAGCCCCAAGAATAGGGATACATGCATGTTTTTTTCCTGCGATGGCCGGGTGCGCGACCTAGGATACACGGCGTGCACAATATCTGGAATCTGCCTGGCACTGCCCCTGTCCGGGCCGACCACCTGGCCGCATAATCATTTGATTACGTGGAGAGAATGCCGTGTGACCTGCGTCACAGTTTGCCTGGCTCCACAAAGCTAGGGTAGACAGCCTCGGGGCCCCTGCGGGCCCGGTAGTTTAAGAAATCTAACGATGCAAGGGATGGGATTCTCGAGCGGCAGTGCTAACCGTCAGGCCGGCAGGCTAAATCGTCGTCCATGCCAGCCATTTCGGATAAACTCCTTTGTGACACGCGACGGGGCCCGGCGGCCGACGTTGCGGTCAGTTTTTGCACCAGGCCAACTTACAAAACAGCGATCCTCACTTGTGAAGCAATCCCAGTCCGCGACGCGGGTGTTATTTCTGTCTCCGCATTACCCACCGGACGTGGCCGCGACAGGCCAATTAATCGCAGAACTCGCTGAGGATCTTGTGTCCAGCGGACATGAGGCGATCGTTATCGCCTCGCGACCCAGCTACACCGAAGGTACATCGCGCCCTTACAGATTACTGGAACGCGAGCTGCGCGACGGCGTTGAGATTCACTGGTTGGGCGTGCCTGGCGCTGGCCGACGCGGTATTTGGTCGAGATTGCTGCCGTTTGCCGGCTACTTCGTTGCAGCCATCATGCGGGCAATGTTCATACGCCGGGTCGACGTAGTGTTTGCGCAGTCCACCCCGCCACTGTTGGCAGGCTTGCTCGCTGCAATGCTTGCGGTGATGCCGAACAGGCGGTTTGTGTACAACTTGCAGGATGTTTATCCGGAACTCGGGCAGGCGCTGGGTGTGCTCGGTGATGGCCCGATCACTCGCCTGAGCCGGCGTGTGGAGTCTGGTCTGCGCCGTCGTGCCGATGTCGTTACGGTACTCGCCCAGGACATGAAGGAACGCGTGCTGGACAGCGACCCGCAACTCGACAATGTCAGCATCATTCCAAACTGGGCCGACAGTGCTCGAGTTACACCGGTAGCGCCGGCCGACAATACATTTCTCAGCGAGCACGGTCTCGCCGATCGTTTTGTCGTGATGTATTCCGGCAATCTCGGTCGGGCACACGGCGTCGAGATTCTGCCGGAGGTGGCGGAGAAACTGGCAGATCTGGACGACCTGATTCTATTGATAGTGGGCGCGGGACCGGCCAAGGAATCAGTTAGCGAGAGTGTGCGTGCGCGGGGCCTAAAGAATGTCGTATTCCTGCCGTATCAACACAAGGAAAGGCTGAAAGAATCGCTGTCGACCGCTGATGTGGCATTAATACTCCAGCGGCGTTCAGCTTCGGGACTGGTGGTGCCGTCCAAGATCTACGGGATCATGGCGAGTGGTCGACCGGCCGTCGCCGCGGTGCCACAAGACAGTGAGGTGGCACGTGTTTTACAGGACGAGCAGGCAGGCCTGGTGGTAGAACCCGGCTCCGCCCAAGGAATTGCCGACGCCGTGCGTGATCTATATGGTAATCGCTCCGACGCTCTAGCAATGGGAAACAAGGCGCGTCTGGCAGCAGTCGACCGGTACGATCGCAGCCTGATTACAGGACGTTACATTAATCTTCTGACGCAGCTCAAAACAACATGATAGTCGTCCCTGCAGCTTTCCTTTTGGCGCTGGCGTGTGCCCTGTTGTTGACACCACTGGTGCGTGACACCGCGAAACGGCTGGGATCGGTAGAAGCGCCTGATACCAGTTTCCGCAAGATTCACGTTGATTCCACGCCACGGGTTGGCGGCCTCGCTATCGTCATTGCGTTCTATTTGCCGCTCCTGGGATTATTTTTTATCGACAGCCAGACCGGCGCATTGTTTACCGGTGAACCATCGATGGCCATTGGGCTGCTGCTCGGCGGCCTGCCCATCGTTGTGCTGGGAATCTATGACGACATTATCGGGGTCGGAGCGATAGAGAAGTTTGCGATCCAAATCGCTGTTGCGATTTCCCTGTTTAGCATTGGTTTTCGAATTGAAGCAGTTTCCTTGCCATTCGATTCGACTTTGCAACTTGGTATCTTTGCCTTCCCGCTGACGATCATCTGGATTGTTGGTTTGATCAACGCGCTTAACCTGATAGACGGTTTGGACGGGCTGGCCGCAGGTGTTGCGGTATTCGCAGCAGCCACAATATTCGCCGTAGCGTTTGCGCATAACAATCTCTTGATGATGTTGTTCATGGCAGCGCTCGCGGGCGCCCTACTGGGTTTTCTGGTCTTCAATTTCAACCCGGCCACCATTTTTATGGGCGATACCGGTAGTCTGTTCCTGGGCTATGTCATCGCCGTGACCTCATTGCAGACCAGTACCAAAGGTGCTGCAACAGTCGCGTTGCTAACACCGGTTCTGGCACTGGGGCTGCCGATACTTGACACGTTACTGGCACTCGGGCGGCGGATGTTGCGAGGTCAGAACCCATTCAAGGGAGATCGTGAGCATATACACCACAAACTGCTGGATATGGGGCTCAGTCATCGTTCGGCAGTATTGTTTCTCTATACGATTTCAGCAACATTTGCGTTGTTCGCTCTGACCGTTACGGTAACGGACGGTATTCTGAGTGCCGCACTCTTTGGCGCAGCGATAATTGCGGTCATGTTGTTTGTTCACCGCCTGGGCGGTTTCGTCTGGGATCGCCGCGTGTTGGCGGAGCGGCGCCAAAAAAATACGGTGTTGCGTCAAACACAGCGGAAATTCAACAGGCGGGCAGCCGAGGCTGAGGATATCGACATGGTCTGGTCGGCACTCGTAGACGCAGTCAGTGATCTGCAGGCGGCACGAGTTGAGCTCACACCGGCTGCCGGTAGTGTCCGCAAACAATGGCGAAGACAGGACTCGAGTGTGGCAACACTAGTGATCGAAAGAGTCATTCCAACCACGGCAGGCGAGCTGACTATCGCTTGGGACGATGGGCGCACACTTTTGGCGGCAGAAGAAGGTGGTGTACTGGACACGCTGGTTACAACGATGGACCGGCAAATAATGCCACGTGTCGTCAGTAGCAGTTTGGCCTGACGCGGCTAGACTTCGGGCGCAGCATATTCCTGTATTGCGACGACCAGTCCCTCGGGACCGGCATGCACACCCAATGCGGTTCCAATACGCGTAAAAATTGTCTGATGGCGGTTCGGAATGGCGCCTTCCAACAAGCGTAACAGCTCGTGACCGTCAGACTCACAATCGGCATGACCAACACCGAGTCTGTAGGTTTTCTCCTTTGAAATACGGCGCGCGACATAGCGGGCAAACTTTTCCACGATATTCCTGCGCCCAAAAAAAACTCCGGCTGGTTTGACCAAACCATCGCTTATCTTCAACACCGGTGTAAGGTGAAAAAAGTCTGCGAGCGTCTTTACCCTAGCCGAGACACGACCACCACGAACTCCATAGCTGAGATCACGCAAGACACAGTAGGTCTGGGTAAGGCCTTTCATTTTTTCTACGCGTTGTACGATCGCTTTCCCGGATATTCCGTCCAGTGCCGCCTCAGCAGCGTCGATAACCAGAAACCCCTGACCGAGCGAGGCAGTCGCGGAGTCGACGACATGCACGCGGTCGCCGCCGGTTAGCGAAGCTGCGACATTTTGTGCCGCCTGGAAGGTGCCGCTGGCGCGACCGGTCACATGGATGGACACCACATCATGATAATGTGATTTGAGAAATTCGAACTGCCTGCGAAAGTCTCCCGGGGCTGGTTGCGACGTTGTTGCCGGCACGGTTTCCTTTCGTAGCTTGTCATAGAGTTGTTCGGCTGTAATTGTCACCTTGTCGAGGTAACTTTGCTCGCCAAAATGCACGCGTACCGGCGTCAGATAAATATTGAGACGCTCGAGCTCATCATCGGGTACGTCGGCGGCCGTATCAGTAGTGATAACCACTCGTCTGTCCGCGGCGTGCGAGAGTTCCTGCTGGCGCTGCATGTCATCGGCTTTTTCGCCGCTGACCACACCGTGCTTGGCGGCTAGCTGAAAAACACGGTTTGGATCGTTGGTGTGGATGTGTATGCGCATCTTGGCGTGACTACCGGCAATCACCAGACTGTCGCCGAGGGCCGTCACGTCTTCACGCAGTTTCCGTCGATTGATTTCAGCGGCTGTTACCAGACACTCTGTGCAGTAGCGAAAACGGAGATCGATTTCATTTCCTGCTGTCATCTCACCGACGTAGTCATCCGTGCCTGGAACAACCGCCTTAACATCACCCTCGTTGCCTTCCTGCAGCAATTGGTCGATCCCATCGAGTAAATCAACAAAACCGGCAGCACCGGCATCTACCACATTGGCTTTGCGTAGCGCGTCCAACAGGTTTGGTGTGTTGGCCAGGGATTGTTTTGCTTTGATGTAGGCGGCTGCGAAGATTTCAGCCAGGTCACCGCTCCCCAACTTGACGTTTTTCGAAACGGCGCCTGCGAAGTCGTCCAGTACAGTAAGTATCGTGCCCTCCACCGGCGTACTCATTGCTTCGCGTGCGTAGGCCGCACCAGTCAGACTGGCGGCTGCCAGATCGCCGGCGCAGATTCGCGGCAGTTTTTCGCATTGATCGGCCATGCCTTGCAGGTACTGCGCCAGGATCGTGCCCGAGTTGCCACGTGCACCATCCAGTGCGGCGTCGGCTACACGGATCAGCAGGTTTCCGGCGTGCACCGGAATATCACCACTGACCACCGGCACGATGGCATACAGGGTCAGGGCAAGATTGGTACCGGTGTCACCATCGGGAACCGGATAGACATTGATCTTATTGAGGTGCTCCTGGTCGGCCAGCACATTGCTGATGCCGGCACGAAGAATTCGTCCCAGCCTCGGTCCGTTCAGGTAAGTGATTGCTGGCAGCTTTATGGTCGTGTTGCCTTCATCGTCGCCGAGCATATCCGGTAACAGAACCACGCGGTTAATCGGGAACTAATTCAAAACGATGGCCACGATGATTGAGTATTGCCCCCACAGGCGTAATGCGCTCGACCGTGCCGCCTTCGTCCAGCTTGGCGCCTTCACGGTATTTGCGGTTGTTGACGAATACAAAGCGGCGCTCCGGCGATGGCGCATAAACATGAATGTCCAGATGAAACTCGGGCATCTGTACACGCCGGTTCAATACCAGTTCCTGATAGCTGGGCAAGTTTTCCTCGGATACGTTCGTGAGCACGCGTGATGGCGTCTCCGTTGCGCTGAGTGGCTCCTGCGAAACCGAAACGGTGCCCGGTGTTACGGGCGCAGAAGTATCGGCCAGCGGTTCCGGTGAAATGGAAACACTTCCCGGCGCGACCTGCCTGGTTGGTGTATGCGCCGCTTCCCGGTTTAAAGAGCGTACTTCGCGAGTGGCCGGTGTGGCAACATCGATTAACGGCGTGTCAGATGCCATGGTGGAAAACGAAGTGCGGGTTGTCGTGTCGGCAACCGGAACTGGTAGCCTAGCCTTGGAATCCGGTGGGTTTAGCACGTAAAGCGTCAGCAAAACCGTTGCAACTACTCCGGCGAGCAAAGCGCCTATCCGCCAGGATGAGCGGACGGCCGGTGGCTCGGCAATGTCGCCCAGGGCTTGGTCGAGCGGTGCCGTGACCGGTTGCCGGCCACGTAAGGACTCGGCTTTTTGCAATGCGTCGAGTATGAAAGACATCAGCGATACTGGCTCAGTCGGGGTTCGTCGCTACCGGTGGTCGCATTGTTCAACGCAATCAAGGTGTGCACACCGGCCTTACCATCGACGATAAGGTTACGATCGCGTTGGAACTGTCGCACACGCTCGGCAAGACGCAAATCATAGTAACTGGAGTTCGTTGCGATGCCGCCTTGCAATTGCTGGAGTTGTTGTCTCAGCCAACGAACTCCGTCGCTGCGTATTCCCGGAACCATCAGACTGTCCGCCAACGGGCTGGGCCGCCACACCAGCAAGGATTCGCCAAACCACAGTTCTCTAACCTCGGTTACTGGTACTTCTATATGTCGGTTGCCAAGTAACAATCTTACGTGGGTATCATTGATTCCTGCGACGACGGCCTGATGGGTGTCGCCACCCGGTACCACGAGCGACAACACGGCAGGATGATCGAGTTGTTGCAACAGTTTCCACGAACCAACCTGAAATTCGCACTTAAGACCGGCCGTGCGAGCTTGTACACAAGGGGCCCCATCACCGCTGTCGAGATTTAAGTCCCAGAGTCGAAACAGTGTACCCATCGCGCCGTCGGTTCCGGTCAGGTTGCCGGCAGATTCCAGCAACTGAGTCAGAGGGACAACAGCCTGCTCCGGCGTATGCACTGGGGCCGCATTGGCGACGCTGATTGGTACGGCAGCGAGATTTAGCGATTTCGACAGACGCAGACCTTCCAGGGGTTTAACGGAATCATCCAGTGAAAGCGTACCGGCCTGTGGCGCAGAATCAGGCCGAGTGTCGGCCTGTTTGTTGAAAGCAAAAGGCTGTTGCAGAAACGCCCAAACGCCGACAGCCACGAAAGCTAGCGCCACGGTCGCGATACCGATTTGTGGCAACCAGGAGGAAACTCTAGATGGTTTTTGGTGGCCACCAACTTCGGCTGCCGCCTCGCGAACGATTTGACGGTTCACTTCGGCTTTTTCGTTGGTGTACGCACCGAGCAGCGAGCGATCGCAAATCACATTGATCAGCCGAGGTACACCTCCTGATACACGATGCACTTCCGACAGGGCAGAGCGGCCAAAGATTCGTCGCTGGGCTCCGGCTACCTCAAGACGATGTCGGATATACGCGCTGGTTTCTACCGGGCTCAGATTGCTCAGGTGATAGCGACCTGTGATGCGCTGAGCCAGTTGGCGTAAATCGTTTCTGGCCAGGGTTTGCCGCAACTCGGGCTGGCCGACCAGAATTATTTGTAACAGCTTTTGTTTCGTCGTCTCAAGATTGGTCAGTAGGCGAAGTTGCTCCAATACATCGGTGTCGAGATTCTGCGCTTCGTCGACCAGCAACACAGTGTGACGGCCGGTAGCATGCGCATTGAGCAAGTGTGAATTGAGTTCGTCGACGAGCACTTTGATGCTCGCTTGTGCCGGTCTGTCGACATGCAGTTCATCGAATATGGTTTCCAGGAATTCCCGAGCCGTTAACCTGGGGTTCAGGATGACTGCGAGATCGATATCTTCTGGTAAGCGTTCGAGCAAGGTGCGCGTCAGCAGTGTCTTGCCGGTGCCTACCTCGCCGGTCAGCTGAATAAAACCACCGCTTTCGGAGACCCCATAGAGCAAATGCGCCAGGGCCTCGCCGTGACGATTGCTGAGGTACAGATACTGCGGGTCCGGCGTGATTGCGAACGGTTTTTCCCGCAGTCCGAAAAACTGCGTATACATAGGCCAGATGCTCTACGGCTGAGCGGCTCATTCTACCACCGTCGTCCCTGGCTCTGGCGTCCGTACGGCGCCGGGCGGGCAACGAGTCTCAATAAGTGATGTGGGGGCTCTCTCGCCGATCCTGCGCTTGGACAGGCGGGTCAGAAAAAAGCCCGGCAGTGCCGGGCTTTTTTTCCTAATCAATGACGAATCAGCTCGTCGGCCGCCGTCTTGTCCAACCCAGCACCGCGAGTCCGGACGAAAACAGCAGCAGTGCAGCCGGGATCGGTATGACCTGCACTACGCTTATGGTGAAAGGCATGGTCAGGTTGTCGCCGGCAAAATCGTTAGCTGCGTTGAAGTCGCGAATTGCACTGACACCGAACGCCATAAAATCAACCATGCCTATAACACTGGGTGCCGTCCAATCAAACTGCCAGCTTACCGTGCTTCCGGAAAAGTCCTTTCCTGGTGAGTTGTGGACAATCTCCTCTGACAAAAGCCTTGTTAACGGATCTGTCGCGATAAGAGTCCCACCGCTTGCGAACACATTCAAGCCACCGATGCCCGAGTCTGCCCCGGGCCCGCCCGTGATGGTCATCGTAAGGGCATGTGTGCTATCGACCAGGACTACGTCGGGTCCTGTAATCAATACCTCTACGGTGCCGGCACTATGGCAAGCGGCGTCGCCACAACTCTCCTGAGTTGCCGTTGAGATTGTGACGCCGCTGCTGAAACCGTGAGCCGATGTGAATGACAGCGGACCCAACAACAGCGTCAGCAGGACAGCTCCGGCATGGCTGCCAGGATTCTTGTAATTCATTATCTCAATCCCCCAAGTCTACTTATTTAAGCTACGCTTATCGCGCGGGTTTCTCAATTTTACATAAAGCGCGTTTTGCTGGTGCTGACCCGGCGAAAGCCTGGTTTTAATAGGCGATTCAGGTGTTTGGTTTGCCACGGCGGATGCTGCTGTCGCCGTAGCGCGAGCGTATATGATCCATTGCCTGGTCCAGCTCCGTAGCCTCGGGCGCTTTTTGAAAAAGACCCAGTTGGCGTGCGGGATGCAAATCGGCGACGCCGACGCCAAGCAGTCGCAGTTTTGTACCGGGGTTTTCGGCCAGCCATTGATCGAGCAAATCCCGGGCTACCCTGCGAACTACACCACTGTCGTTGCCTGGTGGCGCCAGCGCGCGTTGTCGTGTTCGCGTCACAAATTCCGCCGTACGGATTTTGACGCTGACAACGCCAGCGACAAGTTCCTTGCGTCGTAACGACGTGGCAACGCTTTCGGCCAGTATTGTCAGTTGTACAATGAGCGCATCGCGGTCTGCAGTGTCCTGGTTGAAGGTTTCTTCGCTGGAAATCGATTTGCGGACGCTGTGAGCGACGACCGGGCGCTCATCGATGCCCGAAGCGCGCTGCTGAATACGAAATGCATAGCGACCGAAAATCGGCTGGAGTTGATCCGGCAATGCAAGCCGTAATTCCTCGATGGTGTGTATGCCCAGTTGCGCCAGACGTTTGCCGGTTTGCGGTCCTATGCCACTGATAGTCCGCACCGGTAGTGGATCGAGAATCTCGTTGACGTGACGACGTGACACGATACACAGGCCGTCGGGTTTTTCCAGATCCGACGCGATTTTTGCCACCAACTTGTTGGGTCCGATGCCGACCGATGCCGTTAGCGATGTTTCCTTACCTATCCGTTGTTTGAGATGCATTCCCAACTCGTTGGCCGACCGCGATTTCGACAATTTGGTCAAATCGATAAAGGCTTCATCGAGTGACAGTCCCTCCACCAATGGGCTGAACTCACGAAACACATCGAATATCCGGTGCGATACGTCACGGTAGACCGACATTCTCGGGCGTACACAGATGGCGTCGGGACAACGACGTAAGGCGTCACGCATCGGCATGGCCGAACGGACTCCGAATCGTCTGACCTCATAATTGGCAGCGGCTACGACACCACGCGCCCCGGTGCCACCGACAATAACGGGTTTGCCACGATACTGCGGGTTGTCGCGCTGTTCGACGGATGCATAAAAAGCATCCATATCGACGTGTGCAATCAACCGATGGTCCATAGTTAACGTACCGTAATGGCAATTCGCTCAGAGCAAACAGCGGGGTCGTGTGGCACGTGTATGTAATCGGCCAGTACCAGTTGCAAAGTGTGTTCACCTTTAGCCAGTTCGATTGTGGTCTCTGTCTGACCGCCGCCAAAATGTTTGTGATGTTCATCGGCTGGAATCGGCCGGTCGAGCGGCGGTGCTTCGGTGTCTATCAGCAGATGATGATGTCCGGTATTGGGCTGATTGACTCCCGCCGGCGCGACACCCATTCCACGTAACCCAAAGACGACGCGCACGGGACTCGAAACGGTGGCACCGTGTTTTGGCGACACGATATAAACTTCCGCGTCTTGCGGTGACGGGGAGCGGGGAATCTGTGCCAACACGGCAACGACGGGTAATAACAACAAGACAATTACTGGCGATTTCTTCATTTGCAGCTCCTAAGTCGTCAAACCGTCAACGCCGTAAACAGTGCCATCGCAGTGAACAAGAACAACAGGCCCGTAGAATAGGCGATACCCAGTGCCACGTATTTTACCGCAGTTAAGGACCGTGATTGCTGATAGACACGACGCATGGCAACAAACAGATAGATCGGGATGTAGATTGTGACTGCCGCGGTTAACAACCCGCCTATGACTCCTTGTCCCGGCAGCACGCTGGGTATGCGGGAGAAGAGTACCGTCAGTGTCATGATCAGGAAAAAGAACGAGTGAAAATGGACGAAAAACAGCAGGTGCTCGACGTAGTAGCGGCGAGACAACGGGTACAGAATTATCATTACTAAGGCGATCGCCGGCAGAAAGAAAAACATCATTGTGGGAACATTATCAATGAGTTCGCGCAGAAAGCGTGTGGCGCCACCGGGTGCCGTCAAGTTCAGACATGCACGTTGCACCATTGCTTGAAGGTCGGCGTCAAATAA
This sequence comes from Gammaproteobacteria bacterium, assembly GCA_029862165.1. GTDB lineage: Bacteria > Pseudomonadota > Gammaproteobacteria > Steroidobacterales > JABDKV01 > JABDJB01. Next base: position 28,969 of record JAOTXU010000018.1, read on the forward strand.
TTCGGTATCGACCGAAATGTCCTGACATCGGTCCTCAAGTGATTCATCGGCTGCCTCATCCACCGGGGCCTCTGCAACGGCCGCCGTATCTCCCGGCACAGGCGAATCGTCCTGCGTCGGCGTGTCTTCCGACCCAGACCCGCCAAGCGATACAGATGCGTCTACGGTGTCACCGTTTATGACGAAGTCATCGAGTTTCACACTCGAGTCAGAATCGATAAACACAAATAGAAAGAAGATCAGGCTGGTGACCAGGTACAGTCGCAACGGCGGCGTGTAGTGCACACGTCTGCCACGCAAATATTCGATGGTGAGTCGTCCAGGCTTGAACAATAGCGGCGCCAGAGTGCGCCAAACGCGGGAATCGACTTCGAACAGATCACCGACGAGATCTCGCAGCAGTTCCCACAAAGAGATAATCTGATTCTTGTCGCGCTGGCCGCATTGAGCACAATACTGCCCGTTTAGAGTGGTTCTGCAGTTTTGGCATACGGGTTCTTCCATGGGTGCTAATGCTAGCTGATAAACTGACAAAAAAAGGGGCCTGGCGGCCCCTTTTTTATTCACGGCGCCAGTAGCGCGGAACTATACCGGTGGTGATGCCGACGCATCGGTGCCGGTGGGCCGCCTGTCGGTGTGTTCCTCCCGGATACTGGCAACTTTGATCCGTTGTTGGGATTTTGGCGGTGACGATTTTGCTTTGGTGCCTATTTCGCTGGTTTCAAAATCGTCAACTGCAATAATTTCCATGACTATCTTGTCCAAAGCGATGAGCTTGTCTGCCTCTGCCCGGGTCAAAACGTCCGCGTTGACTGCGTCGTCTATTTGCTGGTCGAACGTGCTTTCCTTCACTACGCCGTCTTTGATAGACCGGCGCAGACGTTTTTCGATTGGCTCGATTTCAATGGCCCTGGCCATTGCATCTTCGAGCTGCGCTAACGGATTTGTTTCGATATGCGCACGATAGGTGTTGCCGATCAGGCGTTCGCGTGTCGCACTGGGTCGAATAAATAGTTCAGCCACGCGGCTCTCCAGACGATCCCGTGGTGCGTGATAACGCCGGCCCAGTGGGAAGATTATCACCCGCAGTGCGGCGGCCACCCAACGATTGGGCAGGTTGCGCAGCACGCCGTGCAACTGTTCCTGTGCCTGATAAAGCAGGTGGCGACAAGCCCACTCTACGACCGGCAAATCGGCTGCCGGCCTGCCCTGGTCTTCAAAACGCTTCAACACAGCCGAGGCCAGGTACATGAAGCTCAATACATCGCCGAGTCTGGCAGAGAGCATTTCCTTGCGTTTCAGGGTGCCACCCAATGTCAGCATGGCGGCATCCGACAGCAATGCGAATCCGGCGCTGAAACGATTGATGTGTTGGTAAAAACGTTTGGTAGGGCCGTCTACGGGAACACTCGTAAATTTGGATAACGACAGACCCATCGCCACAGAACGCGCAGCATTGGATAGCGAAAAACCGATGTGGCGGAACAATAAGTCATCAAATTGCTCCAGACCGCGTTCGTGATTGGGATCAGCGGCCGCCTGCATCTCTTTCAATACATACGGATGACATCTGATGGCACCCTGTCCATAGATAATCATGTTACGCGTCAGGATATTCGCGCCCTCGACCGTAACCGCGATCGGTGCAGCCTGGTAACCACGTCCGGCATAGTTTTTGGGTCCAAGACAAATGGCTTTTCCGCCATGTATGTCGACGACATCTATACCGGTCAATCGCGCCATCTCAGTGGAGTGATATTTCAAAATAGCGGACGGAACACCCGGCGCAACACCCTGGTCAACCGCGCCGGCAGTCATGACGCGACCGGCCTCGGTGATGTAAGTGCGACCCGCGATACGTGCCAGGACTTTCTGAATGCCGTCGAATCGTCCGATGGGCATATTGAACTGACTACGTATTCGCGCATACGCACCGGTTGCGGCGAGTCCCGCCCTTGCACCGCCACTGGTATTTGACGGCAGCGAGATGCAACGACCGACGGTTAGCGACTCAACCAGCATGCGCCAACCTTCACCGGCCATTTCTGCTCCACCGATGATGTAATCAACAGGAACAAAAACATCCTTACCTTCAGTAGGGCCGTTTTGGAAAGGCAGGTTTAGTGGTAGATGCCGTCTGCCGGTGGTCACACCAGGTAAGTGTGTCGGGATCAAGGCACAAGTAATGCCGTAATCCTCTTTTTCCTCATCACCGAGTAAATGCTCAGGATCGCGAAGTTTAAAAGCCAGACCGAGCACCGTCGCAACCGGGGCCAGCGTAATGTAGCGTTTCTTCCAGTTCAGACGGATACCAATTACTTCTTCGCCGTTGAACATGCCGCGGGTCACGACGCCGGAGTCGGTCAGCGAAGTTGCATCGGAACCCGCACGGGGACTGGTCAAACCAAAACAGGGAATTTCCTCGCCACGCGCCAGTCGTGGCAGGTAATAATTCTTTTGCTCCTCGGTACCATAGTGCAACAGCAGTTCGGCAGGACCCAATGAATTGGGGACAGCAACGGTTGAGCCGCAGGTGGCACTGTGCCCGGAAATTTTGGCCAGAACCTCGGAATGCGCCAGCGCGGAAAACTCCAATCCGCCGTAACGCTTCGGGATAATCATTGCGAAGAAGCCATTGTCTTTTAGAAATTGCCAGGTCTCCTCGCTCAGATCGGCGCGCTCGTGCGTGACTTCCCACTCGTTGATCATGCCGCACAGTTCTTCGACCGGGCCGTCGAGAAAAGCCTGCTCTTCCTTGCTGAGAGTCGGCTTCGGATATCCCAACAGCTTGCGCCATTTGGGCTCGCCACCAAACAGATCGCCATCCCACCAGACGTCGCCGGCTTCCAATGCGGCGCGCTCGGTCTCCGACATTCTCGGCAGTACTTTGCGGAACATCTTCAGCACCGGCCGGGTAATGCGATTGCGCCGGAAGTCAACGAGATTCAGCGCGACCATGGTAGCCAGTGATACCAGCACCAATAGATTCCATGCAAAACCGCCGTTGCCGAATGCCAGGTAGGCAAAAACAGCGCCACCGGCAATGATGGTTGAGGTGCGAAGATTGATACGTCGGTAGGCCAATGTGAGGCCGCCACCAACAAAAAGCAGGGTCCAGAAGAGAAACGACACGGTTCGATCCTCGCTTGAAAGTGGGGGATTCCTCGGAATCCAGTACGCCCAATATACTCCCTATTGGTGCAACGCACAATTAAGCGCCGTAACGCTTTGAATCTATTTAGATGAGATCGCGCAGATACTTAATGTGGAAGCGATCCAAAGCCGCGATTACCGCGAGCAACTTTCCCGTTGGGCCGGGCTACGCTCGATCAGACATCGGGGACGACGCGCGAATAGCCATCGAGAAAAAGCACGCGGACATTGTCGCCCACGCGAAAGTCGACTCTTGGGTCAATTTCCTGAACGACGGCGATTTCATCGCCATTGCGCAACATCACGCTAATCTCGACACCGCCTCTGCGGGTAACGCCTTCCTCCGCTGCGGCACCGGCGACACCACCTGCTGCCGCACCGACGGTTTCCATGATGTGACCGCCGTGACCATCACCGACATCCTTAAATACCTCGCCACCAATAATCGCGCCGATGATCGGCCCGATGCGTGACTTGGTACCCTCGATTTGCACCAACCGCAGTCGTTCGACGGTGCCATAGGTGACCTTTTGTGGCACCCGGGCTTCATGGCGACCGTAATGGTCTCCGGTGAGTTTTGCCAGACAACCGCTCAGGGTTGCCGCCACCAATACAGTTATAACCAGTCTAAACATTTGCGTAGTTTCCTGAACGACTAAAGCAAGTCTTTGACGCCGTCACGTTCCTCTCTCAGTTCGGCATCGCTAATAGACATTCGTTCCCGGCTAAAGCTGTCGATTTCCAGATCCTGAACGATGCTGTATTCACCATCATCGCAGGTCACCGGAAGTGAATAGATTACGCCCTCCGCGATGCCATAACTGCCGTCGGAAGGAACGGCCATGCTGACCCAGTCGCCAACCGGCGTGCCCTCGACCCAATCATGAATATGATCAATCGCAGCGGATGCAGCGGAGGCTGCCGACGACGCACCACGGGCCTTGATTATTGCAGCACCGCGTTTTTGCACAACGGGGATAAATTCCTCACGCACCCAACTTTCGTTAATGTGATTGGCAGCCGGTTTGCCTTTAATTCGGCAATGACTCACATCGGGATACTGTGTCGCCGAATGATTGCCCCAAATCGTCATGCGAGAAATCGCTGAAACATGCACATCTGTTTTCTGTGCCAACAGGCCGATCGCCCGGTTGTGATCCAGGCGGGTCATAGCAGTAAAGTTGGCAGGGTTTAGATCCGGAGCGTTTGCCTGCGCGATCAAGGCATTGGTATTCGCCGGATTGCCAACAACGAGTATTTTGACGTCTTTGTCCGCGTGATTGTTCAGCGCCCTACCCTGCACCGAAAATATGCCGGCGTTTTCGCGCAACAGGTCTTTGCGTTCCATGCCCGGGCCGCGTGGCTTGGCACCGACCAATAAAGCATAGTGCGCGTCCTCGAAAGCGACTTCGGGTTGATCGGTAGGTGTGATGCCAGCCAGCGTGTTGAACGCACAGTCATAGAGCTCCATGCAAACGCCCTTTAACGCATCTAGCGCCGGCGGTATTTCGAGTAGCTGTAACCGAACCGGTTGGTCGTTGCCCAGCATTTGTCCGGACGCGATACGGAATGCCAGTTGATAACCAATCTGACCGGCGGCACCGGTGATCGCAACATTGACCGGTTTTCTCATTGCCCGAACTCCTGCAAGTGAAAGAACGGGCCGATATTACCACTCTGGCGCCGACGGATGCGGCTGTTAACGTTCGATCGGCGCGGCGTCGTCTCTGGTGAGTGGAAATTCCACCGGTAGCGGATAGTCCGGGTAGATTTGAAAAAACTCGGCCAGTTGTATTCTTGCCTGATCAATTTCGCCGCGTTGTGCCATCTGGGCAATATCACGCAACCAGGTTTCTGCTTCCGGTACGATCTCCTGCGTATCTATGGCAGAAGACGATCCGAAAATCGCATCGCTGGCTTGCATCGGGTAGTCATCCGGCAATTCGTAGTCAGGATACTGGGTCAGGAAAGAGCCTAGCTTACGACGCGCCGTTAACACATAACCCTGCTCATGTAACTTGGCAATCGTTTCAAGTATTTGATCCGGGTCGGTGCGGAAACTCGACAAGCGAGAACTCTTGGTTGTGGTGTCTTGTTCCCGGTCAGCTCTTGCCTGGGCCAAGGTACTGGTCAACGCCGAGCGGGACCTGTTGACGCGAAAACCTTCGGCAGCGACTGGTTCCGGCCGACCGGGCGGTTCCTGCTGAACAATTTCTGCGGTACTTTCGACTGCGTAAAGCTTGGCTTCGTCCGCATCTTCCCAGTTAGCTGTTTCGGATCCGCTGTCCCGCAGCTCAGACTGGTCACTGCGGGCCTGTGGTGTAGCGGCATAGTCGTCGTCCGCATTTTCCCGGTTCGCTGTTTCGGATCGGCTGTCCCGCAGCTCAGACTGCTCAATACGGGCCGGTGGTGTAGCGGCATATTCGTCATCGCCGGCCAACGTCTCCTCGACCGATTGCGCTTGTGGTGCCGCCAGACCCGATGCTGCCTTCACAGCCGGCTCGTCGGCCGAGAAGCTTTCGCGCGCCACAGGTGCACCGGCCGCGTCAGGTTGCAGCGTTGCTTGCTGGGGTGCATTAAGACTTTTCAGGAGTTCGTCAGCTGGCATGACCGCACGAGTCGAGCGTTCGCCGGCATTGGTGTCCAATTTCTCACCCACTTCGACTTCGGCTTCAGTTTTCATGTCCGTCATCGTTACTGTTGGGGTCTCGAAATCCGTGGGTACGCTTGTGAAAACGCGGACGACCAGGGGCACGGCGAATACGACTGTCGCTGCCAGGGCCGCCGGCATGGTCCACTTTCGCCAGTGTTGCACCCGTATGACGGTACTGTCCTGCGATGCGGCAGCACGCCGGGCTTCGGCCAATATGTGGTCACTTACATGGGCCGGTGGCTCTGTATTTTGCAGTTCGCGATACGCACGCGAGACTGTCGACTCGTCTTCGAGCCAGGCGTCGGCTTTGTTACCGGGCTTGTCACTCATGACAGTTGTCCTCCAGTGTCTCACGTAGCTTACGTGTTGCGTAACGTAAGCGGCTCTTTACGGTTTCGCGGCCGGTATCGGTGATGCTCGCGATCTCTTCCAGACCAAAGCCACCTTCTACTCGCAACAGGAACGCTTCACGTTGTTCCTGCGGCAGCGCGGCAATCGCGCCGGCCAGTTTCTGTCCCGTTTGCGACAGTGCGGCGACTCTTTCCGGATTGCCCGTTTCGGTCAACAACTCATCCGGTTCCGTGTTGCTGGCCGCGTTCAAAGCATTGCGGTCTTGCCGTCGCACAAAATCGATAAAACAGTTGTGTGCAATCTGGTACAACCAGGTCGAAAATTTTGCCAACGGACGATACTTATCGCGGCCCCGAATTACCTTTATCCAGACTTCCTGGAAAATTTCCTCGGCATTGGCCGGGTTGCCACATTGGCGTAACAGGTAGCGATACACTGGGCCTTTGTGTCTGCCATAGAGTTCTTCAAAGGCCAGTGCATCGCCGTCGCGATAATGCAGCATCAAGTCCTGGTCGTTTAGTTTCGACGGCATGAGCGGGAGCATACTGCTCCCGCCCGGTTCTACGGAAGCGGAATACGCGCCATCGGCGCGCACCCGCTTAGTTTGCAACGTGGTATGGATGCCCTTCTCCGCGGGTTTGCGCCAGCGATTCGGTCAGCATTCGTGCCTGTTCGACCATGGCGACGAATTCTTCGCGATAGCCTTTGCGGTCACGACCTCGCGCGTCATCGGCAAAGGCAGCAATTTCATCCAATTCAAATCCGTTGAGGTACTCGCCGCCTCTTAATCGTTGCCCAAAGGCAGACACCGCAGCCGCAAATCTAAAGTCGCGGTTCATTCGACCCAACTGTTTCCGGGTTACCGGCCGCTCAATGAGCTGGCTGTGCTCAGCGTCCGGTTGTTTGTAGCGCAACCGCACCAAAGCGAGTTCTGCGCTAATGCTGTGCGACTTGTCGATTTGTGGGCCATAACGCAGTGGATCGTTCAATTGTGCCGGGCTGCCGACCGGAGTAATTTCATACAACGCCGTCACCGTGTGTCCGGCACCGATCTCTCCTGCATCGATCTGGTCATTGTTAAAGTCCTCACGACGTAGCATGCGGTTCTCGTAGCCGATCAGACGGTATTCGGCGACAGCGGCCGGGTTGAATTCGATCTGTATTTTGACGTCTTTGGCAATGGTCTGCAGCGTCGCTGTCATTTCCTCGACCAACACCTTGCGCGCCTCGCGCTGATTGTCGATATAGGCGTAGTTGCCGTTGCCGGCGTCGGCAATTTGTTCGAGTAGCTTGTCATTGTAATTGCCGGTACCGAAACCCAGTGCCGTTAAAGCAACGCCCGCCTTGCGTTTTTCTTTCACCAGATCAACCAGGGCTTCAAAATTGACAGTACCGACATTGAAGTCGCCATCTGTTGCCAGGATGACACGATTGATACCACCGTCGATGTAGGCACGCTGCGCCAACTCATAAGCGAGATGGATACCGGCTGCGCCATTCGTGCGACCGGCGGCCGTCAGCCGATCCAAAGAATCGATGATGCGTTGGCCATCGGCGCCGTTGGTTGGTTCCAGGATCAGACCGGCACCACCGGCATAACCTGCAATTGCCACACTGTCACGTTCGTCCAGGTGACGGGTCAGTGTTTTGAGCGCGTTCTTGAGCAACGGCAGTTTGTCAGGACTACGCATGGAACCTGAAACATCGACCAGGAAAACCAGGTTAGACGGCTTGCGATCGCGCTCAGACACTTCGAAGCCCTTTAAACCAACATGCAATAACATGGTGTCGGCATTCCACGGCGTCTGCGCTAGCTCGGTTACGACATTGAACGGTATATCAAGTGAGTCCGGCGTGGCGTAATCATAGGAAAAATAATTGATCAGTTCCTCAACGCGCACGGCGTCCTGTGGCGGTAACTGGCCGGCAGTTAAGAAGCGTCGCACATTAGAATAGGAACCTGTGTCGACATCGATACTAAAAGTCGAAACCGGATGCTCGCTAGCCAGTTTGACCGGATTGTCGTCATAGGCTGCGTAGTTTTCGCGGTTGATCGCCTCGGTCGGTGCCAGGGGGCAACATCGCGTTTGCTCTGCGATCGCCATGCCGTTGGCTTCGTAACTCATATGCTCTCGGCGAAACCCAGCGATTCGCGCTTTGTCGTTGTCACCGGGCATCGGTGTCGTCGCGAGCAAATCTTTCAAGCTCTGTTCCGTCGCCGGGGCAGGGCGCTGTCCGGCAACGGGCACGTCGCGTTCCTCGTCTGCCGTAACAGTATCCACCGACGATGCCCGCCGGTCAGATTTGATCTCGTCATGGCCGGCACACGCGGCCATTACGGCGACGGCGACGGCCAAGGCCAATTGACCCAGTAACTTACTGTTTTTCATATGGTTGCTCCCGATAAAGTTGGATCTGGTGCTACTTAAAACGCTGTTTGGGGCCAATCGGGGTTAATTGGGGTTGCAATTCTGAGTTGTAGTGTTATAGTCATGTATAACACCACTGCACCGAGGGATCTGTTTCCTGGTCAGTGCTTCTGGAGATTGATTTGGATCCGAACTGGAACGACAGCCAGCCTATTTACCGCCAACTACGCGACAAGGTGGTCACGATGATCCTCGAAGAGGTACTCAAAGATGGCGATGCGTTGCCGTCGGTCCGTCAGGTTGCCGCGGAATACCAGCTCAACCCTCTCACGGTAATGAAGGGTTATCAGGAGCTGGTTGACGAGGACCTGGTGGAAAAGAAACGGGGTCGTGGCATGTTTGTAAAAGAAGGCGCACAAACAGCGTTGCTGCGTGACGAACGCCGTCGTTTCCTCGACGATGAGTGGCCCCAGGTTATCGCTCGGATACAAAGGCTTGGACTGAAAGTCGGTGAGTTGCTGAAGAAACTAAACGGAGAAGAGCGTTGAACGCGATAGTAACGGCGCGTGGATTGAGCAAACGATTTGGTGAAACGAAAGCGCTGGACAATATCGACTTCACCATTGCGCCCGGCCGCATCGTCGGACTTATCGGGCCAAACGGCGCGGGCAAGACGACGGCGCTCAAAGCCTTGTTAGGTCTGACGCGTTTCGAAGGTGATCTCGATGTGATGGGATACGACCCGTACCGGCAACGTGCTGAACTAATGAAGAAAGTATGTTTCATTGCTGACGTTGCCATTCTGCCGCGGTGGTTGCGGGTTAGTCAGGCGCTAGATTTCGTGGAAGGTGTGCATCCGCAATTCAGTCGCGAGCGAGCGGAATTCTTTTTGGCCAAGACGCAGATCAGCCATAAACAACGGGTCCGGACTTTGTCAAAGGGCATGGTTACCCAACTGCATCTGGCAATCGTGATGGCAATCGACGTGCGCCTCCTGGTATTGGACGAGCCGACACTGGGTCTGGATATTCTGTTTCGCAAGCAGTTTTACGAAACAGTGCTGGGCGACTATTTTGACGACCAACGCACCATAATTGTTACGACGCACCAGGTCGAAGAGATTGAGAATATCCTGACAGATCTGATTTTCATCAATGATGGGCGGATCGTATTAAACGAGTCCATGGATAACGTTGCCGAAAAGTATGTCGAGTTGCTGGTGGCCCCTGACCGTTGTGACGCAGCGCGCGCGCTGGGTGCGATTCACGAACGCGAAATATTGGGTAAACGTCTGTTCCTGTACGAGGGCGTGGCCAAACAGCAGCTCTCTGAACTGGGTGAATTGCATCGTCCCAGCGTTGCCGATCTGTTTGTGGCGAAAATGCAGGGGGTGGCGGCATGAAAGCGTTTCCCTGGCTATTACGTCGTGAACTATGGGAGAGCCGGTCGCTCTACATCGTGCCGCTGGTATTCCTTAGCTTGCTTGTTGGGCTCTACACGTTTGGGCTGTTGTCGCATGGCCCCGGCGGCATGGTGCATATTGACATGGATAACGGCGATGGTGCAGTCAATCTGGAACAGCTGATCAAGGAAGAGCCGCATGCCAGGCAGGCGCTGAAACTAGCAGCCGGCGGATTACCATTTATCGTGCCGGCGGTATTGCTTAACGCTGTCATGCTGTTTGTCTGGTTTTTCTATCTCACTGATTCCCTCTACGCCGAACGCAAGGATCGCAGTGTCTTGTTCTGGAAGTCGCTGCCGGTCGATGATACGACGACCGTCTTGTCCAAAGTGGCAACCGCGGTAGTTGTGATTCCGGCAATAACTTTTATCGGCATCATGATTGCCGCAGCTGGTATGACACTCGCGAATACAGTGTTTGCCTGGACCATTGACGAGAGCGCGTGGCAACTGATCTGGTCGCAAATGCCATTTTTATCGGCGCCGGCCACACTCGCTTATGCACTAGCGGTCCAGTCACTCTGGTTTGCGCCAGTATTTGGCTGGTTGATGCTGGCGTCAGCCTGGGCGCGACGCGCACCAGCTTTGTGGGCTCTGTTACCTCCAGCCGGTATTGCATTGCTTGAGGGGGCAGTCTTCAGAAGCTCCCATTTCCTGGAGCTTATCGGCCATCGCCTGACTTCGGTCGTGCCAACCGCATTTCGCGACGAAGACATTGAGGGCGTGGTCGACGAGATTCATGACAGCTCGGACAAGATTGAATGGGCTGAGGCGTTTGGTTCTTTGATCGATCCGGGGTCTTTTCTCAGTGATCCCGGGATGTGGGGCGGACTGGTCGTCGCAGCCGTTTTTATAGCCGGTGCCATCTGGCTGCGCCGCTATCGCTCAGAAACTTAGGAGATACGATTGTGTCACGCTGGATCGCCTTGATCATTATTGGAGCGCTGGTCGTATTGGGCGCCAGTGGTTGCATATTGGTTGTTAACGACGAGCACTCCGCGCATGGCATTCACATAGACAAGGATAGCTCGCTGTTGGCACGCAGTATTGCCAAGGAACTCGACGACGATGACTCGCTGCGCTACAGCGACATCTCAGTTTCAGAAGACGATGGGATAGTCATACTGCACGGCGACGTCGATAGTGTGGATTCCCTGCAATACGCCATCGATGTAGCCGCCCGTTACGCGGGGGTCGAAACGGTCGTTTCCAAACTTAGTGTGGAAGTCGACCTCGACTGACGATTAGCGTGACGTAAGCTGCGCGATTTCCTGTCCTTCGAGAATTCTGCAACCGGCAAAGACACTCTGATCCAACCCGATCATCGCAGCAGCCACCGTTTTCGCATCCACACCGCGATATTTCGCCAGCCCACCGACTAGGAATGGATTGATCAGTTGTGCGGCCAATGTGCCCAGTTTTTCCGCCGGTCGGAATTCTTCGCGCGCACCGAGCAACAGCGATGGACGCAGGATCCCCACGCGTTTGAAACCCAACTCAGCAACCGCTTTTTCCATTTCACCTTTGGTGCGCAGGTAGAAGTTTCCTGAGTCGGAGTCTGCTCCAACCGAAGACACAACAAGAAGCGTTTCGGTGCCCTGGGCGGCCGCGCCTCTTGCAACGGAGACAACCAGATCGAGATCAATGGCTTTGAAAGCCCCCTGCGATCCTGCGCGCTTGATCGTCGTGCCCAAACAACAAAAGAGCACGTCGGCTGCGGGGACGGCGCCGTGAGTTTGTTCCGTTGGAAAGAGATGATGAGTCAGGCGGTCGTGTTTCAAGCCGGGAGCCCGTCGCCCGAGTGTCCTTACGGCACCGTAAACGGTGTGTTGCAGCAATAGATTTAGCAGGTGGCTACCGACCAAACCGGTTGCGCCAACGACCAAGACAGTTCTCTCGTTCATTCGTTGATTAGCCCACGTTTGGCATTTGCCGGCATACTCTTGATCTGTGATTCGCGGCGCAGTGCGGCGCTGCGATCGGCAGCGGTCTCGGTGTACACGAGTTCGACAGGTAATCGTGAGCGAGTGTAGCGGGCTCCGAGTCCTGCGTTGTGACGCTGTACTCGTTGATCCAGATCGGTTGTTATGCCCGTGTACAGCGACTGGTCTGAGCACTGCACCATGTAGACGAACCAGCTTGATTTCATTGCCACAGTTTACTTTAAACAAAGTAGACTGCAGCCATGACCAAGTTTCGGCACACAACGATAACAGCGGTTGTGATCGCCAATATGGTGGGTACCGGTGTATTCACCAGTCTGGGTTTCCAGCTCCTGGATATTCGGTCTGGTTTCGTGCTGCTCCTGCTATGGGCCGTAGGCGGTCTTGCGGCATTGTGTGGTGCCATGACCTACGCAGAGTTGGGTGCTGCATTGCCTCGATCGGGCGGCGAATACAATTTTCTGACACATATCTATCACCCCGCTGCGGGATTTGTTTCAGGATGGGTGTCGGCAACGATTGGTTTTGCAGCTCCAACGGCGTTGGCCGCAATTACCTTCGCCGCTTATGCAACCTCGATACTGCCTGGTGAGCCATCAGTGTGGCTGCACAAGGCTCTGGCCTGTGTGCTTGTTGTGATCCTTAGTGTCATACATGCCAGTACCCATCGCAACAGCGGCGGTCTACAGGTCATTTTTACGGTACTGAAAGTTGTCGTCATCGTAACGTTTTGTCTGGCAGCCTTGGTTGCAGTCGATGTGCCGCAACCGGTACGTTTTTTGCCGGCATCAGGTGACGGCGCTTTGGTTACCAGCGGGGTGTTCGCGGTATCCCTAATCTACGTCAGTTATGCCTATACTGGTTGGAATGCAGCCACTTATCTCAGTAGCGAACTGGATAATCCGCAACGCACGTTACCAGGCATTTTGATTGTGGGCACATCACTTGTGATGATCCTGTATCTCGCTTTGAACTTTGTGTTTCTAAAAGTCGGATCGATGGACGCAATGAGCGGCCAGATAGAAATCGGTTTTATTGCAGCGAGCGCTGCGTTTGGCGAAGTCGGGGGCCGTTTTGCCGGACTGGTGCTGGCGTTACTATTGATTTCGACCGTTAGTGCGATGACATTGGCCGGTCCGCGTGTGCTGCAAGTCATCGGTGAAGACTTTCATCCATTACGGTTTTTGTCACATACCAATCGGGATGGAGTTCCGTCAACTGCTATTTTTCTGCAGTCCTTACTCGCGCTGCTTTTTATCCTCACTTCCGGCTTCGAATCGATTCTGGTATTCGCCGGTTTTACGCTTGCCTTGAACAGTTTTGTTACGGTATTGGGCGTGTTCGTGTTGCGTTGGCGACAACCCGATTTGCCACGGCCTTACCGAACATTTGCTTATCCGCTGCCGCCGCTGATCTATCTGGCCTTGACTGGATGGACCCTGACCTTTGTCTTGATCAACAAGCCGGTCGAAGGGCTCTTCGGCCTGGGTATTATCGCGGCGGGACTGGTTTTCTATCTGGTGTCCAGCGAGGGCCCGACATAGCAAAATAAGCTTCTCTTTGCGGCATCTATGATAATTCGTTGCAAATGCTGGACACGCCAAAGCGCGCAGCGAATAATCCTGCCAGCAGATAGGTGAAAACGAATGACAGTTCAAAATGGAATGGTGCTGCTTCTTGTTTTGGTGTTGGCCGGCTGCAGCCGCGATACAAACGAAGAGCCAACCCAGCCCTTTGCATCAACCTACACGCCACTAAAGTCAGTTACCACGGTGATCCGGGGCGCCACGGTCCTGACCGGAACTGGTGAGCTGATCGAGAACGCATCTTTGCTGATGTCCGATGGGCGTATCAAGGCGATCGGCACAAAGCTTCGCGTACCGCGCAGCGCGACTGAGATTGACGCAGATGGTAAATGGGTGACGCCCGGCATTATCGACGTCCATTCACACCTCGGAGTTTATCCATCCCCCGATGTCCAGTCACATTCGGACGGCAATGAGGCTACCGCGCCGGTAACCGCGGATGTCTGGGCCGAGCATTCCATCTGGCCGCAAGATCCCGGTTTCGCAGCAGCACTGGCCGGTGGAGTTACCAGCCTGCAGATATTGCCGGGTTCGGCCAATCTCATCGGTGGGCGCGGTGTGGTGGTCAAGAATGTTGCCTCCCGGACTATGCAAGACATGAAGTTTCCGGGTGCGCCCCATACCTTGAAGATGGCCTGTGGCGAGAATCCCAAGCGAGTGTATGGCGACCGGAACTCCGCCCCATCGACACGAATGGGAAACGTTTCCGCGTATCGTCAGGCTTGGGCCAAGGCAGAATCCTATCGGCGCAAGTGGGACGCCTATGAAGAAAACGGCGGCGAGCAACCAGATCGTGATTTGCAGCTCGAAACGCTCGCCGAAGTATTGCGTGGAAAGATTTCCGTGCATAACCATTGCTACCGTGCTGACGAAATGGCGATCATGCTCGATATTGCGAAAGAGTTTGGTTACAAGGTCACCGCCTTCCATCATGCGACCGAAGCCTACAAGATAGCGGATCTCCTGGCAGAGAATGGCACCTGCGCAGCAATGTGGGCCGACTGGTGGGGTTTTAAGCTGGAAGCCTACGATGCAATACGTGAAAACGTTGCACTCGTGGAAAAAGCCGGTGCGTGTACAATCGTGCACTCCGATTCAGACATTGGCATTCAGCGCCTTAATCAGGAAGCCGCCAAGGCAATGGCCGCGGGCTGGCGTGTCGGCCTCGATATCCGTCCGGAACAGGCGATCAACTGGATAACTTCAAATCCTGCACGGGCATTGGGTATAGCCGAACAAACCGGTACGCTCGAAGAAGGGAAAAACGCCGATGTCGTGATCTGGGACGGTGACCCCTTCAGTGTCTATACCCACGCTGAGAAGGTGTATGTTGATGGCGCACTGGTTTATGACCGTCTCGACCCTGCGGTGCAACCGGTCTCCGATTTTTCGCTTGGTACACGAGATGATACCGGGGGACAGCCATGACACTGGTACGTAGTGCGTTGTGTTGGCTGTTTTTCATTGCCGCCGCCCACGCAGAGACTGTCATGATCAAAAACGTGACGATCCATACCCTGGGCCCGCTGGGCACAATAACAAATGGCGCGGTGTTGATTGAAGATGGAATCATCGGCGGGTTTGGCATTGACGTTGAAGTTCCCGCCAATACCCGCGTGATCATCACCGAGGCTGGTGTCGTGACGCCTGGTATTTACGATCCCTACAGCTATCTGGGGATCGAGGAGATTAACCTGGTGGAAGAAACGGTAGATGGCAGGCAGAGTGGTTCGCGATTTACGGCATCCTTCGATGTCGTGCCGGCGATTAATCCCCGATCCACACTGTTGCCGATCAGTCGCATCGAAGGTATTACCCATGCCATGGCCGCACCACAGCCAGAATGGAGCGATGCGCATCTGATCAGCGGACTCGGTGCTGTGATCAATCTCGGCGGGACCGACGACTACCTGGTTAAAGGTGGTGCGGCTTTGTTCGTCCAGCTCGGTGAGGGCGGCGCCGCCAGCGTGCATGGATCGCGCAGCGCTGCCGTTCTGGCATTGCGTGAAGCACTTGAGGACGCACGTGACTATGACAGGCATCGTAACGCTTATGACGAGGGCAGAAGACGCGATTATTCGGTTGGACGATACGACCTGGAAGCACTGCAAGGCGTGCTCAACCGGGAAATTCCCATTGTGGTTTCAGTCAATCGCGCGAGCGATATTGAGCTAGTCCTGGAACTGGCCGAGCAAGAAGACTTGTGGCTGATCGTTAACGGCGGTGCCGAGGCCTGGATGGTGGCAGATCGTTTGGACGCCGCTGGCGTGGCGGTAATCCTGGACCCAACACGGAATCTTCCGGAACATTTTGAATCGCTCAATGCGACTTTGCAGTCTGCCGCCAGGCTGCATGAGGCCGGCGTGAAAATTGCTTTTTCAATTTCGGATTCGCATAACTCGCGTAACCTGCGGCAACTTGCGGGTAATGCGGTGGCGAATGGTTTGCCGTGGATCGAGGGCTTGCGGGCAATTACGGCAACACCGGCGTCGTTATATGGACCAGAAGACGGAATAGGCGTGCTGCAGATCGGCAGGCCCGCCAATCTGGTTGTCTGGAGTGGCGATCCACTGGAAGTGACCACCTATCCAAGCCACGTGTTTATTGATGGCGAGTCGATGTCGATGCAGAGTCGCCAGACTTTGCTGCGCGATCGATATATGGAACTGGACGACGACACACCACCCGCATACCGGCCGATTCAATGACCGCAACCGCTCTAACATTGCGGCTCGCAGTTCCCCAGGACGCCGAACTGATCGCAGCGATGTCGCGCAGCTTTGTGGAAGACGGACTGCGCTGGACCTGGCGCCCCGGCAAAGTGGGCCGGCAAATCGCACAACGCGACACGGTTGTGCTGGTCGCGTTGGATGGGCGGCATCTCGTGGGTTTTGCAATCATGCATTATGGGGATGAATCTGCGCACCTCAATCTGCTTGCTGTGCATCCCGAATACCGTTTAACGGGGGTTGGTCGGAGGATGGTCAGGTGGCTGGAGAAGAGCGCACGGGTATCCGGTGTTTTTTCGATATCACTCGAAGTGCGTGCGGCCAATACGGGCGCTCGTCATTTTTATGAAACGCTCGGTTACTGCGAAACCGCGCGTTTGCATAGCTATTATCAGGGCATTGAGGACGCGGTACGTATGCAAACCGACCTTAGCGTTGACCCTAATAATTGGGGCTGAGTGTAGTAGTTTTGCCGCGAATTGGAATTTTTCTCGTTTTTCTTGTGGCAACGCCAGTCGTGGCTGGTGTCCTTGACGATGTTGGGTTTACGCGTCTGAAGTCTGAGCTGGGCGAGCGCCTGCCGACTGGCAAAGGAATAAGCGTCGCACAGGTCGAATCCTCAATGACGGTGGACCACGACGGTGACAACGCAACCGCGGCAATCCCGACGTGGATGCCCGATTCGGGTCATCGTGGCCTGCAGTCCACCGTAGTCATCGACGCATCCGGGGCACCCGATGGCGTCTATTCGGGTCATGCCACGGCGGTTGCACGGAGAATTATCGGTCGTGATCTGGGCATGGTGACTGAGCTTGATCACCTAGCGACCTTTGCTGTCACAAACTGGATCGGTTGGGGGTTCTTGCGTACGGGCAATAGAGTGGCCCCTGATCCACAACGATTTCGCGTCGTGAATCACAGTTGGGCATCCGACAGTCGTCACACACAGGTCCTGCGTCGTAGCGACTGGTTAACGGACCGTGCAGAGCTTATCCAGGTCGTTGGTGTACGCAACGCGGCAGGAAAGGAAAATTCGGCATTTATGGCCGCGCTGGTCAACGCCGTTGTCGTTGGCCGCAGCGATGGTCAGCACAGCACAGGCACACCTGCGATAGACAAAATCTATATGCGCGGAAGAACTCGGCCACATCTGGTTGCCCCACTCAAAACCGGTAGTGCCGCAGCACCCACTGTGACTTCGGCTGTAATTTTATTGTTGAGTGCCGCGGGAGACCAGGCGCTGTCCACGCGCCCTGATCGGGCCGGTAACCGAATTGATTTACGGATCTACGACGCCGGCCGTTCGGAAGTAATACGCGCGGTGCTGATGGCGAGCGCGGATCGTAAGACCGATAACAGTGCCCATGGGAATATAGAATCATATCGGGGCAGTGCAGAGCATCGTAGCGACAATGGTCTGGACCATCGCTACGGCGCGGGCCAACTTAACGTGCACAATGCATGGCACATTCTCAACGCGGGGGAGCAGGAAAAATTCCTTAGGCGTTGTGGCTTCGATTACGAACCCGGTCTGGCTGCTGAGGCGAGCAAGCGATATTCGTTACCGGAAGTGAAGTCGCCGTCTGTATTGACAGCAACATTGTCATGGAATTTATTGTTTCCTTCGGGGAGTTCGACCCGTTTTGATGTTAGCGCTGTCCTGAACGATCTTGATCTCAGTCTTTACGAGGTCACCGATGCCGGGCAGAAGTTGTTGCAGGCCTCTACCAGTCGTATGGACACAACAGAAACGATTCACGCAACGATAATGCCGGGCAAGCGTTACCGCATGACCGTCAGCCGGCTGGACGACGGATCAGCGACACAGGATTTTGCGGTTGCCTGGCAGCTCGCTGACGGGCAGCTCTAGCAGTCGACCGGCTCAATGGCCCCTGCCGTTCGTACGGTGGCAAGGGATGAAAGCAGCGGAAACCGGGCGAAAACGAGGTAAAAAAGACACTCTGGGGCTGTGAGAGCCAGTGGACGGACCCGACCAGGGGGCGGCCGGTGTAGCAGTCATACGGGCACGGAAGTGGCAGTCAGACTCCGACAGTCACTCCGGGTTAGAATAACGGTACGCGATCTGATTCGTAACGAAAATCAAGGAGTCTGCACTTTGCGATTTGCAGCATTAGTAATATGCGTGGTGCTGTCCGGCACCGCGATGGGAGAGGACAATCGGACATTGTCTGGCGCGGCAATGGCACAGGGCAATCTTGCATTATCCAGTGCGCCGATTGCACAGGACAATCTTGCATTATCCAGTGCTCCGATCGCACAGGACAATCTGGCGGCCGAAATCGATTCGTTTTGTCAGCGTGTAGACAGGAAACTCAGCTCGGTCAATCGTCGCGAATGTGTTCGAATCGGCTTGCTTGATAGCGGCGCCGATTCCTTCAAAGCCACGCCGCTTTTTTACAAAGATTTCGGATCAGAAGACGAGTCTGCTACACGTGTATTACTGGTCGGTGGCATACATGGCGATGAATATAGTTCAGTCAGTATCGTCTTTAAGTGGCTCGCGATGCTCGAGGAAGATCTTGGAGAGCGTTTTCACTGGCGGGTGGTTCCTGTACTGAACCCGGACGGCCTGCTTAGGCCGCCACGTATGTCGCAACGCATGAATGCCAACGGCGTTGACCTAAACAGAAATTTTCCAACACCCGATTGGGAAGCAAAGGCTTTCAAGTACTGGGTTAATCGCGCCAGAAAAAACAAACGGCGTTATCCGGGCCCGGCACCGCTGAGCGAACCTGAAACTGCGTGGCTCGTGCAACAGATAGAAACTTTCCAACCGCATGCAGTGGTTTCTGTGCATGCACCGCACGGTGTTGTCGATTTCGATGGCCCACGTGTGCCACCAGAGCAGTTAGGCCCGTTGGAGCTGAGATTATTGGGTACTTACCCCGGTTCAATGGGACGTTATATCGGAATACACAAGGGTATTCCGCTGTTGACGCTGGAACTCGAGAGTGCTTTTGGAATGCCCGCGCAGAACGAGGTCTATGCCATCTGGTATGACATGCTTGGGTGGCTGCACGAAAAGATCGCATTGCCCCTCAAACTGGCGGAAGAAACAGAGCATCGCGTTCCAGCGATGGATATCATGCGTATGCGCTCGGATCCCGACAACGAGGGATAATTCGCGGACCAATTTCCGTATGGACATAGCAGGCCGGTTTTTCGCCCATGGTTCCGCATTCCTTGCACCGGTTTTGTATGTGCAGGGGCTCTATACGCGCGCCAAAATTGCCAAGTTGCCGGAGGCAGGCGGCCCTCGCGAGGGTACGGTTGCGGGCGATGCGAACCTACTGCGTTTGTTGTTGATGGGCGAATCGACTGCAGCGGGTGTTGGCGCGGCCGACCACAACGAAGGTCTCGCCGGACAGATGGCGCGAACGGTGAACGCGATGACCGGTGCGACTGTTAATTGGCAGGTACACGCGTCGAACGGGCTGACAGCCGCTGGTCTGCGATCGAGTCTTGGTGAACTGGCCACAGATACACGACCCGATCTAATCGTCATTGTGCTGGGTGCCAATGATGTATTTCGCTTGCAGGGGCCGATGAAGTGGGAGAAAGATCTACGCGCCCTGGTCGACACGATACGCGAGCAGTGTGGGTTCGCACCGGTCATGCTCAGCGCAATGCCGCCAATTGGCGAGTTTCCCGCTTTACCGCAACCGATGCGCAGTGTCCTGAGTTTGCGCGCGCAGCTGCTGGATGATGCAACCGACCGTCTCGCGGGAAAAATGGCAGGGGTCCATTTCGTGCCCTTGTTTGTGGAAGAAGACCCTTCAGGATTGTTTTCCGAAGACGGCATACATCCCTCTCCGACTTGCTACGCACGTTGGGGTCGGCATATTGCCGAGGCTTCTGTCGATCATCTGCCGCGCCGCGGGTGAACCTGTCGCTATTGCCTGCTCGTGACTGAGCAAGCGGCTAAGCCGCCAGGCCCGGCAGCAAACCGTTTTCTGGGCGTATTTCGTTACAGCCGCCGGGCGCTGGAGCTGGTGTGGAGCACCAGCCCACGGCTTGCGCTGGTACTCGCCGTATTCACATTGATCGCCGGTGTCCTGCCTGCTGCTGCTGCGTGGGTAGGTCAACTGATCGTTGACGGCGTGGTCGCCGCGATGGCGATGTATTCCGACGGCTCCGATGCCGGTATCGGCGCCGTGTTGAAATTTGTCGCGTTGGAGGCGCTGATCGTAATTGCGATAACCGGTGCGCAACGCGGCATTTCTGCCTGTCAATCGCTGTTACGCGCATTGCTTGGGCGACGTGTCAACATAATGATCTTGCAGAAGGCCCTGACCTTGAGTTTGTCTCATTTTGAGGACTCAGAGTTTTACGACAAGCTAACGCGAGCTCGCAGAGAGGCATCCAGTCGTCCGCTGAGCCTGGTAAAACGCACGTTTGGGTTGGTACAGAACGCCATTTCTCTGACCAGCTACGCGATTTTGCTTGTGCGTTTTTCGCCCTGGGCGGTGCTGGTGCTCGGGCTGGCGGGCTTACCGGCTTTTGTTGCGGAAGCAAAGTTTTCTGGCGATGCGTTCCGCCTATTCCGTTGGCGTTCACCGGATACTCGTCGGCAGATGTACCTGGAAATGGTGTTGGCACGCGAGGACAGCGCAAAAGAGGTCAAACTCTTTCAGCTTGGACCGCTGCTGCTCGATCGCTACAACCGGTTGTACGAAAAACTATATGCAGAAGACCGGGCACTAACGCTGCGTCGAGATACGTGGGGCTTCATACTCGGTCTGATCAGCACGGCCGCTTTTTATGGGGCGTATGCCTGGATTGCCATCGAGACGGTGCGCGGCACGATCAGTCTCGGTGAGATGACAATGTATCTGCTGTTGTTCCGGCAGGGCCAGTCCGCCGTCGCTGCAGCATTGCAAGCAATCAGCGGTATGTATGAAGACAATCTGTACTTATCAACGCTGTACGAATATCTGGAACAAGAGCTACCGGAAAGTAGTGGTACAGAAATCACTGGACCGGTGCCAGGCGACGGTGTTCGTTTTGATGACGTAAGTTTTAGCTATCGCGACGCTACCGAACCGGCAGTTAGTAATATCAGTTTCCATCTGCGTCCGGGCGAGAGTCTTGCCCTGGTCGGGGAAAACGGTGCCGGAAAAACCACCTTGGTAAAACTACTCACCCGCTTGTACGAACCGGATTCGGGAACGATCACGCTCGATGGCCGCAATCTGAATGAGTGGGATGTCGTTACGCTGCGCAAGCGCGTGGGCGTGATATTTCAGGACTTCGGGCGCTATCAGTTTCCGGTCGGCGAAAATATCGGTCTGGGCGATGTCCGGCATTTCAACGATGAGACGCGTTGGCGCGAAGCGGCAGAGAAGGGGCTTGCGGCCCCGTTTATCCAGGAGATGCCGGAAGGTTACGCCACCCAACTGGGGCGCTGGTTTGCTGGCGGTCGGGAGCTGTCCGGTGGTCAGTGGCAGAAAATCGCCTTGTCCCGCGCATTCATGCGCAGCGAGGCCGACATACTCGTTCTGGACGAGCCGACAGCAACCATGGATGCGGCCGCCGAGGCAGAGGTCTTCGATCACTTTCGGCGCCTGAGCAAGAACCGAATCGCGATACTCATCTCGCACCGCTTTTCGACCGTGCGTATGGCGGATCAGATCCTGGTGTTAGAGAAAAGCCGTATCGTCGAGCGCGGCAGCCATGAAGAGCTGATGCGTCAGCGCGGGCGCTATGCCCGGCTGTTCGAACTGCAGGCACGTGGCTATCGCTAGCTCACGGCTACGAACAGGGACCAAAATCAGGGACAATGGTGCTCTTATGAAGATTCAATATCGATCGATCGCCGTGTACGCGGTACTGCTGCTTGCCGCCTGCGGTGGACCACAACCGGTTGAGCCGGGTATCTGGCGGGCTGTCGTGGTTTTGCCCGGCGGAGAGTTGCCATTCTCGCTCCAGCTTGATCGCGCCGGCGGCGATTGGTCGGCGACTTTCATCAATGGTGCGGAACGGGTAGACGTGCCCGAAGTAGCCATCAGTAACGACACCTTGAAATTAGTGATGCCGGCATTCAATACACGCATTGATGCAACCCGCGATGGTGCCGGCTACACGGGCACGTTGACCCTGGTCAAGCGTGGTGGCAAGGAGCAGATCATGCCTTTCAGCGCGACGCCCAACGAGTCGCGTCGCTTTGTTGTAGCAGCGTCGGACGACAAATATGTGACTGTCGATGGTCGTTGGGAAGTAGTGTTCACCGACGACGACGGCGCACAGACGGCTGCGGTCGGCGAGTTTGAGCAAGACGAAAACCACGTACAGGGTACTTTTCTGACCGCGACGGGTGATTACCGGTTTTTGGCCGGACAGGTCCAGGGCAACGATCTTTATCTGTCAACTTTCGATGGCTCGCACGCGTTCCTGTTTACAGCGAGTCTGGCCGGCGAAACACTACGCGGTGGTTTTTGGTCGGGTACTGCCTGGCATGAAGATTGGGTTGCAACACGAAACGCAGGCGCTAAGTTGCCCGATGCCTATAGCCTGACGCAGCTCGTCGGTGACAGATTCGAATTCGAGTTTCCCAATACTTCCGGACAGTCGGTCTCCTCGGACGATCCCCGTTTTGACGGTAAGGTTCTGCTGGTTACATTGGTCGGCAGCTGGTGTCCAAATTGCCACGACGAGGCAGCGTTTTTGGCGCCGTTTTATCAGAAGTATCGCGGTCAAGGCCTGGAGATCGTTGGTCTGATGTTCGAGCACCTGGAGGACTTTGATGAAGCCGCACGGCAGGTCAATGCGTTCCGCAATAAGTTCGACATCGAGTACCCGTTGCTGGTTGCCGGCAGCTCGGACAAGAAACGTGCCAGTAGAACCATGACGATGCTCGATCGGGTTTATTCCTTTCCGACATCGATATTCATTGATCGCACAGGTGAAGTCAGGCAAATTCACACCGGTTTTAGTGGTCCTGGTACCGGCGAGCACTACCAAAAACTTGTCGCAGGCTTTTCAGAAACTATTGAACAACTTTTAGCGGAGTAAGAACGTGCCATCCTTCGATGTAGTGTCCAAAGTCGATCAACACGAATTGTCCAACGCCGTAGATCAGGCCAACCGAGAGGTAGACACCCGGTTTGATTTCAAAGGAGTTGGGGCGAAATTCGAGTTGCAAAACGATGCCATCAATTTGAGTGCCAAGGAAGATTTTCAGTTGCGCCAGATGATGGATATGCTGCGATTGAAAATCACAAAACGCGAGATTGATCCTGCCTGCCTGAAGCCGGGTGAGCCAATAGTGACAGGTATGACCGCCAAGATGATCGTTGGGGTACAACAAGGCATCGATCAGAAGCTGGCAAAGAAAATGGTCAAGCTCATCAAGGAAACGAAAGCAAAAGTGCAATCCGCGATTCAGGGCGATCAGCTCAGGATTACCGGAAAAAAACGCGATGATCTGCAAAAGGTCATTGCACTGCTGGAAGATGGCAAGTTCGATTTGCCGTTACAGTTTACGAACTTTCGCGACTGATCGGTCCCTATAAATAGTATGAAACGCGGAGAAATTGACTTCCCCGACAAGGACATCCCGCTACGCGAGGATGTGAGTCTGTTAGGCGGGCTTGTCGGCGAGATGTTGTCCGAGCAAGGTGGCGAGGCTTTGTTCAACAAAGTGGAACAGGTTCGGCGTACAGCGATCTCGCGCCGTGAAGAGGTAGCTGATACCAGTGATCTGGCTGCCCTGGTGCAAGGTCTGGAATCGGCGCAGGCGCTCCGCCTGGTGCGTGCGTTTTCGGCCTATTTTCAAGTGGTCAATCTGGCTGAGCGCGTGCACCGCATCCGCCGGCGGCGTGATTACTTGCGGGATCACGACGGCCCTCAGCCACGAGGGATGCACGACACGATTGCGCGGCTGGCCGAATCCGGACTCAAGCTGAGTGCGGTGCAGGACTACCTGGGCGATATTCTGTACGAGCCTGTTTTTACGGCGCATCCGACCGAGGCCACGAGACGCACGCTGCTGGAGAAACAGCAAGTTATCGCGCGACGCCTGGTCGATCGATTGGATCCATCCCGTACACCACAGGAAGAACTCGCGCTGTTGTCACATATACGTTCCGAAGTCACAGGTGCCTGGCAGACCATAGAACATCCCAGTGAACGGCTGACAGTGCGGGATGAACGTGAAAGTGTGCTGTTCTTTCTGACTGACGTGATTTACCGAATCATTCCGGTTTTTTATGAAGACGTCGAAGACGCGTTGGTTCAGACCTATGGCGAGCAGGCCGGTGACATATCGGTGCCATTAATGATTCGTTTTGCAAGTTGGGTCGGCGGCGACATGGATGGAAATCCAAACGTCGGTGCCAGAACGATACGCGAATCGTTGGCCGAGCAGCGGCAATTAATCATCGGGCTATACCGTGCTGATCTGGCAAAGCTTGCACGCAAGCTCAGCCAATCGGTAGAGCGTGTTGGCATTAACAGCGAAGTCATTGACCGCGCGGAACAATACAGCGAAATGTTCCCGCTGGTTGCGGCAACGGTACATCGTCGGCACGGTGACATGTATTACCGCCGTCTGTTACGTCTGATTAGTGCGCGACTCGGTGCGACACAGACTGATGACAAATTTGCCTACGACAATGTGGGTGAATTTTTTGAAGATTTGCGTATGGTGGCACGCAGTCTGCGTGATAATCAGGGCCAGCACGCGGGCTTGTTTGCCATGCGCAGACTGTTGCGCCGGGTCGAGACTTTCGGATTTCACCTGGCGACGCTGGATGTGCGACAGGACGCATTGGTGCATCGTCGTGTCATCGGTCGTGGGCTGGACCAACCAGATTGGTTGGAGATGAGCGCAAAGGAGCGCACACGGCGTTTGCAACGGGCGCTGCGCGAACCCAGACCGGAATTTGAAGAGGATGACGAAGCGCGAGATACGCTCGCTGTGTTTCGTGCAATCGGCGACAGTCAGGTGTTTTACGGTGCGAATGCCATCGGTCCGTTTATCGTTAGCATGACTCAGGGCGCCGACGATGTCCTCTCGGTGTTCGTCCTGGCTCATTGGGCCGGGTTGTCCGATGCGAATGACCATATTTCACTGGATGTGGCCCCGTTGCTGGAAACGGTAGACGATCTGAAAAACGGGCCACACATCATGCGAACACTGCTCGGTAATCGTGATTACCGTAATCACCTGCGACGTCGCGAATCGCGTCAAATCATCATGATCGGCTATTCGGACAGCAACAAAGATGGTGGGCTGGCCGCATCACGCTGGGCATTGCGTAATGGCGAGAAGGCACTCGTTGAAGTCATGCGGGATGCGGATGTGTCGCTCACCCTGTTTCATGGGCGTGGCGGCACGATCAGCCGGGGTGGCGGCAAGGTGCATCGTGCCGTGCTGGCGGCACCCAAGGGCTCGGTAAACGGGCGCCTGCGGGTGACAGAGCAGGGTGAAATCATCAACGCGAAGTTTGGTGTGCGTGGCATAGCGCTGCGGATACTGGAACAAGCTGCTGGTGCGACAGCGCTGGCGAGTTATGTCGATCCAAAACAGCCGGCGAAGTCGCTGCGCGCAAATGACATCATGGAAAAACTATCCGGCGTGGCCCGCGCCGCTTACCGGGAGTTGGTGTACGAAACACCGGCGCTGGTCGAGTTTTTTCGTCAGGCGACACCCATCGACGTCATCGAAAGAATGCAAATTGGTTCGCGACCGGCGTCACGACGTTCTGGTAAGGGCATCGAAAACCTGCGTGCTATTCCGTGGGTGTTCGCCTGGACCCAAAGTCGCCTGGTGTTGCCGGGTTGGTACGGTGTCGGACACGGTTTGGAAGCCGCTGTCGATGAATTTGGTCTGGACCGGCTTAGAGACCTGCATCAAGAGTGGCCATTTTTCGCCAACCTTATTGATGATGTCGAGATGGTATTGGCAAAAGCCGATATGGATATTGCGTCGCATTACACCACGCTGGCAGACAAGGATTTAAATCCGTTGTTTGATGAAATTCACGCGGCATTTGATCGCATGACCGACATCGTGCTGAGAATCAAGGATGCCGGGAATTTGCTGGACGACGATCCGTCGTTACAACGCTCAATCCGTTTACGTAACCCTTATACGGATCCGATCAGTCTGTTACAGGTCGATTTGTTGCGACGTTGGCGCGACGGGGAACGCCGCGATGCGGACTTGCTCGATGCCTTGTTTGCCAGTGTGCGCGGTATCGCCGAGGCGCTGCAGAACACGGGTTAACGTTGCTGCAGATAATCGAGGACCAAGGCGGTCATGGCACGGATGCCGGGTTCTATGGCACTGTCGTCGGCACGGAAACTCGGCGTGTGTAAACCACCCGAAACCGTACCCGGTGCGACTACGCCAAGACGAAAATAGTACCCTGGGATTTCTCTGGCAAACCAGGCAAAGTCTTCGGCCACCATGGCAGGCTTACCGTCGAGGACGTTTTCGGCACCTAGCGTGCGTATCAGTGTGGCGCGTGCCCGCGCCGCCAATGCCGGGTCGTTATTTAGAAACGGATTTTGTCGTTCATACGTGTAGTCGTAAGTGGCGCCGGCAGCCGATGTCAGTCCTGCCAGGATCTCGCCGATCCTACGCTCGACCTGATCTTGCACCGCATCACTGAAGGCCCGAACGGTGCCTTCCAGGTGCACCGTGTCCGGAATGATGTTGAAACGCTGACCACCCCGTACGATGCCGACGGTCACCACCGCCGGCTCGCGAGCATCGATGGTGCGTGAGGGGATAGTCTGCAAACCCAGGATGACCTGTGCCGCCAGCACGATTGGATCGACGCCCAAATGCGGCCAGGCGCCGTGTGATTGCCTGCCGTGCAGGTCGATCAGGATGCGGTCAGAGGACGCCATGGCGGGACCACTGGTCAGTTCCACCTGCCCCACTGCATAGTCGGGCCAGGAATGGATGCCAAAGATCGCCTCGGGGACCGGCTTGGTCAGGACACCCTCTTCGATCATCATCGGTGCGCCACCCTTCTCGCCGGGTGGTACGCCTTCTTCAGCAGGCTGGAAGA
Organism: Gammaproteobacteria bacterium; assembly: GCA_029862165.1. GTDB lineage: Bacteria > Pseudomonadota > Gammaproteobacteria > Steroidobacterales > JABDKV01 > JABDJB01. The sequence continues at coordinate 56,256 of JAOTXU010000018.1, forward strand.
TGAATTTCACCGTACCGGCCAGTTCGTCGCGCATGGCCGCCAAAACAGTTGCGGTACCCAGTGCCACAGACATGTGTATGTCGTGCCCACAAGCATGTGCCACCCCGACGCGCTTGCCACCGTAGGTATCGGTGACGGTCGAGTGGAAACTCAGGTCGGACTGCTCGGTTACCGGCAAGCCGTCCATGTCGGCCCGCACGGCCACTACCGGCCCGGCCTTGCTACCGCGCAGCAAGCCGACGACCCCGTGGTGTGCGATACCAGTCTGCACATCCAGACCCAGCTTCTTGAGACGCTCGGCTATGCGTTTTGCCGTTTCGGCTTCGCGATTGCTCAGTTCGGGATTGGCATGCACCACGTGTCTGAATTCGATTATTTCAGGCAGGGCTTGCTCGATCAGCTTGTCGGCGTGCCCATACACGGGTAACAGCGAGAGCAGGAGCAGCAGGGTGTTACGCATAATCAGGCCTTTGAATGCGGGCAGGTAGAGAGGGTATCGCGACTTGCGCCGGTCCCACAAACAAAAAAACGGCGGCCAAAGGCCGCCGTTGGTCTCGAGGATTCAGTGATGCCGTCAGTCGCGACGGCGAATGCCCAGAGCAGCAAGCCCGGACATAAACAGAATCAATGCGCCTGGTACCGGAACAGGCGCCAGCGTACCGGAGTACGAGAAGATGGGTCCCACAGTGTCCACCGTCAACGAGAAATCGTATGGGGTCGAATCCAGGCCGGTACCATGGACTGTCCCGGTGCCGATTAGTGACAAGAAGGATCCGTCCTGACCGATAACCTCGATGGTTTCAAGATCAAACGTGAACTTGCCAGTATCCGGAGCGAAAAAGAACGCCAGCAATGGGCTGACCGGGGCTGGGCTCAGCGGGCTGAACATGAAATCCTGGATTTCGCCGATGGTGCCAAAACCGACACCGTTGGCGGCGAAAGTGCCGGATGAACCGGTGACCTGAAAATCAGTTGTGAATGACAGACCAGTTGCATCGGCGAGGCCTGAGCCCCCGACAGGTACGACCGCGCCTGAAAAATTGAGAAACCCATCGATGCTCGCGGCTTGCGCTGAGCCGATGCTAAATGCCGCCACGAGGGCAAGGGCGGCTACCTTCATTAAATGTTTCATCTGAATCCTCTTTATCTTTCTAGACTGTTTCTTTATGCGGCAGGTGTCAGGCGCGGGCCAGGCGACGAGCGCCGATACCACCGATCAGACCCATGCCCATCAGAATCAAGATACCGGGTTCGGGAGCAGCAGCGGTCGAAGACCAAGAAAAATTTATGTCCGTGTTGGCCGCATCGGTACTGAAGGACCATCTGCCTATCGTCGGGTCCAGTGAATCGCCGTCAAACGAGATGAGTCCGCGGCCACGCAGCTCAAGCACAGTGGCGGTTTGTTCGTGGATATTCAGCGTTTCCATTGCGAACGAGAAGCCGCCGACGCTCCACAGCGGATTGTTAAACTCAATCGGGCTGAACTGAAAATCGTTCATCGCCACGATATCGCCAAAGCTGACGCCAAACAGGGCGAAGTCGCCAGAAGCGCCGTTGACGAGTCCTCGGTCATCATTGAGGAAATCTATGCCAGTGGCGATGTCCATTGTGCAGTTTAGCGGTTGGGCGCAAATCGGGATTAGGGAACCACCGATAGCGATGCTGCCTTGGATCGGCGCGGCGTTAGCAGCCAATGGCAGTAACAAGCCTGTCGCCAGTAAGCAGTTAATTGTTATTGATCTAATAGTAGTCATCTTTTTCTTCCTCTGAAGCTGTTCATTTGGACTCGTCACATCGAGCTCTGCCCAATAAGTAGCAATTACCGTGCCAGTTGGTAGAGGTGTTGGTTATTGTGGCGTAATCAATTGATTCCAAAGGACAAATGTGTTTTTGAGGATTTGCATTATGCCCGGCTGACGGGCTCATGCTATGACCGTGTAAAGAAAGCCGACAGTAGCCGGTCAGCCTATGTTAAAAGCCTTTAGCATGTTTTTGCGGAGATCCAGCTTACCGTTTCATCCAGTGGGCGGCGGCTTATGTCGGGCACCGTGGCATCCGCAGCAGGATAGCCGGTTACCAACAACAGAAACGGTCGTTCGTTTTTTGGCCGGCCAAGAATTTCGTTCATAAAACCCATTGGACTGGGCGTATGGGTCAGAGTGGCCAGTCCGGCATGATGTAATCCGGCGATAAGCAAGCCGCAGGCGAGACCCACCGATTCGGTCGGGTAGTAGTGTTTGACCTTGCGGCCGTCCGGCAAAAATCCCCAGCGCTGAACAAATACCGCAATCAGACAGGGTGCGGTTTCCAGAAACGGCTTGTCAGAATCGGTACCCAACGGCTCAAGTGCGGCCAGCCATTCAGGCGAGGCGCGGTGCGCGTAAAAATGGCGTTCTTCTTCCTCGGCGGCAACGCGGATTTTCTGTTTGTTTTCAGTGTCTTCGATAACACAGAAATGCCACGGCTGCATATTGGCACCACTCGGTGCACTGGACGCAGCACGCAGACAATCTTCGATAATTCCTGCGGGGATCGGTCGATCGCTAAAGTCGCGAACGGTGCGACGACGACTTATGTCCACGCAAAACTCATGCGCGCGTCGCTGCATCTCATCGACCGGATACTCGACAAATTTCGGCAGTGGAATAAGAGGCGCTTTGCTCATGGTATTTGCTCGCTCGTTCGTTTCCCGATCGGGATCCAATCGATGAGGTGCTGCTCGTATTCCTGTTCGGGTACGCCGGCGCCAGTTTTGGCTCGCCCGCGTACCGAAATACCCGCCTCGTGCACACTTTCCGGATTGCCACTGACCAACCGATGCCAATCGGCCAGCCCGCGACCTTCATCGAGTCGCCGGTAGGCACAGGTCTCCGGTAACCATCCGAGATGACCGAGGTGCTCGGGTTTGAGCACGATGCAATCCGGTACGAGTTGCAGTCTTTCAGGGTAATTCCGGCAGCGGCAGGCACCGATATCCAGCAGCTTGCAGGCTACTGACGAATAGTGAATTTCGCCGGTACCATAGTCTTCGACTTTGTGCAGGCAGCAGCGGCCACAGCCGTCGCAAAGCGATTCCCACTGTGCCCGTGTCATTTGAGCCAGGGGGGTCGTTTCCCAGAATGGGGTAGATTTCTGGCGTTCCGGCGGCATGAGCCGATTGTGCGTTACGGGCCCAGGGATCACAATGTGGCGCGTGGGTCATACTGCTGCATTCCTGGATTTCGCTACCGTCAGCCACGACGATGTTGATGTTGCCGCATTGCATCAGGTTCTGCCGGACCTGCATTTCTATTCAACGACAACGGACGACGAGGTTAGCGAGCGAATCGTCGATAGTGAAATACTGCTCATCAACAAGGTTGTCCTCGACAAGAGCAGAATTGACGCTGCACCCCGTTTGCGGCTGATCTGTGCCGCGGCCACCGGGACTGATAATGTCGATCTGGACGCCGCACGGGCGCGGGATATTGCTGTCTGCAACATCCGCTCCTATTGCACCAGTTCGGTTGCACAACATGTATTCGCGCTTGTTCTGGCGTTGACACACCACCTCGAAGGCTATCAGCGGCTATTGAGTGAGGGTGCCTGGCGGGGTAGCCCACAGTTTTGTCTGCTCGATTTTCCGATACGCGAACTATCGGGGAAAGTTCTCGGGATCGTCGGGCACGGTGAGTTGGGTGGAGCGGTTGCTACGATCGCACGCGCGTTTGGCATGCACGTGCTGCTGGCCGAAAGACCTGAAGCGGACACGCGCAAAGACCGTCTCGCATTACAGGATCTGCTGCATCGCGTGGATATTCTGAGCCTGCATTGTCCACTCAATCGTCAGACCCACAATCTGATCGCTGCGGCGGAACTTGCTCGCATGAAGCCCGATGCTTTGCTGATCAATACCGCCCGTGGCGCGCTGGTCGATGCGACCGCACTGGTGGCCGCATTGCGTGCGGGCAAACTGGGTGGCGCCGGCATCGATGTCCTCGAACGCGAGCCACCGGTAGCTGGCAGTCCGTTGCTCGAGGCCGATATCCCGCACCTGATCGTCACGCCGCATATCGCCTGGGCCGCAGTTGAAGCGCGTCAGAGGGCCATCGTAGAGATCGCGGCAAATATTACGGCCTGGCAGGCTGGGGAACGCCGCAACCGGGTCGTTTAGCCCATGGCGTTTCTGTCATACTGGCGTCGTGGTTTATCACGGTCGAAAGCGAAAAATACGCTTGTCTTGTGGTGTAGTTATCGCTCGGAATACGCCGGAGGGCCGGCGTTTGCTGTTATTGCGGGCATTCCGCAACTGGGATTTCCCAAAAGGCATGATGGAGCGCGATGAGACTCCGTTCGGGGCTGCGGTTCGTGAGGTCCAGGAGGAAACGACGTTGGATGATCTCGATTTCAAGTGGGGCGAGGAGTTCATAGAGACCGGGCCCTATAGCCGCGGCAAAGTGGCGCGATACTATATTGCGCTGACTCGCCGCGAGGACGTCTCGTTACCGGTCAATCCGGAAATCGGGCGGCCCGAACATGCCGAGTATCGTTGGGTGGATATCGCCGAGGCCATGTCGATGACGACTGTCCGGCTTAGCCCGGTTATTGAGTGGGCGACACAGCAGTTCGAGCAAGACATATCCTGATGTGATTTAACACATAACGTAATCGAACACAGGAGTGGGGAGACACTAGTGGACAGAATTTGGCTCGATAAATATATGCCCGGGGTACCGGCCGATATCGATATCGATGAATTTGCCTCGCTGAGGGAAATCATTGAAAAGAGCTGTGTCCGTTTCGCGGACCTGCCTGCCTACAGCAACATGGGCAAGACTATTACATTTGCCGAACTGGACCAGCAAAGCCGGGCCTTCGGTGCATACCTGCAACGCAAGCTGGGTTTTTCCCGCGGTGACCGTGTCGCCATCATGATGCCCAATCTGTTGCAGTATCCGGTTGCCGCGTTTGGGCTGTTGCGAGCGGGCATGGTCGTCGTCAATACGAACCCGCTTTACACGCCCAGGGAGCTGCGTCATCAATTGACCGATTCCGGTGCAAAGGGAATTGTGATTCTGGAAAATTTTGCTGCCACGCTGGAAGAAGTGATCGACGATACCTCCCTCGAGGCGGTCATAACGACGCAGATCGGCGACATGTTGCCGGCACCGAAGAAGCAGCTTATCAATTTCGTTATCAAGCGCATCAAAAAAATGGTGCCCAAATGGAATATTCCGAACACACTTCGCTTTAACCAGGTACTGGCCGAAGGTCGTTGGCAGGACCTGGACGAACCAGATCTAAACCACGATGACATAGCATTTTTGCAGTACACGGGAGGCACTACAGGTGTAGCCAAGGGCGCAATGCTGACGCACGGCAACATGGTTGCAAATTTGCAGCAGACCTCAGCCTGGCTCGATCCGCTCATTGAAGTTGGCGCCGAGAAAATTATTACGGCGCTACCGCTTTATCACATCTTTTCTTTGACCGCGAATTGCCTGACTTTTATGAAAATGGGTGGAGAGAATATTCTTATTACCAACCCGCGGGATTTCGCGGGATTTGTCAAAGAACTGGGGCGTCACAAATTCAGCGCGATTACGGGGGTAAACACACTTTTCAACGCACTGCTCAATACCCCGGGCTTCGATCAACTCGACTTCAGTCATCTGCGCATGGCCCTGGGTGGCGGCATGGCAGTTCAGCGGCCGGTTGCCGAACACTGGCAGCGCGTGACAGGAAAGCCTCTCGTTGAGGCTTATGGCCTGACTGAGACTTCGCCCGCAGCCTGTATGAATCCGCTGAACAATCTGGGTTTTAATGGTTCCATCGGGTTACCGATTTCAAGCACGATCGTTTCAATTCGCGACGATGATGGAAACGAATTGGCATTAGGTGAGACCGGCGAGCTATGTATCATCGGGCCGCAAGTCATGAAAGGCTACTGGAACCGGCCGGAGGCGACGGCAGAGACCATGACTGCCGATGGTGCCCTGCGTACTGGCGACATGGGATATATGGACGCAGAGGGCTACGCTTATATTACCGACCGCAAGAAAGACATGATTTTGGTTTCGGGTTTCAACGTGTACCCCAACGAGTTGGAAGATGTGGCCGCGTCTCACCCCGGCGTGTTGGAAGCCGCAGCAGTCGGCGTGCCAAACCCAAAATCCGGTGAGGCCGTAAAGATGTTTGTCGTGCGCAAAGACAGTGCGCTGACGGAAGAACAACTAATCGATTTCTGCCGGGAGCACCTTACTGCTTACAAGATTCCGCGCTACATCGAATTCCGCAGCGATCTGCCCAAGACCAATGTCGGAAAGATTTTGCGGCGTGAGCTTCGCGATGAGGAACTGGCCAAGCAAAAAAGCGATGCAGCCTAGATTTCCTGTTGGCTTGTAACCTGATGGAAGAATCTGTTGTCGTAGTTGAGACTTTTGTAATTCATAGGCACGCTCAGACCTTTTGACGCAGACGGTCCAACGTATCACTCAGACGATTCGTGAGTTCGTTCTTGTACCGGCCGCGCTCACGGGCTTCTGCTGAGACCTGCAAATTCGTATCAAAATGGCGCTCTGGGTCCTCTAGCACGCCTTTGCGCAGCCGAATGCCATGGCGGGCAAAGAGGTTTTCCAGATTCTCGAAATTATTCAGCAGATCGCGCCGGGTAGTTTGATAGCCGTGCTCGCACACCCGTCGCCGGTTGGAATAGCTGAAGAGATTGGCAAAAAACATGCGGGAATCTTCGCGGTCTGGTTCGAACAATACGATGTCCCGATCGCCGTACGTGCTCTCGTAGGCTTTTAGGCCAACGTTCATGCGGGAATGGATAATCGAGCGAAAAGTCTGCGATAAGACTACAGGCAAGCCGCCGTCGGTAAGCTTGTCATGTTTTTTGCGCCTGTTGTCTTCTGCCAAGTTTGCATCGTAGGGGACAATCGGGTTGATACACAGGAGAAGATCGACATCTTGCTCCAGCGCAACAGATGCATGCAGAGTTCGCTTGAGCGCGCCATCCACAAAATAGCGTCCTTCGATCTCTACCGGCGGATAAAGTATCGGGAGGGCGATACTTGCCTGGATCGCTTTGGAGATTGGAATGTGGTCGTGTCCTGGCGCACCGAAACGGACTGACTCACCGGTATCCAGGTCTGCTGCGACGACATACAGCTTGCGTTTCAATTTTCGGAAATCGTTTGTGTGACCACGCGTGCGATAGAGATCCGCCAAAAAGCGCTCGACCGGTTTGTTGTCAAAGATTCCTGTCGGAATCATGCGTGTGAGATTGCTAAACGCGCCGAATATCCCCTTGTCGATCGGGTGACGCAGAAAGTCAAATACGGTCGCGGTCGCAGCTGCCGGAAGGGCACCAATACGACGCAAGTATTCACGCCAGGCAGGTGTGTGGAATACCCACCGGCCAATCGGATGCTCGCGGGAATCGGCGGAAATAAAGATACGTGCGAGCTGATCGGTACTGAAACCATTTGCCAGATTTCCGGCAATCAGCGCTCCGGCGCTCACGCCTACATAGGCTTCCATTTCGTGCAGATCGATTCCCTCGAGCGCCTCGTCCAGGGCGGCCAGAACACCGATTTCATAGATACCACCGAGTGGCCCGCCACCGGCAAGTGCAAGACCAAAGCGCCTGCTGCTGTTCTTGCCGGGTCCGTCACCAGTGGTGCTAACTGCCATGCGCTAGACCTTCGACTTTTTCCGGCGGGTGGTTTTTTTTCGGGTGGTCTTTTTTGCGGCTGCTTTCTTGCGCTTCTTTGTCGCGGCGGCTTTCTTGCGTTTCTTTTTCGTGCCTTCCTTTCGATCTGCGGTCTGCCTGGCACTTAGTTCATCGACGGCTTTCGATAACTTGTCGACACGAGCAGACAATTCCTTGATGTCTTTTGCCGTCGGAATCTGCAGTGCGTTGAGGGCGCGGCCGACACGCAGCTCGAACATCTCCTCTAGCTTGTCCCAGGTATCCGTCGCTGTGGTTTTCCCGCCAGTAACGGTTTTTTTCGCCACGTCGGCCGTTTTTTGCGTTTGCGACTGAATATTGCCGCTCAGTTGCGACAATGACTCGAAAAACTTGCTGCTCTCCTTCTCGGCCAGCGACAACGCATCGAGACCCGCCGACCAAATCTGGTGAGCCGACTCGCTGATCACACGGGCCAGTTTGTCAGGATCCGGTTTTCGATTCATGCATTTCTCCGTCTTCACAACTTCCTGTTTCCAGATTTCATCAAAGCAGCCTGCGCTAGCCGCCCGGTCATGGCCGACTCCGATCGGAGCTAGTTTACTTCGAAAGCTGGCCTACAGTTTACTCATTTTTTGATGCAACAAATACGTAAACTATCCGCTCCACCCGCGTAGAATAATCGGATGAAGAAGGAAAAAAGCCCCGGGGCACTGCGTTTTCTGGACCACCTGGAGCGCGCCAAGAAGCTACGGCGCCAGGTCATCACGGGAGAGGGCCTGACAGCGCAACAGCATGCATTGAGCACGTGGCAGACAAAGCGGCTGGCTTCCACGTATGACGACTTCGCGGCGCAGCGTCGATATCAGTCGGCACTGGAGTTTTTTCTGACAGATCTCTATGGCACCAAGGATTTTGCGCAACGCGATGCCGATATCGAACGCGTCTATCCCATTATGGTGCGTGTATTGTCTGAGAATGCACTGCAATCCATGTCGTTGGCAGTAGAGTTACATGCGTTATCGCAGGAACTTGACAGTGAACTGACGGAGATTCTGCGGCGGGTCTACGATATCGATATTGGCGAGCGGCCGGAGCTGCTCGATCAGCAACTTTACGCAAAGGCATATCGTCAATGTGACAATTACGCTTTGCGGTCACGGCAGATCGAGCTGATATGCGAGACAGGGCGGTTACTCGATGAAGTTGTACGCCATCCGGTAATCTATATGACTGCAAAGCTGGCCCGCGCTCCGGCTCACGCCGCCGGTTTTGGCGAGCTGCAGGATTTTATCGAAAGGGGTTTCCGGAGCTTTCGAACAATGAAAGGCGCCGGGGACTTCCTTGCTGCGGTGAAACTGCGGGAATTCCATATTCTCAATCAAGTTTATTCCGGTGACCCGCTCACGGACTGGAGTGCCGCATATTTTTCTTAAGAGCCTGCAACCTGCGGCGATATCCCGCACGTGCCGCTACTGCACCCGGACGACTTAGGTGTTTCCAACACGGGACTACTCACTGTCCAGATAGACCGTCAAGTCACCGAATTGGAGGTCGCCTAATACCTGGCACCAGCCGTCGCCGTCATGCCAGTCTAGTTCGGCACCGACCAGTAGCGCACGTTTTCCTGCTAGCGGTTTTCCGTCAACGACAAGCGCGGTATCCCCGGTACCGACATCCAGACTGACGCTACCGACCGCGGATTCCTTAATATGTATTTCCGCGTCCCCGGCATACATGTCCAGCGCGACGCAGTTGTGCATACCGGTGATCTCAAGATCGCCCGCACCCATCTGGACGCGTAGGGGCCTGTCGCGGGGAACGCTAACGTCAATCCGGGCCTGGACATCATGCCAGGCATACATCGACGAAGGTTCAAGACTAATTAGAATCGCCGACGTGTCGGCCTGCGAAGTGAAATGCACCTTTTCGACGCGACGTCCACATCCCTGATCGCCTTGCTGGCAGGACAATTCCACGTGTGCATTCAGTTCGCTTCCGGACACCCCACGGATCACCACTTCACCCGCACCCACTTGCAGCTTGATTGCCGCCGTGGCGGGTACCGCCTGGCGGATCGTCTCGGAGCCGGCGTCAATGAATTCCCGGTTGGCGGCACAACCACTGAGCATAAGGGCGCTCAAGACATACACTTGTAATTTCATTGTGCTACTTCCCGGCAATATTAAAGCAGCTTGACCAGACTGTAGATTGCCAGTCCCGCAAAGCCACCGACCAAAGTGCCGTTGATACGGATAAATTGGAGATCGCGACCTACATATAGCTCTACGCGTTTCGATGTTGCCGACGGATCCCAGGCCTGTACAGTTTCGGAGATGACACTGGCGATACCGGCACGATACTGAGCCACCAGATAACCGATTGCATCCCGCACCCACCTGTTAAGCTCGTTGTTCAGTTTGGCGTCGTCGCGGAATGTCTCACCGACACGCGCGAGCGCATGCGAAATGCGTTGGGTCAGCTCGGAATCGGTTTGTGCGGACTGCTCGCGCAAATAGGCGGCAATATGTGTCCAGACATCGGCCAGATACTGTTGCACGACCGGATGATCGAGCAGTTCATCTTTGAGTGATTCACCGCGGGAGATCATGTCAGGGTCGGATTTTAACGACTCGATGACCTCACGTGCAGCGAGGTTGAACTGGATTCTTGCCGCGTGACTTTCATCTGTACCGATGCGGTCAAGCATGCCCTCTATTTCATTGACGATTTTGTCGTAGATTTCTTCATCGACAAAATCAGGCACCCACCAGGGGCTTTCGGTGGAGATTTTCAGACGAATTGCGAAGCGATTTTCTGTTAGATGCTGACGGGCCGCAGAAACGGCGGCATCCATCAGCTGCTGATGGTGATCGGCGTTTACCAGCAAATCGAGTACACGGCCGACCAGCGGTGTGACGGTGACATCACGCAACGTGTGCTGCAGGTTGCGTCTCACGAGATCACGTAATGTTTCGCTGTCTACTGTGCCGAGCAGCCAACGCAGTATACCGGCGATGTCGCTTGCCACTTTGTCAGCGTTTTGGGTCTGGCTGAGCCATGTACTGATACTGCGCGAAAAATCCGTGTTTTCCAGACGTGGTTGTAACGCAGTTGGTATCAGAAAATTCTGCCGCACAAAATTGGCCAAGCTCTCGCCAAGGCGATCTTTTTGCCGCGGGATAATCGCGGTGTGCGGAATTGGAATACCCAACGGGTGCTTGAATAAAGCTGTTACCGCAAACCAGTCGGCCAGCGCACCGACCATTGAAGCCTCGGCAAATGCGCGTACGTAACCCAGCACCGGCCAGCGAAGTATGTACAGATGTGCTACTACGAAAACGATAGCCATCAGGACCAGCAAGCCAGTGGCAACCAGCTTCATTCGGCGCAGTCGCCTGGACTGATCTACTTCGTTGTAAGCAGCTACCGCCGGATCGGTGGTCATAGTTTTCAGTGTTGTGCGGGACTCAGCTCGTGCACAGCGTTTAGCAATGCCTCAAGATGAGCGGGATCTATGCCGGGGTGTATACCGTGACCGAGGTTGAATACATGGCCATTACCCGGGCCAAAACTTTCCAATACGTTAGCGACTGCCGAGCGAATTTGTTCGGGCGGGGCATACAACACGCAAGGATCGAGATTGCCCTGAAGGGCAACGCGGTCACCTACGCGACGACGTGCATCGCCGATATCCGTAGTCCAATCCAGGCCCAACGCGGTTGCCCCGGTGTCTGCCATTGCCTCCAGCCAGGCTCCGCCATCCTTGGTGAAAAGAACAACAGGCACATCGCGTATTTCCGCGACAATTTGTTCCATGTAACGCAATGAGAATTCCTTATACGCAGCTGGAGTCAGGGTGCCCCCCCACGTATCGAAAACCATCACGACATCGGCGCCGGCTGCAATCTGTGCGGCAAGATAGATGCAACTGGCCTGGGCCAATATTTCCAACAGCTCGTGCAAGACGTCAGGGTCGCTGTACATCATGCCGCGAATATGTGAATGAGTTTTGCTCGGTCCACCTTCGACCATGTAGGTGGCCACGGTCCAAGGGCTACCGGCAAAACCAATTAACGGCAGTTTGTCGCCCAGCTCGCCACGAACCGCCGCAATTACAGACATCACGTAGCCCAGTTCATCGTTCGGGTCAGGTACGTGCAGCGTCCGCACATCGCGTAACGTGCGCACCGGTCTTTCAAACCGCGGGCCCTCGCCAGCGGCGAAATAAAGACCGCGGCCCATGGCGTCCGGTACTGTCAATATGTCTGAGAACACAATCGCCGCGTCGAGTTGAGGAAAGCGCTTGATGGGTTGCAACGTTGCTTCGCAAGCCAGTTCCGGTGTCTTGCACAAAGTCAGAAAATCACGCGCGCGCGTTCGCAATGCACGGTATTCAGGCAGGTAGCGACCCGCCTGACGCATGATCCACACGGGCGTACGATCAACGGTTTCGCGGCGCAACGCTCGCATCAGCCGGTCATTTTCCAGCGTTCTACTCATGTAAATGTCTCACTGATAGTCTGTTGAATAGCTTCGGCGGCGGCCCGCGGATCTTTGGCGTCGCGAATCGGGCGCCCGATCACGATGTAATCGGCTCCGTTATTAAATGCCTGGGCGACATCGACAACGCGTTTCTGGTCATCTGCCGGCCGGTTGTCCACCGGTCGTATACCCGGTGTGACAACCAACAGTTTATGCGAGACGCTTTCACGCAAGGCCGGTGCCTCCAGACCAGACGAAATGACCCCGTCACATCCGGCCTCCAGCGAACGTCGCGCTCGCGATAAAACCAGCGAGTTAACGCTGCATTCAAAGCCGAGATCATCGAGATCGCCACGATCCAGACTGGTCAGAACTGTGACGCCCAGTATACGCATTTGGCCTTTTTCTGCGGCTGCAGCCTCCATGATGGATTGGTTGCCATGCACAGTCAGAAAATACGCGCCACGATGCCGCAATCCGGCCACTGCGCCGGCGACGGTCGCGGGGACATCGAACAGCTTGAGATCAGCGAAAACCTTTTTACCCCGCGCATGCAGCCAGTCCATGACTTCGAAGTAGTCACCTGAAGTCATGAGCTCCAGGCCCAGTTTGTAAAATTCGACTGAATCGGCCAGCGTGACGACAAGTTCCTTTGCTGCGCCGGCGTCCGGCACGTCCAATGCAAAGATCAGGCGGTCACGTAGTGGAATATCTTTGGGTGCGTAGTCGGTCATATGCTTTTTTGGCGTCCGGGCGCGATTCTATCGCAGGTACGGGCTCAGACGCTGACGTGAGGATCGAAAAGCCGTGCATGCACTGAGATCGCATAGCGATCGGTCATCCCGGCAATGTAGTCGGCGACGACACGCGCGCGTAATTGCTCGGGCAGCGTGCTATCGATCGACGTGCTGCGCTGCATGTACTCTGGCGGCAACAGACCGGCATCGGTGAAGAAAGCTTCAAACAGAGCCCGAATGATGCCGCGCGCCTTGGCCGTCATCTGTAGAACCTCGTGATGCCGGTAGAGATTTTCACGCAAAAAAGACTTCAGATACAGGTGCCGTTCCCTGACCGGGTCGCTGAAGTCGATTAGCAGGCCTTTTTGTGCGCGTATGTCCTCGATGTTCTCCGGGTCGGCGTGCTCAATACGCCGGCGGCTTTCGTTGATGACGTCGGTGACGACTTCGGCGATCATGCGTCGTACAGTTTCATGAATCTGACGTCGATCCTGCAGATTCGGATACTGGTTGCAAACAGTGTCGTTGTGATCCCGGAACAATGGCACATCACGGATTTTATCGATTGTAATCAAACCGGAACGTAAGCCGTCGTCTACATCGTGATTGTTGTAAGCTATCTCGTCAGCGATATTGGCGATTTGTGCCTCCAATGATGGCTGACGGCGCTCCAGGAACCGCAAGCCGAGCTCGCCAAGTTCTCGTGCGTTACGTGTCGAACAATGTTTGATGATTCCTTCGCGCGCTTCGAAGGTGAGATTCAAACCTGGAAAGTCCGCATATTTTTCTTCCAGCTCGTCCACGACGCGCAGGGATTGGAGGTTGTGCTCAAAACCGCCGTACTCGCGCATGCAAGCATTAAGCGCGTCCTGGCCGGCATGTCCAAACGGTGTGTGCCCCAGATCATGTGCCAGGCAGATAGTTTCGGTGAGGTCCTCATTCAGACGCAACGATCGGGCAATGCTGCGGCCAATCTGACTCACCTCCAGTGAATGGGTCAGACGGGTGCGATACAGATCACCTTCGTGATTGACGAATACTTGCGTTTTGTACTCAAGCCGCCGGAAGGCGGTCGAATGTATGATGCGGTCGCGGTCGCGCTGAAACGGACTGCGCATCGGCGCGGGGGGCTCGGCGTATTGCCGGCCGCGAGAATTTGTCGCGCTTACCGCCCAGGGTAGCGGGCTGTGCTCTATTAGCCAGTCGATCATGGGTGCAGCATGGGTCAGAGGTGAGCAGTGCGCAAGACTTCTTCCACTTTGGCGTCAGGCACATCGGAGACTACATATGCCTGGCCTATAGCGTTTAGCAAAACGAAACGCAGCCTGCCGGCAGCTGATTTCTTGTCGGCCTGCAGCCAACTGTGCCAGCGTTGTGACGATATTTCCGGTGCGGCGACCGGTAAACCTGCCGCAACGTTTAGTCTCTGCGTCCGCTCGACGATTTCGGTATCTATGTAGCCAAGCTTCTCTGACAATCGAGCAGCGAGTACAAGTCCGGCTGCCACGGCTTCGCCGTGTAACCAGGCGTAGTCTGTTTCAGCCTCGATAGCGTGCGCGAAGGTGTGCCCAAGGTTAAGCAAGGCGCGTGGTCCGCTTTCGCGTTCGTCACGTGCAACAATGTCCGATTTGATTTCGCAACACCGCGCGATGGCGTGGTGCAATATTTGTGGTTTTAGTTGCTGCAATTCAGCCATGTTTCCTTCAAGCCATTCAAAAAACACCGGATCGGCAACCAATGCATGTTTGATGACTTCGGCAAGTCCGGAGCGGAATTGACGCTGGTCGAGACTGCGCAGTGTCTCGGTATCACCAATCACACAACTCGGTTGGTGAAAAGTACCGATCAGATTTTTGCCCCGTTCGTGGTTCACACCAGTTTTGCCGCCTACCGAGGCGTCGACCTGTGCCAGCAGAGTTGTGGGCATCTGCACAAAGTTAACGCCACGCAGGTAAATTGATGCTGCAAAACCAGTGATGTCGCCGATGACACCGCCCCCGAGGGCGATTAAAGTCGTATCGCGGCCACAAGCAGATTCGGTCAACGCATCGATTATCCGCATTATTGAATCGATGTTTTTGGTGGCTTCGCCTTCGGGCAGTACTACGGCATCAGTCAGGTGTCCATCCAACGCAGCCTGCAGGTCGGCGAGATAAAGTGGCGCAACGCGGTTGTCGGTCACGATGACGTTGCTTGATCCCAGCATCGGCTTTATCAGGTCGGTTTGGGTCAATAGACCTGCACCAATATAGATTGGATAGGATTTCGCGCCCAGCTCGACCATTAACGTTTGCACAATCGGATTCTACTGCGTTTCGCTGCGGTACGGCGAGAGGGATAGACATGGGAGCGGCATCCTTGCCGCGATTCCTCGCGACGAACCTAGAAGCCGGCTTCTATTGCGTGTCGCAATACACGCAAATCGGGCTCCGGCGAGGAACGCAGTCGCCGCAGGCAAACGACCGTCTTCTTTCTCGCCGGCAATCGCTATCTCTTGATTCGTAGGAGCGGCATCCTTGCCGCGACTCTTTTCCTGTT
>JAOTXU010000002.1 GCA_029862165.1 Gammaproteobacteria bacterium
AATAATCACGGTTAGGGTGGGGGGATGATTCGCGTAATGTTAGGAGCACCTTTAGGTCATTGCCCCTCCCCCTAACCCCCTCCCCGAAGGGGAGGGGGAATAATAGTCACGGTTAGGGTGGGGAATAATAATCACGGTTAGGGTGGGGGGTAATATTCTTAATTCAATCTCCATTTGGCGTCCCAGGGCTCAATCTCGTACCGATTGGTCACAGGGAACCCTGGCGGCCGCTTGGTCTCGAGGCGCCTGTCAAACTGAATCTTTGTGCGAAACCTCGGTTCCGTGGCCGAAAGGGATCCTGCCGTCAGACTGCCATAAACGAACAACAACGAATTTTCCGGAGCGGTGTAGCGCTTAACTGCAAATCGGCGTTTTGCATACATCGATGCGTGGATCGACAAATCGCCTGGACCGGTAATATCGGGTCCAGCCACCTCAATGTTCTTGTCGGATACCAGACCAAGGTAGTTATCGGCATCCGGTGTGGTGTCTGGATCATGTGCATAGATCAAATCATCTGCGATGACGATTTTCTCCGGAGAGTAGACCAGCACTTTTCCCTTTACGACCCCGCTCACAAACAGCTTTCGCTTTTTCGCTCCAATCAGATAAGAAGTGTCGTTGTCTATAAGCCTCTTTCGCTCAGAATATGAACTACCGGCACGTTTCCAACCATAGGTGCCGTCCTCGTAAAAATTGATATTGGTGTCTTCGTCAAAATATTGGACCTGATGATCATCGACCCGGTTGTTTTCGGGAAATGGAACGAAATGTTTTGGCATCACAATCCGTCTGACACCGGTTTCCAGGCCGCCTAGAAAAACGTCATCACGTCTGGCGCGTCGGTGAGACTCACCCATATTGACTCGCCGCGACGCCGTCGTGACCTTCCCGTGAAAAGTCGGACTGACTTCGCGTGTCGCCATCAGGTTAATTTGCGAATTGGAATGAAAGCGACCATCCAGTTCATCGTCATGCACATGGACCCTGGGATCCCAACGACTGACGAATTGCGTAAAATTTGAAAAAGCCAATCGCTTCATACGCATTTCGGTCGACATCGTGCTGCCGTTTTCTTCGGTCCTGACTTCGACGATGATCTGTTCGATATCCATATTGTCATTGGCAGGCAGCCGCTTGATCTTCGCCGTGTATTGTTGCCCCTGGTGTTCCCAAGCCAGACTTTGTTCGGATTGTTCCATCTGGTGGAGACTGGCAGCCCATTTCTCGAATTTTTTGTCGAGCATCCTCTCCTGTCTGGGCGACATCGATACGTTCTTGGCTGCGGCCAGGCCGGAATCAACGGTAGATAGCTCGGACGCTTTTCGACCAGGCGGCACGATTTGTTCACTGGCTTCGACGGTTGCCACGATTTCGGGTCCGTCAAGCGCTGACTCGGCATGCTCAGCGGGACCCGTCGAGACCTGCGTATTTTCCGGATCACTCACGTCGCTATTGAATTCGGCAAACTCCGTGTCAACGGCGGCAGCTTGTTCCTGCTGGTCTGACCCAGATGCGGCTTGGTCTAAATTACTCGCTTGCGGCTGGTTTACAGCGGGAGCTTGTTCCTGACTGATTTCCGCAGTTGTGGTCGTATTGAGATCCAAATCGACAAGTCTTATTTCTGCGGGGGTCGTCCTTGTTTCTTTAACCTGTCTGGCCGTGCTCCTTTGATCTGAGGTAATGTCGTCGTCCAAATTGACAAGCTTCGTTTCTGTGTCAGTCGTTTTTTCCTCGTCGATAGGCTTTTGAGCGCTGGCCGGCTCAGCACTTTCGACGGTGTTATCCAATTTTGCTTTGGCGGATAGGTCGCCATCGGTCTCCCGCGTCTGGAGATGAATCACCAACGGTCTGCTGCTTATTGCCCGTTCGAACTTGAGGCCAAGCCACAACGCAAGGGCGCCGAACAATACCAGGTGCCCCACAACAGACAGTGAGACGGCAGTTGATATCGGTCGATTCGAGGTCCCGGGCACGACTTTCTGATAATGACGGTTTAGACCATTCACCCACCGTTCCAGGCGCCGGTCAAGCCACTTTTCGCTCCCTCCTTTGGGGGGAGGGCTAGGGTGGGGGGCAAACCACGAAAGATGCTATTCGCTCCGCCCTTTATTCCCTCCCCGGGGGAAAGATTGGCGTAGGGGCAAATACGCAGCTGATCTCGTAGGAGCGGCATCTTGCCGCGATCCCATTCTTCCAACCCGCCTTATCTTATTCCCGCCCCCCTTCGGGGGGAGGGTTAGGGCGATCTGCGTGTATCGAGACACGCAAATCGAATAGGTCGCGAAGCGACCCCTTGATTATTCCCTCCCCCCTTCGGGGGGAGGGCTAGGGTGGGGGGCAAATACGACGCTGATCTCGTAGGAGCGGCATCTTGCCGCGACTCCATTCTTCCAACCCTCCCTTTCTAGTACAGTCTCCATTCTGATCTGACCCCGGTGAGGCCGTTTGGAATCCACCTTACTAAGCCTGTTCTTACTTGCGACACACTTGTCATTGGCAGTGCTGGGTGCCGGTCATGCACTCCTTTATAAGCGTGACCCCAGATCCTCTGTCACGTGGATGGTCGTTTGCCTGCTCATACCCTTTGGCGGGCCCATCAGTTATTACCTGTTAGGTGTAAATCGCGTACGCACCCGCGCCAAAGCGTATCGCGAAAACCGCGGTCTGGTCGGCTTCGAACGCCCGGAACGTTACAAAGATGTCGACGCGTGTTCCCCAGAAACTTTAGGCCCACTTGCAGCAGTCGGTGCCACCATCAGCGGCCATCACTTGTTACCCGGTAATTCCGTGACGCCATGGCACAACGGCGATTCCGCATATGCGGCGATGCTCGCAGCAATCGGCAACGCAAAAAAGATCGTCTACTTATCAACCTACATATTCGAGTCAAAAGTCACCGGACGGCAGTTCACTGACGCGCTAGCTGCCGCGAAAGACCGCGGTGTTGACGTCAAAATACTGATAGATGGCGTCGGTCAACACTATGCGCGGCCGTCAGCGGTACGCATGCTCAAACGCGCGAAACTCGATGTTCGATTATTCTTGCCCTTGCGCCTGATCCCGCCGGCGATTCATTTAAACCTGCGAAACCACAGAAAGATTTTGGTAGTCGACGGTGAGGTCGCTTTCACCGGTGGCATGAACATCGGCTCGCGCCACGTCGCCTGTCCCGACGGCAGCTATGTCATGACCGACGTGCATTTTCAGTTGCACGGACCCATCGTGAGCGAATTGGAAACCGCATTCTGCGACGATTGGCGTTTCGTCACCGGCGAAAATCTCGAGCTGAGCCCGATCGACACGCGTTCCTGTGGCAGCGCAACCTGCAGATTGATCATGGACGATCCCGGGGAAAACCTGGATCGGTTGGCAATGGTAATCCGCGGTGTGGTCAGTGCTGCCCGAAACCAGGTCGACATCATGACACCGTATTTTTTGCCCTCGCGTGAATTGATCGCAGCACTACAAGCAGCAAAAAGCCGTGGTGTGCGTGTCCGGATTGTATTGCCCGAGGAAAATAACCTGTTCTACGTGCATTGGGCCACCCGCAACATGTTGTGGGAGTTACTCATGTGGGATATCGAAGTGATTTTTCAGCCAGCTCCGTTTTGTCATTCCAAGTTGTTGCTGGTCGATGACGACTACGCTCTGATCGGCTCGGCCAACCTGGATCCACGCAGCTTGCGGCTTAATTTTGAGTTAGGCGTGGAAGTATTCGACCGAGAACTAGTCAGCCACATCCGCGGGCACACCAATAAAATTTGCGCCGTCTCGCGTTCAGTCACCCTGGCAGAAGTCGACAGTCGCGGCCTGCCGGCCCGCTTCCGGGATTCCGTAGCGTGGCTATTCTCTCCTTATCTATAAGGAAGAGGTCAAGTCTGCGCATTACGCATTTTCAGACCGGAAATGCGTAATGCGCAGACTTGACCCCGTCGCCTGTCGCCTGAGCTAAACTTGATTCACACACCTGTGACGGGGGTTAAACCATGACCCGATTCCATGATCATCATTTTCCGGGCGAAAGCGACGAGTATCGCCACGCACGTGACGAATTATTGGCCGCCGAGATCGAACTACGCCGACAAGTCGAAAAAGTTGCCGAACAAAGACGTGCCTTGCCCGCAGGTGGAGTGGTACCTGAGGACTACGTCTTCGAAGGGCCCGATGGCCCGGCCAAGTTGTCGTCGCTTTTTATGTCCGGGCAAGATTGCCTGGTTTTATACAGTTTCATGTTTCCACCCGGCAAGGAACCTTGCCCGATGTGCACCTCAGTACTCGACGGCGTCAACGGCAGCGCGCCGCACATCTCACAACGCGTTAGCCTGGCAGTCATCGCCAAGGCACCGTTACTGGAAATTCAGACTTACGCAAAAGGTCGTGACTGGAACAACCTGCGGTTGTACTCGGCGGGCAGCAGCACGTACAGCCGCGATTACCTAGGCGAAAACAAAGAGGGCGCCCAGATGCCCATGCTCAATGTTTTCGCCCGTCGCAAAGATGACATCGTGCACACCTATGCCACAGAGCTGATGCTGGCCAAGGCCGAACCCGGCCAGGACCCACGCCATGTCGACATGATCTGGCCCCTGTGGAACATGCTCGACTTCACGCCCGACGGCCGCGGCGATTGGTATCCGCAGCGCTGAGCCAGCTCAACTTCGGATTGGTCAACATTAATATTTACCAGAGGTGCAAACGCAAAGTGAACATAGAAAACACTCGGAAAACGATCATTTATCCCACGAGAGGCATTCTATTAATTGCCACTGCGCTTTTTGCTTTATCGGCCTGCGCGCCCTCGCCGCAAGATGCGCCGGCACAGCCAAACGATCGCGCTGATGTCACCATTGTCAGTGGGCTCAGCGGACCGGAAGCGGTTCGTTACGATCCCGAACTGGATGTTTTCTTCGTTTCAAATTTCAATGATGAGCCTGCCGGCGATGCCAACGGATTCGTGTCCAAAGTGTCGGCTGATGGCGAGATTCTTTCATTGCATTTCATGCAAGGCAGCGAGCGCTGGCCACTGCATGGCGGGCGCGGCATGTATATCGATACAAGGGGGCTGTGGGTAGTCGATGCCGGTGGCGTGCACTTGTTTGACCGCAGCAATGGAGCGCAACTCGACTTTGTCGATTTTTCTCAGTTCGAGTTGGGCTTCCTCAATGACATTGTGTTAGCCGGCGACGGCGCGCTCTATGTCACCGATACCGGGACATCCAGCGTTTATCGCATTGCCGACGGGGCGCCCACGTTGGCAACCAAAACGACAATGAATCCCAACGGCATCACCGTCAATCCCAAAAATGGCCGGCTTATGCTCGCACCGTGGAATGGTCCGCTGGAAATCGTCGAATGGGATATCGAAGACAAGTCGTTTACGACCGTCGGCAAGCTGGACGGCGGCGGCAATTACGATGGTGTGGAAGTCGTGCAAGGGCACATCATTATCGCCAGCCAGGAAGACACCAGTCTGCATATCATGGTCGATGGTGTGGACAAACGCCGAATTGAGTTGCCCGGCAGACCCGCAGATATTGGTATTGACACCAAACGTAATCGAATCGCCGTTCCCTATGTCTCGCTTCACCGCGTAGATATTTTCTCCCTCGACGGCCGGCTAGGTAAATAACGTCAAGTAATTAGGATAACCGTCCAGGGCCCCACTTGACGCACCGGATTTGGTGCTTAAAATTTTGAACCCCTTGTCGGGTGCCGAATCGAATCGTTGACCTGACCAGAAGTCTTACGAGGAACGTGAAAATCCATGTCCGCCACTGAAGAATTTACACGTTTGGAAGCGCTTATAGGCAAGCGCATTATTGGTCAAAAGACGTTGGTCAACCGCTTGCTGATTGCACTGCTGGCCGACGGCCATCTCATCGTCGAGGGCGCGCCCGGTCTGGCGAAAACACGGGCGATCAAAGTGCTGGCGGATGGGATCGAAGGCGATTTTCATCGTGTGCAGTTCACACCGGATCTGTTGCCCGCCGATCTGACCGGTACTGACATCTATCGGCCGCAGGACGGCAGCTTTGTATTTCAGCAGGGCCCGTTGTTCCACAATCTGGTACTGGCCGACGAGATCAACCGGGCGCCGGCGAAAGTCCAATCTGCATTGCTCGAAGCGATGGCGGAACGCCAGATTACAGTTGGGCGCAAAACCTACACACTGCCTCGTCTTTTCTTGGTGATGGCAACGCAAAACCCGATTGAACAGGAGGGCACCTACCCGCTGCCTGAGGCGCAACTCGACAGATTCCTGATGCATGTCAACGTCGGTTACCCCGATGCGGACGAGGAACGGGCGATTTTACAACTGAACCGGGAAGAGGCGGACGCGTCACCCGAAACACAAGCGGTTGTTCACCCGGTGTCGATGGAGACAGTCATGCGCGCGCGTCACGAGGTGCTGAATTTGCATCTCGCCGACCCATTGGAAGAGTACCTGGTGCAACTGGTGCTGGCCACACGCAATGCCGGTGCGTATGGCGACGATCTCGAAAACTGGTTGCAATACGGTGGCAGTCCACGGGCCACGATTTGTCTGGACCGTTGTGCTCGTGCGCACGCGTGGTTGGCGGGTCGTGACTATGTCGCGCCAGAGGATATCCAGGCAGTGGCTTACGATGTGCTGCGTCATCGCTTAATCCTCAATTTCGAAGCCGAGGCCGAGGGGGTCACACCGGATCAGGTGATCGGGGAACTCATCGGCCGAATCGCCGTCCCCTGACAGTATGGCAAGCTCGCTCGCAAGCACCGCCGAGGCTGTAGGCGTCACCGTTGGGCAACTGGTCGGGCTCAATCGCGCCGCGACCGCACTGACACTCAGCAGCAAGAACGTCCGGGCACAAATCGCCGGCGATTATTTATCGCCGTTTAAAGGTCGTGGCATGGAGTTTGACGAATCCCGTCCCTATCAAGCCGGCGACGAGGCGCGCAATCTGCATTGGCGGGTGATGGCCCGCACCGGCCGGCCGTTTACCAAGTTGTTCCGGGAGGAACGCGAGCAACCGGTATTCCTGTGGCTGGACCTGCGGCAACGCATGCATTTTGCGACACGTGGTGTGTATAAATCCGTACAAGCGGCACGCGCCGCGACATTGATTGCCTGGGCCGCGAGCCGGCGTGGTGATCGTGTCGGTGGCGTAGTTTTTTCCGAAACGCATCATCACGAACTAAAACCTGCCCGTGGCAAAAGCGGCGTGCTGCAATTTATCAATCGTGTCGTATCGCATCCTGCATGGATTAATAAGGAGTCCATCGCACCCGACCCGCGTGCTGCACGCGATGCCTTGATCCGGCTACGTCGTATCGTGCGCCCGGGTAGCCTGGTGTTTCTGTTAAGCGATTTCGGCGGGTTCGATGCGGTTGCCGAAGGTCATCTGGCGCAACTGGCCCGGCATAACGAGATTACCCAGCTGTTTGTCTATGATCCGTTCGAACGCCGGTTGCCACCACCGGGCGCCTATCGACTGAGCGATGGCCACGACGAGTTCCTGCTCGACACGACAGATGCACGTTATCGCGATGGCTATACACACCGCTTTGACGAACGGGTGGATTATTTACGATCTCTGGCCCGACGGCACCGTATCGCATTTTTGGATTGTTCCACCGACGAAGATCCGGCGCAGACGCTGCAAAAGAGTTTGTTGGTACGCTCATGAATCCTGCCGAGTTGCCCTTACGAGACATCCATTTACCCGATCCGGTCGGTTGGTGGCCACCGGCACCGGGCTGGTGGGTCGTGGCTGCGTTGTTATTGTTTCTCGTGTTCATAGTCATTCGTTTGTGGCGTCGCCGACTCGCATTGCGGCGATCACCGGCCTACATTGCGCGTCGCGAATTAACAAACCTGCAAAGCGCCTGGCGTGAACACGGTGATGCACATCGTCTGGCGCGTGAGGTATCGGTTTGGTTGCGTCGTGTCGGTATGTCGATGCGCACACGTCAGCAGGCCGCCAGTCTGACCGGTGCACGGTGGTGGCAGTATCTCGATGAGCTGGCCGGCGAGACGGTATTTGGCGCCGACGGTGGCCGGCTGATCAGCGACGCGCCGTATCGTGCTTCGGCCGATGTTGACGCACAGCGGTTAATGGCACTGTGCGAACGTTGGCTTGAGCGTTTGGGCAAAACAACACAGGCGGGGCCGTCATGATTCAGTTCGCCTGGCCCTGGCTTGCGTTCGCGCTACCGCTACCGGTCATATATCGCTATTTAATACCGGCTGGTGAGGCGGTGCGCGGTGCCGCATTGCGTGTGCCGTTTTTGCAGGAGTTAACCCGTCCCGGTGCATACGATGGCCTACGCCGTCGTCGTTGGCCTTTGTGGCTCGCCGCGGTGGCCTGGTTGCTGATTGTGGCCGCCGGCAGCAGGCCCGAGTGGCTCGGCGATCCGATTGAGATACCGGTCACTGGCCGCGACATCATGATGGCAGTCGATTTATCCGAAAGTATGAGCGAGAAAGATTTCCGGATTCGTGGCGAGTGGGTGAACCGTCTCACGGCAACCAAATGGGTGGCGACCGATTTTATCGAACGACGCGAGGGCGACCGTTTGGGTCTGATCCTTTTTGGCCAACGCGCATATCTCCAGACGCCACTGACTTTTGATTTAACGACAGTGCGCGAACTACTGGTCGAATCGCAGATCGGTCTGGCCGGCCGGGCGACAGCCATCGGTGACGCTATCGGTTTGGGCGTCAAACGATTGCGCGAGCGGCCCGAGGGACAACGCGTGCTGATATTGCTTACCGATGGGGCCAATACCGCCGGCGAAGTCGATCCGCTACAGGCCGCAGAGCTTGCCGCCACCGAGGGCTTGAAAATTTATACCATCGGCATTGGCGCAGAAGAAAAACTTGTGCGTGGCCTGTTTGGCACAAACCGCATCAACCCGTCTGCCGATCTGGACGAAAAAACTTTGCAAGCCATCGCGACGCAAACCGGCGGTCGCTATTTCCGTGCACGCGATACCGCACAGCTCGAAGAAATCTATCGTCTGCTCGATCAGTTGGAACCGGTCGAACAGGACCCGAAAACTTTTCGTCCGGTCAAAGCGTTGTTTTATTGGCCGCTGGGTGGCGCATTGATGTTGGCGGCGATTCTTTTTATCGGTCATATTCGGGTGCGGGCGTGATGCTTGCCGAATTACATTTTCTGCGACCGCTCTGGTTACTGGCATTTATCCCGTTGGCCGCCGCACTCGTGTGGCTATTGGGCCGCCGACCTGGATTACGGCGTTGGGCGAATGTCGTCGATGCGCATCTGGCACCGCATGTACTGATCGGCGGTGCAACCGTAGCCAGTCGTTTGCCAGCAGCGATCGCAGGTGTTGCGGGTAGCCTGGCGATCCTCGCACTGGCCGGACCGGCCTGGCAAAAACTGCCACAACCGGTTTTTGCCAATCAAAACGCGTTAGTCATCGTAATGGATCTGTCCAGTTCGATGAACACACAGGACATCAAACCGTCACGGCTCGAACGAGCGCGTTTCAAAGTGGCCGATCTGCTGGAACGGCGCACCGAGGGGCAGACCGCGATGATAGTCTATGCTGCCGATGCTTTCGTCGTGACGCCGCTGACCGATGACGTTGCGACGATTGGATCACAACTGTCGGCGTTGACACCGGAGTTGATGCCGAGCCAAGGCAGTCGCACCGATGTGGCACTACAAAAAGCACACGAGTTGTTATTACAGGCCGGCCGCAAGCGTGGCGACGTGTTGTTAGTCAGTGACGGCGCAGACCCGGATCGTGCCGGTGCTGTCGTCGGCCGGTTGGTAGCCGATGGTTTTCGAGTGTCCGTGCTCGGTGTCGGGACGGAATCCGGCGGACCGGTGCCGGGGCAGGGCGGTTTTATAAAACAAAGCGACGGCTCGATCGTCATCGCGACACTCGATAGCGCCGCTTTACGTGCCGTGGCCACACGCGGTGGCGGTATCTATCAGGATTTAGGTGCCGATGATCGTGACATCTTGCGCATTGGCTCCATATTGGAAGCCGTGCAACCCACACAGGCCAGCGAACGCGAGTTGACAGCGGATGTGTGGCGCGAAGAGGGGCCGTGGTTGGTGCTGTTTTTGTTGCCCTTGGCCGCATTGGTATTTCGCCGCGGTATTCTTGCGGTAGTCGCATTGGCGTTTTTTGTGCCGGTCATGCCGGCCAAAGCGATGGACACATCTACCTGGTGGTCCCGTCCGGACCAGAGTGCAGCACGGGCACTTGCCGAAGGCGACGCGGCGCGCGCGGCCGAACTGTTCAAAGACCCGCAATGGCAAGGCGCTGCCAGGTATCGTGCCGGCGATTATCAGGGCAGCCTGCAGGCATTGGGGGAGTTGGACAATATCGAGGCGACATACAATCGCGGTAACGCACTGGCGCGAATGGGCCGTTTTGAAGAAGCAATCGCGGCTTACGACTCGGTGCTCGAAAGCGATCCGCAACACGCTGATGCAACATTTAACCGCGATCTCGTGCGCGAACAAATGCAAAATAACTCACAACAGTCTGACCAGTCATCCGACGATCCAAGTGAAGGCGACCAGGGCGAGCAACAGCCGGGTGATAATCAGTCAGCGGAAAATCAAGACGCGTCACAGCAGGGCGAGTCATCCACCGATGACCCATCAGGTGAATCGGCCAATGAGCCGCAAACCGGCAGCGAACAGGATGACGAATCGCTGGCGTCCGAGGCCGAACAAGACGAAGCAGACGCACGTGAGGCCGATGCAGGCGAAGCGGATACGGGCCAGGAACAACCGGTATCCATGGCGGCCAGTGATGAGCCACCCGATGAAGCCGAACAGGCTGTCGAACAATGGTTGCGTCGTATCCCGGACGACCCGGGTGGTTTATTACGACGCAAGTTTCTTTTTCAATACCGGCAAAGAGAACAACCACCAGCGGAGCAGGAGCAATGGTAAGGGTATTGCAGGCGCTATTGCTATGGGCGTTGTTGGCAGGCGCGCAGGCCATGGCAGCAATCGATGTGCGGATTGAGCGCGAGACCGTGTCAATTTCCGATTCGCTACGGGTCGTGTTTACGGTCAGTGGCGAGGCGCAACAGCCGGATTTCTCGCCACTCGAGCAGGATTTTGAATTGCTGGGCACCTCGCGAAACACCAGCGTCACCATAGTCAACGGGCGCATGGAACAGACAGCGAGCTGGACGGTGGATCTGATGCCCCGACGCGTCGGCAAACTGACTTTGCCACCGATAGATTTTGGTAACGAACAAAGTCCTGAACGCATCGTTACGGTGACCGGCGCAAGCGGTGGTACGGCGCCTGACGGTGAAGTGTTTCTCGAGGTCGAAGCCGATCCGGTATCACCCTATGTGCAGGCACAGACGCATTTCACGGTACGCGTGTTCCGCGCCGTATCGATGAGCCAGGCGAGTCTCACAGAACCCAATATCGCCGAGGGCGATGCCGTCATTGAGCGGTTGGGCGAAGATATTGCCTACGAGACAACGCGTGGCGGGGCGCGTTTTTCAGTCGTGGAACGCCGCTATGTCATTTTCCCGCAGCGTTCCGGGACGATCGTCATCGACCCGCTGGTTTTCGAAGGACGCGTCGGCAGGCGCGGTTCGTTTTTTGATTCTTTTAGCGGTGGACGCATTGTGCGTGTCCGATCTGAAACGATGGAATTGGAAGTTAAACCGATTCCCGATCAGTTTAACGGCCAGGTCTGGTTACCGGCCGAACGTGTAGAGCTGACCGAAGACTGGCCCGGTGCTAACAGTGAATGGCGTGCAGGCGAACCGTTGACCCGGACACTCACACTGAAGGCGCGTGGACTGACCGCCAGTCAGTTGCCCGAGATCGGCATGGGCACCCCCGATGGCGTCAGACAGTATCCGGATCAGCCACAACTCGAGACCCGCTCGGCCGATGGCACACAAATCTCCAGCCGTCGCGAAACGATCGCATTGATACCGGCCCAGGCCGGCGAGTTCACACTGCCGGCGATAGAAATCCCGTGGTGGAACACACGCAGCGATCAACTGGAATATGCCCGACTGCCGGCACGCACGGCTCAAGTGCTGCCTGCCGGTGAAGGCTCAATTGCCGGAACAAACCCGCAGATCTTGCCGCGAACCGAATCGAACATAGCAGGCGATACGCAACGCGATACGCAACGCGATACGCGTGACCAATCCGGGTCTGCCGAAATCGGCACGTCAGTTGTGTGGAAAGGGATCAGCGCGGCCTTTGCCTTGTTATGGCTGGCTACGCTTGCCGCTTGGTGGTGGAGTCGACGCGATGCACCAGGCCCGGCAGAGCCGATTTCGAAACCGGTGTTTGTTGCGTCAGATCTGCAACGCGCTTGTGCGGCGCATGATGCCGCTGCGGCACAGACGGAGTTGTTGCATTGGGCGAAAACGCGATGGCCCGGTAACGCCGCGCGGAGTCTCGGCGAATTGACCGCACGGCTAGACGGTCCCTTACAACAGGAACTGCATCGACTCAGCCGGGCACGTTTCAGCGCGAGCAACGAAGACTGGGATGGCGACGCTTTGTGGCAGGCCTTTCAATCGGAAACAAAACGTAGCCGCGTAAAACAGAAACCTGCAGCACCCGAACTCGAACCGCTTTACCGTACTTGAACTAAGGGGTAATTTATTGATGCAAGGAGCGCGGAAATTCGGGCGAAGAACTTCCGTCGCAAATCCAAAGGGGATAACAGCACGCCGCCGGGGTGGGACCGACTAAAGAAAGCGCTGGGAAAGGTAGTCGGCGATGACGACTTCTTGATGTGAGCCTGTCAAAAAGCGCCTTCCACGTATCCAATCGGAATGAGACCCGACAGCGTCTCGGAGCGCTGAATACGTAGTCCCTGATGCTGCAGTGTGTCGGTTAGTGACCGTGCCGTAAAGCGGCGGTGACCGGGAAAACCACTGAGCGCAATTAGCTGGGAAAGAAGCCACGCCGTTTTTGTTTCGTCGTGGCAGAACGTCGGTGCGACCAGCAGACCGGCCGGCTTTAGCACACGCTGAATACTCGCGATAGCACGGCCGAGATCCGGGACGAGGTGCAGGACGTTCGCAGCGACTACGACGTCGAACGTGTCCGGCGCAAAACGAAGTTCGTAGATGTCTGCCTGCTCGCAGCGTACATTGGCTAGCCTGGCATCACGTACCCGGTGCTCGAGTTTTTTAACCATTGCTGCGGCATAGTCGGTCGCGACAATGTTGCTAGCCGTTTGTGCAATGGCCGTCGTTACGATACCAGTGCCAGCCGCGACTTCGAGCACCTGCTTATCACGCACCGCTGCGCTAGCAAGCTCCAGCATGCGTGGCAACGGACCGCCGAGCAGCCGCATCGAAGCGTCATAGTTGCGCGCGTGGCGCTCCCAATAGTCACGTTCCGTCGTCATAGCCGTAGGCGCCAAGTCTTTACTTGCCCGGCGTTTGGTTCCGGAGGTAGCTTAGCGAATTGCTTACGGGCGAAATTAATGAGCGGTCCCTTTATAGTGTCACAATGATCAATCTCGGGAGTCGTGCAATGAAATCAAAACTCTGCTTGAACTCCGTTTTGATCGCATCGATGCTTGTGTGTGCCATCGCATTATCGGTCGGCCACGCTGCCGGTGCAAAAGACGGTGCTGCCGAAGCGATCGCTGACAAGATGCTGGCAGCGATTGGCGGTCGTGACACCTGGGCGGGTCTGAAGAACACGATCAACGGCTCGCAACAGAATCGCGCCGGCGAGCCCACTGTCGTTTATGCGGTTATCACAATGGATTTCGAAAAACCGCGTTTTCGTATCGAAACCACGGCACAGGATCTGCATCTTATTCGGGTTATCAATGATGATGGACATTGGCGCCTGCGGGGTACAGGAAAGATCGAGGACGTGCCCGCAAAGTTAGTTGAAGAAGACATGCAGTGGTATGAGTCACATCTCTACCGTACCATTCATCGCATTGCGGCTCGGGATCCGGCGCTGTCACTTGCCGTCAACGACAAAAACCGCCTGGAAGTCTATGCAAACGGCAAACGCATCAAGTGGTTCCAGCTGGATGCCGACGGCGAGCCCTATGCGTTTGGTGCTTACGACGATGAAGTCGGCAGTCTGTCGGGACCGTGGGATTTCGTGCAAGACGGCATCCACCATCCGCTCTGGGTGTCGAGTTCCGACGGCACCTGGCGCGCCGCCGTCAAGGCTCTACGTATCAATGTGCCGCTGTCCGATCACATGTTCGCCCGCCCCGAATCGCCCGACTAGTCGGGATCGCTTTGTCTTAAGTGATTGTGCCCAGGATCTTATTACTCGTAATTTTCGTTGGTTGGTCGTCTGCAAGCCAGGCTGAATTGCGATTCTTTTACGAGGATCGTTTTTCCGAGTCCGAACAGGCCAAACTCGAGACCTGGATCGACGAAGTTGCAGGTGGCATCGAGAGCCTGGTAGGTCCTTATCCCTTCGATGTGCACATCCGCTTTGCCCGAGCTCGGTCACGTGAACCGGTGCCGTGGGCCAATACGTTACGCGGCAGAGACCAGGGTGTCCGCTTTAATGTCGATCCGCGCCACACGCTCGAAGACTTTCGTCGCGACTGGACTGCGCCACACGAACTCAGTCATCTCATCCTGCCCTACCTCGGACGCGATGACGCCTGGTTTTCTGAAGGCTTTGCCAGTTACATGCAGCATCAAGTTATGTACGCCACAGGCGCGTGGACCCGTGAAGGGATCACGCAGCGTTATCAGCGACGCCTGGATGAGGGGGCTCGCAAGTACAAATACCCGGATCGTCCTTACGTTGACGTCGTGCACAAACTGCGCGCGCAACGCAAATTTCGCACACTGTACTGGGGCGGTGCGGTGTACTTCCTGAATCTCGATCAAAAGCTTAAAGCGAACCACAACACGAGCTTGAGAGAGTTATTGTCGACCTATCTGCATTGTTGCCGTCGCCATCGCGATGATCTCGATGGTGTGATTGCATCGTTCGATCGATTGATACGGTCCGAAGTCAGCGCCAAGGAGCTTGCCAGGTTTCGCGCCACACCCGGCTTCCCACATTACGGTCGGATTGACCCGAGCGTGGTGGACTAGCCGGCGAGGTTGCCCCTCCCCCTAACCCCCTCCCCGGAGGGGAGGGGGAATTGGTAAATGAAATAGGGTCAGACCCCAATTGTTTAGCGAGGTCCCCTCCCCCTCACACTCCGCGGAGGGGGGAGCAGGCAAATGAAATAGGGGAGGGGGAATAGGCAAATGAAATAGGGGTCAGACTGCAGCGGTCCCACTTGTCTGCATTGCGTTTCAGACAGATCGACCTTTTCTTAGTCCAGTTCCAAACTAATTACTTTTGCGAGATAACATAACGCGCGCCAAACGCTGCCCGGAAGGACTATTATAAGGAGTGTTAGGTGCATAGCGTTTGTGCACCTGGGAATCCCTGCAATAACTATAAAGATATGGAGGGTAGGACCATGCGTCTGGCCACATTGAATCTCCCCCTCGCGATCCTCCTGGCGAGCGTCGCAGCCACAGTTTCGGCACCGGCTGTCGGCAAGGTACCGACTTTTGTGCCCGATCAACTGATTGTGGGCTTTGCTCCCGGCACGGCCGGGTCGGCCAAGACCGCTGCGCACGCGGTGGCCGGTGCCCACATTGTGCGTGACTTGAACGGCATCAATGCACAGCTTGTTGCGGTACCGACCGGTTCGATGCGCGGCAAGATGGCCGTCTACCGCTCAAACCCCAACGTGCTCTATGCGGAACCGAATTACCAACGTCTGGCGGTTTTGCCCAACGAAGGCCAGGATCCACCGCCGCCGATCGGTTTGGGGTTCGATTATTTGACTGAGCAATGGGGCCTTAACAATCAGGGCCAGAACTTCTACGCTGATGGCTCGCCCGCGGTGCACGGCATCATTAAAGGCACCGTCGACGCGGATATCAACGCACCGGCCGCGTGGGATATTTCGACAGGCAGTACTTCAATAACAGTGGCGGTGCTGGATACCGGTGTGGCTTGTGCGCACGTGGATCTGTTGGGCAAGTGTGTCGAATCGGTGAACTTCACTGTGGATCCGCCGGAAGACGAGTTCGGTCATGGTACACATGTAGCCGGGATCGCCGCGGCGAACACCGACAACGGTGCCGGGATTGCCGGCGTTGGCTGGAATACGAGTGTTGCCGCGATCAAAGTGTGTCACAAGGAATTCATAATCGAACTTGGCGGTTTTGTTGGCTTGTGTGATACGGCCGATGTCGTCGACGGGCTTGCCCATGCCACGACCATGGGTTATCAGGTCATCAACATGAGCTTCAGCGGGCCGGATTTATCGCAGGCTGAAGCGGCTGCCGTCACGGCTGCATGGAACGGCGGCGCCGTATTGGTTGCCGCGGCAGGTAATGACTACCGACCAGATCTGGCCTATCCAGCGGCATTTAACGAAGTGATCGCTGTGGGCTCATTCGATTGGCATGGCAACCTCAGTGCATTTTCTAACTTTGGTAATTGGGTATCGGTTGCGGCCCCGGGAGACTTTATCTTCTCGACTTATCCCGATGTGGCCTGCGGTTTGCCCGACGGTGATCCGGAAGGCTGTTTTACCTGGTTGAGTGGCACGTCGATGTCTTCACCGCATGTGGCTGGATTGGCGGCACTGCTGTGGTCGCACATCGGCCCGACCGCGACGAACATCGGTGTGCGCAATGCGATCGAGACAAACGCCCGCTCGTCTGGCCCGTTGGGACAGAACTTCATGGCCTGGACGCAGCACGGCATGATCGATATGCAGGCAGCCTTGTCCAACAGCGAGCCACCGATAGGCCCGGGCATTCATGTAGGCGATCTTGATGGAAGCTCGAGTCGAAGCGGGCCGACCTGGACGGCCACAGTTGCCATCGCAGTGCACGACGAAACCGAGGTTCCGCTCGAGAACGTGAACGTAAGCGGCAGCTGGTCGATTGCGGTTTCCGGCAGCGAAACCTCATGCACTACCGATAGCAATGGCTTGTGTTCCATGACAACCGGCTCGATACGCAATCGCGATGGCGCAAGTGTTACGTTCAGCGTCAATATTGCTGATCCCAGCTATCAACCGACCGCAAACCACGATCCGGATTCAGACAGCGACGGTACGACGATTACCGTTGCGAAATGATACGTCGACGGGCGTCGTACCGCACTTGCGTTGGCTAGGGGGAAGAGGTGTCAGGTTCAGTTTGGATGAACCTGACACCTTACAAACTCCGTTTCATAAGGGGGTGAGCACGAACGCGGTTTCCCCTAACGCGAACTTGTCGCGGGCGTCAATTTCGCCGTCTTCTTCTGGGGCGTGGCATCGATCGCTTTGGTATCAACCCGCAACAACAACGTAGGCAATAGCAGAAAATCCAATGCCAGTGCGAGCGTAATCGTCAGTGCCGACACCAACCCCATGTCAGCGGTCATGCGATAGCTGGACAATGCCAGCACGCCGAAGCCGGCGACCAACGCAACGGTCGTGATCCACATTGCCGTGCCGACCCGATGGAATGCACGGCGCACGGCATCGGGCGGGGCGAGGCCGAGTTCACGACGGCCACGCAGGTATTTCGTCAGGAAATGCACTGTGTCGTCGACGACGATACCGAGTGTCATCGACACGGTCACCGACAGACCCAGACCGACCTGGCCGACCAACAGACCCCACACGCCAAAGGCGACCAGCGCCGGTGCCAGGTTCGGGACCAGGCTGAGCAGGCCCAGCCGCACACTGCGTAGTGCGAACACCAGCAACATGGAGATGACGATCAGCGCGCCAAAAGACGCGGTCAACATGTTTCGGATATTGCGTTCCGACAGATGCGCCCAGATGACCGATAAGCCTGTTCCGTAGGCGTGCATCCGGGTTGGGGCGTTGTCGTTTAGCCATTGACGGGCTTGTGTGTCCATATCGCGTAGTTGCGATGTCGTCGTGCCTCGCAACAGCACTCTCATTCGCGTCGCCGACTTGTCGATGTTGATCGTATTGTTCAGGTCAAGTCCAAACGGCAGCGACAACTCGTATAGCAGCAGGTACTGAGCGGTCAGCTCACGTGTGCTGGGTAGCCGGTAGTACTCGGGGTCGTCATCGTGCATGTTTTTGTTCAGCCGCTTGATCGTCTCGCTGAGTACACTGACGTGCACGACCTTTTCTTGTTTGCGATACCACTGTGCGAACTCTTCCAGCTTGGCCAGGTATTCCGGGTCATTAATACCGCTGACGGCTCCTGCGCCGATCGAGTACTCGATGATGTGGCCACCGGTGAGGTTCGCTTCAAGGAAATCGGTTGCCTGGCGAATCTCGTAGCTCTCGTCGAAATACGCCATCCAGTCGTCGTCGAGGTGGATCAGTAGTGTCCCCGCGCTCAATGTGACGGCCACCGCAAGGGTGGACCAGAACACCGGTCGGCAGTTGTGGATTACGAAATCTGCGATCCGGTCGCACGGCGGACAGTGCGCCGACGCTTTGTCTACCTTTACTTTGACCGGGAGCACGGACATCAGCGCGGGCAGGAATAACACCGAATAGACGAACGCGCCCAGCACACCGATGGCGACGATATTGCCCAGGTCGCGAAACGGCGGTGCGTCGGAAAAATTCATGCTCAAGAAACCGAGCGCTGTCGTGATACTGGTGAGAAACACC
Source organism: Gammaproteobacteria bacterium (assembly GCA_029862165.1). Taxonomy (GTDB): domain Bacteria; phylum Pseudomonadota; class Gammaproteobacteria; order Steroidobacterales; family JABDKV01; genus JABDJB01. The sequence goes on from JAOTXU010000002.1 coordinate 18,631, forward strand.
GCGACCAGATTGACCCGCATGGTCTCGTAGATAGCCGTTGATTTGCTTTCACCGGTCTGCATCGTGCGCAGCAATATCGTGAGGATATGCACACTGTCGGCCACCGCCAGTGTCAGGATAATGGTCGGTGCACCGACCGAAGCGGGTGTGAGCTCTATTCCCAACCAACCGGCGCCACCGAGTCCTGTCACCATCGCCATGGTAATGACCATCATGGTGGCGAATGTGGCGGACAACGATCGCAGCGCGAGGCCCGTGATGGCGATCAACACGATAAACATGATTGGCGCCAGTGTTTTCATGTCGCGCTGTCCGGCTTCGCCGAAGGCATAGTCCATCATCACGCCGCCGTCGACGTATAAATCAATTTCCGGATAGCGTTCGCGAATTTGCGCGGCAAGCTCACGCCCGGCCATGGCAGCTGTGGGGACTTCTTCGACCGACGCGCCCGGGATCAGCAGGTTGACGTTGACCGCCGTCACGTGACCGGTCGGTGAAACCAGCCGGTTGACCAGCAAGGGTTCGGCCAACGCAATGTCTGAAACGCGGGCCAGTTCCTCGTTGGACAGGGCCGATGTATCCGGTACCAGATCTTCGACGATCAACTCGTCTGCACGTGCGAAGGTGTGCTGGAAATTCGTGACCGAGTCCACACGGCTTGCGAAGGGCAGCTTCCAGCTCGCCGCAGTCAGTTCGTCTACTGCGGTCAGCGTTTGGCGCGTGAACACCTTGCCGTCAGATGGCGCAAGTATAAAAAGAATGTTCTCGTCTTTGGTGTAGACGTTTTCCAGCGTCTCCAGCGCCTGTAGCTGCGGGTTGCGTTCACTAAAGAACACCCGCAAATCGGTCGTGAATGAAAGGCGAGAAACACCTGAGCCGATGGCGGCCGCGATGAGCAGCATCACGATGATAATTGGCCAGCGGTACTGGATTGCCGCCGGTCCGAGATTGGCCTGTAGCCGGCTGATCAACATGCGTGGTCTCGCGAATCGACAACTCTGCCCAGGCAGGTGCACTCAGACGACGCTCCCGGACTTAGTTGCCTACCACCTTGTGGCCGCGTGGCCTGCCCGGCAATTCGGGCATATACCTAGAATCGGGAGGAGGTTGCAGCTGGCTGGAGTTTTTGTCGATCTACACGCATTGCTGCCGTCAGCATCGCGATGATCTCGGAAGGATGTGATGCGGGGAATGACGACCAATTTCACTAAGAAATACTTTGAACGGCAGGAATTTCATCTGGCATATGCTCATTTCACGCCTATACTTTGATTTTGAGCAACCCCTGAAACTCGGCTTAGATCGAGTCTAAACTGAGATAAATTGCCGCGCTAAGGCAGTAAAGGCCACAAAGGAGGATCGAGATGAACATTAGATCTATGACGGTGTTTGCTGTGTTGATTATCACGCTGGCAGCGGGGTGTTGGCACGATACTACAGGGTCAGGCAAAAAGACTGCTACAGCCGCCAAGCAGCATCAAGCGACTTTGGAATGTCCCACGGACCTGGAACAGTACTGCGGTGGCTGGGACGTACATTCAACGAATATCGTTCCGGCGAACGAACACATAACGCAACACGAAAACTTCGTTATTGGAAAGAAAAATTCGGGTGCTAACCAGACACTTGCATTGTTTCCCCGGGGAAACTTGCTAATGCGTTGGAACTCCAGCCGAGTTGACCTCAAAGAAATTCCATCGACTGGAACTCCTGAGTGCCTGGTGGGTAGAGTGCAGATCGGTACTCACAGTGGGGGGCACAATTGGCATGGCATTACACTGCGTGTTGACACGAAAACCGTAACTCCGGAAATCGGAGTAGAAGACGAACTTATCATGTGCTTAACCGTTCAGCAGGGTGGTGCGTGGCCCACTGCATGTGCGCCGACTACCTGCGAATACGAACTTTTGGACGGTGAGGTCGATCCGCGGAGTCACGGCGGACGTGCTCACTCCTATGATTAAGCCCCGCGACGCCTCTTGAAAAATTTCCAGGTAGCCAGCGATAGGAGCAGTCCCAATAACAGTGCCAGCATCTCGATCATTGACAGACCGCCGACGGTAATTGTCACCGATTGCTCGAGGTTGGCCAGTTTTGCTTTTATGTCTGTGGTGTCCTGAGTCATAGAGCCTGAGACACCTCGGACCCGGACTTGGGCAACGCCGTCGCAGTCTGTCGGTACCGTTTCGTCGTCTGAGACGATCTGCGCGAGTAATGTGTTCTCTGACTCAAACGTGACCCTCACGCCACTCAGCGGCTGTCCGTTTCGCTGCACGTTGACCCGTATAAATGTTTCGCGACCGGACCACAACCGTACCATCGGTGCGGCGGTGATAGTGAGGAGAGTGTTGGACGTACCGGCAAGTTCGATGGAGTGCGCTATGTTAAGAATACCGGCGCCATACTTGTGGGATTCCAAAGGATCTGACGGGGCAGTTACGCCCAAGGCAAGCCAGTCTCGTATTGTGGCCGGCTGCGTGCCGGGCGCCCAACTCAATAACAATGCTGCGGCGCCCGCGACAAACGGCGCGGCAGCCGATGTATCGGCAAAGGTATGGTAGTAATCGCCGGCGGTACCCTGGTCCGTGTTCCAGCCATCCGGACCGGATATGTCGGTCGTATTGATCGAAGCTCCTGGCGCGGCCAAGGTCACCGTACCAACCGGCATCCATTTGCTGGTAGTCAGAATTTTGTCATCAGTGCCTATCGCGCCGACCGCAATTAGGTCCTTGTTCGTAGACAACGAAGCTGGCCACTCAACATTCGTCGTGCCGTTTCCGACGGAAAACACCAGAACTTTCCCAGCCGCAATCGCGGTGTCTATTGCATTGTTGACAATAATGAAATCCTGACCGGCCCCCACACCGGGCGAGAATCCCCAACTGTTGCTCAATACGTCCGCGTCCAGCTCCACTGCGGCAAGAAGGCCGTTTTGAAGTATGTATGGAGTTGTGACGTATGATCCATCACTGTCGAATATGCGAATCGGAATGATCTTGCCACCCCAAATTGTCCCGGCAACACCGGTACTATTATTAGTTATTGCCGCTGCAACACCGGCACTGGCCATTCCGTGCGCGTCGTCCTTGGATGGCTGTGGATCGTTGTCATCGTAGTAGGCGTCATATGATGCAAGAATCTTGTCTTTTAAGTCGTTATGATTTACATCGATTCCGTCATCGACGATGGCGATCTTTACATTACAACCGCCAATTGTATATTCCCAGGCATCCGGTGCATTTATTTGGGCGAATTCAGGCTTCTGATGGCCGAACTTATAGTACGCATCATTTGGCCAGGATACTGGCACCAAAGGCGAAGGGGCAAAAAAGGAAATTTCTTGCGGGTCGAATTGGGGCCCAGGGACAACTTGCTTCGGTGTGATGAGCAATGTGTTCGGTGCAGCATGGAGAACGCTTGGGTGATTCTTGAGATCTTCAAGTCTTTGGAGCCCTTCTTGCGGGGATAGACCGTCAAATTCTATTAAACGTTGCTTGACTCGAAATTTTTCTAGCGGTTGGTTTTCGACAAACTGATTTTTCTTTTTGGTCGTCGCACCCGCATTTTCCAGTATGGCATCGATTTCTGGATCAGTGAGTTCCGGATTAAAATTGACAACGAATTCGTCAATCAGAGCTTTGTGAGAATCGCCTTCCTGCACCACAGGATAAACTCGTTTAGCGCCCTGTATGTCATCAATTATCTGGCGGAATTCTTCTGGGCTTGTTGTTTTTTTGTTTCGCCGGAGCAGAATGACCCCGTAGCGGCTTGTCGCTGAGCGCTCAAGGTCGAATTCATCACTAGACGCCAAGTCGTCGTTGAAATCTTCCGTGGGAATCGCTGCATAGTCATTGGATATTTCAAGACCGTAAGACCAGCCGTTTGGATCTTTTAGTTCAGTTTTCGGATTGTTATTGTCCACGACAACTTCTTCTTGAAACGTCGCATTGTCAAAGCCCACGAAATCTTTTTTTTGAGCCGCCGCATCAGCAAAGATCAGCATTGGCATGATCAGCAATAACATCCGGCTATTCATGTTTGCCACCTCAAAAAATACATGTGTAGTTCAACGCCATTCGCCTTGCAGGACGAAGCCGCCCCAGTAAAAGGGGTTAGCCCAGCGCCTTTCATGCGCCATTTCCAGTTGGGCGCTACGCAGCGCGGCGACGGCACTCTTGCCGTCTAAGAGCATACTTTTATAAAACCTGGTCATTAGCTCTGCGGTCGCCCTATCGGGGACCTGCCAGAGGCTTGCAACGATGCTCGAGGCACCGGCATACATGAAACCCTGCGTAAGCCCAAGCAGGCCTTCACCTCGAATTTCTCTGCCAAGTGCTGTATCACACGCGCTTAGCACGACGAGTTCCGCGTTAAGAGCGAGATTGTAGACGTCGGGTAAGCGGAAGAATCCGTTTTGTACTGATCCATCGCGGTCGCGAGTTGAGAATACGAGTGTTGATAGGGCCGGCTGTCGGGCGTCAATCACACCGTGCGTCGCAAAATGTATGAACCTGAAATCTTCCAGGTCGGCATTGACGGCGAAATCCTTGCTCGCCTCGAATCCAGTCGCGACCATTTGTTTTGATGCCGGGACGAGCGCCGATATTTCGTCAATTTCTCGCCCGCTGAAGGTTAGTCTCGTATATGTCGGGTTGTTGTCAGGCTCATTGGCTGACGTTGTTGGGTGGTTGGCCGTTGCCGCACTCGTTGCAAACCGTCGATCGGAAGTACTGAACACTGGATCGCCAATCAGTGCGATCGTCTTCGAGGGTTGCGTCGCCGTATTTCGATAGTTTCTCTGGGCAGCGACCGCTGTGATTGAAGGGACTACCGCAATCGAATAGGTGTCGACCAGCCGGGATTGTCCGTCCATGGACAAAACGGCAAACGGCAAATACTGGAGCGCACCGTCGGCCGCAATCACCATCCGGGTTTTGCCTTGGACGTTCGCAAGGGCGGGCGTGACAATTTGCTGCGTTAGTGCGATCAAATCGCGCTGCATTTGTCTGCGTTTGGCGGCATCACGATTGGCTGACTTCAATCCGTTGTAGATTCGACGAGACAGCGCATCGATCTCCGACCGAGACGCAATCTCATAACCACTCAGAGTCTCGTCGGTGATTGCCCAAACGTAGCTGGCCTCACGACCGAGCGCGTACTGCAACAACACTGTATCGGGATCAATCTGGGCTTGAATTTGGTCAACCGTTAAAATAGTCGGATCGTTGAACTCGGCGTATCGCGGATGGGTGCGGCGCGTATCAGCAGCGAGTACGTCAAGCTCGGTTCGTACTATTTGCATATCAGCGACAATGGGTTGTACATCGTCAATAGCTTTACCTGCGGCCAACGCTCGGTCTCGTTGATATTGCAGTTCTGCCAATTTTTCGTTCAGATTTTTCTTGTGGGAGAGAATGCTCTCGTCAACGCTGCTGGAAAAGTTGACTGCAGCCTCGTTTATCAAATCTACCGTGGCACGCGCCCTGGCTCTTTCTGCAATCTCGAAGGCTGAACGCAAGTATTCCTGGCCTGACCCGTCGTCCGGGGCAGCGATATACGCATTCATTTGCAATGCAATAAGCTCTTCATAGTAGTTGGCCCGTGAACCCAAAAAAACAGCCCGTAGTTCCGGTTCGCCCACATCTGTGCGCGATGCTTCAACCTGGTCAATAGCGGAGCGATAGAGTTTGATAGCCTGGTCGATGTTTGTTGATCGTGCCCCTCTTGCCAGTTCTAACAGAGACTGCGCGTGACCGTATTGCGAGGCAATGTTCGAATAGACGTCCCGAGCGCGTATGAGCCACTCTTCGCTCAGTCGCGATTTTCCGGATGCGGCATACAAACGACCGAATTGCAGAGCCGCGTCCGCACCAATGCGGTTGACGCCGGTCGCCGATGCAGTTTGTTGTGCCTGTTGCAGATCGGTTTCTGCTTGACTGTAGTTACCGGCATCAATACGGTAACCGGCCCGCTGAATGTGGACACGCGCTTGTTCTGCTGGCGTGGTATCGATTTCGAGTGCTTTCCCGTATGACTCAGAAGCTGCTTCGTTGTCGCCCAATAAGCGTTCGGTGGTGGCCAGACTTCGCAGAGTAGCTGCTTCACTCCGCCCATCATTTGCAGCCTTCGTGAGTGGAAGCGCGCGCTTAAAGTATTTCCTTGCCTGATCTAATTCCCCTATGGAAAGGTATGTGGACCCGAGCCCCGCTAGAGATCTGGCCTGACCTCCCGTGTTGTTGCGTTCATCGTGAATGTTAAGGGCCGAAAAAAAGTGTTTCAGCGCATCGTTCGGTCTGCCCAACTCGAGCTGTGCGGCCGCGAGGTTATCAAGGGTGTCTGCCCGCCACGCTGCTTCCCGGTCGACGGGAATGAGTTCAAGCAGTCGCTGATAGGTACCGACTGCTCTAATGAGTTGACCGCTCTCTTGGTCAATGACTGCAAGATTCGCCAGTGGGTTTAACTCAGCCGACCATTCCTCAAGGCGACGGAATTCGTTGGCAGCACGGGAAAAATAATCGCTGGCCGGAGTCCAGTCACTCCGATAGAAATAAGTAAGGCCAATATTGTTCAGAGTCTGTGCCAAATCGTAGTTCTGCTTGGCCGTAGTTTGGGCCTCGAGCACAGCTTTAAAGAGATTCAGCGCTTGGTCGTAAGTATCCTCCGCCCGATCTTTGTCTATCGCATGAGCCTCGCTGGCGGCTTCGATAAGTGCTGCCGCCTGCAAGTGCAAAGCGTTGTTTTGTAGTCTGGTGTCGCCGATGCGCTCATAAAGCGTAGCAGCAGCAGCGGCTTCGTCGGCCGCACCAGTCCAATTACCAGCATGCCAATACGTTAGTTGTGCAATGGCATATCGACTGCGCGCTTGTTCTGCAACATTGTCGGTGCGCTCCCACAAGTCCAGCGCGCTCCGGTAGAAATCCAATGCTTTTTGCCATGACTTGTCCTCATCCAGGTAGGCAGCTGCCGCTGCGTTGGTCATCAGACGGTGCGCCGAGACTGTCGTATCGTCATTCAACTTCGCTATGTTTATCGAGTATTGTCCAATTGCTCCCGTGTACTCGTCAGTACTGATTTCGATGTCGTACGATGCAGTTTGCGAAACGTCGAGGAACAGAGTTTCCCGATCATCCCTGAATGTTGGTGAACTGATTGCTATTGAGGCGGGCGGACCGATTTGCAGGACAAGATCGAGCCCGTCTTGAGTAAGCGTCAAAAGGTATTGGCCCGGCGCCAGATCGGCGATGAACAGATGCGATTGATCAGCCGCCAGCTGTGAGGCCTGTGTTTGACCGACATCGAGTTTGGTTTGGGTGGAGGTGTCAGCACCGATTGCCGCCCAGGGCGGTAAGGAAAGCAGCGATGTGACTAAGAAATAGGTCGAGACATTCCGTCGCAACGTGGATTGTGAATTACTTCCGAGCTGGGACAGCTCACGGGCAGCCGACATCCGAATCCCGCGCGTGTGGATACACCTCAATAATAGATCAGGCTGGGCGATCCTGGGGGAAGAAAGGGGTGGCCAGTCCAAGAAAAACGACAATTCCGCCAGGAACGGCCAGCCAAGAGCGATGCTCGAGCCGCCCGGCCAACCGTGGCGGGCCGGCATTGCTGCAGACGATGGCGCTCAAGGGTATGTACTTTTCACGATTGACCGCAGGGCTGACGGGGCTACGCTAAGAGGGACGCTAGCTTAAGCAGGCGCCTGACTCCGAGGAGGAAGCGATATGTATCTTCTGACTGTAATTATCGTGCTTGCCACGATCGCCACAATTGCCACGCTCGTGATGGGGCTGGTATCGATGGCCCGCGGTGGCGACTACGACTTAAAACATAGCGAGCACTTGATGTATACGCGTGTGGGTATTCAGGGCGGAGCCGTGTTGCTCATGCTGATTGCTCTGTTCCTCCTCGCCTAAGTCTGTTCTTGCCGTTCCCGTGCGCCACGCTGCGCACCGTCTGTGGCTGCATCGAGTAGCCGCGAGTGCATCTCGCCGCTTTCAACGGGGCGTAATTTTCCGATCACCGTGGCGACGGCCGTCTTTGCCAGGTCCCGGTGCGCGGTGGGCGTATCCGGATTGGAAGTCAGCGACCACGCGTCGACGTAGCGTCGGCCAGGTAATTCGATCAGGTGCAGCAACAGACGTATCTGTCCGTTTTCGTTATGCACGCTTCCTTCCACGACCCAGTCCAGCGGGACTGATGCACCACCGGGGGCGAAGGCTTCGCTGCGGGAGATGCCTGCCACCAACTGCAAAGGGAATTGTGTACTAACCATTTCGTAACGCAGCAACTGCTCAATAGCATGCGCATCGCCATCGTCAATCTGGTCTTCTCCCATGAATGGCACAATTGCGATCGATTCCTGGTACTCGATGATCCCGGCCTCAGCTTGTGCATCGGACACGGAGTTTTCCCAAACAAGTTCCGCAGATAAAATCGCAGCGGCTGACAACAGTGCCACATTCAACACGGCATCGATTGGCGAGTTTTGGGCCTGATCGCCGGATTTTGGAACATCGATGACCAACCCGTCATCAGTCCACTGCAATACCCAGGCCAGAATCATCGCGACCGGGAAACCGGCAACCGCGACGAGTACGACCAGTGTGAGCGTCCAGGGTGGTAACCCGAGTACCGGGAAAACGATTTCGCCGAGTTGGAGGATCACCCAGGAAAAGATCGCGTAGACGGCCGCGGCTCTGCATACCTTGCGTTCTCGCAGCTGGCGAAAAAACCCGGCCATTCGGCGACCAACGCAGCGCCGTCGTGTCGTATCAGGACTAAGGTTTCGAGTTGCTACTCTTTCTATTGGTTGGTATAGCGGGGTCGTGCTGTTCATGTCCGGTCACCGGCAATGTGTCTATCTGTTAACTGCCACGACCGGCCGGGCTATCTCACCGTATTTCGAGGGTCACAGGGGTGGGACCCTGAAGTAGACCTCGCCCACGACATCACTAAAACGATCATTGTTTAATCCGGTCACCTGTAAGCGGTGCACACCGGGCTCGAGTAGTGCGCCCTGTAAGGTAACCGCGACAGTATCGCTACCACTGGTAGTCGGTGCGCCTTGCCATACGGGCTGCCATTCCTCGCCGATCCCTTGGGTATCAGGCGGTCCGGGCTGGCGGGCCAACTCGGCCCGAAACTGTGGGTACGCGTCGAGGTCTGGATACATGAGCAACGTTACCCATTCCGCATCGGTTCCCGGGTTAACGACAGGCAGATCAGCCAGGCTTGGCGAGCTTCGCATGATATCGAGCGAAAAGACCCGGCCACTGGCCTGGGAGCGCATCGCATCGCCCGAGTCGGAGCCTAGCCAGGTGAACAACCAACCAAAGGTCGTTACGGCAAGCAGTACTGAGGCGGCAGCAGCATAAACCGGCGACTCGAGAAAAGACCAGCGTCGTGAAGAGACCGGGGAGGGCTGTCTGTCAGCCACATCACGCATACCCTCACGCAGACGCTGGCTCAGCACGAGTTGATCCTGCATCTCGGTATCCCAGAGCAAGCGGTTTTCGAACTGCTCGGTCTCTGTCGTGTCGAGCTCGTTACGAAGATAACGTTCGACAATTTGCTGTGATTCGATTTGGTCAGAATTCATCCGGTACTCCGTTCCGAGAGCCTTGTCTCGCTTCTCACCCTATTACTGTTGCTGTGCATCAAATCACCTCACCTGATCACATGCAGTCCACTTTTTTCTACATTTGTGACCAGTTCGCGGAACCGGCCTTTGGCCCGAAATAACACCCGGTTAAAGTGCAGACTATCCAGCTCCAGCTCGCGGCAGATCTGCTCTTTGTCCTGATCGTAAACATAGAAGCGCGTCAGCAGTTCCCGGTCACGTGGCACTGGTAACTCGTCCAACAGCTTGCGTACCAGGCGAGCGATTTGTGCCCGCGATACCTGTTGTAGCTGGCCCGGCGCCTCATCGGCGCAATGCGCGAGGAAATCGGTATCGCTCGTGGTTTTGCGGCGAATCTTCTTGCGTACATCGCCAATGGCCAGATTGCGGGCAATGCCACTCAGGTACGCAGACAGTTGCCCGGGTTCGTCAAGCCCGTTACTGCGGAGCTTCTCAATGGCGACACAGAACGTATCCTGACGCAGATCCTTGGCCAACTCTTTGTCATGCGTTTTAGACGTCAACAACAACAACAGACCACGTGAGTAGCGCTCGACCAGCTCACCTTCAGCGTTGCGATCGCCGTTACCGATCCGTTCGACCAAAGCCGCGGCAATATCGTGCTCAGTTTGTTGTGACGGCACGGCTTCCTGCATGCGCGGTATTTCCCCGGCAGCTACTTCGTATCGGTAGGGTGTGTCCATGGTTGCTATTTACTGCCGTGACTGCCAATTCTGTCTCACTCCCCAGTGCCGTATTGGTGATGACCAGTCTAAAGATCCAAATATATAGATAGCTGCATATTTGATCCTTGTCTAGGGTTGCGAGCGGAAACCCCTAATCTGGCGGCTTTTATGGTCCATCAGCCTCATTGGATAGTCGCGATCGGTTGAGATGATCCGAACCATCCCGGCACTTACATAGTGAGTCCATCAGAACGACAGCCAGTCGGGAAGTAGCCAAAATGTCAAATCGACTTGCTTTGTTTGCGATCTTTGTCTTCATACTCATTGTCGGTGGGTGTCCGGCGACGAGCCCGTCGGATTCGGCCGCTACGATCAGCCCGACGGATACACGGAGCTCGCCTCACATCGACAACGACCCTTCGCGGAAATCGGTGCGGTCCAGCCAGGCGTTGACCAGCACCGGTGCGCCGTTGCGGGCGAAGTGTTGTGCTTCCTGCAATCGCAGTGCTGTCTGATTGGCGTGTTGTAGCAGAACCGCTTTGCCACCGAGTGCGGCGGCTGCCTCGTGATAATCGCTACGCATAAGTACAGTGCCCACATCGTCACCCAGCATCTTCACTTGTTCGCGCGCGATCTGCGCCCAGCTTGCATCGTTGCCGACTACGGCAATGACCGGAATAGCATGGCGCACAAACGTGTCGAACTCGGCCAGGGCATAACCGACCGAGCCGTCGCCGAACAAGGCCCATATTTCGTCTCCGGGCCGGCACAGCGCCGCACCGAGCGCAAAACCTGCACCGCAACCCAATGTGCCGAATGCACCGGGATCGAGCCAGCGCAGTGGCCCACGCGGACGCACAATATACGAGGCGGTACCGACGAAATCGCCGCCATCGGCAACAATTACGCTGCGGTCAGGTAACTCCGCATCGATGGTTCGGCACAATGCGATTGGATTTACGTATTCCCCTGGCCTGGCGGCGTCGGCATCGATTTGAGTTTCGCGTTCGTCGTCGCGTTCTCGCAACTTTTGTTTCCAGGCAGTCCAGTTTTGCTGTGTGGTGTCGCCAAGCGCATCGCCCAGTGACTGCAGGAACAGCCCCGCGTCACCATGTATGGCTATATCGGGGCGCTTGTTTTGGCGCAGATCGCGGCGGCTGCGATTGACCGAAATCAAACGAGCCTCGCGTCCGATCTGACGACCATAGTCCAGCCTGAAGTCACACGGCACGCCGGCGAGCAACACGAGGTCTGCCTCACGCAACGCTTTGCGTCTTTGATGGCGGCGATGCAGTTCATGTGCAGGTCCCAATAGTCCGCGTGCCATACCGGATAGATAAACCGGCATACCGATGCGTTCGATTGCGGCAGCAACCGCTTCGGCCTGAGCTGCCTCGACCAATGCCTGGCTACCCACAACCAGAACAGGACGCTGGGATTTCGCGATGCGGCTGACGGCACGACTGACTTTGTGTGGCGCCGGTAATGGCGGTATCACAAGTTGCACGGGCGCCTGGTCATTGTTCTGTGCGCCGGAGAAGATCTTGTTGGTGTGACGATTAAGCCATGCGCGCAACACCCGGTCGGGCAGTGATTTGCCACGCGGTGTGCTGGCCGCATACCACTCACGCACCGTCGCCTCGTCGTAGAGCAGGTCTACCGGACACTCGACAAACACCGCACCGGGCACACCGCTACGTGCCATCTGGAAGGCGCGCTGCAATGTCGGACCGAGGTCGCGCACCGTTTTGGCCGAATGCGCCCATTTAACGTGCGGCCGGAACAGCGCCATCTGATCGATGTCCTGTAAGGCCCCGCGTCCTTTCAGTGCAGTCGCGGTAGCACCGCCAATCAAAACGACCGGCGATTGCGCCAACTGTGCATTTTTTACCGCAGTAATTGTATTGGTAACGCCGGGACCGGCCGTGACTGCTGCCACACCGGGTATACCCGTTAGCCGGGCGACGGCATCGGCGGCAAACACGGCGGTGGCTTCGTGACGCACATCGACAATGCGGATGCCGCGATCCTTTGCGCCCTTAAGAATGGGTGAAATATGCCCGCCACATAGCGTGAACAAAAATTCCACGCCCTGTGCCTGCAACATCTGGCCGACATGATCACCACCGTTCATGCGCCGGTCCATTGCAGGTGAAAATCGGTACCGGTGATGACCTCTGCGGGCACGATTTGCGGTGGCGGGTCGTCGGGCACCACGATTTGAGCGCGGCTGTTGGCGAGCAGGTCGCGCTCGATGTCGATACCCGGCATGACGGCGCGTAGCGTGAGACCGTCTTGTGTCAGCTCGAGCACCCCCAGATCGGTGACATAGAAAACCTGCTTGCCCCGTGCCAGACCGACACTGCCGCTGAACGTGATCTCGTCAACCTGTTCGATCAGTTTTGGTGTACCGGCTTGTTGCAGACGAAGCTGCGCGTTATCGATACTGATCTTGGCGCCCTGCATCCATTTGCCAATGAACAACACCGTGCGCGCCGAATCAATGATACTCGGCGCGCCGCCGGGGCCAACGTAATCAATCATGCGTGGTCCTCGTTTTGACAGGTTGATGTTGCCGGCCGAGTCGAGTTGCAGGAAACCGAGCATGGCCGCATCGAGGTGATCGCGGTAATGATGAAACATCCAGGCCGATGATTCGAGTCGCTGCGGGTTGATTGCCGCGCCAAAGAAAACCCCCGGTGCCGGCAGGCCACCATAAGGACCGGACTCGGTGGTAAACGTGATTTGTTCGTGCATGTGGCTGGCGTAGAGCTCACGACAGACTTCCTCGGCCAGACCGACGCCGATATTGACGGTAGCACCGGCGCGGACGTTGTCGGTAAAGGTCTTGGCGCCGAGTCGTCCCAGTGCGTGATCCACACGGCTGCGATGCGGCGTAATGCGCAATGTTTCGTTGATGAATTTTAGTCTTGTGACTGCTTCGTGTTCGTCCTCGGTAGCACCTGCTGTGAACATCGGCCAGTATTCGCGTTGCGGTACGGATCCGGTCTGTTCATTGTGTGGATTGACAACGATCACATCGACCTCGTCGGCCGCAAGACCGATGGCAGCATCATCGCGATCGATCAAGCCCGAGACAGCCACGCAGGCGAGACCGCCGTTGCGACGTGCGGCACGCGCCGCTTCGATATTTTCAGTAATGGTGGCCGCGTTGTGAAAGTAAATGTTGCCGTCGCGATCGGCATAGGGGGCACTGAACAACGCAACGTCGATCGCCGGTAGTTTATAAACGAGTTTGTCGTCATCGGCCTCGATCAGCTGCAGTTGTGCATCCGGCGTCACCGCGGAACCGTCACCGACGCGTGGATCCAGGAACGAACCGATACCGGTCGTGCTGCGAACAATGCTTTCGCCATGACCCTGCGCTTCGATCACGTGGGTCATCTCACCTTGTGCCATTGTGTGTAATTCGAGTTTGCCGGCATCGGCCAGATGCAACATGGACTTGGCGGTTTCGGTGTGACCGGCAATATAATGAGTGACGAGCCCGTCGATGCCGACTTCCTCAACTGTGCCTGGTACGCGGCCACGCCCGCCCTGGCCGCCAACTGAAATCCAGGTCAACCCATGTGGTCCGGCGCCACGTTCATAACGTTCGCGGATAGCCCAGAAAAAAATCGAGCAGCGGGCGTTGCCCGAAATGCCGCAGGCGATAACACAGGCGCCATCGCCGATAAGCTCAGCGACTTGTTCAGCGGATTTGAACTTCTCCGGCAGCGGTTCGGCTGGCAGGTAGCCGGTATCGCGGCGATTCCAGGTCAGCCGCCAGCGCAATATGTGCGCCAGTAGTTTTGTGCGCTCGAGCAGGTTCACGCCGTTATCCCCATGTGGCGTCCCAGCATAACAACGGTAGCGCCCGCTGGCATTGTCATTTATACCTACCTTTGCCCGGCTTGCCGGTCATTTGTTGACCTATACTAAGGGATGCGGTGCATGCGGCGGTGCCAGGCTGGCGCAGCTTAAGCGGAGCTAAAAAAATGGGCAAAGCTAGCGAATACGACTTTCTTCACGACACGCACGAGTTCATCGATTACGCCGCCAGATTTACCGACCACCCCACCGGACTGATCGAGCAGATCAAAACCGCCAACAGCATCTACAAGTTCAATTTCCCGTTGCGTATCGAGGAAGGGCGTATCGAGGTGCTGGAGGGATACCGGGTACAGCATTCTCACCACAAGTTGCCGACCAAAGGCGGTATACGCTTCAGTTCTCAAGTCGATGAGCGCGAGGTCACAGCACTTGCCACCCTGATGAGTTTCAAGTGCGCGTTGGTAGACGTGCCCTTTGGCGGCGCGAAGGGAGGCGTGAAGATCAATCCTCGCAAGTACTCAGTCGAGCAACGCGAAAAAATCACGCGCAGATACACGACCGAACTGATCCGAAAAAACTGTATTGGCCCCGCACTGGATGTGCCGGCGCCGGATTACGGTACCGGGGCTCGGGAGATGGCCTGGATAGCTGACACCTACTTGGCGTTCAAGCCGGAAATCAACGCGATAGCTTGTGTCACCGGAAAACCACTCACGCAAAGTGGTATTGCCGGCCGTGCCGAAGCGACGGGTATGGGGGTCTACTTTGGTCTGCGCGAAGCAGTTGGCGTCAAAAAAGACATGCAGGCGTTGGGGTTGCAAACCGGACTGGATGGAAAACGTGTCATCGTGCAGGGGCTGGGCAACGTGGGTTATTTCGCCGCCAAGTACCTGCAGGAGGATGGCGCCCTTATTACCGGTGTAGCCGAATACGAAGGGGGAATTTACGATGCCGATGGCCTCGATGTGGACGCCGTTTTCAAACATCGGTCCGAGAGCGGTTCGATCCTCAACTATGGCAACGCACAGAATATCGAGCCTTCGCAAAAACTACTCGAATTCGATTGCGACATTCTGATTCCAGCGGCCCTGGAAGACCAGATAACGCCGGAAAATGCCGCCGACATCAAGGCTAAAATCATCGGTGAAGCAGCGAACGGTCCAACGACACGTGACGCGGAGAAGATACTGATCGATCGAGGCATCTACATTCTGCCTGACTTGTACCTCAATGCGGGCGGCGTCACCGTGTCTTATTTTGAGTGGCTAAAGAACCTGTCGCGTGTTTCTCTAGGTAGACTGGAAAAGCGTCACGAAGAGCAGACTTCCAGGACTATTGTTGACGCGATCGAATCGGCCAGCGGAAAATGCCTCGAGGAGCATCACCGCGATCAACTATTGCGCGAGCGCAGTGAGAGAGACCTGGTACGTTCCGGGCTCGACAACACGATGATTACCGCCTTCGCACAGATGCACGAGACCCGGGAGAGAAAAAATCTAAAAGAGTTGCGAGCTGCTGCCTTCATCAATGCGATCGACAAGATCGCGATCAGCTACATGGACCTCGGAATCTTCCCCTAGAAAACGGAGACTTTTCCCAAGCCCCAACGCCGGCGTAGTGTGCCCCACCCGGAATCCCTCCTGATTTGGGGGAGAGGGGACAAGAAAGACCAAGAAACAATAACTTACGTTCGGGTCTCGGGCCGGGTTAAGTGCCTGTTCAGGTTGTAGGGCACATGATGTGTCTTAATGAATGGGTCGTAAGTGAGTAGCGAATGACCAGGAGACGTATGAGTAGCAAATCGACGACAAACCGCTGGACCGGCTCAGTGCTGCTGCCTGCCGCTCTTGCCGCATTCTGGCTGCTGCCCGTCGCCGCTCAGAGTCCTGTCGATGAATACGGTGATTATTCGAGCACCGTTGAACAACACGAAGACTACACGGCATATGACGACACAACTCCTGAAGTCGTGATTTTAACGCCTAAGGTACTTGCCGAGCTGGTTGGTCCAATTGCCCTCTATCCGGACGATCTGCTGGCCATTGTTTTGCCGGCATCGACTTTCCCAATACAAATTGTTCAGGCGGCACGTTTTCTGGATGACTACGAACAGGATTCGTCCTTGAAGCCAGTTGAAGACTGGGACGATTCGGTAACAGCGCTACTGAATTATCCGAAAGTTGTGCGCATGATGAATGAAGACATCGAATGGACCTGGGAACTCGGTGGGGCGGTATTGAATCAGCAGCAAGACGTCATCGAGGCCGTGGAAGTATTCCGGGATCGCGCCTATGCCGCCGGTAATCTGAAAAGTGACGACTACCAGACGGTCTATGATGAAGGCGAGAGTATTGAAATCATCCCGGCCGACGAAGAAGTCATTTATGTGCCCTACTATGAGCCTGAGCGCGTTGTGATCCGTCACGTTGAGCCTGCCTACTATTATTATCCGCAACCGTGTCCGGTTTATTACTATCCCTACCCAAGGGGACACTCTTTTTCCAACGGATTTTTCTGGGGCGTGACCTCGGCGTATCGTATTGGCTGGTCAACCCGCCATTTGAATGTGCGTCATAACAGCTACTGGGGCCACCCGTACTATGGGCACCGGTATTCTGGTCACTATTATCGTCAACCGAGCGTGCACTTTTATAACAACTGGTACGCGAATACCGGACGCTATTCAAGACATCGTTATCGTGACGGCGATCGGTGGCGGCCGCGGCGAAACAGTGGTGCCCGCCCGGGCGGCCATCGCTCATCGGGTCAGAGTGACCTTGACGGACACAGCACTACTACAATCGACCACGGCGATATGCTAACCACGCGGATTGACGATACGCGTGACCGCAGTGATCTCGTCAGACGTCGCGCAAGCCCGGATCGACAGCGAGTTGTCCGTGACCGAAGCCAGCACGAACCCAGGCCAACAAGACGTGTAGTCCAGGTTCGCGAGCGACCGGCCACCACAGCAGTCGCCACCCGGCCGGAAACCCGGCCAACTGTGGACAGGCGCCGACCAAATACGACGGCAAACCGTCGACCCCGTTCGTCTGAAGATGACGTGACGTTGCGACGAGTTGTGGATAGAGCTTCACAGCGTGAACCCGCGCGGCGTAGTACTACCCGTAGCTCGCAGGTTAGTTCGGAACGGCGGGTCATGGCCAAGCCTGCGGTGGCTAGAGTTTCACAGCGTGAACTCGTGCGGCGTACGACCCGTGGCTCGCAGGTTAATTCGGAACGGCGGGTCATGACCAAGCCTGCCGTGGCTAGACGATCGCCGCCGGTGCAACGCGAACCGACCAGACAGGCGAAACCCGCTGTCCGGCATGAACAACGGCGCTCCGGTAACCGGTCGGGTCGAGACACCCAGGCGCGGCGGGAAGCTGCACAGGAACGAAAAGTCTCACGCACTAAAGATCAAAAAAAGCCCAGTCGCGAGCGCAGAAAGAAAGACTAGAAAAAGGTGTCAGCTTCGTTTGGATGAAGAGACGTTGACACCTTGTAAATTCCCACGTCCTGGTTTATGCGCGTGGTCTCAAACTGGGACCTGCCCCTTCACGTCGTTTCTGTGCCGCACGGCGCCACATGCATGGCAACGTGTGGTTATTGTGGTGGGAGCAAGGCCTTAGACGCGATCGCTCTACAACAATATCTGCGCGAAAAAGCAAAGCAGGGCCAACCAGGCCACGGCGAACGACAACGTGCGCAACCACGGCACGGCGAAGGCGTAAACGACTGTGTGCACGATGCGTGCCCAGAAGTACGTCATCGCGCACACTGCGGTCGCTTCATTCGTGACCCCGGCAACATGTGCAACCAGCACGACTGTGGCGAACAGCACCAGGTTTTCGACCGAGTTGTAATGCGCTGACTTGAGACGTTGTGCCCACTCGGCCATTGGTTTGGGGTTAGCCGGATAGCCGACAGCATCTTTCACACCGCGCACAGATATCACGTTCAGTATGTACGGAATCCAGATGATCGCGTTCCATGCGGCTGCCAGCGTCAGGTATTTCAGTTCCACAGTCATTATCGTTCCCCCTGGTCGTTCGATGTTCAATTTTGCGATTCTACAGCGCATAGTGGTTACAAGCCGCAATTTTCCCAAATACTATGGCGTCGGAGCATCAACTCGGGCTGGTTAATTGATCGCTAAAAAAGCGACGCGAGCATGAGTCGCCTGACCAGCCGAGATAATTAGTGCAGTGCACCAGGCATAATTGACTTTTTATTTTTCCAGCGCAGTATTGTGCGGCTAAAACGGAATCGGCTTCATTAATGGGGATGGGGCTGGATACCAGGACGGTTTGCGACCGTGCCCACAATGGGGAAGGGGGAAACATGAACGCTGGTGCTGAGAAGGCAAGAACATTACTTTTGGTGCTGGGTGCCCTGTTTGCAATCTGGGGCATTCTCGGTTGGATGGACGTCGGCAATCTTGCGCAGGGTGGTTACGCGACCGACGGCAACAATACCGTTACCCAGGTGCTGCCCGGCAGCCCGTCGGAAAAGGCCGGCCTGCAGGTCGGCGACTACATCGTCAGCATGAACGGCATCTCGACCGAGGATGCGGCCGCATTCTCCCGTCAGAGTAGACCGGATGTCGGGGAGACTTGGCCATGGGTCGTCACGCGAGACGGCGAGACAGTCAACTTCGATTTAACCTGGGGCGAGCTCGTGCCGCAACGCAAACTCATCGCTCACGGGAGTGTCGTCGTTGGCTTCTGTCTTCTTGGGTTCACACTATGGGCCCACTGGAAACGACCCTCGCGTGCTACCGCGGCGTTGGCGATGGCTGGCGTGTTCCTGAGCCTTGCCTTTCTCAATGGGCCTTATTTCGAATCTTCTGGGCTGCGATCGTTCAGTAATGCGCTGGCCGTTATCATCGTTTTTGTCGGTGTTGCGTCGCTGCTGTATTTTCTCATGGTGTACCCGAAGGTCAGCTCATTTCTGGATAAAGCTAACGGAAAGCTAATCTTCTTCGCACCGGCGGTCGCGTTAGGTTTATTCCTTGCATACCGAACACTGATGACACCTGTTGCGACCAGCGGGTTGAATGTTTTCACCAACATTTTTGCCGGAGTGGTTATTTCTATCTACGTTCTGGGCTCTGTGGTCTACATGGTCAGGAGTTACCTCGGGGCGTCTGCCGAAGAAAGAGACAATAAAGGGCTGAACCTGATGCTGATTGGAACGCTGGTGGGGCTTTTACCTATCGGGCTTGCGACTCTGATCAATGTCTTCGCGCCACAGGTTGTGTTGCCGGGACAACCGTTCTATTTCCTGGCGTTGATACTGATCCCGATAACCTGGTCTGTGGCGGTAATGCGCGGTAGCGGCTAGGGGCCAGAGGGTACAGTCAGGCGCGGCAGGCATCTGGAAAAGGTGTCATTAAAAAGGTGTCGGGTTTTTTTAGATTAAACCTGACATCGCGTCGTAGGAGCGGCATCCAGCCGCGATTCTTCGCGAGGTTCGCCCCCCACCCTAACCCTCCCCCCGGTGGGGGGAGGGAAAAAAATCGTGGATGGACGGCGCGATGACCATTCGAAGATCGCGGCTGGAAGCCGCTTCTACGCGCGGTTCGATTACCGCGATCCGATTTCATATCGCGGCTGGAAGCCGCTTCTACGCGCGGTTCGATTACCGCGATCCGATTTCATATCGCGGCTGGATGCCGTTCCTGTGCGGAGTCGGGCTGTAGTAAGCTGTTTTGATGCTCACGTTTGCCGGCATTTTTCTCACATGACCGAACCCAGGCCTGTGCACCTGTTGCTCGGACCCCAGCGGCCAACCATCAACCTGGTTGACACGGTTGCCGCGTTGCGCATCTCGAATGGTCCTATCGCCGTTATCTCGGCCGGCATGCAGGAAGCAGAGGGCGACATCGGCCACGTTCAGGAAGCCGTCGGGCTGCCGCTGAGCGATCTGCATTTGTATCATCGCGCGCAGAAAGCGTTCCAGGAAGACACCCGCCTGCGCGAGGCTTATCGACAGCGCCAGGAACACCTTAAGGATCAACAACGGCTCTATCGTCTGCGGCTGAAGCAACTCGCGATCGCTGCCAGGACGTTGCTTGCGGCATCCGGCGAGGCAGACATGCTTGCTGCCGAGCAGCGCCATGCCATCGCGCAATTACGTGCGCTGGACCGGCATCACCTGCAGCGCACCGAGACGTTGCATGATCATTTCGAACAGGAATTTGGCGCTGAAATTCAAGCGGCGTTGGGCAGGCACGTTGACGAAATCCGGGAAGTGGTTGACAGCTGCCAAGCGATCCTGATCACGGGAGGCAATGTCGCAATCCTGCTCGATCGTTTGCGCCTGTTCGGCATGACCCGGTTATTGCGGCAAAAACCCGTGGTTGCCTGGTCCGCAGGCGCTATGGCGCTGGCAGAGCGGGTGGTGCTGTTCCATGATCGCACACCGCAGGGCCGCCGCGACCCCGAAGTACTTGGGGCAGGCTGTGGCTTGCTTCCCGGGTTCGTATTTCTGCCGGACGCCCGGCATCGCCTGCTGGTGAAAAACCGCAACCGTATTGAGCTGTTTTGCCGACGATTCTCGCCGGAGCTTTGCGTCGCACTCGATAGTGGATCAGCGCTGCAGTTCGAGGGTGCCAGAATAACGGCGGCCGAAGCCGTTCGCCATCTGAAACGCGATGGGCGACTTAGCAAGCTACGAGTGTCATGAACCCGTCATTACGCAAGCTGTTTCGCAAAGGCGCGCCCGGTTCCGGTGACATCGAAGCATTTATCCGAGAGACAAGCTTCCCGTTGGTCGATGGCAGTGACGTTACTTTCGTTTATCGAGGTAACGCCGATGCGGTTTACTTGCGCTGCTGGATCTCCGGTCTGGATACCGCGCAACCATTCCAGGCCCTTGCCGGAACAGACTTGTGGGCAACCACCATCGATTTACCCAAGGGATCGCGTATCGAATACAAATTTGAAGTTGTCGCTAACGGCAATCGCGAACTGGTTCTCGATCCGTTCAACGACGTGGTCGCTCATGACCCGTTCGGAGCGAATTCGGTATGCCAGGGCTTTGGTTACGAGCGGCCCCCATGGACGGAAACCGATCCCGAGGCCCGCACCGGCTCAATACAGACACTGCATATCGACAGTAAAGTTTTTAAAGACAGCCGGGACGTACAGATATATCTGCCGGCACGATTTCGCAGTACCCAGCGCTACCCGTTACTCATCGTGCACGATGGACCGGATTATTTGCATTACGCGGCACTCAGTACCGTTCTTGACAACCTGATACAAGCTCTCGAGATTCCGAAAATGATTGTGGCAATGATTCAATCTCCGGACCGCCTAAAGGAATACGGGGGCGACGATCGTCATGCGGCATTTATTGCTGAGGAACTATTGCCCTTTATGACGGAGCGTTTTTCACTTATCGATGAGCCCGCAGCTCGGGGTCTGATGGGTGCCAGTTTTGGCGGCGTGGCGTCGTTGCATGCCGCGTGGCAGTATCCGGAGCTATTCGGTCGTCTGCTTTTGCAGTCCGGATCTTTCGCATTCAGCGATATCGGCCGACATAAGCGCGGCCCGGTTTTCGACTCAGTCGCGCGTTTCATGAACGCGTTTCGGGAAGCTCCTGGATTGCCGGCAAACAAGATATATATGAGCTGCGGCATCTATGAGTCGCTGATTTACGAGAATCGCTCGCTGGTGCCGCGGCTGCAGGCGCAGGGCATCGACGTAAGGTTTGAAGAAGCCCGGGACGCTCACAACTGGGAAAACTGGCGCGATCGGCTGCGTAATGGACTGCCGTGGTTGTTTCCGGGGCCATTGTGGATGGTCTATGAATAGACAAAGTTCTATAGTGGGCGGCCCTCGACCAAGGACATAGAAGAAGTGGCGACGAAAATACGGCGTATCGGGCTTTCGCTCGGCGCCGACATTTGCTGGCCGATCTGCTACGAAGAGCTGCTAAAGAAGCTGGACCTGTCGATTTCCGATGGCAAGAGTACGCAGCGCTTCGAAGTCACGCGAGTGCAAATCGAGCCATTCGATCTGCGCCAGTCGTGCCAATACGATGTACTCATCGACCGTCTGACACATTGGTTTCACACGTCGCGGGAGTGGATCAAGAAATCTATCCTGATGGACGATCTTTACGTCTTCAATAATCCCTGGTCGTTGCAGTCCATGGAGAAGCACACATCTTATTGCGCGATGATGCGGCTCGGTTTTCCGATACCTAAAACCTGGTTGATCCCGCCCAAGTCCTACGTTGAATCGCCGGATCTGGAAACTACGCTGCAACGTTACGCCAAGATTTTCGATCTGGGCGAGATCGGCGACAGTATCGGCTATCCATTGTTCATGAAGCCCTATGACGGTGGTGGCTGGGTCGGCGTATCGGCGATCCAAAACCGCGAGGCCTTACTCGAGGCCTATGACCGAAGCGGTACACGAGTCATGCACCTGCAAGAGGGCGTCAAGGAACACGATGCCTTTGTGCGCTGCATCGGGCTTGGCCCGCAATGTCGCTTCGTTAACTACGACCCGGATGCGCCTTTGCACGATCGTTACCGAACGAATATCGATATGTTGTCTGAGTCAGACAAGAAGATGTTGGCGGACATGGCAATGGTCATCAACGCCTTTTTCGCGTGGGATTTCAATTCCTCTGAGGCGTTGCGTTCGAATGGCGCGTGGCAACTCATCGATTTCGCAAACGCGTGCCCTGATTCACAGGTAACGTCGCTGCACTTTCATTTTCCCTGGCTGATAAAAGCGAATCTGCGCTGGTCAATCTTTTGCGCGGCAACCGACCGGCCCATGCATGCGAATCTGAACTGGCAGGAATATTTTGAAATCGCAGATCAGCAAAAACCATTTAAAGAAAAGCTGGCCGATTATTCGAAAATGGCGCTCGATTACTTTGAGTACGATCGCTTCAACGAGTTTTGTGAGCGGCACCTGGCGCATCTGGACGACGTGGCGCACGAGTTCTTTGGCAGCGAAATTGTCAGGGATGCCATTCATCAAAAAGTTGCGACTTTGTATCCGGAACATGAGATTGACGAATTTACCGAACTGTTCTGGAGCCGTATTCAGGACTGGCGGCGGCTGCAAACAGCCTGAGTATGAGTAACAAGACCGTCACGAAGTGGTATTCGCCGCACCTGGAACGGGACATGCACGTAGTCCGGTGGGGACATTATGGCACTCCGGTACTTTTGTTTCCGACTGCGGGCGGTGACGCGGAAGAAGTTGAACGTTTTGATCTGATCGCGGTGCTCGAGCCGTTGATTCAGGCGGGCCGGATCAAAATCTATTCTACGGACAGCGTTGCCGGCCAGGCGTGGGTGTCCGGCGAGCATTCGGCGGAGTTTTGTTCGAGAGTGCAGAATCTGTTCGATGCGTTTATTTACGGCGAGCTTACCCCTGCCATACGACAGGACTGCCAGAGCGACAATATCGAGATCATTGCAACCGGTGCATCGATAGGTGCATTTAATTCCATTGCCACGGTATGCCGGCATCCGGACGCCTATAAAATGGCCATTGCGATGAGTGGCTCGTTTGATTTGTCGGCGTATCTCAACGGCGGGATGAACGACGATTTCTACTTCTCATCGCCACTGCACTACCTGTCGCAGCTCGAAGGTGCGCAACTCGATACGTTACGCACCCGCTTTATTTTATTCCCCTGCGGTGAGGGCCGGTACGAGAACATAGGTGAATCGTGGCGTATAGCACATGTCCTCGGTACCAAAGGCATTCCCAATCGCGTTGACCCATGGGGGTCGCAATATCACCACGACTGGGAAACCTGGCGGGAAATGCTGCCAAGGTACCTGGACGAGTTCGCATAGATTCGCGTATAGACTCAAGTCGTGATCAGCCAGCCCTTCATTTTGTTTGTCCTGATTGGAGTAATCCTGGCGTTCCTTATTTGGGGGCGCTTGCGTTACGATGTCGTCGCTTTTGCCGGTCTGGTCGCCGCCGTCTTCCTCGGTGTTGTCCCTGCCGATCGCTTTTTCAGCGGCTTTGGGCATCCTGCGGTCGTTATCATCGCTTTGGTATTGATTGCCAGTCGTGGCTTGTACCGCTCCGGCGCCATTGAGCTGATAGCACGTCAGTTAACCGACTCGGCGCGCAGTCTGCAAACGCATATCGGCGTCATGGCGGCGATCGCTGCTGCATTATCGAGCGTCATCAACAATGTTGCTGCGTTGACGCTGTTGATGACCATCGATACGGACGTGGCCCGGCGTGCCAAACGCAGTCCCGCGCTGACACTGATGCCGTTATCGTTCGCATCGATACTTGGCGGGATGGTGACGCTGATTGGGACGCCGCCCAACATCGTCATCGCCACGTTTCGGGCAGACGCACTCGGTGAGCCTTACCGGATGTTCGATTTCGCCCCTGTTGGCGCTGCAGTGGCGGTGGCGGGCGTGCTGTTTGTCGCGTTGATTGGATGGCGGCTGATTCCCGCGGCGCGTGGAAAAACTGACACAGGTAACGAGCTGAGGGATTTTGGTGACTACATCGCCGAGGCCGGCGTGCCGGCAGCGGCACAGATTGTTGGCGAGACCGTGCGCGAACTTGACTCGCTTGCCGAGGAAAGTGACGTGCAGGTTCTCGGGCTCGTGCGTCGCGGCAAACGTTTGCCCGGGGCGGCGCGCCGGGAGACAGTGCTAAAAGGTGATTCGATCGTGTTGGAGGGGAGCCCTACCGCCATCCAGCATTTTATCGGCGCAGCGGGTCTCGAACATATTCAGTCGGACAAGGATACTGGTATTGCTTCACCGACACTGGCACTAATGGAAGTTGTTGTGCCAGTCGGAGCGCGCATCGCGCGGCGTTCGGCGCAGGAGACACGTCTGCTTTATCGTCATGGAGTAAAGCTTCTTGGTATCTCACGGCGTGGCAAACGAATTCGCGAGCGAGTACGCAAGGCCCGCATCGAGGCGGGCGACATCCTGTTACTGCTGGGCCAAGAGGATCACTTGCCGGATGTCGTGGAATGGCTTGGCTGTTTGCCGCTTGCCGGGCGTGGTCTGGAAGTTATCGAGCGCGGCAAATCCTGGGCAGCCGTGAGCGTGTTTGCCGCCGCGATCGTCGGCGCAAGTTTCGGACTTGTCAATCTACCGGCCGCGCTGGCGGCAGTAGTCGTGGTTTATGTGGTGTTGCGTATTGTGCCGCTGTCACAACTCTACGAGTCCATCGAATGGCCGGTCATCGTGCTGCTTGGTTCGATGATACCGTTGGGGGCGGCTCTGGAGACCAGCGGCGGGGCGGCATTGATTGCGGCAGCCATCGTCGATTGGACTGGCGGACTGCCGAACGTTGCGGTGCTCGTCATGCTGATGATCGTAACCATGACGCTTTCGGACGTGCTCAACAACGTTGCCACGGCGCTCATTGCCGCGCCGATTGCCGTAGACATTGCGCAGCGGCTTGAAGTTAATCCGGATACGTTTCTCATGGGCGTTGCCGTCGCAGCGTCATGTGCGTTCCTGACGCCGATCGGTCACAAGAACAACACAATCATCATGGGTCCGGGTGGTTACCGCTTCGGAGACTACTGGCGTATGGGTTTGCCACTGGAGATTCTCGTGATGATTGTGAGCGTACCGATGCTTCTACTGGTGTGGCCACTCACCGGCTGAAAAAGCATTGGGGCTCAATTCCCCGAACCATTTTTGCATAGATTCAGTGGGCAAAACTCATTGTAGGGGCGGCATCTTGCGGCGATCGGATTTCATGTCGCGGCTGGAAGCAGCTCCTCCAGGTGCTGGCGGTGTTTCAGCGATACTGTGGTAAGCGCCTGCTTCAATTCGGCGCATTTCTAAAAAACTCGATTGCTTCTGCGATTAAACCTGGTCCGGTGCGATTGCTTGGTGGTAACTCGGCAATACAAGTGCTGAGTGCTTCGGTGCGATCACCCCAGCGCATTATGGCAGCGCCCCACGTCAGGCCAGCGCCGAAGGCCACCATAAGTATGGTCGCGCCGGGTTGTACTCGGCCCTGTTCCAGCGCTTCGGTTAGACCGATCGGAATTGTTGCCGACGATGTGTTGCCGTACTGCGCGATGTTTTTAAAGACGCGGGCATCGTCCATGCCAAGCCGGTTGGTGAGCGCATCGATGATGCGCTCGTTGGCCTGGTGTGGAATAACCAGGTCTATATCTGCGACCTCAAGTTCGGCCTTAGCCAGCACAGTCTGACAAGCGAGGGCCATTCCCTTGACGGCCTGCCGGAAAATCTCCCGTCCATCGAACATTAGTTCAAATCGCGTCGGATCCGGGCCGAAGCGATTCATCACTGTGCCGAAATCCGCCACCATCAGAGCTTTTCCGGCCGCGGCTTCGCAGCCGAGATGGGTTTCGATCACGCCCTGGCCAGGTTCAGCCGGCTCAAACACTGCCGCCCCGGCACCATCGCCGAAGAGCACTGCGGTGTCTCGTTGCGTCCAGTCGAGGTACCACGTGAGACGCTCGGCACCGACCACGAGTACGGGGCTATCCGGGTAGTTGCCGATGTGATCGTTGGCAACCTTCAGTCCATAGACAAACCCCGTACAACCTGAATTGAGATCGAAGGCCGCAGCCTGCTTGTTGCCCAGGCGCTCCTGCAGCCTGGAAGCCGTGTTCGGAATCAGTAAGTCCGGGCTGGCACTGCATAAGATCAGAAGGCCAATGTCATCGGCATCACGGCCGGCGGCAGCCAACGCGCGCTTTGCGGCGACCAAACCCAGCTCGCTGGTATCGACGTGGGAGATGCGCCGCTCACGAATACCCGTGCGTTCGACGATCCACTCATCACTCGTATCCATGACTGTGGCAAGATCGTCATTGGTAAGCACCGCCGGGGGCAGACATTTGCCCCAGCCAGTTATTTGAGCATTGGGCATGCCCCGATAATAACCCACACGCCTCGGTCTGGCTCATGATGGGTCTGAAAGCCTGAATTAAGGGGGTTAACCAACTTTCCATGGTTTCTCCACATTTTGGTCATGCTGGGACTACGGTCCTTTCGTATCGTGACTTGCAGGCTTTGTGGTGGACAACTAATGGCACCTGCGAGGCGGCCCGCCGGCCCACCGCCAACGCGGTGAACGCGACGAAAACGATTGTGCTTAACCGTTGCCGAAGTTACGCGTGTGTTTAGCACGGGGGATACGGTACGCCATTAAGTAAACTCACACTCACATGAGTCCGCCTGACTAACAAATATTGACACTTAACTTACCGTTACGTGAGGGGTATCACGACCTAAGTAACTTCCGAGGAGCAAAATAGTTTTTTTATCGGCATCAATACTTAATGGATTAAGTAAACCGAGGCAGCCATCGATGATCAAACCACCAATACCCCATGATGAAGAAGCACGCGTCGCCGCACTGGAGTCTACCGGCACGCTCGATTCGGCTGCAGAGGAGCGATTCGACCGTTATACGCGACTGAGCTGCCGTATGTTTAATGTTCCAATTGCGCTGGTCAGCCTGGTCGATCGCAATCGTCAGTGGTTCAAGTCCAAGCAAGGCGTTGATGTATGCGAGACATCACGTGATGTGTCTTTCTGCGGACACGCAATTCTGGGTGACGAAGTATTCATTGTCGAAAACGCGTTAAACGATGATCGCTTTTGCGACAACCCGCTGGTCACTGAAGACCCAAATATTCGTTTCTACGCCGGGTGTCCACTAAAGTCGCCCGACGGTTATCGTCTCGGTACCTTGTGTATCATCGACAGCGAACCGCGGCAGATGGCGGAAGATGATTTGCAAGCGTTGCGGGATATCGCCGCGATGGTGTCCAGCGAATTGGCGGCTCTGCGGCTGGCAACAATCGACGAATTGACTGGACTGTCCAATCGCCGGGCCTTTAACATGATTGCCGATCAATCTTTGCATTTGTGTCAACGCAATAATCGAAATGCGGCGCTGCTGATGTTGGACTTGGATGGCTTCAAGCAAATCAACGATCAACTCGGACACGCGGCCGGAGACAAGGCGTTGGTAGAGTTTTCCCAGTTGCTTAGCAGTTCTTTCCGTGAATCTGATGTTGTAGCCCGCCTGGGTGGCGACGAATTTTGCGTGTTGTTGACCGACACGGATCTCGAGCATGCCTGGGTCGGCGTCGAGCGCTTTCGCGATGCACTCAACGCGCGCAATGACCTGCCGAGCCGCAGGTACCGGTTGATGTTCAGCGCCGGTGTTATTCAGTGGGATTGTGACCGACACGCCAACGTTGCCGACCTGCTACGTGATGCTGACATGCTGATGTATGAACGCAAGCGCGGAAAACCCTTACCCAAGGCAGTATCCGCCGTCATCTGAACACCGCTACTGGCGATAGTCGGCGCTTCGCTACGCGCCGACGGTGACCCCACCGTTCCAAATCGGATTACTTTATTACCATCGAGCCCGGTGGGATATACTTTAATCTGTATGACCCGCAGTAGATCTCTCGCCGTCGCAAAAGTGCAGGGCACATCCCGTTCTGTGCAGCCAGACGTCGTTGCAGTAGAAGAACCATTGGAAATCCGACTGGGTTATGCCACCCAACGTGGCCGGGCGGCCCGCAGTATTTCGGTCACGATGCGAACACCTGGCGACGATATCGATCTCGCACTGGGTTTCCTGTACGGCGAGGACATCATTGATGGTTCGGGCGACGTGATGTCTGCCGACTATTGTGGTCCACCGGCACCGGACAGTGGAACAAGGAATATTGTGCGCGTGGAACTGGCCAACGCGGCTACGTTTGATCTATCAAAACTGGAACGGCATTTTTACACAACGTCGAGCTGTGGCGTATGTGGCAAGAGTTCGCTCGAAGCATTGTCCCTTAGTGGGGTGGCCTCATTGGAAGCCGACAACACGAGTTTCGAATCGGAGATACTCAGCCGTTTGCCGTCGGCACTAAGCAAGCAACAGTTAATTTTCGGACAAACCGGTGGTTTGCATGCGGCTGGCTTATTCGATACCGACGGTAGCGTGTTATTGGCGCGCGAGGATGTCGGGCGCCATAACGCTGTAGATAAAGTAATCGGCAGCCTGTTGCAGGAGGAAAAACTGCCTGCTGCGGGCTATGGTCTGCTGGTCAGCGGTCGCGCAAGTTTTGAGTTAATGCAAAAAGCATTGCGTGCAGGCATTCCGTTGTTGGCCGCAGTCGGCGCACCGTCCAGTCTGGCAGTGTCGGTCGCGCAGGAATATGACATGACCCTGGTAGGATTTTTGCGCGACGGTCGTTTCAACATCTATTCATGTGATCAACGCGTGGTCTCATGAAACTGCGAATCAAAGGTGACAGTCTGCGATTGCGTTTAACCCAGGGCGAAGTCGCGCGGCTGGCAGCGTCTGCACAAATCACGGAGAGTATGCATCTCACAGGGGCCAGACTGGTCTATACACTGCTTGCCGACGCCGATGCACACGACATCAGTGCCCGGTTGCGGGATTCGCAACTAGTGGTGGTGCTGCCACAGAGCCTGATGCAGTCCTGGGCAAAGTCAGAGCAGGTCTCAATACGCGGGCAGGACGGACCGGTACAGATTCTGGTGGAAAAAGACTTTGCCTGTTTGCAGCCGCGCGATGGCGAGGACGACGCTGACGCTTTTCCGCATCCCGATCAGCCCCGGCATGACTAGAACGACAAAACCGGGGATCCGACCCCCCAAAGAAGCTGCCGGTGGCATAACGTCGGTTGTCAATTCCCTGAGCCACGCTTTTCGCAAGGCAGGCCCAGTGCGCGGTACCAGGGCGTTGCTCAAGACAAACCAGAGCGACGGTTTTGATTGTCCCGGTTGTGCGTGGCCGGAAGCAGAAAAACGAGCCATAGCCGAATTCTGCGAGAACGGCGCAAAGGCTGTGGCCGACGAGGCGATGACCGCGAAGATCAAGCCGGAGTTTTTTGGCAAATACAGCGTCGCCGAGTTGCGTGCCAAAAAAGGACGGTGGTTAAACGCACAGGGTCGACTTACTCATCCGATGGTGCTGCGGGAAGGCGACGAGCACTATAGCGTTATTTCCTGGGATGACGCCTTTGAGCTGATCTCCGGACAATTAAAGATGCTTCAGTCACCTGACGAAGCAGTTTTTTATACCTCCGGGCGAACCAGTAACGAAGCGGCATTCCTCTACCAACTCCTGGCAAGACGGTTGGGGACCAACAATCTACCGGATTGTTCAAACCTGTGCCATGAATCGAGTGGGCGCGCGTTAGGCGAGGC
The DNA here is from genome assembly GCA_029862165.1 of Gammaproteobacteria bacterium. GTDB lineage: Bacteria > Pseudomonadota > Gammaproteobacteria > Steroidobacterales > JABDKV01 > JABDJB01. The sequence goes on from JAOTXU010000002.1 coordinate 48,980, forward strand.
TATCGGCACGGGCAAGGGTACGGTGACGCTGGATGATTTTGAGTTGGCCGACGCAATTTTTATTGCGGGTCAAAACCCCGGTTCCAACCATCCGCGCATGCTTGCAACGCTGCAGCGGGCCAGCCGACGCGGCGCACACATCGTGAGCATTAATCCGTTGGATGAAACCGGTTTGCGGCATTTCAAGAATCCGCAGGAAATCTCCGGCTATATCGGTCGTGGCACTTTGCTGGCCGACTTGCATATCCCGGTAAGCATTAACGGAGACGTCGCGTTATTCCAGGCTATCGCGAAAGCGTTGCTGGAAAACGTAAAACGTGGCGGGGCGGGTCTGGATTGCGACTTTATTGCGGACAAGACCACCGGCTTCGACGCCTACCGGGAACACATACAGACCTCCGTTTGGGGTCTGCTGACGCGCGTCAGTGGTGTCGATATCGATGTCATTCGAGCGGCGGCAGAAATACTGGCTAAATCAAAACGGGTTATTTTTTGCTGGGCCATGGGTCTGACACAGCATCGCAATGCCATCGCCAACATTCAGGAGATAGTCAATTTGCTGCTCCTGGGCGGGCACTTCGGTCGTCCAGGTTCCGGCGTGTGCCCGGTGCGAGGTCACAGCAATGTGCAGGGCGACCGGACCATGGGTATCTGGGAGAAACCTACGGCGGAATTTTTGCAGGCTATACAACGAGAATTTCGGTTTAGCCCACCACAAAGGCATGGCTACGATACGGTTGAAAGTATTCATGCCATGCGGGCCGGGAAGGTAAAAGTATTTGTGGCCATGGGCGGCAATTTCGTTGCCGCGACACCGGATACGGAGGTTACGGAGCATGCTTTGGCGCGGTGCCGGCTGAGCGTCCAAATATCGACCAAGTTGAATCGCTCTCATCTATATACAGGACGCACGGCGTTGATTCTTCCAGCACTCGGTCGCAGTGAATTCGATATTCAGGCTGAAGTGAGCCAGTTTGTCACGGTGGAAAATTCGATGGGAATGGTGCGACGCTCGGCCGGCGTGTTGCCACCGGTTAGTCAGGACGTCAAAAGCGAAGTAAGAATTGTCAGTGAAATAGGACGACGTCTCTTCGGCGAAAAGGATCCGGTGGATTGGGCTCTGCTGGCGGCCAACTACGACGATATTCGCGATCGCATTGCGCGTGTTATCCCGGGTTTCGAGAATTGCAACGAACAGCTACAGGCCAAAGGCGAGTTTCTGTTGCCACATCCAGTACGGGACGAGCAGCGATTTCCAACAGCGACCGGCAAGGCACTTTTTACGGTGCATCCGGTTGAAGAAATTTCGGTAGAAGATGGGCAGCTTTTGTTGACCTCGGTGCGCAGTCACGATCAATTCAACACTACGGTGTACACGGAGAATGATCGTTACCGCGGCATTAAAGGAAGCCGGCACGTTGTATTCGCCAACCGGGCCGATTTGCTTGAGCAAGGCCTGGTTGACGGCATGCTGGTTGATATCACCAGTCACTTCGGTGAACAGACGCGGGTGGTAAAGGGTTTCCGGTTGGTTGAATTCGAGATACCACGGGGTTGTCTGGCAGCGTACTACCCGGAGATCAATCCTCTCGTTCCGCTGGGCCATGTGGCCCGCATTTCCAATACGCCGGCCTATAAGTCGATAGTGGTCAGTCTGAAAAGTGCTGCTCGCTAGGACGTGGAATTCGTACGACGGTTCTAGTCGTCTCTTTCGATCGGACAGCTCATGCAGCGCGGTCCCCCACGACCACGACCGAGTTCATCACCCGGAATCGTTACAACTTCGATGCCGGCCTTGCGCATCTTTTCGATGGTGTGCACGTTTCTTTCATATCCGATTACGCGACCCGGCCGGATAGCCAGCACATTGTTGGCGTCGTTCCATTGTTCCCGTTCGGCCGCGTACTTGTCGCCGCCGGTTTCAACGAGACGCAGTGATTTCAGACCGATAGCTTTGGCGATCACATCGAAAAAACGACGACGTGGGCGGACACGCAGGCCACGTCGTTTTCCGGGAGTGACCTCCCAGCACGAAACATTATTGTGGATGATTGGCGGGTAGATTACGAAACAGTCGTGATCCATTTGCGTCATCACGGTATCGAGATGCATGCAGCTACGACTTTTTGGCAAGTCAACGGCAATCACTCGTCTGACCGCGCCCTGGTCAAACAGGCGTTTGGTTAGCATCTCGACAGCCTGAGGCGTGGTACGTTCGCTAATACCCATCAGCACTGTACCGTTACCAATCACCAGCACGTCACCACCTTCTATCGACGCACCGTCCTGTGCGTACTCGTCACCGCCGTACCAGACATCGAAGTCATCCGTCTGGAACATCGGATGGAACTGGTAGACGGCCTGGAGGTGCACAGTCTCGCGGCGTCTCGCCAACTTGGCCATCGGATTAATCGAGACACCCGAATAGATCCAACATGATGTGTCTCTTGCGAAGAGATGATTTGGCAGCGGTGGTAACAAGAAATCAGTCTCATGCATCAACAACTCAGCAGTAATACTGTGTACCGAAACATCGATGTCGTCGCGGGTCAGTCCACCCATCAAGGCATGGGAAAGTTGTGAGCCGTCCAGTTCGGCCAGTTGCTCACGTATGGCGTCGGCCAGCATGGGGCCCAGGTGATGTTCGGATACCTGGCGTTCCAGTACCCATTCACGGGCTTCTGGCTGGTCCAACGTTTCCGACAGCAAATCGTGCAACAGCAGCACATTTACGTCGTGCTCACGCAGCGCTGATGCGAAGCGATCATGTTCGTGGGCGGCGCGTTCGACGCGCAATACATCGTCGAATAACAAGTCTTCGAAATTGCGTGGCGTCAGGCGTTTGAGACTCATTTCCGGGCGGTGCAATAGCACCCGTCTGAGCCTTGCGACTTCGGAGCCAACATAGAACCTGGACATACGACGGGCCCTGCCAAAAGAACGGCCCGCAGGTTACGCCAGCGACTGCCAGCGGATCAATGCTGCAGGGCGCAATCCATAAAGAAATCACGGAAATGGACGATATGTTCACTGAGGGACCGCCCCGGCGACAGGGCGGCGATTTTTTCGTGTGGATTCGCGCAAGGATGCTAGTGAGCCAGACACATGTCACCACAGGCCAACGGAAGGGTCATGCCAAAGTTCGGGCGATTCTTCTACACTTGGATCCCGGTTTAAGTTTGCCCGCCTGGGCGCGAAAACACAGATGTCCTGGATGAATAACATGAGCCCCATTTCCCCCGCCAGGGCTCTTGCGTTTGCCTGTTTTTTTGAAAGTGCGCTATTGGGCGTAGCTTATGCGGCGGGCTGGCTGGCAGGTTTTGATCCCATGGCAACCGTCGCGACAGACGCGGCAGCAATAATTTTGGGTCTGGTCGCTGTCATGCCCATGCTGATCCTGCTGTGGTGGGGTCTGCAGCACCCGCAAGGACCAATCGGCCGGGTAACCACGCTGGCGCGCGATTTTGTTCATCAGTTTCTTGGTGGAATTGGACTGCCGGGATTTGCCCTCATATCGCTGCTGGCCGGCGTTTGCGAGGAGGCACTTTTTCGTGGCTTCCTGCAGACTTTCGTCGGCATGCATAGTAGTGAGGTGGTGGGGCTGCTCGTGGCCGCCGTGTTGTTCGGGCTTGCCCACTCGGTATCCGTGGCCTACGGGGTGCTTGCCACAGTCATAGGCGTCTACCTGGGGCTATTGTTCCTGCTTTCAGGCAATCTCATCGTGCCGGTCATCTGTCACACCGTCTACGATTTTATCGCGCTGGCCTGGCTCGGGCGGACAATGTCCACCAGCAAATAGTAAGTCTCGCAAGAAAACACTTTTTTACCGTTCACGGCTGGCAGATGCCGGTACAATCACGAGGTGATCGGGAGTAACAAGTGAACGATTCCAACCCAGAGATCGAAACAACCACCCCGGTTGAAGACTGGATGAGCCGCGATCCCGAGTGCGTGACACGAGGGGCGGCGCTGTCTGAGGTTGCCACGTTAATGGGGGTGCGACGCCATTCATGTGTTGTGGTTTGCGAACACGACCTGCCTGTCGGTTTGATCAGCGAGCGGGATATGGTTCGCGTCCTGTCGCGCGTGCTGGAAGGCGAGCTGTCTGATGCCAAGGCAGAAGACGTCATGTCCACGCCCGTAATCAGTATTCAGGGCGATCGACCAGTGGGCGAGGCTACACACCTGATGAAGGCACGCCAAATACGCCGACTGCTGGTAGTAGACGAGCGGGGCGGACCGGTCGGCATCGTAACCCAGTCTGACATGATGCGTGCACACCGAAATACCATAGAGTTGCATCAGCGCACACTTGAGGCGCGAGTTGCTGAGCGGACTGCCGAACTGGAAACGGCGAACGAACAACTCGAAACGCTTTCGCGAATAGATCCGCTCATGAATATTGGCAACCGCCGCGCAATGGAAGAGGCGCTGGCCGTCGCCCATCAACGCTCCCTGCGGTACAAACGCACTTATTCGATCATTCTGCTGGATGTCGACAAATTCAAAGCCTACAACGACACTTATGGTCATCCAAGAGGCGACCGCGTATTGCGTGACATTGCACGTGAGGTAATAGCCAGTATTCGCGTCTTGGATACGGCATATCGTTACGGTGGAGAGGAAATACTGATCTTGTTGCCGGAAACAGGTGCCGCGGGCGCTGTGCCAGTAGCCGAACGTGTCAACCGGTCGGTCGCCGCATTGGCCACCGAGCATCATTCGTCGGCTCATGGCGTGGTAACGATCAGTGCGGGAATCGCGACGTCGGTCCCTCATACAGATGGCAGCATCCCTGGCGTCCTCGACTTGCTGGCTGCGGCGGATCAGTCGCTGTACGAGGCCAAGGAGGCAGGCCGAAACTGCCTGGGTGCGGTAGTACAACCCTAGAGCGTGGCCTGCTACGTGGTCGCGGCAACGCTCTCGGCGCGTACACCCTCGGCAACGATGCTTTCAACACCCCGTTCCATGAGCAGTTCCCGCGCCTCTTCCATTGCAGTGATCCCGAAGACGGGAGTGATCAAATCTTTCTCAAACATCGCTTCCGATTCTGGAACACGGCTGCGCAGTTCATCAAGCACCATGCTGAGTCGCACTTCATCGAGACCCAGGGTTTCGACTGCCATGGCAACAAGGTCCCGAAAGGCGCAGGTCCAATCGGCGGCAAGCCAGACATCGGCCAGTGGTCCTGAGAAGGCAACGCAGCGAGTAAACTCGTCGTCGTCTGGGTTGTTGGGGCTCTCGCTGCTCGCGACCGCCTCGATTAGCATTTCGGGTAGTTGCCAACGGGTCAGTAACCAGGCACTGACGTCCGCATGGGTACATTCGAGTCGTTCGGCTTCAAATCTCGCCAGCGCCTTATGATCACGTTGCAAATCTGCGGCATTCGCATAGAGGTCGGGATCGCATTTGTCCAGGGCTAGCATGCCAATATCCTGCAACAAACCGCCGAGAAACAGTGCCTCGCTGTCGGTCCGGTTCAGCGCCTTCGCCATGGCACTTGCGGCAGTCGCCGAAAGCAGCGATCGGCGCCAATAAAATTCGTGATCCAGACCCGCTGTCTTGTCCCGGCGCAGCGAGATGACCAGAGAAAAACTCAGAGCGATGATCAATGTTGCGTCCAGACCAAGCGTAAGTAACGCGCGTCTCAGGGTGGCGCAACCAGGTCTAGCATAAGCCGCAGAATTGGCCATGCGCATGATCTTGGCCGTAATGACCGGGTCGCTGGTTACGACCTTGGCGACTGAGGCAAGGCTGATATCGGGATCACGCGCCGCCTCAATGATTTTCAGGGCCACACGCGGTGGACTCGGAAGTGCTTTAACCTTCTCGAGTTTGCGTAGCAGTGCTTTGTTGATGCTCACGGTTCCGCCTCCATGCGTTTACGTCAGTCATGTGTATCAGCTGTTTCTGTGTCGGCGTCCTCTGTTTCGAATTCGGACGCTTCCGCCGCCATACGTCTTGCCCGCAACTGTGCCAGCTCGCGGCTCATGGTGTATTTAACCAGGAGTTCACGGTGTTGGTCAGAAATCAGTGTGAAGTCCACTGCCACTCGATATTTGAAGCCGTCTCTGGGATTGCGCATGGGCTGCGAACGCACGACTTTGGCATAAGCGGCAACGTAGTAATAGTCAGGGGCCAGGACCAGGCGCAAGTAGAGACACGCACCGGCAGCGAGCTCCTCTTCGTTAACAAAAGAAATGCCAGAGGCGCTCACATTGGTGTGGCGCATCGGCTGTTGAAAAATATTTTCTTCGTCTTCCTGGAGCAGCGGCATTAAGTTGATTAACGCATTAAGTTTGTTGTTCAGAAGGTCCAACGAATGCGCGATTTCGGCAGACGTTTGTCTGACGCGGCCTATACGGCCCTTCAGTTCTGCTTCCATGCCAAATAAGGTTGCCGACATGCCGCCAGGTAGAAATCCACCTTGTTTGATGTCTGCAGCATTGCGTTCCAATTCGTCTTCGGACACGACTTTGTAGACCAGCGCAACTTGATTTTCGATTCTGAAACTCTGTCTTCTGTCTGCGCTCATGATTCAGCTCCTGGCGACTCCTCGTTGATATCTAGTTTCTGCAGCTTGTCGTTGCCCCCACGGACCACGGTGATTTCGACGCGTCGGTTTCGCGCCCGGTCCTCCGCGGTGTTATTGCTTGCACGGGGCCGGGTGTCTGCATGCCCGGTAATAATCATTCGCGCCGGATCCACTGAACCGCCTCGCATCAGCTGATGAGCGACCGACACGGCACGAGCTGCCGACAGCTCCCAGTTCGAGCGGAATCGGGTAGTCTTGATCGGCACATCATCAGTGTGCCCGGCCACGAGAACCGCTCCCGTCAACTCGGTAAGCAGACCCCGAATCTTGGCTAACACAGGTACAAAACCATCGATAATCAGATCGGAGCCGGAACCAAATGACGCTTGTTCGTTGATGCGGATGATGATGCGCGATCCTTCCAGATCGACGGCGAGCTGCTTGGATTCAATTTCGGCCTCAAGTGCCTCGCGGATGCGTTTGGCATCGGCTTCCAGCTCCTCTTCGCTGGGGCCTTCCCCCTCCTTGGAATTGAGTATGTCCAGCGTGTTCTTATTGGAATTGATGGTGTATTGGCGAACGGATCGCAAGGGTGTCGGATCCGGTCGACCCGGTGTAAATTCTTTCGTGATGATGCTTGTGCCTTTGGGCATCATCTTGGATTCAATGTCTGCCTGAACGCCAAAAGCGTCTTTCATCGATCCCGATAGCAGTTTGAAACGCTGTGCATCCATTTCCGAGAACGAGAGCATTAGCACGAAGAAACACATCAGTAGCGACATCAGGTCGGCGAAGGTCATGACCCACGCCGGTGCGCCACCGCTTTCTTCTTTAACTGGTGCGTCGTCAGTCATCAGCCAGCAGCCGTAGCCGCCTCCGCTTCAGTCGAACGTTTGGACTTCGGCAAGTAGTTTTGCAACATACCCTCGATGACCTTCGGATTTTGACCTTCCAGTATGGCCATCAACCCATCGATAACGAGCGATTTGGATCGGCGCTCTTCGTTACTGCGAAGTTCGAGTTTGTCTGCCACGGGCATCGCTATGACGTTGGCCAAGATGGCGCCATACAACGTGGTCAGCAACGCCACGGCCATGGCCGGACCAATCTGCTTGGGATCGTCCATTTTGGACAACATCTGCACCAGACCTATGAGTGTTCCGATCATGCCCATTGCCGGGCCAACGTCGGCGATAGCCTTGAATATGCTTCGTCCCGTCGCGTGGCGTTGTAGGGTGAGAGCGAGGTCCTTCACCAGCACGGCGCGCACCATCTCCGGTTCGTGCCCGTCGACGATGAGATTGATACCGTTCTTCATGAACTCATCCGGAACTTCAGCGTTTTCCAGAGAGAGCAAACCGCCTTGGCGGGAAGTTTTTGCAAGCTCAACGGCTTTTGAGATCAGATTAGCGGGATCCGGTGACTTGTGTACGAAGGCTTTCACAGCCACAACTCCAGCACCGAGGAATTGCTTCAGACTGAACTTCATCATGACGACGAGCATCGTGCCGCCGAGCACAATGAGCATCGATGGCACGTTGATAAATACCACCGCGGAGCCACCCAGCATGATGGTGGCGAGAATAATACCGATAGCCCCAAAGAGACCGATCAGCGTCGCAAGATCCACGTAATAGTCCTTTTCCGGTCTGAGTCAGTTTGCAGTCACGCGGCGCCGTTAAACATAAGTCGGCACAGGCGGTTTACCGTCATACGAAATATCGGCAGAAACAGGGGTATCTAAAGACGGAGTCAGATCTCGGTATGGACGTGAGTGCCGGACGTATCATCGATTTCGCCCTTGTCGCCATACACCGCGTTGTTGGCGGCCTCACCGTGGAGTATCCCCAGGGCCTCTGTAACGCGACGTTTCTGTAGTCGCACGACCGCTCCGTTTTTGTGGTTTGCCTCGCGGCAAGTTTCGAGTCGCGTCAGCAATGTCTGCCACCGCTGGCTCAACTTGCCTTGCGGATCAGCCTGCATCAGTAGTCGTTCCATTCCATCGCGATCCGGACTCACCCCGAGTGACACACACATCGCCTGTCGTTCCGTATCGAGTCTACTGAGGTTTTCTACGCAAAGTTGTTTTCGGGCAGTCGCTGTATCCAATGCGACCGGGTCCACGCTGCGTAAGGCGTCGCGCTCGTTTGCCAGGGCATCACCGAGTTCGTGTGCGAGCACAAGCTCGCGATCAATCAGATCAATCAGTGTGGCGGTAAAGACTTGCCAGTCCATGAGCGTCGTTAACGCCTGTGTAGATCCATTTCCATGCGCAGTACTTCCGCCGCAACCTTTTCGGCATTAACAGAATATGTACCGTCAGAGATCGCCTGTTTGATCGTTTCCACCCGTTCACGATCTACTGTGGGCAGGTCCTGGAGGATCTTTTCCAGTCGCACCATCAGGCGTGCGGAATTGGTCAGGCTGACCTGGTCGCCAGCGTTGGGCGCTGGCGCCTGTTTGCTGGTTTTCTGGACTTCGTCGGTGCGTTGGCCGCCGTCAATACGCGGCGAGCTGCCCGGCACCCCATTTATCTTTGTAGTCACGATACTCTCACGCTGGATAACCCCGATTAGTGCGCCAATTATCGGCAACCAGGCGGCATTCTTTAATGATTATTGTTAATTCGTGAGCACCTCTACCCGCTCGTCGGAGCGAACTATTCCTTCGACGACACGGCCCGAAGAGAGGTTTTCCACCCGGATCCGCTGTTGCAGCGCACCATTCATAAGCGCCTTGCCGGCCATGCGTATTCTCACGCCCGAGCGGTCGCTATAAAGCGTCACGGTCTGGCCACGGCGGACCACCCGGGCCTGGCCGAGCATCGGTGGGATGATCACGGCCCCGGGTTGAACGGCTCGGCGCAGTATTCTCCCGGCCAACTCTTGAGGATCCGTGAGGTATCCGTAGGGCAAGCGGTCGAGATCGTGTTTGGCCAGTTCCACGTCGTTCTCACCGGGCTGGTAACCGCGCTCCAGCGGACGACGGCTGACCAGCACCCATCCGGCTGTGTGTGAACGTACCGGCACAAAGACCTTCCACGAGGACGGGTTATTACACCGTACGCCGACTGTCATATTTGGACCAGCTCGTGTTCCAGGCGGCAAAAACGCTTCCAGCTCACCGGCGCAATTTTTTAGATGTAACCGGTTATCCAGCAGTCCGGCCTCCACGGTCCGCGACGATGATGACCCATGCACACTTAGAGCAAATTGTTCGGCTACGCTGCGAACCTCGGACAACGCCTGCCATTGTGTTGCGTTCAAGCTACCCGGTAGCAACAACATAAGAGCGAGGGCGTATCGTCGGAGATTTGGGTTGAGCGGTGTTGTTTTGTCGAGCGGTCGCCCGTGAATCGTCCTCGGTTTTTCTGCGTTGTTGTCTTCCGCGCGGTTCATTTTTCGATTAACTCCTCGACATTCGTTGCACTACGGCGATGCAATACGCGTGCCAACGCCAGAACTGCGAGATTCCGGCTCATTTGCCGGCCGGCGCGCCCGACATTGCCGTTGTCACCGGAACGTTGTTGCCGCTTTTGTCTGCCGGCTTGCCCCAAAACCACGAAAAACGCCTGATTTGCGAGCTGGCACGCTTCTTGCTCCATCCCGGGTGAGTCGAAGGAGACAAGGATGGCTTTCAGTTTCAACGAAGCGTTTGGTATGCACCCGCAGGCCATTTCTGTACGCGGAAAACGCATGGAGATCATCGCGTCGAATTTGGCCAACGCAGATACACCCGGTTACCAGGCGCGCGACCTGGATTTTCGTGAGGTACTGCGTAAAGAGGGCGGCAACCTGAGAACCGTTCGCACCCACGACCGCCACCTGGGCCATAGCGAAACCGTGCCAGAGGCTGCGCTGAAGTACCGGACGCCGTTACAACCTTCTGTGGATGGCAACACTGTTGATCCTCAGTTCGAACAAACCAGCTTTGCTGACAATGCCATTCGTTTTCAGGCCAGTCTGATGTTTCTCGATGGCCGCATACGCAGTCTGTCAGATGCCATCACCGGAGGCCTGCGCTGATGTCTATGTTCAAGATTTTTGATATCGCCGGTTCGGGCATGGCGGCTCAGACTGTTCGTCTCAATGTTACTGCCAGCAATCTGGCCAATGCAGACATGGTCAGCGGCAGTCCGGAAACGGTTTACCGCCCACGGCAACCTGTGTTCGAAACCTGGATGGATACGATGCAATCGGATCCGGCGGTTGCCGGCGTACGGGTTTCCGGGATTGCCGCCAGCCATGTAGAGGCGCAGAAACACTATGAACCGGGCAACCCCAGCGCTGATGCTGATGGATATGTCTACCGCGCGAATGTCGACAGTGTTCAGGAGATGGTCAACATGATGTCGGCGGCGCGTTCTTATCAAAACAACATAGAAATACTGAATACAACAAAGGAACTATTGCTTCGGACCCTGAATGTGGGCCGATGAATGATGTACAGGTGTAGTGATGCCAATTTCAAACGACATTGATCTGAACGCACTGGGTTTGACGCTCGGTTCTGGTAGCAACCAGAACAAACCAGTTGAGGATTCAGAGGATACTTTTCTCACGCTCATGATGACGCAGCTGCGTCACCAGGATCCCTTTCAGCCACTGGAAAGCGGAGAATTCCTTTCGCAACTCGCACAGTTCGAGACCGCGGCGGGTGTGCAGGGGCTACAAAACGGGCTGAGCAGCCTGGCTGAATCCATGTTGTCCAACCAGGTGCTGGAGTCGGCCGCACTAGTCGGGAAAACCGTATTTGCAGAAGTGTCTGACGCCAATCTCGGTGCAGGCGGCACGATAGAGGGCGCGGTTGATGTGCCTGCCGGTGCCAGCTCTGTCGTCGTCGAGGTGCGGGATTCGTCGGGTCAAATCATTCGACGCATGGACTTCGGCGCGTTACCGGCTGGCCGTGAGTCGTTCGTTTGGGATGGTCTAAGCCAATCCGGCGAGGCCGTTCCTCCCGGTGATTATTCGATTACCGCCAGTATTGGAAGTGGCGGTGAGAACTATACCGGGCGTGTGTTGCTTGCCGATCAGGTTCGCAGCATCACGTTGGGTGGTGGCGGGCAGCCACCGATTCTGAATCTGGCCGGTGGCGGGCAGATCAGCTTTGCTCAAATTCTTGAAATTCGCTAAGGCAGGAGATTAGACATGCCATTTCGTATCGCACTGAGCGGACTCAATGCCGCTTCCGCTGACTTAAGTGTCACCGCCCACAATATCGCGAACTCGTCTACGCTGGGTTTTAAACAATTTCGTTCCGAGTTTTCGGATGTAATCAGCGACGGCGTGCAACTCGCCGCCGAAACGCAACGGTTCACGCAGGGGGCAGTTGAATTCACTGGTAGCCCCCTCGATCTGTCGATCAGTGGTGAAGGTTTCTTCACACTCAGCGACGGCGGTGGACTGGTTTACTCACGAGCCGGTGCATTTGGCGTTGATTCCGATGGCTATGTGGTCAACAGTGCGCAGCAGCGTCTGCAGGTGTATCCGGATGCCGGCTCAGGAATATTCGATGTCGGGGCGTTGGAAGACTTGCGGTTGGTAACGGCTTCGAGTCAGCCGGTGCCAACGACTGAAACCGAAGTCGGCGTTAATCTGCCAACGGAGAGTACGGTGCCGATCGGCGCGTTCGATCCCGACGATCCATCGACTTTCAATCACACAACCTCGGTTACCATTTACGATTCTCTCGGCGCGGCGCACACGGCGACGTTATATTTCAATCGGACAGCGGCGCCGAACTTTTGGGACACCAGGCTTTACGTGGATGGCAATGCCGTCGGTGGTGCCAACACCTTGGAATTTTCGTCGACCGGCGCTCTGGTTAATCCGGCCGGTGGCAGCATCACCATGCCGGCTTACAACCCTGGCAACGGCGCCGATCCACTGGTAATGGACTTTGACTACAGTCTCAGCACCCAGTATGGCGGCGAATTCGTGGTCAATACGCTGAGCCAGGATGGCCTGAATGTCGGACGGCTTACCGGAATTGACATCGATGAACGTGGACGTGTACTAGCGCGTTTTACTAACGGGCGCTCAACCTCATTGGGCCAAGTCGCGTTGACCAATTTTGCCAACCCACAGGGGCTCGAGACTCTCGGCGATAACACCTGGAGTGAGACATTTGGTTCGGGTGCGCCACTACGTGGCGAAGCCGGTAAGGGCACGCTGGGCCTGGTCCAATCCGGCTCGCTCGAACAGTCCAATGTCGATCTAACAGCACAGCTCGTGCAGATGATTACAGCGCAGCGTAATTTTCAGGCAAACGCGCAGATGATTTCGACAGCCGACACGGTCACACAGACCATCATTAATCTCCGTTAAGGAAGTGACTGATGGATAAAATGCTCTATGTGGCAATGACAGGTGCACGGCATGCACTACTGGCGCAAACGGTCAATGCCCATAACCTGGCCAATGCCAATACGAATGGATTTCGTGCCGACCTGCTTGCCGCTGAGAGTCATCAGGTGAGAGGGCCTGGCCTTCCAAGCCGTGTTAACGCGGTGAAAAAAACCGGTGGGATGAATCTCGATCCGGGTCCGATGGAAAATACCGGTCGTGAACTCGATGTTGCCATTCAGGGCAGCGGCTGGTTTGCGGTGCAAGATACCGATGGTAGCGAAGTCTATACACGCGCCGGGGATCTACAGCTGGGTTCAGGTGGCGTGTTGACCAATGGCGTCGGACAAGTCGTACTCGGTGAAGGCGGGCCCGTCGCAATACCACCGTTCGAAAAATTGGAAATTGGTGTCGACGGCAGCGTATCGATTGTTCCACTGGGCCAGACGGCCAATACGCTCGCAACAGTCGATCGTATTCGCCTGGTTGATCCGGATCCGGAGACATTATTCAAAGACACGGATGGCCAGATTCGCACTCGCGACGGCATTGAACCGCCGCCCGATGCCAGTGTGAAACTCGCATCCGGTGTGCTCGAAGGCAGCAATGTCAACGCGATGGCATCTCTGATATCGATGTTGGAGCTTGCGCGGCATTTCGAGATGCAAACCAAGCTAATGGAAACTGCGGATAACAATGCCGCCAGTTCCGCGCGGCTGATGCAGATTAGTTGATGCAAACGTCTGATCTAAAGGAGTAAGCAGAAAATGAATACAGCGCTTTGGGCGGCCATGACGGGTCTTGAAGCCCAACAAACCAAGATCTCAGTGATCTCAAACAACCTTGCCAACGCAAGCACGAACGGGTTCAAGTCGGGTCGTGCGATGTTCGAGGACCTGGTCTATCAAAATGTGCGGCAGGCAGGTGCACAGAGTTCAGAGCAGACGCAGCTACCGTCGGGTCTGATGTTGGGTACTGGCGTGCGTGTTGTAGCGACTGCCAAGACCTTTACACAGGGCGCGGTCTCACAAACAGACAGGGCCCTTGATGTTGCGGTGAGGGGACGCGGATTTTTTCAGGTACTGCAACCGGACGGGAGCATAAGCTATACGCGCGACGGTGCTTTTCAGGTGAACGCGGATGGTGAACTGGTCACATCGAGCGGCAACCTGGTGCAACCGGGGATCAGTATCCCCAGCGATGCACAGAGCGTGACCATTGGCGATGACGGTATCGTGTCGGCAACGCTGGCCGGTCAGCCGGATCCGATCCAAGTCGGCACCTTGCAGTTGGCGGACTTTATCAACCCGGCCGGCCTGCAAGCTCGCGGGCAAAACATGTTCCTTGAAACCGCAGCAAGCGGACCGGCTCAGGCAGGTACACCGGGTCTTAATGGTTTGGGTACTTTGCAGCAGAACGCGCTGGAAGGTTCGAACGTCAATGTCGTCGCGGAACTGGTGAGCATGATCGAGACGCAGCGTGCCTATGAACTGAATTCCCGGGCCGTGGCTACCAGTGACGAGATGCTGCAATACCTGACCAACAACGTTTAGAGGGGCCCGTCTGATGTTTAGTTTACGGATCGTTACAGTCATCGGCATTGCCGTTGGCATCAACGCATGTTCAATTTTGCCGCTGCCACAGGGCAATGCTGACGTATGGCAACCGGCCGAGCCAGTCGTGCTGCCCGATGACGTCAAAACCCCGGGTGCAATCTTCAGCCTGGCAAGACAAGTAGAGTTATTTTCGGATGTCAAAGCGCGTCGTGTGGGCGATATCATCACGATACGTCTGGTAGAGAAAACTGCTGCACGGAAAAGCTCCAGCACCAGTACGAGCAAGGACACCTCGATTACTAATCAAAACCCGACGCTGTTTGGCATAGAACTGAGCAGCGACCAAATCCCGATACTGGGTCAGGACGTCGACGGGAGCCAAAGTTTCGCCGGTGACGGAGCGAGCAGTCAGAGCAATGAGCTCGAAGGCAGTATCACTGTGACCGTCGCGCAACGATTGCCAAACGGAAATCTTTACGTCCGCGGAGAAAAATGGCTAACCCTCAACCAGGGTGAAGAATTTGTTCGTATCTCGGGAATCGTGCGTCCTTACGATATAGGCACCGACAATTCTATTGCGTCCAGCAAGGTCGCCGATGCGCGCATCATCTACAGCGGCAAAGGCGCGCTTGCCGATGCCAACCGTCAGGGCTGGCTGGCACGTTTCTTCAGCCGTCCGCTGATGCCTTTCTAGGGAGAAGTCGGTATGAGAATTCTATTTTCCATCCTGATCTGTGGGCTGACTTCACAGCAGGTTTGTGCCGAACGGATCAAAGATCTTGCCGCGATCGCCGGCGTTCGCACCAATCAGCTGGTCGGTTACGGGCTGGTCGTCGGGCTGGAGGGAACCGGCGATCAAACCAGCCAGGCGCCTTTCACCGTGCAGAGTATGAAGAATTTCCTGCAACAGTTCGGTGTCACCGTACCCGAGAATTCTAACCCGCAACTAAAGAACGTCGCTGCCGTATCGCTGCATGCGGAACTACCGCCATTTGCGAAACCCGGGCAGAGTATCGATATCACCGTATCCTCTCTCGGTAATGCATCGAGTCTGCGAGGCGGGAGTCTATTGATGGCGCCACTACGCGGTGCCGATGGCGAGATATATGCACTGGCGCAGGGCAACGTAATAGTCAGCGGATTCGGTGCGTCCGGCAATGATGGCTCGCGGGTAACCGTCAATACCACCAGCGCCGGACGTATACCCAACGGCGCTATGGTAGAACGCTCGGTGCCGTCAAACTTCACGACGATGCCGGCTGTGTTCCTTAATCTGCACACACCCGACTTCACTACAGCCAATCGACTGACCGAGGCCGTTAACGAGATGCTGGGTGACGGCACGGCGCAATCGCTGGATCCGACATCGATCAAGATTGCTGCGCCGATCGATCCGTCACAGCGTATCAGCTTTGTTTCGGTGCTGGAAAACATAGAATTAGAGCCCGCAGATGCCCCTGCGCGCGTGATCGTCAATTCGCGCACGGGTACCGTAGTCATTGGCTCCCATGTGCGGGTATCGCCGGCGGCGGTATCGCACGGTTCGTTGACCGTCACGATTACCGAGAGCCCGCAAGTAAGTCAGCCGGGCGCTTTCAGCGACGGCGACACCGTAGTCGTGAATCGCTCGGACATAGAAATCATTGAAGATCAGCAACGCATGTTTCTGTTTGAGCCTGGCGTCACGTTGAATGAGATCGTTACTGCGGTAAATCAGGTCGGTGCGGCACCCGGTGATTTGGTGGCGATACTCGAAGCTCTCAAGCAGGCCGGGTCATTGCATGCGGAATTAATCGTCATTTAATGAGTGCGTACAGCGGAATCTATTCAGACATGCAGGGGCTCGCCGAACTGCGTACGCACGCTGTCCGGCGGCCAGAGTCGGCATTGGAAGAAGTCGCCGGGCAATTTGAGGCAGTGTTTACGCGGATGATGCTAAAGACCATGCGCGAATCCAGTCTGAACAGTGACCTGCTTGAAAGTAACCAGTCGGCGCACTACATGGAGATGTTTGACAGCCAGGTTGCTGTCGAGATGTCGCGGGGTCGCGGTCTGGGTCTTAAACAGCTGCTCATGCGACAGTTGGGAAGTGATTCTACAAATAAGCCTGTTGAATCGACCGTGGCTATAGATCGCGGTGATTTCGAGCCGGCCAGTCGCAAGGAATTTGTTGCAGCCTTGTTGCCGTTTGCACGCCAGGTAGAAAAAGAACTCGGTATCTCACACAAAGCGGTGTTAGCGCAGGCCGCGCTGGAAAGCGGTTGGGGTCGCCGTACGATGCGCCATCCGGACGGCAAGAGCACGTTCAACCTGTTCGGCATCAAAGCGGACCGGTCATGGAGTGGGGACCGTGTTGCACTGCGAACTCTGGAGTTCGAAGATGGCATTGCACACCGTCCGAGGGAAAACTTTCGCGCATATCAGTCGCTGGGACACGCGGTAGACGACTATGCGGGTTTTATTCGCGACAACCCGCGTTATACACGCGCTATTCAACTTGGCGCAGATCCGCATGCTTATGCACACGAATTACAGCGCGCCGGTTATGCAACCGACCCCGATTACGCGAAAAAAATTGGAGAGATTCTCGACAGCGACATGTTGCGCGTTGGGAGTCGTGAGGGAGTAATGTAATGACAGATTTTCTAAACACGGGCGTGTCGGGACTGATCGCCTTTCAACGTGCACTGGCGACAACCAGTCACAATATTGCCAATGCCAACACCGTCGGTTTCAGCCGGCAGCAGGCGTTGCTGACCGCGCGACCGGCGCGTGGTACAGCGCTGTCGGGTCTGGGTACAGAAGTGTCCAGCGTGCGCCGCATTTACGATCAGTACCTGGTCGGGCAGGTGCAGACCAATACTTCCGCATTTAACCGATTGCAGTCGTTTCACTCACTGGCCGCCCAGGTTGATAATTTGCTCGCCGGTGGTGGCACCAGCGTTGGCACGATGTTGCAGGATTTTTTTAACGCGCTGGATACGGTGGCCGACGACCCGGCGGGCTTGATTACCCGCGAGGCGTTTTTGGGTCAGGCGCGTGCATTGACGCAGCGTTTTACTCAGGCGGAGAGTCGCCTGAATGCGCTGGATCGTGATGTTAACAATCGCGTAAGCAATTCCGTGTCCGAGATTAACGCTTTGGCCGAATCCATCGCACAGATCAATGGCCAGATCGTCGCCAGCAGTTCCGGCAGTCAGGTGAGCAGTGACCTGTTGGACCAAAGAGACAATTTGTTGACCCAACTCAATGGGCATGTGGCGGTAACGACTGTGCAACAGGACGATGGCGCGACGAATGTCTTCATCGCCAATGGGTTGATACTGGTACGCGGCTCCAGTGCAGAGTCGCTGGGCACCACCCAGAACGAATATGAACCCACTCGTGTGGGCGTGAGGTTTCAAAACGGCACTGAGATAACTTCGCGAATCAGTGGTGGCGAGATCGGTGGTGCATTGGACTTTCGGCGTGAAGTGCTGGATCCGGCGCGCAACGCACTGGGTCGTCTGGCGCATGGCATTACCGAAACGCTCAATGCACAACATCGCGAGGGTCTCGATCTTACTGGTCTGCAGGGGGGCGATCTCTTCGCCGTCGGTTCGCCGGTTTCGTTGGCGTCAGCGTTCAATAGCGGCGCGGCGGCCGTAACAACGTCTATCGATGACATCACAACTTTGACCACTGATGACTACGTACTGCGTTACGACGGCGCAGTCTGGTCGTTGGAAAATTCCGAGACCGGTGTAGCCGTGCCAATGACCGGTACCGGGACACCGGCTGACCCATTCCGCGTTAATGGCATCGCAATCGAAGTCGGTGCAGGTGCCGCGGCCGGAGACCGTTATTTGATTCGGCCCAACAGCAATGCCGCTGCTGGCATGGACCTGCTGGTCAGCGATCCGGCAAAAATCGCCGCCGCCGCCGCGATCATTGCGACCACCTCGACGGCAAACGCCGGTAATGCGCAGGTCAGTGTCGGCCAGGTCATCGACAGTAGTCATCCAAATCTGCTCAATACCGTCAATATTGTTTTTACCGATCCGAATAATTACATGATTGGTGGGACCGGCCCGTTTCCCTATACCAGCGGGGATCCGATCGACTTTAACGGCTGGCGTGTGGAGATCAGCGGGACGCCGCAGGCGGGCGATACGTTTGCCGTTAGTACAAATACTGCCGGAAGTGCCGATAACCGTAATGCGCTGTTGCTCAGTGATCTGCAGAGTTTGCGCATGCTGGATAACGGGACATCGAGTCTTGGTGACAGTTTTGGCACATTGGTTGCCAGCGTAGGAACCGTCACGCAGCATGCCGCGATCAATCGTGATGCACAGCAGATACTGTTGACTGATTCAGAGCAGGCACGACTGACAATTTCCGGTGTGAACCTGGACGAGGAAGCAGCCAATCTGCTGCGCTTCGAGCAAGCGTACCAGGCGGCGGCGCAGGTGATCAGCGTTGCCGATCAGTTATTCCAGACATTGATCGGGGCGGTAGCACGATGAGCGGACGTATTTCTACACAAGGACTGTACTTACAGTCGCTGGCTGCGATGCTGAATCAGCAGGCGGCCCTGGCGCGAACCCAACAGCAGGTTTCCACAGGCCGGCGTTTTGCCACGGCGGCAGATAATCCGGTAGCAGCGGCGCGTGAGTTGGATCTCAGTCGTTCGCTCAAGCGTATCGACCAGCTACAACAGAATATCAGTGTTGCCAATCACCGTCTCAGTCTCGAGGACAATGCATTGGCCGAAGTCACTGACACGCTGCAGCGGGTGCGAGAACTCGCGGTGTTGGTCAATTCCGACACGAACGAGGGTGCTCGAGACGTCATCGTTGAGGAACTCGATCAGCTCCTTAGTCACTTGGTGCAGACGGCCAATATCAGCGATGGCGAGGGTGGTTACCTTTTTGCTGGTTTTTCGGCAAAAGCGCAGCCGTTTGTGCGTGACAACACAATGGTGCAGTACCGGGGCGACCAGGGACAGCGTTTCTTGCAAATCGGTTCCGAGCGACGGGTTGCCGACGGCGACTCGGGGGCGTCGGTTTTCCAACTGTTGCATAACGGCAATGGTACTTTCACGACTCGTGCCGCGTCGACCAACACTGGCAGCGCCATAGTCGATAACGGGGCTTTGCGCGATGCGTCGGCATGGATACCGGATAATTACAAGATCAATTTCCTCACCGATACCGATTATCAGGTTGTCGATGGCGGGGGTGTGCCGATTCTTGTTGATACCTACGAGGATGGCGGAGTGATCAGCTTCAACGGCATCGATGTAAGCTTAAGCGGTCCTGCGGCTGCGGGCGACAGCTTTGAAATCGATCCCAGTCGCTACCAGGACATTTTCGCCACCGTGCAGGATTTCATGAATGCGGCCACCGGCCAGTCCGCTGACAGCGGGGCACGCGCGGTTTTTCACTCTGACATGAACAGCGTACTCGGCAATCTGGATCGTGCACTCGAGCACATCGCGACCGTCCGTACGCGAGTCGGCACCAGGCTCAGTGCACTCGACGACCAGGGCCAGCTCAATCTTGACAGCCGTTTGTCACTCGAGATCACATTATCTGACGTGCGCGACATCGACATAATCGAAGCCGCCAGTCGGCTCGATCTCGAACGCGTCAGCCTGCAGGCGGCACAACAGGCATTTTTGCGGGTGCAAAATCTCTCGTTGTTCCGTCTGCTTGGCTAAGTACTAGTTAATCGATAAATAGGGTTTCAACCGCTATTATTCAGGAATGCGGTTCGACACCAATAACCTGCAGCGCCTAACGCTGCCGCTTGGCTTGATGCTGCTTATTTTCGGTATGTCCTCTATCCCTGGAACGACTGAGCAGTCTAATTTCCTCGGTTTTGTGCCGCCGGCGTTGCAAAACCTGTTACACATGCCGCTTTTTGGTCTACTGGCCTGGCTTTGGTATCGCAGCCTGCGTGGCTTCGGCAGGCCCTCTGCGCAGGCGGTCGCATTGGCTACCCTTGTTAGCGTGCTGTGGGGCGTGCTCGATGAGATACACCAGTTTTTTGTGCCGGGGCGTTTCGCTTCGCTGACCGACATGGGGTTTAATGTTGCCGGTGCGCTGATTGTAGCCGCCCTACTCGTTCGCAAAGAAAAAGAATAGGCGCCCGGACCGCGTTGTCAGCCTGCGAGAGAACGACGCCTCGCAGGCCCGTCGACCGTGTTTTTTCTGCAGATCGCAGGTTTTGATATTACAGAATACGGATTTTTCTCAAGAAACTGACGGAGTTACCGATACAGCGGCCTGAGGGGGTCACGCTGCGAAGCGTGTGCTCTATTTTCCAAACAGCAGGCCGTAGGCCGGCTTGGGATTATCAACCAGGAGGGGAGCAATGGCTCTGACCATCAACACCAATGTGATGTCACTGAACGCCCAGCGAAATCTGTCCTTGTCGGACAGCAATCTCGCACAGGCGCTACAGCGGCTGTCGACCGGTCTGCGTATCAACAGCGCCAAGGACGATGCCGCTGGTCTCGCAATTTCCGACAGGTTCACCACACAGATTCGTGGTTTGAACCAGGCCGTGCGAAATGCCAACGATGGTATTTCACTCGCGCAAACGGCGGAGAGTGCACTCAGCGAGGTTAGCAATAACCTTCAACGGATACGTGAGCTTGCTGTACAGTCGGCCAACGCCACGAACTCCGCATCCGACCGTCAGGCTCTGGACGCTGAAGTCCAACAGCGTTTGGCGGAAATCGACCGTATTTCGTCGCAAACGACGTTTAACAACCGCAAGGTACTCGACGGCAGCTTCGGCGACGCCGTGTTCCAGGTGGGTGCAAACGTGGCCGAGACGATCCAGGTCAGCCTGAACGCCGGCGTGCGTATCAACCAGATCGGCCAGATCGCCTCTCTGGAAAGTGCTGCGGTGACAAGTTCCGCACTGACCGAAGGCGGCTTCTCCGTCACGGTGGGGAACAATGAGGCCGTCGTAATCGGTTCGAGTGTTAATGGCGCCGAACCTGTTGGTCAGGCCGCCGACAGCGCTTACGCGAAGAAATTCGCCATCGATGCCGCCGGTGTTACGGGTTTGACCGTACAAGCCAGCACGTCGGTGACCAGCTCGTTCGTATCGGTCGTCTCCGGTGGTAGCGACAGCTACACGTTGGAAATCAATGACGTCAAGATCTACGACGCTTTCGACCTCACGGCAATCGGTGCTTCGCCATTGAACCTGGCAACCGTCGTCACGGCGATTAACCAGGAAGCTGTCAACACGGGCGTTCGCGCTTCCGTGGATGGTGGTGGTGATTTGGTGCTGACGTCTAACGAAGGTCGCAACATCAAGGTCTCTGAGACGGGCGACAATGCTACGGGTCTGACCGGCACCATCGGTGCAACCGACTTTACCAACTCCGCTGCCGGGCTCACCGATACTGAGCGTGGCACCGTTACGTTGAGTGCATCGGAGAGCATCACGTTTAACGGCGCTGATACTGCTTTTATCGGTTTTACTGATGGGCAGACCATCACTGTCGATACATCGACTCTGGCGACAGTCAATATCAATACCGTCGCCGGTGCTAATGACGTGATCCAACGTGTAGATGCGGCACTGACTTCAGTTAGTAGTTTCCGCAGCACACTGGGTGCGATTCAAAACCGTTTTGAGTCAACTATCGTCAACCTACAGACGGTGTCCGAGAACCTGGCTGCTTCACGTAGCCGTATTCTCGACGCTGACTTTGCCGCTGAAACTGCAAAACTGACTAAAGCGCAGATTCTGCAGCAGGCAGGCATCGCCGTGTTGGCGCAGGCAAACGCAGTACCACAGGCGGTACTGGGATTGCTGCAGTAAAGCGAGATCGGATAGCCCGGGGCTAGTCCCCGGGCTACTCCGGGTGTAGAAGCAGGAGGACGTATAGTGTCCAGCCAAATAGCATTAGTCGCCACAGAACCGGTACGAACGCCCACTGAACGTGCGCGCCGTAGCGATGTGGTGAATCGTGCTGGGGGACAACAAGTCGCGGAGCAAATAACTCCGCCCGCCGGCAAAACACCTGATCTTGTCGCAACAAAGGCGCCCGAACTGCGGGTTGCAGTAGACACCGTGCGGGAATTCGTTGCCGATATGCAGCGCGATCTGCAATTCACGGTAGACGAAAATAGTGGTCGTACCATCATCACCGTCATTGATAGTGAGAGTGGCAAGATCGTTCGTCAAATTCCCTCCGAGGAGCTGTTGCAAATTGCCGAGACGGTCGCCAGTGGCGGCAGTATCAACTTGATAGATAGCCGGGCCTGAACAGGCCCGGCCTTTTTTTAAAAGCACGGAGTTCGCAATGCTCACCTCGCCTGGAATAGGCTCCGGGCTCGATATCGAGTCTCTGGTCACACAACTCGTCGCGTTAGAAGGACGACCCGCAGCAGATAGGTTGTCGCGTCGCGAGGCCGTATTTCAGGCTGAACTCTCCGGGCTCGGTACTTTCAGAGCGGCGTTGGACGGCTTTCGTTCGGCGCTGGAACCACTCAAGGATCTGAATGAATTCGGTTCGCGAATTGCCAGTAGCAGCGACGAAGAAGTCTTTACCGTCACTTCCGACAACAATGTCGTACCGAGTGACTATTCCATAGAAGTTGTAAGTCTGGCACAAGCTCAAAAGCTGAGTTCCGGTGCGTTTCTCGACGCCGATAGTTTTGTGGGCACCGGCACACTTGATATTACGCTGGGCGCGGCGTCCGTGTCAGTCGACATACTTGATTCAAACGAGGCGACGCTCGCAAATATTCGCGACGCCATAAACAATGTCGAGAATAATCCCGGCGTCGTGGCCAGTATCGTCAACGCCGAAGATGGTGCACACCTGGTTCTGACCAGTACCGAGACCGGCAAAGCGAACACAATCACTGTCACCGCGTCGGGCGGCGATGGCGGATTGACCGTATTTGATTACGACCCACCAACCACGACCAATCTGACTGAGGTGCAGGCGGCAACAGACGCCGAGATCCTGATCGATTCGTTTACGCACTTTAGTACGACAAATGTGGTGACAGGCGCGATCGAAGGATTGACCGTTGAGTTGCTGAACGCTGATCCCGGGAATACCGCGACACTATCGGTTAGCGTGGACAAGGACAACGCGCGCACGCTCGTTGAGGATTTTGTTGATGCTTACAACTCATTGCTCGATACGGCAAATGAGTTAACTCGCTACAATCCCGAAACCCGGGAAGCCGGTCTGCTGCAAGGCAATTCGATTGTGTCGTCGCTAACCGACCGCTTGTCGCGGGAGTTCAACACAACTATTACTGGCAATCTCGCTTCTTTGCGCGATTTGAATCTGAGCATCTCGCTGGGCGGCAAGATCGAAATTGATGCCAACGACATAGCGCTGCAGTCCGAAAGGCCAAGCCTCGATGATGTGTTGGCGGAAAATTTCAATGACGTCGGCGCATTGTTTGCTGACAAGACAGATGGTTTCGCTGTTCGTTTTGATGGATTGTTGGATGAGTACCTGAAATTTGACGGGCTGCTCGATGTACGAAGCGATGGATTGCAGATCAATATTGATGGCATCGAAGACAGTCGTGATCGACTGGATCTTCATCTCGTCGCGGTGGAGAAGCGTCTGCGCACGCAGTTTCTCGCACTAGACAGCTTGATTTCACAGCTAAACGGCACCAGTGGTTTTCTTAGTTCACAGTTATCGAATCTGGTTCGACCCGACGTGCTACTCGGTCGCAACTAATTACAAATAGATACAGGGAATAAACTATGATGAGCAACGTTAGTCAGTATCAGCAGGTGAGCGCCCATGGCGGCGTCGCTGCGTCCGATCCGCATCAACTCATACTACTGCTCATGAACGGTGCGCTCGACGCGATCGCCGTAGCGAAAGGGCACATGCGTCGCCGTGAGGTTGCTGAAAAAGGTACTAATATCAGCCGCGCGATTTCCATTATTGATGGGCTGCGTGGCTCGCTCGATCACGAAATCGGTGGCGATTTGGTGGTTAACCTCGACGAACTCTATCGTTATATGGGTCAGCGCCTGCTTCAGGCGAACATCAAGGACAATGCGGACTGGCTCGATGAAGTGTCGGGCCTGTTGCGCGAGATCAAAGAGGCGTGGGAGCAAATCCCGCCGGAGGTACGCAAGGTCACGCGGGAAATGAGCGATGACAACGCTACCGAAGAACCCGTCGGCAATGCACGTGAAAAAATCGCCATCTGATTGAGTGAGGGCAAGCATGCATGATGATGGTGCAGCCAGTGGCAATAGCAATGTATTTGAAGAAATCATTCAGCTATGCACAAGGATAGGTGAGGCTGTACGGGAAGCTGACTGGGACACTGCCGGGGCGTTACTGTCACGCAGACATCGGCTACTCGAGTCAGCTTTCGATAAGCCTCCCGCAACGGACGCACAGGCTGCCAGCCTGATGACCATAGCGCAGCAAGTCAGCGCTTTTGATCGTGAATTGATGCCTGTAGCAGACACTGCACGTGGTGAGGCCGCCACAGAACTTAAGAGACTGCGGCGCGCCCGGCTCGCCGCCAATACCTACAAGCAAAACGCGACCTGAGTCGAAAAATGTCTTCGTGGCCTACGCAAGTCAGCGCCAAGACCACCGCCGCGGTAGTCCTCAAGACACCATCCGTCAGCAATGCTTGGCAGATCGGTACTGTACTCAAGGCTCTGGCGCTCAGTGATAGTGTCGATGGAAAAGTACAGTTGCAAATTGGTGCGCGAGTTGTAACCGCGCAAACGTCGTTACCGCTGCAGTCTGGTCAGACATTGCGCCTGCAGGTTGCCGAGACTGGACGAACAGTGGTTTTGCGGACCGTCGAGGACGTGGTCAGGAGCGACCCCATCCGCGCCGCCATACGGCAAACCCTTCCACGTCAAATGCCGCAAGCACCGTTATTAGCTTCTGCAATGAGCCTGGGCAACACACAGCAATCTCCGGAGTTAGCGGTTGCAGTGACCAGGCTGTTAAGCGCAGTCCCTGTTTCTCATACATTGACGGACGGTCAGGGCTTGCGCTCGGCAGTACATGATTCGGGGATTTTTCTGGAAAACAGGCTGGCACAAGCCCTGAGTCGTGACAAGACAGCGCCCACGACTGCAATGCCACGCGACTGGAAGGCTGCGTTGTTGCGTTTTCGTGATCAACTGACCCAGTTGCGGGTTAATTTGGCAGGATCGACCGGACCGAAACAAGCACCGGCGGCGCTACCGGGTTCAGGGACCGCGCAGGTTATACGGGCGGCGCCGGCAACCTCAACGGCTACACGACCGGCATCGGTACAAGTCACGCCTGCGGTAATAACGACCCAAACAACCGCGCCGACTAGTACAGCAACCCCCAATTTGCCATTAGCGAGTACACCAATGCCCGCTGCGGCAATATCCAACGCTCCGTCATCCGTGCCGGCAGCCGCGACACAGCCAATCAGCGCACAGTCAGTGGCGTTGGCGGTGCCGCCACCAATGCGTCATGCGCTGCCACATGCTCAGCCGGTGGCGCAACCGCCGGTCTTGCCTACGGATCTCCTGAGTTTGGTGGGAGAGTTGATTGGCAATAGCGATGGCGCATTGGCACGGGTTCGTCTAAACCAGCTGGCATCGGTTACGCCAGAACACAACAATCGACTTGTGTGGTTGCTTGAACTGCCGGTGCGACATGACGACAACCGGGCTGAAATTGTCGCACTGCGTATTGAAAAAGAAGGCGAGGGACAAAGCGCGGAACAAAACGCCGCCTGGACCGCTGACCTGGCTTTTGACCTGGGAACCAAAGGCGAGCTCAGGGCGCGAGTGGCATTGCGAGCCGGGCGCATATCGGTTTCTTTCTGGGCCGATGTAGAAAGTACGCGTTCTGAAGTCAACGAAAAGTTGTCTGGACTACAGGACACGATGGAAAAAAAGCAGCTCGATGTTGGTTGTTTAAGCTGCGGCGCCGGGCGACCTGCCGATCCACCCGCGCCACAGGCTTCATTGCTGGAAACTCAGGCATGAGTGACATCAAAGAACAAAAGCCTGCTGTTGCCGTTGCGCTCAACTATCCAGGCAAGGGTGCGCCAAAGGTCATGGCCAAAGGCCATGGCCTGGTGGCAGAAAATATTCTGCGGCTGGCTCGTGAGAGCGATATTCCGCTGTGGCAGGACGCCGGGCTCGCCGGTGTGTTGGCCCAGATTGATCTGGGTGATGAAATACCTGAAGCGCTCTATACCGCCGTCGCTGAAGTGATTGCCTTTGCGTGGCAGTTGCGCAACGTCAACAACCTTTAAAGGGGCAGCCCCTTACTGTCCCCGGTTACTAAGAGTGTAAGCGCTTGAATAGTTCAGCTTCGCCACGACTGAGACCACATAGATCGATGAGTTGCTCGGATGTAGCACCGTCGCGGACCAGGCGTACCGCCTGACGCAGATCGGTATTGGTACCGCGCTGATTGAGCTGTACCTGATCGACACGTTGTATCAGTCGCTGCAGACTACGAGCGATGCGTTGCGTGTTTTTTTCAATGGTTTCAAAGCCCTCAGCGAGCTTGTTTATGGCGGCGCAGTTTTCGGCGGCCTGTCTCGCTTGAGCCTGGCGTTGCAGACGCGCGTGCACTATCAGGATCAACCCAAATAAAGTGAAAGCCAGTGCCGTGATCAAACTCGGGTCGATCTGCGGTGCCGTCGTGACCGCCACTTGTAACTTTTCGGCTAAACTCAGATTAGTGGTCATTTCCATTAGGCATACTCATCAATTGTTTGGTCGTCGTTGTCGCGTGTTTCTGGAATGTCTTCATCCTGCTTTGGCTTCCAGTCCGTTTCCGTAGGTGTGGGCCCAGACTCACGACGCCGCTTATCGCGATGTGTAGGTGGCACGCGCGGGATCGATGTGGGAGCCTTGACGGGAATGAGTCTCTGCATCGCTACTCTCGTCTGGTCCATTCGCTCAATCTTGAGCGCAGTCGTATCAATGCCTGGCCATGAATCTGGCATACACGCGATTCGCTGACGCCCAGAATCTCGCCTATTTCTCGCAGATTCAGCTCATCATCGTAGTAAAGCGACATGACAAGTTTTTCTCGTTCAGGAAGCTGATCGATCTGTAATGCCAGGTTCTTAATGAAGTCTGATTCCTCCAGCACCTGCAATGGATCCGGATCGGGATTACGCGGTGGATCGTGTGCACCGTCTTCATTGCTGATCTGGTCAAAGCTACACAGTCGTGCCGCAGCGGCATCACGTAGCGTCTTATGGTATTCGGCCAACGGGATTCCCAGCTCGTTCGCAATATCGCGGTCGCGCGCATCCCGGCCCGTGCGATTTTCAATCAGACTCATGGCAGCACTCAATTCACGGACCTTGCGGTGTACCGAACGTGGTGTCCAGTCCAGTCGGCGTATTTCGTCCAGCATGGCGCCCCTGATTCGTATACCGGCATAGGTTCGGAAATTCGCACCGCCGTCGGGGCTGTAGCTACTTGCGGCTTCGAGTAAACCGATCATGCCGGCCTGGATCAGATCATCTACATCAACCGAGGGCGGTAACCGACTAACCAGGTGATAGGCGATGCGTTTGACCAACTCGGCGTTTTCCAGGACCAATTCATCACGAGCGGACGTTTGAACCTCGAGATATTCGCTCGTCGCAGTAGTCATGCTATCGCCGCCTTTTTGTGACTGTTAATCAGCCGTTCTGCAAAAAACTCCAGACGTCCACGCGAACCGCCATCGGGTTGCCAGAGATCAATCTTTTCGGCGAGGCTGCGATAGGCAATAGCACTGCTTGCTGACGGAAATACTGCCGCGACGGGCATCTGCCGTTGTACGGCCCGGCGTTGGAAATCGTCATAGGCGATGTTGCCGAAGTGCTGTAGTCGCAGGTCGAGAAATTTTTCGGACGCGCGTGAGAGCTTGTTAAACAAGACCCGGCCTTCTGCAGCATCACGGGTCATGTTCGTGAGAATGTGGAATTCGCGTACCTGGTGATCGACACTCAGCACTTTCATCAGGGCGTATGCGTCGGTGATTGACGCTGGATCGTCGCAAACCACGACAATCACTCTCTGTGACGCCTGACTAAAGCTGATCACACTGTTAGCAATCCCTGCCGCTGTATCGACCACCAGGACATCGAAGCTAAATGCAAGTTCGCTGAAAGCGGTGATCAGTCCTGCATGCTCGGCGGCACTGAGATCGGCCATGCGTCGTCGGCCAGACGCTGCCGGGACGACACGAATGCCTTCGGGTCCATCGATGACGATGTCTTCCAACGCGCATTCACCGCTCAGTACGTGCGACAAGTTGTAGCGCGGGTGCAAACCGAGCAACACATCGACATTCGCAAGTCCGAGATCGGCATCGAGCAACAGGACTTTTTGCTTCTGGTGCGACAAGGCAACAGTGAGGTTGATCGACGCGCAGGTTTTGCCTACGCCGCCCTTTCCGCCCGTTACGGCGATCACCTTTACCGGCTCAGGGCCTGTCATGTGGCGTAGCCCTTGTGCCTGGTCTGATGCGTGATCATGCATGTGCGAGCACCTCGTCATGATCGTGCAAGGGCTCAGCGTTTCTCAGCTCAAGGGCCCGTTCGATGAGACGAAATCGTTTGCCACCTGCCCAATGCAAATCCTCTGGCACGTCCTGTCCATCGGTTACATAGGCGAGCGGCAGCTCGTGTCGCACCAGAGCCGAGATTGCGCCACCCAGGCAGGCTGCTTCATCCACCTTGGTCAACACGCATCCGCAGGCATCCAGGTGTTTGAAGACCTGCACTGTTTCTTCGAGTACGGCCGCCTGTGCTGTGCAAGACAATGTCAGCAGTACGCGTACTTTCGAACTGTTTTGACGAATGGCTGTGAATTCACGATGAATCCGCTTATCGCGCTGACTCATGCCGGCAGAATCGATCAGGATCAGTTTCTTGTCGCTCATCGTGTCGAGCGAAGTACATAACTCGGCACCATCACGTACGAGCTGTACCGGTACACCGAGGATTCGGCCGAAGGTCATCAATTGCTCTTGTGCACCGATGCGAAACCCGTCGGTCGTCAGCAGCGCAAGCGAGTCCGTGCCGTGTTTGAGTGCATAGCGTGCGGCAAGCTTGGCGATAGTAGTCGTCTTGCCGACACCGGTCGGTCCCACCAGTGCCACTGCGCCGGGTTCATCAAGTATCTCCCGATCCAGAATCGGAATACGCTCTTTCAGCATTCGCAGAGCTGCTGGAATTGCGACGCTAATGTCTTTTTCGTCGGCGGCTTCGGCAAGCGATTTGGCCAATTGAGCAGACAGCCCGAGGGCGGTCATTTCGCGCGTCACCGCCGCACGCACCGGATGGCGGCGCGCGGTGTCGTTCCATGCCAGTGATGCGAGTTGTGATTCCAGCAGTTGTCGCAGCGACGCGACCTCTTGTTTCATTCCGGCTAATGCCGGTTCGCGTCCCCATAATTCAGTCGCGGGATCAAGTGCAATGTTGTCCGGTGGTGCTGCGGGGGATGGTGACGACTCGATCGTGGCACTTTCGTCAGTCTTGGTATCGAGCAGGCTAGCGTCATAATCGACAGCGGCTAATACCTCGATACCATCGTCGATGCGCTTGCTGGACAAAATCACCGCATCCGGACCCTGTTTGTCACGCACCATGCGCATCGCTCTGCGCATGTCCGGTGCCAAGTAACGCTTTATTTTCACTGTTTGCTCATCCTTGAGTTTTCTAAAAGCTATGCGCTGGAGACCGCCCTACCTGCTGAACTCTCTGCCTGCTGACCCACTGCCGCAATCAGACGCATTGTCTTGCTGTCCGGAACTTCGTTGTAGGCCAGTACATGCAGGCTGGGAATACTGTGACGCGCCAGTCGCGCCAACCATGGTCTGAGATTTGGTGTAACCAGCAAGACTGCCGGTTCACCGGCAATTTCTTGCCGCTCTGCAGTTTCCGCCAACGCTTTTTGCACTCTTTCTGCCAATCCTGGCTCCAGACCTGGACCTTCACCGGTCCCCTTCATGGATTCATGCAAGATGCGTTCCAGCCCGGCGTCCAAAGTGAAGACCGGCAGTTCGATGTCGGCCTCGACGATGTTTTGCACAATGCTCCGACCCAGACCGATGCGGACAGCGGCGACGAGTGCGGCCGGGTCTTGTGTGCCCACAGCGTTTTCTGCGAGCGTCTCGGTAATTTTTCGCATGTTGCGTACCGGCACACGTTCGGCGAGCAACTCCTGCAAGACTCGAACCACTACGCCCAGTGGCAGCGCTTTCGGTACCAGATCCTCTACCAGCTTCGGCGCGTTCTTGGCCAGACGATCGAGTAACTGCTGCGTCTCTTCGTAACCGAGTAGTTCATGCGCGTGTGTCTGCAGTATCTGACTGAGATGTGTCGCAACGACTGTGCTGGGGTCCACCACCGAATAACCAACAGTCTGAGCATGCTCACGTGCCGCCGATTCAATCCATAAGGCATCCAGTCCAAATGCCGGTTCCTTGGTCGCCGCCCCTTGCACCTCGCCGTAAACCCGCCCTGGATTGATCGCGAGCTCTTTTTCCGGGTGCACTTCATGTTGTGCCACCGGAACACCCATCAGATTAATTCGGTAGGCATTTGGCGGCAGGTTTAGGTTGTCGCGTATGTGTACCGGTTGTACGAGAAAACCGAGCTCCTGCGACAATTTCTTGCGTACTGCTTTAATACGCACCATCAGTTCGCCGCCCTGTTTGCGGTCGACCAACGGGATGAGCTTGTAACCGACTTCCAAGCCAATCGGGTCGACCGGCCGAACGTCTTCCCAGCTAAGTTCCGGCAGGGGAGTGTCTTCTTTCGGTGCCGGCGCCGCTTCTGCGACGACCGATTTCTTTTCCCGTTGCGTAATCAGCCAGGCTGCACCGGCACAGGTACCGGAAAGTGTCAGAAACGCTACGTTTGGCATACCGGGGACCAAACCCAACATGGCGAGTACGCCCGCGGATACCGCCAGCGTCTTTGGTTGCCCAAATACCTGTTTCATCACCTGGTCGCCCATGTCTTGTGCACCGGACATGCGTGTCACGATGATGGCGACCGACGATGACATCAGTAGCGACGGAATTTGTGCAACCAGACCGTCGCCTATAGTCAGCAAAGTGTAGTTTCTGACGGCGTCCGCGAATGCAAGATCGTGCTGTAGCAGTCCGATAACTATGCCGCCAATAATATTGATGAAGAGTATGAGGATGCCGGCGGTGGCGTCGCCACGGACGAATTTGCTCGCGCCATCCATGGAGCCATAAAAGTCAGCCTCTTGTCGTACTTCCTCACGTCGGGTACGTGCTTCATCCTGATTAATCAATCCGGCGTTCAGATCAGCGTCTATAGCCATTTGCTTGCCGGGCATCGCATCGAGGGTAAAGCGGGCACTCACCTCGGAAATCCGGCCGGCACCCTTGGTTACGACCACAAAATTGATAATGACCAGGATGCTGAATACGACGAGCCCGACGGTGTAGTTGCCGCCGACGACAAATTCACCGAAGGCCTGAATGACTTTGCCGGCTGCGTCGGTACCGGTATGACCGTGCAACAGTACGACCCGCGTCGACGCGACGTTCAGGGCCAGCCGCAGCAGAGTCACCAACAACAGGACGGTGGGGAATACGCCAAATTCCAGCGGCCGCGCGACATAGATGACGGCGAGAATAATGACCAGCGACAGCGAGATGTTGAAACTAAACAGCAGATCAAGCGCCAAAGGCGGCAATGGCAACACCATCATGGCAAGCATGGTAATCAGGAGTATGGGTACTCCCAGCCCGTGACGGACAAAAGTCTGTGCGTGACCGAGGACTGCGGCCGACGTCATTCGGTTTCACCACTGGGCAGCTCGATGTCGGGTGCTTCTGGTAATGATTCCCCATGCGCGCTTGCATCGCGTAAGCGGTACACGTAAGCCATAACCTGTGCGACCGAAGCATAAAGACGCGTCGGTATTTCCTGGCCGATCTCGCTGTCGGCATACAACATCCGAGCGAGCGACGGAGCTTCCAGCAATGGTACGTTGTGAGCCGCACCAATCTTGCGTATTTGATGCGCGATGAGTTCAGCACCTTTGGCGATGACACGTGGTGCCCGCATGGATTCGTCGTATTTCAGTGCGACGGCAAAATGGATCGGATTGGTCACGATGACATCCGCTTTTGGCACATCTTCCATCATGCGTCGACGCGCTAGTTCCTGTTGCGCGCTACGGATGCGTGCCTTGACTTCTGGCTGGCCCTCAGTTTCCTTGTGCTCGTCGCGCACTTCTTGTTGTGTCATACGAAGTTTCTTTGCGTTGTCCCAGAGTTGAAATGGAACATCGACTGCTGCAATGAGAACCAGCACGCTGCTCATGACCAATAGAGCGGTCGCGCACAACCAGGCCGTGTGCGTGAGTGCCGGTCGTACAGACTGGGTGCTGAGGGTTAAGAATTCGCCTGCGAGTTGTTGCAGCATCAGCACGGCGGCGGTGCCAACAACCAGAAATTTTGCCAGTGTCTTAAGCAACTCAACCAGGCTGCGTAACGCGAACAAGCGCTTGAGGCCAGCAACCGGATTCAGCTTCTCCGGTTTAAAGGCCATTGCCTTGGTGCTAAATGACCAGCCGCCCAAGAGCGTTGGCGCCGCCATTGCTACGACGGCGCAAACTGTTAGAAATGGCGCGACCAAAAGCAGCCCAGACCAGATCATGGTGGCCAGTTGTGTACTGAGCACGGAGGAATCGAACATCATTGAACGGGGTAGACTCAATCCCTCACGCAGAATGTTGGTGATGCCGGTGCTCATGCCCGAACCCAACAAGAACAGCGATGCAGAAGCCGCGATGAGAACTGCGGCGGCATTTAACTCTTTGGAACGCGGTATCTGCCCCTTCTCGCGCGCATCCTTGATGCGTTTCGGCGTTGCGCGTTCGGTACGTTCTTGAAATTGTTCGTCTGCCATTGTTCAGCCTGCGAGCAACTCACCCAGAAAACGGAATGCGTCGGCGGTCATCGATAACGTGGCAGTTTGCAAACCCGGCAGGCTCCACATGATGATGACGAAGCCAATAGTCAGTGTGATGGGAAAGCCGACGGCAAAAAGATTCAGTGTCGGGGCGGCACGACTCATCACGCCAAATGAGAAGTTGACCACCAACAGTGCGCCAACCGCGGGCAGCGCGACTAGCATTGCGCCGGCGAACAGCTTGCCGCCCCATAGCGTGGTGGCCCAGATACCTTCTTGCGAAATCCCGGTAGCACCTACGGGCATCATCACAAAACTGTCTGCCAGTAACTGGATAAACGCCAGATGACCGTCTATCGCCAGGAACACGAGTGTCGTCATGACCAGGAAGAACTGACTGAGCACGGGTACCGAGACACCACGTTGGGAATCGATCATGAATGCGAAACCCAAGCCCATGCTCATTGCCGCGGTCTGACCCGCCACTACCATGGCGTCGAAGACCATTTGCAGAACGGCACCGATGATCAACCCAATCAGCACCTGCTGAAAAATAGTCAGCAGACCGGTTGAACTGAACGGCTGTGCCAAGGGCGCCTGTGGCAGCAGCGGTGCGATTATGATTGTCAGTCCCAGCGCCAGCAGCAAGCGGATACGCATTGGAACCAGTCGCGCGCTGAATATCGGCGCGACAGTAAGCGCTGCTGCAATTCGCACGAATGGCAGAAAGTAGCCGCTGATCCAGGCAATTAGCTGTGTGTCGGTAAACAGCATGCTGCACGTGTCGCCATCCTTGGGTCTAGGTTCCAATCAGATACGGAATATTGCTGATCAGTTGCTGCGTAA
Source organism: Gammaproteobacteria bacterium (assembly GCA_029862165.1). Lineage (GTDB taxonomy): Bacteria > Pseudomonadota > Gammaproteobacteria > Steroidobacterales > JABDKV01 > JABDJB01. Next base: position 83,184 of record JAOTXU010000002.1, read on the forward strand.
AATTCATGATCAGACGCAACATCCAGGGTCCGGCGACAGCCATTGCAACCGCCAGCGTAATCAGTTTGGGAATAAAACTCAGCGTCATCTCATTAATTTGAGTCGCCGCCTGAAACATACCGATCAGTAGCCCGACCGCCAGCGCCGACAATAATAACGGCGCTGCAAGCATCGCAGTCAGCTCCAACGCCTTCTGTCCCACGGCCAGTACTGTTTCAGGGGTCATGGTATCTGCTCACACAAAAAAACTTGCTGCCATGGTTTCCATCAGCAGGGCCCAGCCATCGACCAGGACGAAGAGCATGATCTTGAATGGCAGGGAGATCAGCATCGGAGACAACATCATCATGCCCATAGACATCAGGACGCTGGCCACAACAAGATCGATTATCAAAAAAGGAATAAACACCAGAAAACCGATCTGAAAGGCGGTCTTCAGTTCGCTGGTAACAAACGCCGGTACCAGTAATGACAAGGGAACATCTTCTGGGGTTTCAAAAACTGCATCGCCGGCGATGCGGGAAAATAATGCGAGGTCGGTGTCACGTGTCTGCTGCATCATGAATTCCCGAAATGGCCCGGTGCTTATCTGCAGTGCCTCGACTGCTTCGGTTTGGCCGTCCATGTAGGGCTCCACGCCATCGGTCCACGCTGTACTCAGTACCGGCGACATGATGAACAGGGTCAGGAACAACGCGAGACCGAGCAACACCTGGTTGGGTGGAGACTGTGGCGTGCCGAGCGCTTGCCGCAGTATCGCGAGGACGATGATTACCCGTGTAAAGGAAGTCATTGTCAAAAGGACCGCAGGCAGCAATGTGAACAGAGTCATGATCGCCAGAACCTGTATGGTCAGCGTATAACTCTGCGATCCTTCCGCTGAGGTCTCCACTGTCAAGGCAGGGATACCTGGTTCGGCCAACGCGCCGAGTGGCGCCAGCATTATCACCAGACCTATCAACCGGTTCATGCTGCGTGCTCGGCAAGTTCAAATTTTAATTCCGTGCCCGGGCTCGCAGCCGGGTCAGCGAGTTCAAGCCCCAGATCCGCACCCGGGCCCAGTGTTCCCAGGTTGCTGAGCTGTCCCGGTGTGATGCCGATCAGCAAGCGCTGATCGCCTGCTCGAACCAACAATATTTTTTCTTTTGGCCCAACGGGCAACACGTCGACGACTTCCAGCATGGCGCTGCCACCACGTTGTACGCGCTGCATGCGTTTCATAACCCAGCCGACCAATACGATCAGGCCGAGCACGACGGCGAGACTGAAAAATACCGAGATGAGACTTCCTGTGCCCAATGTTGAGCCCTCAGGCAGAACCGACTCCGCGGCAGTCGCAGAGGGGGTGGAGAGTAGAGTTGCGACCATCAACACCATACGGAGACGGTCCTGCCTTTGGGTGCCTTCCATGGCAAAAAACATTTAATTCAATTTCTCGAGACGCTGTTTGGGACTCATCACTTCAGTCAGGCGGATGCCAAAGCCATCGTCGATTACGACCAGTTCGCCGTGGGCCAGTAAGGTTCCGTTGACCAGCAAGTCAAGTGGTTCACCTACACGGCGATCAAATTCCACTACCGAGCCCTGATTGAGTTGTAACAGATCACGAACCGTCAAGGTCGTGCGCCCCAGCTCCAGTGTCAGCGTAACCGGTACATCGAGTATCAGTTCCAAACCCACATCTTTGCCCAGGGTCTTTGCCGCCCCGCCCGGCAGATTTTCAAGTTGGGCCCGCGGCAAATTAGCGCCTTGATCGGAGCTCACAACGGCGGCTGTACTATCGTCGGTAGCTACGGCGGTTCCGTCATCGGCAACAGCGACGTCGTCCGTTGTCGTTGTATCACTCATTAATGGCTCTCCCGGTTTTGATTCGCGGATCGTTGACCGTCAGTCGGGGCAACGATCTCGACGGCATTACGATTTCTCGAAGTTCCGATGCGTGCGGCAAAGACTGGTGTGCCCGCGGCTTCAAGGAAGACCTCTTCAGGCAGATTCACCGGTATTACATCACCGGGTTGCAGACTGAGTACGTCTCCCAGGCGCAATACGGTATGCGTAAGTGTCGATTGCAGGCCAATCCGTGTTTCTTCGAGGCGGTTGCGCACAGCAAGATTCCACTGTGTCTCATCCAGATCACAGTCTTTCCGCGGCGCAGAGTCGAGCAACTCTTCAACCGGTTCCAGCAATACGCGCGGAATAATCATCTGCAGACACATTTCCTCGCCTGCCAATTCGACGATAAAGTCCGACACGATCACCTGCTCTTTGGCGTTGGCGATCGCTGCGAATTGCGGGTTCTGTTCCTGGCCGATTAGCTCTGGTTCCAGGGCGAGCACTGGTTCCCAGCCATCGCTGAGCGCCTCAAAGACTCTTTCGAGCAACAGGGAGACCATGCGGTTTTCCACCTGAGTAAACTCTCGTGCTGGCGGATCTTTGGGAATCTTGCCCTTGCCACCAAAGAAACAGTCGACCGTCATGAGCACGAGCCGTGTCTCCGGCACGATCAGCATTGTGCCGGGCAACGGTGATACTCGAACCAGATTGAGAAACGACGGCATCGTCAAGGTTGGCATATGCTCGCCAAACTTACGCGCCACATTGCTCGCGGCCTCTACTTCGACCGGTCTACGTAGTAATTCGCTTAATGAGTCGCGCAGATACCGCGCGATGCGAGTATTAATTATTTGTAGTGTAGGCATCGCACCGCGTGACAGACGATCGCACTCTGAAAAATCGTAAAGCGCAATCTCGCCACCCTGAATTTGGTCGCCGCCGGTTTCTACGGAGCCGTCATCAATACCCTGGATCAATGCGTCGGTCTCTTCCTGCGAGAGAATTTCTTCTCGCCCGGGATTTTCGATTTCTGTGCTCATTGGGCAACGAAACTCGTGAAGTAGACAGCTTCGACTTCCTTGTCGTCTGTATAGGGTTTGAGGACCGTGTTGATTGTTTCGCAGGCTTCTGCGAGCAAGGCCTGTTTGCCATCAGTACTGAAAACAGCGTCGTCGGTCTGACTGGCGAGTAACAACAACAAGGCGTTGCGTAACGCTGGCGTATGTTCTTTGACCTGGTCAATCACCATCTGGTCGCGTGCCATGACCTCCATTTCAACCTGGAGAAAACCCGTGTCACCGCTACCAGCGAAATTGACGACCATCGCCGGTTTTAACGGCCAGTAAATCGGAAGTGCATCCGGGGGTCCTTCATTCCCGGCACCTTCACCGTTTTCTCCGGCTTCCTCGCTCTGCAGCACCACTGGTGGTGCGAGCCCAAGCTTGGCCGATATCAGTGGTGCAATGGTTTGCCCCGCCAATACGATGATGAATATGCCGATGCCCATCATCAGCGTTTTCATCATGCCGCCCGATTTTTTGGGCTCTTCTTGCGCCGCTTCTGCTTCTTCAGCCATGTCAGTCCTAAATCCAGTTACGTTTAGGAAACTAGAGCAACAAACGTGCCAAAAACTGAAAACCTCCAATAATCAACCGTTTAGTTTACAGCCGCGCCGCAAGTGTCAGAACATTGACCGCGTGGGGCTTTGCTTGCCGTCGGAAAACCGTCGACCGCCAGTCTTTTAGAGCTCGCGGGCGATTTGCGTGTATTGAGACACGCATATCAACTCGTCGCGAAGCGACGCGCTGGCAAGACCGATGGCCGAACTCATTTGGTTACGGGGAGGAGGTGGCCATTTACCCAAAAGCGAACCCTCCCCCAAAATGGGGGAGGGGTTTTGTTTTCCCGCGGCTCGAGGGGATCACGGGAGGGGCTCCAGGAGAGGAGGCCTAGACATAGGTGTCGATCAGGCCCTCACGAATCTGGGCGTGACCACCGGCAATGATGTCGGTGTCTTCAATTGCTGCAGTCGTTGTTTCTGATTGCTTCGCGCCGTGCATTGAGTCACCGGTATCGCCGGCCTGGTGTCTATCGCCAGGTGAATGTTGCGAGACGCTTGAGTCGGAGAGTTCGATGCCCTGTTGGGCAAACATCTCGCGCAAGCGCGGCATGGCGAATTCCACAGCTTCCCGGGTTGTACCATGCTGTACGGTAAAGGCCACCTTGGCTTCGTCATTGGCAACCGAGATACGGATGTCGATCGGCCCGAGTTCCGGGGGATTCAATCGAATTTGAGCCCGACCGATTCCGTTTTCGGTCATCCACATCACGCGCTGGCCGAGTGACTCACCCCATCGCGAATCGGCGACGGGATGATGGATCGTCAAAGCGTGCTCCGTCGTGACCGTCAGCGGTTGTGATATCGCGGGTGCGGCAGTCGTGACCAAACCTGCGATATCTGGCGCAATGCTCGCGACCGGCTGCTGTTGTGGGTGGCCGGCGAGTTGCGTAATTTCGACAGGTGGTTTTTGCACAACTGGAGCAACCGGCTCATTGACCAACCGAGTCGCAATAAAAGGTGCGGCTTGCACCTGTGGTTTTGCCTGTGCTGCTGTGGCGACCGGTCTTGAGGCTCTGCCCAGCGGTTTGTCAGGATCGGCTTGAATGACCGGTTTGATCTGTACCGGTTGCGGCAAGCCAGGCAGCGGCAATACCTCCGCCTGTTCAGTCGTGTCAGTGATGGCCTGGGAGACTTCCGCTAATTCCGTTGCCTGTTCGACGTCAATGACTTCCGGGAGTATGTGCTCGACGGGTGCCGATGTCTCGGCCTCTACCAGGGCTGCCGACAACGGCAAGACATTGCCGGAAAGCGGCAATGCTTGGACGGCAATGCCCTGGGCCACGGGTGGGAAAACCGTCGTGGGCTCGGGCACGACCGGGTCGACGGCAGGCGCTTTAGCACTAAGCTGGCTCATCAACTGAGCGAACAGCACGGAGGGCTCGCCAGGCGGGATTTCTGCTGTTTCAGCAGTAATTCGCAGGCTATTCAGACTGACCGTTGTCGCACCTGACAGTGGTGTCAGTGACAAAAAAGGCAATGCGGTCGGTTCCACCTGGGTGTCCTCTCGTTGGGCCATGACAGGCCGGTCATTTACTCACCGGATATGTTGCAAAGGCCGTGCCAGTTCTTCCGCACTGGGGGAGGGTTGGCGTGGGGGGCGGATCATGCGTCATTCGGCCCCAATCAAAAGAGCTTGGCCTTCGGCCTGACACGGCGCGTCGCTTCGCGACGAGTTGATATGCGTGTCGCGATACACGCAAATCGCCTCGAAGGGGGGATGGAAAAGGAAATAGGTAATTGGTAAGGGTTCTAGGACGTGATCGGTTTACGGGTTCGCAGCAGGGCGCTGACTTCTTCAATTTGTTCCTGTTCGCGTCGGTCTTCAGTCCGCTGTTCGGCCTGGGCGTAGCGGTCGGTTGCGTTGTCGAGTGCCTTGCGATGGGTGCGGCGTTCGGCCCACTGCGAATGACTCTCGGCAAACTCATCGCGTAAACGGGCGATTAGTTGATGCTGGCGAACGATTGCGTGCTCCAGCCGGTCCAGGAACAGGCGGTAGTCCTGCAAACGCACCGGGTCGGCGGTGGCCTCATGGGACATGACGTTCGCGGTCGTGTACTCGGCATGATATTGCTCAAGGTCATCCAGGAGTTTTTCCTGATCGTCTAGTCGAGCCTGTGTTTCGCCGAGTTGCTTTGTGGCTTCTTTTTCGTGGTGTGCTGCCAGATTGGCGATTGGTTGTATTCTTCTGGAGCGACTCATGATTCAGACCCTTCCGATTGGTGGCGTTTGGCGACCAGTTCGCTGAGGTCGTGCAGGCTCTGCTGCCAGTTCACCGGCTCCTGCAGATCCTGCCGCATGAATTCCTGTATTCGAGGCCAGTACTCGATCGCCTCATCCACACGTGGATCGCTGCCCTTACGGTAGGCGCCGACACTTATCAGGTCTTCATTGTGTCGGTAGGTGGTGTAGAGCTGGCGGAAACGGTGTACTTGTTGCTGATGTTGTTTTGAACTGATTTCGGTCATAGCGCGGCTGATCGACGCTTCCACATCGATCGCAGGATACAAACCGGACTCGGCCAACTGTCTCGACAAGACGACATGCCCATCGAGCACGGCGCGAGCGGCGTCCGCAATTGGATCGCTGTGATCATCGCCTTCAACCAGCACGGTATAAAATGCCGTGATAGAGCCTTGCACATTGGCACCATTGCCGGCACGTTCCACCAATTGCGGTAGTTTTGCAAATACAGAAGGAGGGTAGCCTTTTGTTGCGGGTGGTTCGCCGATAGCCAGCGCAATCTCGCGTTGCGCCTGGGCAAAGCGGGTTAACGAGTCCATGAGTAACAAGACCTTTTTGCCCTGGTCACGAAAATATTCCGCGATGCAGGTAGCAAGCCATGCGCCGTGCATACGCATCAGCGGTGGGTGATCTGAAGGCGTCGCGACTACGACAGCGCGATGCATGCCTTCAGGACCCAATACATCTTCTATGAATTCTTTGACTTCGCGCCCACGCTCGCCGATCAATCCCACTACAGTCACATCTGCGCTGGTAAATCGGGTCATCATGCCCAACAGACGGCTCTTACCCACACCACTACCGGCGAACAATCCAACCCGTTGACCTCGGCCAACGGTAAGCAATGAATTGATCGCACGTATGCCGACGTCCAGCGGCTCGCGTATCGGCTGACGCGCGAGTGGATTGATCGTGCTGCCGGCCAGGCGCACGCGTCGGCTATGTTGCACGGGCCCGCGACCGTCCAGTGGCTGTCCCGCGCCATCGATGACACGACCGAGCAATTCGTCGCCTACCTTTACATCCTCGCCGCGTTGGATCGGAATGATGCGTGCGTTGGGGATCATGCCACGCATGTCACCGGTGGGCATGAGAAACAGTTTTTCGCCGGCAAAACCGACTACCTCGGCCTCATAGCGGGCGCCATCAGGCGAGACCACATGACAGCGACCGCCGACCGGCGCCTGACAGCCTTCAGCCTCCATGGTCATACCAATTACTCTGCGTAGCACACCTTCCACAGCCGGCCCCGGACTGTCCTTGGCCAGTCTTTCGTAGTTTGCGAGGCGCGACAGCCAGCGATTCACACGTTGTTGTGACAAAGATGCTGTGTCCGTGTCGCTCATAACTCGGCATCCTCGCCACGATCGTCGCCCAACATAGTGTTAATGACACGATCAAGACGCGTCTGCATTGTGGCATCGACTTGTGAGGTCGGGGAACTGATGCGGCATCCGCCACGTGTGATCACGGGGTCCTCGACGATGCACCATGCGGCCTCGGCCTGAGCGGGAACCAGCGTTTCGCTAATCAGTTTTGCGTCGTCCGGATGTAGATGCAAGCGGACATCCCGTAATTCGACCGGCAAGACAGCAAGCGCATTACGGACTACGGCGACAACTTCGCTACGGTTCGTGCGCAATTCCCGGCGCACCAATCTCTTTGCGATAGCAATAGTTAGCGAAGTTAGTTGTTCAATGACCTTGTCGTCTGCGGCGTCCAGCGGATTACGCAGGGCTGCCAGGATGTCTGTCAAACGAGCCGTCAGTTCAGTCAGAGTGTTACGTGCCGCTTCCAGACCATCTGCATGCCCGCGTGCAAAGCCGTCCTCGTAGGCGCCAGCAGCGCCACTGCTGCTGCTGTCCTTACCGACTCGCGGAGCTTCCCAGGGCCTGCAGTTAGTGACTCGGTCACGACGCACAACATCAGACAAATTCTTCTCCCGAGCTGCCGAGCATGATTGTGCCTTCGTCACCCAGACGTTTGGCCACGCCGATAATCTCTTTTTGTGCCGTCTCCACTTCGCTCAATCGCATCGGACCACGCACCTCAAGATCGTCTTTCAACATCTCTGCAGCGCGTTTGGACATGTTGCTGAATATCTTGTCGGCGATTTCCTGATCGGCGCCTTTTAGCGCGACAGTCAATATTTCCGAAGAGATCTCACGTAATAAGGTTTGCATACCTCGATCGTCGAGTTGTAACAGCATTTCAAAGGAGAACATCAGGTCCTGAATCATCTCGCCCATCTCGCCATCGGTTTCATTGACAAATTCGATGACCTTTTCTTCGGTATCTGATCCCAGCGAGGCGAGTATGTCTGCAGCAACCTGTAAGCCACCGACACTCGACGATTTTCCGCCGACGCCGGGTTCGGCGTGCTGCGACATCACGGCATCCAGCTCTTTCAGCGCCGCCTCCTGAATATCGTCCAGTGTGGCAATGCGGACGAATACCTCGTGTCGTAACGTTTCATCAAAGCTATTGAGTATTTCTGCAGCCCGTTCACCGTTGAGATGCGCGAGTACGATGGCAATGATCTGCGGATGCTCGCCATCAATCATTTCCTGGATTGCACTGGTTTCCATCCATTCCAGGGCCTCGAGTTTGTTGCCGTCAGCGCGTTGCAGGATTCGGTCCAGCAATGAGGTTGCCCGTTTGGCGCCTAATGCGTTTGTTAGTAGCCGGCGAACATATTCGTCTGCGCCGACCCCGAGCGATGTGCGCTCGCCGACATGGTCGTTGAACTCACTGATGACCTCACCTAGCTGCATACGAGATACACGTGCAAGAGTGGTCATAGCCGTCCCAACCCGCTGCACTTCGTCAGTGCTCATGTGGCGCAGAATTTCCGCCGCTTCTTGCTCTTTGAGAGACATTAGGAAGATAGCGGCGCGCTGCGTTCCGGTCAGCGATTCCTCACTCATCTTGTGCTACCCAGTCTTTGACCACTCGGGCTGCGCGTTTGGGGTCTTCACCCACCAGTGACCGTGCCGCCGCCATATTCTGGTCATGCGATAGGGCGGGTGTTCCATCCTGTCGCAGGCCGGCGGGCAGGGCGACGACCCGTGGCGGCGGTGGTGTCAACAGATGTCGAACCGTCGGGCGTAGCAGGCCGAGTATTAATCCGAGGACCAGCACGACGCCAACAAGTTGTTTGATGACCTGAGATATGAGGGGCATTTCCCACCATTGGGATTCCGTTACTTCGATCGGCTCGGGAGACGTGAACGAAGCGTTGACGACATTGACACTATCGCCGCGTGTGGCATCAAAGCCGACGGCTTCGCGCGTCAACGCCGTCATGCGTTCCAACTCCTCTGCTGTACGCGGTGTGCTGCTTGCTGCGCCGTCTTCGTCCACGGTTTGTCGATCATCCACAATCACGGCAACTGACAATCTTTGGATTGTTCCGGTTTGCTGGCGCACATGACTTACCGTGCGATCAATTTCGAAATTACGCGTGGCACTCGTGGACGAGCTGCGGGTGGTGTTGTCGGTAGAGCTGTCGTTGGCCGGTACATCTTGCGTGGCGGGTGATTCATTACTCAATGCACCGGGAATGCCCCCAGAAATAGTCGAGTCACCAAGTTTTGTCTGATTACTACTTTGCTCGCTGCGAACTGCTGCGGTGGCAGGATCGAAAGATTCCTGCGTACTTTCGGTTTGCGTAAAGTCCATCAAGGCTGTGACTTGCGCCCGGACCTTGCCAAGTCCCGCCAGGGGCGCAAGTAAATTCTCGATACGGCCAGCATAAGCCTCTTCGACACGGGTCTTGTAATCAAACTGGTGCGCATTCAGTGCCAGATCCGTGGATCGGAAGGCTTCGGTTAACAATCGGCCTTGTTGATCGACGACCGTAATCTCACCGGTCTCCAAATCCGGGATACTCGATGCCACTAGATGAACCACCGCCGCGACCTGAGATTCTTCCAATCGACGACCCGGGTACAACTGCACCATGACAGACGCGCTTGCGGGTCGCCGGTCACGCACAAAGACAGATTGCTTGGGCATAGCGAGGTGCACTCTTGCGCTTTGCACTGGTCGCAAGTTGCTGATTGTGCGCACCAGCTCGGTTTCGAGCATGTGCTGATAACGAGCGCTCTCCATAAACTGGCTGACACCCAGTCCTTTTTCTTCGCCGATCAGTTCAAATCCCAGACCGCTGCCCTGCGGCAAGCCGTCACTGGCCAATAGCAGCCGGGCTTCGTGCACCCGATCGGCCGGGACCATAACCGCACCGTTCGATTGCTGCAGTTCATGCGGTATGTCTGCGGCCATCAGCGCGTTTACTATCGCGCCGGAATCGCGGTCAGCAAGATTAGCGTAGAGCAGGCTGTAATTTGGCGAACGCGACCACAAAACCGTAGCGATGCCGATTGCCACACTGGCGGCGATTCCGATCAGCAAAAGGCCCTGCCGCACGGCGGGTACTTCAATCAGATTTCTCGGTGCGCCTGTTTCGACGCCAGCATTCATTGTTGCATCTGCCATCGGTTAATCTTCATTCCTCGGTCGGCCCATCCCTGGGCCTTGTGTCTGATCCATGACGCCGGTATTCAGATTGGCATGTTCATGATTTCGCGATACGCATCGACGAGCTTATTGCGCACTTCTGTCATCGCCTTAAAGGATATATCCGCCTTTTGTAGCGCGAGCATAACTTCGGTCAGATCGACATCCGGGTCGCCGCTTTCAAATCGCTTGGTCATCGCGCCCGCAGCACTCTGTGCCGCGTTTACCTGGTCGATGGATTCCTTTAATAGTTGCCCAAAATCCGGTCTGCCCGCTTCTTGCGCGTTGTCAATACTTGGTTGCTGTTTTGCCTGCGCAGCTAACGCGCGCATGTCGGCGAGTACGCGATTGATGTCGATATCACTCATCTTTGTCGTCCCTGGAGTGACGGAATTCCGTCACTATTTTGTCTACGCTTAACTGCATGCAATTTGTGCGCCAACTCGCGCAGGAATCTCAATTCCCGCTTCGCGCAGCCTCGCGAGCTTGTATCGCAGAGTGCGAGGGCTGATGCCGAGCAGCTCAGCGGCGGCTTTTCGACTGCCACCGGTCCGGATAGCGTCGAGAATCAGACGGTGTTCGCGGTCACGCAACTGGTTTTGCAGCGGTGAGTTGTCGCTGTCATCAGCGTCGTCTGCAATGACAGTCGTCGGTCGGCTCGCCCCAAAATGCAAGTCGACCGCTTCGATCACATCGCCACGCAGTAGAATAAGTGTTCGTTGTAACAGGTTGTCGAGTTCCCTGACATTACCGGGCCAGCGGTGTTGCACGAGCAGCTCACCGGCTTGTGCATCTATCGTCGGCACTACGCGGGCGCCGGAGCAATGCCGCTGCAGTAACTTGTGCGCGAGTGGGAGCACGTCGCCGGTGCGTTCACGCAGTGGCGGCAGGGTTATCGGAAAGACGTTCAAGCGATAGTACAAGTCCTCGCGGAACCTGCCTTCGCCTACCTCGGCGGCAAGATCACAATTCGTTGTGGCCAGCACACGGACATCAAGTGCGATTTGGGCCTTCCCACCGACACGCTCAACTTCACGTTCCTGCAGTACACGCAACAGTTTTGCCTGCAATGCAAGGTCCATCTCGGAAATCTCATCCAGTAACAGAGTGCCTTTTTGTGCCTGCTCAAATTTGCCGGCGTGCGAGGTGACAGCCCCGGTAAAAGCACCTTTTTCATGTCCGAACAACACAGCTTCCAGCATGTTGTCGGGTATTGCCGCGCAGTTGATCGCGACAAACGGCCCATTTGCGCGGCTAGACATCTTATGCATGTAGCGCGCATATATTTCCTTGCCGGTACCGCTTTCGCCGCTCAATAACACAGTCGCTTCACTGGCCGCGACCCGTCCCGCCATTTCCAGGATCTCGACGCTCTTGGGGTCGGCGGCGACGATGTCATCATCGTCGTCGTTTATTTCAAGGCGAAACTGATCAATCATGTCGACGAGGACATCGGCTTCGAAGGGCTTGATCAAGTAGTCGGTGGCGCCGTCGCGCATAGCCGTAACGGCCTTTTGGATAGTGCCGAACGCCGTAATTAAGACAAATGGCAGATCGGGTCGTGCGAGGCGAACTTTGCGTAGCAACTCGTGACCACCCATTGGTTCCATCTGGACATCGCTAACGACGATGCCTATGTCGTGTTTGTCCAGCTCAGCCAGTGCAGCGACGCCGTCACCGGCCGTGATAACACGATGACCGACGGTTTCCAGCGTGTCGGCAAGTGCTGTACGCAACGCGGCATCGTCTTCTACCACCAATATCGCGCGTTCGTTCATGTAACTTCCTCGACGACATCACTCAAAGAACTTGCCGTCTTCCCGCTGGCCATTACCGGTGTTTTGGCCAGCGGCAGAACGATAGAAAAAATGGCGCCGCCACTGTCCCGATCCCGCACTTCTACGGTTCCTCCATGACCGCGCGCAACCGAAGCGACTACCGCCAGTCCCAGGCCGGTTCCATTAGCGCGGGTTGTATAAAAGGGTTCAAATATCCGTTCCTTGTCGCTATCGGCGATGCCGGGTCCGTTATCACTCACGCTGAGTTTAATGTGGCCTTCATCCTGCGAAGCGTGTAAGACAATATGCGCTTGGTCATCGCTGTTTTCGCTAGCATTGGTCGTCAAATTGAGTAGCGCGCCGACTAATGCTTCGCGATGGGCGCTGATTATTAAGCCGGCCGGCGAGCCGAATTCCAATATTGCGCCGTCGACCAGTTGCGATTCCATGTGCGCCGCAACCTCGGCAAATAATTGATTGACTTCGATTTGTTCGTAGTCAGTTTGTGTGCTGTCACCGGCAAAACGAAGCATGTCGTTTACCATACGCTCAAGATGCTTGAGGCTGATCAGGATTTTCTCTGCATAGCGAACGCTGCGCGACGAGGCGTCCTCGCCGGTCAGTTGAGATGCATAAAGTACGGCCGTTGCCAGGGGTGTGCGCAATTGGTGTGCCAGCCGGGCATTCATTTGACCCATTTCCGTCAGGCGTTTGTTTCTGGCGAGCAGTTTCTGCATTCTTCGTGTTTCGGTAACATCGGTCATCAACAGGATGCGTCCAGATTGAGTCTTCAGCGGACAACTCGTAAGGGCAATCTCGTGACCGCTACGCAGCATGAATTCCCCGGCGCCATCGCCCTCCATGGCGAACCTCTCTTCGATAATCTCTGTCCATGAATAGCCCGCCAGCTCCTCACCGAGCAAGGCCCTGGCGCCGGGATTGCATTCCTGGACGATTCCCTGTCCATCAAGAACGATTACGCCGGCGGGCAGGGTTTCCAGCAAACCCTGAAGTCTGTCCGCCAACTTTTCTTTCTCTGCCAGCTCCACGAGACGTTCATCCTGGGCACTGGCCAGTGCAGCACTGAGAGTCTCCGCACGACCTTCAAGTTCACGATAGGCTTCTTCAAGTTGCAGCGACGTATCGGTGAACTCACTGAAAGCGCGTTCCAGCTCTTCTACGCGATTTCTTGTTGGTGTTGTTTGAGCTTCCTGCATGACGCGTTTCCTTCCGCTTTTCACCCTGGTAAATTTATACGACCCGATCAGATTTGGTCTCAGGCACGTGCACTCACCTGATACTTGCGCATTTTCTCTACCAATGTTGTGCGTCGCAGGTGGAGCAATCGGGCCGCCTGTGCTACGACTCCGTGTGTCTCACCTAAAGCCTGCCGGATTAGCCGCCTCTCTATCGTGCGTAAGTAATCCTTAAGGTCGAGGCCGTCCTGAGGGAGGTCCATGGATCGGACGGTCCCTGGCACTGACGGTGGGTCTTGTACTTTCAATGCCATATCTATTTCGGCACTGTGTTGACTACGATATTTTGCCGGCAGATCTTGCAACTCAATTGTCGAACGGGGGTGAGTAATCGCCAGGCGTTCGATCAGGTTCGCCAGTTCGCGAACATTGCCTGGCCACGAGAAACGGGCCAATGATGTCATGGCAGTCCTGGAAAACCTGATTCTTGGGTGTCCGGTGCGGAGGCTTCGATCGGCCATCTGCTCGATCAGTTCCGGCAAGTCTTCAATACGGTCGCGTAGTGCCGGCGTATCAATTGGAAATACACTCAGACGATAGTAAAGATCTTCTCTGAATGTACCCTTAGCAATGCGTTTTTCCAGGTCGCGATGAGTTGCGGCGATTATGCGCACATTGCATCGCCGAGTCTCATTGCCACCGACTCTTTCAAAGCTGCGTTCCTGTAACACACGCAGCAACTTGACCTGCATAGCCAGATCCATGTCGCCGATTTCGTCGAGGAATAGGGTTCCGCCCTCAGCGATCTCAAACCGACCCTTGCGTGCGGTAATCGCACCGGTGAAGGCGCCTTTTTCATGACCAAACAGCTCGCTCTCGATCAATTCGGCAGGTATCGCGCCGCAGTTGACCGGGACAAAGGGTTTGTCCGTGCGGGATGAAAGTTCGTGAATATTTCGTGCGACCAGCTCTTTGCCGGTGCCGGATTCACCCAGTATCAATACATTCGTATCGTATCGGGCCACCTGATCGATCAATCGATGAACCATCGAGATCAGGGTGGACTGCCCACAAGGACGATAGTGCCCTCCCTGTGGTGAGTTCTGGTCGAGGCACTGCGTGCCTTCCTCTTTGTATCGGTCCGGTTGTTCGCTACAGTCGGTCGAACGAATACTTAAAGAAGTTTCCTTTGCATGCATCGACGTCTCCATGTCGTAATCCAGCCCATGACAATCCTTAGTCCTAGCCTCATGTTTGACATAAACATGACATTCGCCAAAAACCTATCAGTTGGTGACGGGCTTGCCTGTGATCGTGTTCACATTATTCGGTTCGTTGAATCAAGATGGACGGTTTTTAGTCACCAGTTACATAGCTGTCGACAAAATCCCGTCCGTCTTTCACGGCGTTATGACAAATGCGAAAACGATAGCAAGTTTCGGGATAATCCCTCGAGGGGAACTTTTTCTCTTTTCATCCTCGTAGCGCTGCCGCCAGAGCATCGATTTCGTGCTGTGTGTCCTGCCGAATGCCTGCGATCTTTTCATCATTGAGGCCCAGACGAGTACAGGCTCTGATGGACCGGAATTCGAATTCTTCGTTTGCAGCTTGAGTGGAAATTACCCACGCCGTTGTAACCACGTCGGTCAGGTCTGTCGGCCCCATTTTTGTGCGTGCCAAGTCCATGTGATCGGCTGCAGCGTCCGCCATGTCCGTAGAGAAACCCCAGCCCTCGAGAATGGCTCGGCCGATCTGACCGTGCCAATTTTCGATAACAGATTCGAGCGCTTCTTCGCTATCAAAAAACTCCTCGTGGTCTGCGGCGTACATCAGGATGTACAGTTTGCCGACGTTGTGGAGCAGACCCGCCATGAGGGCCTCATCCGGGTTGAGTTTTGTCAGGGTCTTGGCGAGCGCAAAACTCGTTGCCGCCATCTGGGTCGATTCATGAAACACTTTGCGTAAGCGCTGGCGTTGACCCTTCAATGAGGAGCCAAGAAATAACTGTTCTACAGCCACACTCATCGCGACGTTGCGCACCATTTTGAATCCAAGTCGATTAATCGCCGTACGAAGTTCACTGACCTGCTTGCCGCCGCGTTTCAACAGCGCCGAGTTAGCCATTGAAAGCAGCCGCGCTGCCAGTGCTGCCTCTGTACTGGCGATACGAGTCAGTTTTTCGATATCGCAGTCGTCATCGTCCAGCGCGCGTCTGACGCGAACGATAATGTCCGGAAAAGAAGGGATTTTGACGTTGCCCTTATTAAGGTCGGCTGCCAAATCCTGTACGAAGGCGAATCCTGCCTGCGCTACCGTGTTGGTCATTTTTTGCTCCTAGGCATCAGCTATTTCAGGTTCGCGATAATCGCGTTGGGGCGCCTGTGGGACTTTCCCGTCGCTTTGCAGGACATTCCATGACGCATGACCATTACGGCCCTGCTGTTTGACCGCATAAACGGCGGTATCGGCGGCGGCAAGCATTTCCTCGACAGATTCGAAGAGGCACCCTCGATCGAGGCTCGCGAGACCCATAGATATTGTCACTGCCAATTGCAGGTTGTCGTCCAGGTTATGGACGACGTCGGCGATCTGCGGTGGCATCCGTCGTCCCGCTGCTTGCGCCATCTCAGTGTCGGTACCGGGCATGATGATGACAAATTCGTCGCCGCCGTAGCGTGTAACAATATCGGAATCCCGCAGGTTATCTTTGAGTGCTTTTGTGATGCCGATTAGCAGACGGTCGCCGGCGAGATGGCCATGCGTATCGTTTATTTCCTTGAAACGATCCACATCAATGAATGCAATGCTCAACGGCCAGTTGTTCTCCACCGATGCCGCAAATTCCTGCTCCAGGAGCGTCATCATGTGCGAGCGGTTAAAGGCGCCAGTGAGTGCATCACGGCGGTTTTTTTCTTCCAGTTCGTTGGTGCGGTTTTCCGCCGACCGAAGCGCCCGCAGGTTTCTCATCATGAGAATCTCGCGGGCCTGGTCCTGGATGGTCTCGATCTGGCTCACGCCGATTAAATCACTCTCATACAATGACTCGACGTCCGGCGCCTGTTCACTCAGCCGTACAAGTACCGTACTCAGTTTTTCCACCGACGCGCCGGTCGTCGCCTCGAAACGCTCGGCGAGATCGGCAGTATCACCATCGCTCGTTGGCGACAGGCAGAAATTGGCTATGGACCCTGAAATTGCCACGCAGGCATCAAAGCCGTCCTCGTGCCTGAGATCCAAGCGGTGACTTTGCTCCACGGCATTAGCCAGGCGTTGCGGCATATTCCAGCTATTCATCAGCCATCCTCCGACCTCTGCGTGGTCGGCACCTAACCGTTCGATCTCAAGCTGCAGCAACGCGTCGTGATCGTAATGATCGGGTGTAGTCTCGCCATAGAAGCCGGGTTCGCACTTATCGATTGCGAGTACGCCGATATCCTGTAACAGGCCGGCAAGAAAAATGTCTTCAGTATCTGTGCGGCCGAGCACTTCGCCGGTCACTCTTGCGGCAGTCGCGGACAATAAACAATGGCGCCAGAATAATGGCAGGCTGATACCCGAAACCTGCTGTTTGCGAAAACCTGAGACCAGTGAAAAACTCAATGCGAGAGTCAGTGTGGCATCCAGACCGAGTACGATTAGCGCCTTGCGCAGGTTGTCACTGCGCCGACGTTGAGCAAACAAAGCCGAGTTGGCGGTACGCAGGATTTTCGTGGCCAACGCCGGGTCTTTACTGATAAATCCGGCGACACTGGTCAAATTGAGGTTTGGGTCTTTGGCGAGGTCGACTATTGCCATGGCAACTCGGGATGGGCTGGGCAGATTCGATACCTTGGCCAGGCGGCTTTCCAATTCTGGTGGTAGTTTCACGGTACTCCAAACCTCGATTGCACAGCAGCGAGCCCCGATGATTTCGGGGTTATTCCCTGTTTCGGCAGGTTTCGTCAGCTCTTTAGCTTAGGATGCCGGGTCGCTCACCAGCGCCATAGTGGGGCGCAGTATCCAGCGGGAAACTCGTCTACGTTTGCAGTGAGCTCGATGAAGCCCGTCGTACTGGCAAGGGCATGGAAATCTCCGGAAGTATTAGGCAGATGCGGTTCGGCAAGCATGCCGGACTCATGATGCCGTAGTGTTACGGGAACGAACCAGGTCAACCTGTTGTGCATGGTCAGTGGCTCGGCCAGACGCGCTGTCTCAATAGGTGCGCTATAGTCCATCGCGGTTTGTAATGCCGGCACTACATAGCGCCGCGCGCACACCATTGCGGAGACTGGGTTTCCCGGTAATGCGAATACCATCCGGTCGCGCCTGCGTCCCACCCACATTGGTTTGCCCGGTTTTTGCGCGACTTTATGCAGGAGTATCTCAACGCCGAGTTCATTCATGATCGACGGTATGTAATCGTACTTGCCCATCGAAACCCCACCCGTCAGAACGACTATTTCATGCTTTTGCAGCGCCTCTTCGATTCCCGTGCGCAATTGTTCTGGATCGTCTGGGAGTTTGTGGCATGTGTTGTCGTCCAAGCCTGCCAACCGTAATAATCCATTGATGGCGTAGTCGTTCGATCGTCGAATTTGCGCCGGTCCCGGACGAGTTTCCGGATCGATCAGTTCATCGCCGACTGCAACAGTCATGATTGACGGGATCGAGGCGACGGTTACCGAGGCGGCACCGGCCGATGCGAGCACCGCTATCTCCGGTCCACCGATGCAGGCGCCCGGCTCAAGCAAGACATCGCCACTGCAATAGTCGCTACCGGCGGGATGGATGAACTGCGATTTTTGCACAGCGGTTCCGATTTCAAGTTCGGCATATTCTGTGGTTAATCGGATTTGCTCCACGGGTATTACACAATCACAGCCTTCTGGCAGCACCGAGCCGGTCATGACCTCGATGCAGTTTCCTGGGTCGGCGAGTACCTGGCGTGATGAACCGGCGGCCTGAATACCCTGTCGTTGAAAACGCGTGCTGCCACGGACAAACGCATCGTGTGCGATAGCGATGCCATCCATCATGACGCGATCAAACGGGGGCTGATCTCTGTCGGCCCGGACTTGCTGCGCCAGGATTCTGCCAGCTACATCTGTGAGAGCGGCCTTTTCAGTTTGGCACGCGGGCAGCGCGTCTTTGATCCGTTGTGTCGCTTCGACGACACTGATCATGTTCGCACACTCATCTGGAGGGGAGATTTACACGAATCAGCTCGGCTGAGGCATCCGCCGCAACCTGATAAGCGTCGACCGTAGCCGGAACAATGGCGGATTCACCGGTGGTCAGTTTCGTTGTGTTGCCCGTGTTCTCAATCAGAACCACGCTGCCGTGAATAAGATGCAGCGTGTGAAAGTGTTTGCCAGCGATCGACATGATGCGATCTTTCTCGGGTCTGATGTGGTCAACAATGAAACTATCGCTTTTGACTGACCGGAATACGCCCGGCGCGCCAGACAAAGGTTTGGGTGTGACCTCAAACTCTTCAGGACTCGTCGCGCCGCAATGCAGCGCCGATAAAGCCTGGTCAATTTCGATGTCACGAATCGGAAAGCGGACATGGTCCCAGGCGCGAAACGTTTTGCCGGGTCGTCGAATTTCCAGCATGAGTATTTCGCGTCTGTCGGGGTTGCCCAGGGCATGGACCTCGGCCGATGGCGCAATGCCGGCCACCCTACAGACCCTGGCAGGCGTCGCATTGTGAATTATCTGCCCGGGCCTGACCGCCACTTCATTCATCAGATCCAGCACATGCCAATACACCGCCCTAAGTGTCAGCAGACACTGATGAACTGCTGCAACATCGGCGTCGTCGGCAAGTAAGGGCTTCAGCGTTTCGATCAGGTCTTGCAGGTCGTCATCACGACTCGCCAATGCCGGCGCCAGAGTGTTGTGTAGTTGATTGTGATCTACATCCGCGCGCAGCAGTTGCAACAAGTCGTTCTGTTTCTTGCGGCCCTCGATCAGTTCCCGTCGCAGCGAATCGGGATCGACATTGTGACGAAAACCCAGCCGTATACTGGCACCGGGTTGTGCATCGATGATGACGTAGAGTTCTGTATTACCTGGCGGATGAGCCTGCACCGAGAGCAGCTCCTCAATATCCAGCGTCTTGGGTAACAGCGGGATTTCGCCGTGAAATCGTTCAAAGAGGGGTTTCCCAAGGATATTCCGTCCCGCGTGATGCAGCAGTTGTGGCAGCGCAATCTCTGAGCCATCTGACAGGCACGCAATGCTGGGGTGCGCTTCGCTTTCCGGGTCAGATGGGCAGGCCGCGATTTCGAAAGCCTCTCCGAGACCCATCCCGGTAATCTTTTTTTGGTCCGGTAGTGGCGCGCAACCCTTGTATTCCAGCATACGCAGACCACCCCAGGGGCGTTCAATCAGGTTGTTGGATCTGAGCTTTACGATGCCACGTACGCAGGCAGTTGCCGCGATATCACCTGCGGCTATGCGATCGGCCAGATTCTGGGCGTTGTTCAAACGGGACTCCGGAGTATGTTTTCTGCCGAAAACACCTTACTGACCAACAGTCTGTCTGGCAATGTCCGCTGATGCAGCCGATAATACCCAATGCCGGGATCGTGGGGATGAATCCGGAAATGTCAGTCATAAATAAACTGCTGAAAAACGTTGACTGGACGACCTACACGGGTCGTTTGCACATCGGTATCGACATGCTGGCGCAACCACC
Organism: Gammaproteobacteria bacterium; assembly: GCA_029862165.1. Classification (GTDB taxonomy): domain Bacteria; phylum Pseudomonadota; class Gammaproteobacteria; order Steroidobacterales; family JABDKV01; genus JABDJB01. Next base: position 103,053 of record JAOTXU010000002.1, read on the forward strand.
GATTATGAGCCTGGTCGACGATGCCGACTTTCGCGTTCATGAGCGACGCCGCTTGCCGGAACAGCCGGTCAAACTTATCGAACAGATAAAAGCTGCGGGAAAAGTCATTGCAGATGTGGTTGTATTGGCGCGCCGTGATGGTTATGAGCTGGTTGACCAGATGGCCGAGGCCGGTGTCACGGTACACTTATTGACACCGGCTGAACTGCGACGCTACTCCAGAGTCAGAAATCTGGATGACCAACACGAGGCGTACTGGATCGCGCACCTGTTACGGGCCGGGGCGCTGCCCAACGGTGAGATCTACTGGAACGGCGAACTATGCGATATCAACCCGCATCCCCGCCCGCAGACCCTGATGCCGTCACTGGCTTCACGCCTGAAATTGCCAAAGAATGCCGTCGAAACGGGGGGAAATCGGCGGTTTTTCACGCGGTGGCAACATTGATTCAGTCTTTTTTGCGCGTGGCAGAACAAGGGCTTATCATCAGGGCATAACTTTTTCCGGCGTTCGCGGTCATAAGCCATTGTCGGCTGATGCTCTCGCATCTCGATTCTGCCCGGTTGGGCGCCGACTCCATTGGCACCAGCGAAGGCGCCGTATATCGACGGGGGACCACTATGCCTATTAGAAATATGACGACTCTGACCGTATTGAGTCTTTTGCTGCCGGTTGCAGCTTTAGCCGGTGTTTCACCGGATCAGGCAGCGCGTCTCGGCGCTGACTTGACGCCCATGGGCGCCGAGCAAGCCGGCAATGCCGATGAGACGATTCCGGCGTGGGAGGGCGGTATCTCGTCACCTGCAGATGCTGGTTTTCCCGATTTCAAGACCGGCGGGCATCATCCGAATCCGTTTGCTGATGACGCGATCAAGTTCACGATCAACGCGCAGAACATGGATCAATATGGCGACAAGCTGACTGCCGGTCATAAGGCGTTGTTGAATACCTACGGTGACACGTATTTTATGAATGTCTATGGGACGCGCCGCAGCGCTGCCTTCCCGCAGCGCATCTATGATGCGACCAAGCGAAACGCGGCCGCTGCGGAACTCCTCGAAGGGGGTAATGGTGTAACCGGTGCTACCGAGGGTATCCCGTTTCCCATTCCGTCCTCCGGGTTGGAGGTGATCTGGAACCATATCCTGCGTTATCGCGGTGAGGGGGCCAGTCGGACGATTGGTCAGGCGCCGGTCACGCGCAACGGCAACTACACCATGGTGATGCTCGAGGATGAATTCTATCCGGCCTATAGCCTCGAAGGTGCCAGCGAAGCAGATCTCGACAACGTCATAATCTATTTCAAGCAACGCGTAACACAGCCACCACGGCTTGCTGGTCAGATCCTGTTGGTTCATGAAACGTTGAATCAAGTGCTCGAGCATCGCAAGGCCTGGTTGTACAACCCGGGACAACGGCGTGTGCGGCGAGCACCAAATGTAGCCTTCGACAACCCGGGTACGGCATCCGATGGTCTGCGCACGAGCGACGACCTCGATCTTTATAACGGCAGTCCCGAACGCTACAACTGGGAGCTGGTTGGTAAACGGGAAATTTATGTGCCTTACAACGCCTACAAGCTTCATAGTGGTGATTTGAAGTACAAGGACATCATCCGTCCGCTGCATATCAATCAGGATCACGCTCGCTATGAGTTACATCGCGTATGGGTTGTCGATGCGACGCTGAAGGATGGTATTCGCCATGTCTACAAACGGCGCACTTTCTATATCGATGAGGATTCCTGGCAGATTTTGGCCGAAGACATATACGACAACCGGGACCAGATCTGGCGCGTGGCGGAGGGGCATGCGATCAACTACTACGATGTTCCGACCCTCTGGACGACCCTGGACGTCTACACTGATTTGCAGGTTGGACGATACCTGGCGCTGGGGCTCAATAACGAACAGAACAAGACTTACAACTTCGATGTCAGTCTACAACGTGCTGATTTCGGGCCATCCGCACTGCGACGGGCGGGCACACGCTAAATCCTGGCCCTATCGGCCCGGCCCTCGGGCCGGGCCGATAGGAGCCTCGCAAGGCACACCTTATATATAAACCCTCTCCAGACTGCTTTCTGGCAGGCCTGTTTCGGCTTGCCGGCATGATCCGGCAATGGGTATGCAATTCTGTTGACACTTGTCAAGTCAGAACCGACAATAACCGGCTTGGTTTCGGGAGGGGTACCCAAGCGGTCAACGGGGGCAGACTGTAAATCTGCTGGCTTTGCCTTCGTAGGTTCGAATCCTACCCCCTCCACCAGAAACGGTTTTTTTGTTTCCTAATCGTATATCTGGTGGAGCGAAATCGGATAGTTTCAAACAGATTGAGCTTTGTGTTTGCGAACGTTTGGCGGGCAAGAGTGTGAGGCTGCGGCAGAATGCCAGGTAACAGGTTTCTGTGTTTGCAAGAGTTTGATGCGACGGCAGGACGCCAAGGAGGAGCCTACTTACGAAGGCGGGTGTAGTTCAACGGTAGAACCTCAGCCTTCCAAGCTGATGATGTGGGTTCGATTCCCATCACCCGCTCCAGGTAACAGAGTAGAGGGCAAGCCCTGTCCCCTGTTACCTGGCCCACATAGCTCAGTGGTAGAGCACTTCCTTGGTAAGGAAGAGGTCACCGGTTCAAGTCCGGTTGTGGGCTCCATGTAGTAGTTGACGCGTTTTTTGTCATGTGAGGTAAACCGGTTGGCAGACTGGGGGAAGATCAATGTCCAAGGAGAAATTCGAACGTACAAAGCCGCATGTCAACGTAGGGACCATAGGTCACGTTGATCATGGAAAGACTACGCTGACGGCGGCGATGACGAAGGTGTTATCGACGAAGTTTGGTGGTGAGGTGAAGGCGTTTGACCAGATAGACAATGCACCGGAAGAGCGCGAGCGTGGGATCACGATAGCGACGGCGCACGTTGAATACGAGAGCGAGGCGCGTCACTACGCCCACGTGGACTGTCCGGGGCATGCGGACTATGTGAAGAACATGATCACGGGAGCGGCACAGATGGACGGTGCGATTCTGGTGGTCAGCGCGGCTGACGGTCCGATGCCGCAGACGAGGGAGCATATATTGCTGGCCCGTCAGGTGGGTGTGCCATTTATTGTGGTGTATTTGAACAAAGCGGACATGGTGGATGACGCGGAGTTGCTGGAGCTGGTGGAGATGGAGGTTCGGGACCTGCTGTCGACCTACGAGTTTCCGGGGGACGATACGCCATTGATAACCGGTTCGGCGCTGAAGGCGCTGGAAGGTGACGAGTCAGAGCTAGGCGAGCCGAGCATAGTGAAGCTGGTAGCGGCGATGGATGACTACATTCCTGAGCCGGAGCGGGCGGTGGACGGTGCGTTTTTGATGCCGATTGAGGATGTGTTTTCGATATCGGGGCGTGGCACGGTGGTGACGGGTCGTATAGAGCGCGGCATCGTGAAGGTTGGCGACGAAGTTGAGATTGTGGGCATGACGGACACGAGCAAGACGACGTGTACGGGAGTGGAGATGTTCCGCAAGCTGTTGGACCAGGGTCAGGCAGGTGATAACGCGGGCGTGTTGTTGCGTGGGACGAAGCGAGACGAGGTTGAGCGAGGACAGGTACTGTCGAAGCCGGGATCGATAACGCCGCACACGAAGTTTGAGGCGGAGGTATATGTGCTGACCAAGGAAGAGGGTGGACGGCACACGCCGTTTTTCAAGGGATACCGGCCGCAGTTTTATTTTCGGACGACGGACGTAACCGGAGCGGTGGAGTTACCGGAGGGCACCGAGATGGTGATGCCGGGCGATAACATCAAGATCAAGGTTGATTTGATCGTACCGATTGCGATGGAAGACGGTTTACGATTTGCGATCCGCGAAGGCGGACGCACAGTTGGCGCCGGCGTCGTCGCCAAGATTATCGAATGATTGATACAGGGATCGAACCGGACGATCTTCCGGAAGGTGCGGCTCGACGACCCCGACCGGAAGTGCAGACGCAGTAGTTGGAATAGGCCAGTAGCTCAATTGGCAGAGCGTCGGTCTCCAAAACCGAAGGTTGGGGGTTCGATTCCCTCCTGGCCTGCCAAGAAGCAGTTTAAGAGATGAATGCAAATACAGAACCATCAGTAAGTCCGTTCGATCGGGTAAAACTGTTCGTCGCCGGCTTGCTGGTTATAGGCGGCTTGTTCGCCTATTACTATTTTGCGGCAGAGTATTCGCAGGTCTACCGGGTCGTGGGCGTTCTGGTTGCGACGATTCTCGGATTTGCCATTGCCATGTCGAGTGATCCGGGACGCCGCTTCTGGCGTTTTGCACAGGGTTCGCGAATCGAGTTGCGAAAAGTTATCTGGCCAACCCGTCAGGAGGCTTTGCAGACGACACTGGCTGTAATCGTATTTGTCATTGTAATGGGCGTTTTCTTTTGGGTGCTTGATCTGTTCCTGCTGTGGGCCACACAGGTACTGACTGGTAGAGGTACATGAGCGTGGCACTTAGATGGTACGTAGTCCATGCGTACTCAAACTTCGAGCACAAGGTAAAAAAGTCGCTGGAAGAAAGGGTTAAGCGCTACGGACTCGAAGACAAGTTTGGCGAAATTCTCGTGCCGACCGAAGAGGTCGTCGAAATGCGCGAGGGGCAGAAGCGACGTAGTGAACGCAAGTTTTTTCCTGGCTACGTGCTGGTGCAGATGGAAATGGACGATGACACCTGGCATTTGGTTAAAGAGGTCCCGAAGGTACTCGGGTTTATTGGCGGGTCGACCGATCGACCAGCGCCGATCTCGGATACCGAGGCCAACACGATCCTCAGGCGAGTGCAGGAGGGTGTGGACAAGCCGCGGCCGAAGGTATTGTTCGAGCCGGGCGAAGTTGTTCGCGTTATCGATGGTCCGTTCAATGACTTCAATGGAGTCGTTGAACAGGTCAATTACGACAAGAACCGGCTACGCGTGGCCGTGCAGATACTCGGCCGCTCGACGCCAGTTGAACTGGACTTCGGGCAAGTCGAAAAAGCTTAGATTAATAGGGGTCGAACGAAGTTTCTACTTTAGTTCGACGCCTGAACGGGGAGCCCTGACAAGGCGTTTGCACCCACAGGAGACTCAGACAAATGGCTAAGAAGATTCAGAGCTATATCAAGCTCCAGATTCCGGCCGGGCAGGCTAACCCCAGTCCACCGGTGGGCCCGGCGCTTGGTCAGCACGGCGTGAATATCATGGAGTTCTGCAAGGCCTTCAATGCTCATACGCAAAAGATGGAGCAGGGCATGCCGATTCCGGTTGTGATTTCTGTTTATACAGATCGCAGTTTCACATTCATTACCAAGACGCCACCTGCCGCGGTCTTGCTACGCAAGTTTGTCGGTATTGCCAAGGGCAGCGGTGAGCCCAATACAAATAAAGTGGGCCAAGTGACGCGTGCTCAGCTCGAAGAGATTGCCACGATAAAGATGGAAGATCTCAACGCAACTGATATGGATGCCGCGGTCCGAATTATCGCAGGCAGCGCCCGCAGTATGGGCCTCGACGTGGAGGGTGTGTGATATGGCCAAGATAGCCAAGCGCTTGCAAAAAGCACGCGAAAAGATAAATCCGGGCCACACGTACTCAATCGATGAGGCGTTATCGATGGTAAAGGAATTTGCCAACGCAAAATTCCGCGAGTCTGTGGACGTCGCCGTAAACCTTGGAGTCGATCCGCGTAAATCCGATCAAGTCGTGCGTGGCTCGACCGTGTTGCCCAATGGAACCGGCAAGACAGTGCGGGTGGCTGTATTTGCGCAGGGCGAAAATGCGGATAAAGCGACGGCGGCAGGTGCCGATATCGTCGGTTTTGAAGATTTGGCAGAGACCGTCAAGAAAGGGCAGATGGATTTTGACGTCGTGATTGCGACACCGGACGCAATGCGTGTGGTGGGGCAACTCGGTCGTATCCTTGGACCGCGTGGCTTGATGCCGAATCCCAAGGTGGGAACCGTAACACCGGACGTCGAGACTGCCGTGCAAAACGCCAAGGCCGGTCAGGTGCGTTATCGCACTGACAAGGCCGGGATAGTGCACTGCCCAATCGGAAAGGCCGATTTTGATAATGCCGCACTGACAGAAAACCTGCGTGTACTGCTGGCCGATTTGACCAAGGCAAAACCGGCGGCCACAAAGGGTGTGTATATGAAACGGGTCACTGTGTCTTCAACTATGGGACCCGGATTGATGGTGGATCAAGCAAGTATCGAGTAGTGACTGAACAGGATGGCGGGCGCTCGACCGAAAGTCGTGTGCCCAGTCTGAGACCGCAGGCGCCTGAATCCATGACCGGATGACGGCTTAATCAAGACAGCCTGCGTAGACGGTTTGCTCGTGGTTTGGCCACGGCTGCCGTCGTTTTAGTGGACGGCACCGCAAGGTGTTCGTTCGTAAACAGGTAGACCGGAGGCTAGGAGGACTATATGCCGCTGAACCTCGAACAGAAAAAGGCTTTAGTAGCTGAAGTGCATGAGGTGGCGAATGCGGCGCATTCCGCAATCGCTGCTGAGTATAGGGGCTTGAGCGTAGACCAGATGACATCGTTGCGTGCCAAAGCGCGAAACGAACGTGTCTACGTGAAGGTCGTTAAGAACACTCTGGCGAAACTAGCCATAGCAGGAACCGATTTCGAATGTCTTACTGAGGCGTTAACGGGTCCACTTGTGTTGGCTTTTTCCCAAAATGACCCGGGGGCAGCCGCACGAGTCGTGAAGTCTTTTAGCAAAGACAACGACAAACTCGTGACCAAGGCCGTTGCGATCGGCGGGGACCTTTATCCCGCAACAGATCTGGAACGGCTAGCCAGTTTGCCAACGCTCGAACAGGCGCGTGGAATGTTGCTCGGTGTATTTAATGCGCCGCTGGAACAACTCGTACGTACTCTGGCAGAGCCGGCGGCAATGTTGGCACGCACACTGGCAGCGCAGGGCGAAAAGCAAGGCGCAGCTTGAGACAGTAATCGGGAAACACAAACACGAGCAAACGAGTTAGGAGATTAGAATGGCACTTTCAAATGCAGATCTGATTAAAGAGTTGAGCGCCAAGCCGATCATGGAAGTGGTCGAGTTGGTCAAGGCTCTGGAAGAGGAGTGGGGCGTGTCCGCCGCCGTTCCCGTCGCAGCAGCCGCCGCTGCGCCAGCTGAGGCCGCGGCCGAGGAGCAAACGGAGTTCAACGTTGTAATGTCTAGTTTTGGCGGCAACAAAGTTGCAGTCATCAAGGCAGTTCGCGCAATTAGCGGTCTTGGTCTCAAAGAGGCCAAGGACATGGTGGAAGGAATCCCGGCGACCATCAAGGAGGGCGTGAGCAAGGACGAAGCGGCTGAGCTGAAAAAGCAACTTGAGGAAGCCGGCGCCACGGTTGAAGTTAAATAAGTTGCGAAAGCAGGGTGAAACGCAATCCGACCAGCGGCATGAGTCGCTGGTCGCGTTCCCATGCAATTGTTTTTTGCTCGCACGATGCGGGCATGTAATTTAAGGGTGAGTCCTGATGTCCTATACCTTCACTGAGAAGAAGCGGATCCGAAAGAATTTCGGTAAGCGTCCAACTATATTGGATGTCCCGTATCTGTTGTCGATCCAGCTCGATTCTTACGCGAAGTTTCTCCAGGCCGATAAAGAAGGGGAAGCGCGGGCTGATCAAGGCCTACACGCAGCCTTTCAAACGGTGTTTCCGATCGTCAGCTATTCTGGCAACGCACAGCTCGAATATGTGAGTTATCGACTGGGAATCCCGGTTTTTGACGTCAAGGAATGTCAGATGCGAGGTCTTACCTATGCTGCGCCGCTACGGGTAAAGGTACGTCTTGTAATCTTTGACAAGGAGAGCAACAAGAAAACGCCAAAGGACGTCAAAGAGCAGGAAGTCTATTTGGGCGAGATGCCCCTGATGACTGACAACGGAACGTTTGTTATTAACGGTACCGAACGTGTGATCGTGTCCCAGTTGCATCGGTCGCCTGGCGTATTTTTCGACCATGACAAGGGCAAGACGCACTCATCGGGTAAGTTGCTGTTCTCTGCGCGAGTGATTCCGTATCGCGGTTCGTGGCTCGATTTTGAGTTCGATCCCAAAGACAACCTGTACGCGCGAATCGATCGGCGGCGCAAGCTCCCGGTCACAATCATCTTGCGTGCGTTGGGTTATAACGACGAACAGATGCTCGATATGTTCTTTGAGACGAATGTATTCAAGTTTACGAAGAAAACTATCAAGTTGAAGTTGATCCCGCGCCGATTGCGTGGTGAATCGGCCACCTTCGATATCAAAATACGCGGCAAGACGATCGTGGAAAGCGGTCGTCGTATTACAGCGAAACATATCCGTGACCTCGAGCAGGCGCACATTTCTACGCTGGAAGTTCCGCCGGAGTACTTGCTGGGCAAGACGCTCGCAAACGACGTCGTAGATGAAAATAGCGGCGAACTACTTGGCAGTGCGAACGCCGAGATCTCGCAGGAGGTACTCGACAAGATAATGGGAGCTGGCGTGAAGGAACTGCGCACGCTGTTTATCAACGACTACGACAGCGGGCCGTATATTTCCAGCACATTGCGGATCGATCCTTCGCGTACCAGGCTTGAGGCGCTCGTCGAAATCTATCGCATGATGCGTCCTGGTGAACCACCGACAAAAGATGCGGCCGATAATCTGTTCCAGAATCTGTTCTTTAATCCGGAGCGCTACGACTTGTCGCCCGTTGGACGGATGAAGTTCAATCGACGCGTTGGTCGTGACGAGATCACCGGCGACGGCGTGTTGTCGTCGGAAGATATTGTCGCCGTGCTGCGCACCTTGATTGACATCCGTAACGGTAACGGCATGGTTGATGACATCGATCATCTCGGTAACCGTCGCGTGCGTAGCGTTGGCGAGATGGCCGAAAACGCGTTTCGCATCGGCTTGGTGCGTGTGGAACGCGCCGTCAAAGAACGTCTGACGCTGGCCGAGTCCGAAGGACTCATGCCACAGGAAATGATCAACGCAAAGCCCGTGGCGGCTGCGGTCAAGGAATTCTTTGGGTCGAGCCAGCTCTCCCAGTTCATGGACCAGAACAACCCGCTGTCCGAAGTGACGCACAAACGGCGTGTCTCTGCACTCGGGCCGGGCGGTCTGACACGCGAGCGGGCCGGATTCGAAGTACGTGACGTGCATCCGACACACTATGGCCGCGTTTGTCCCATTGAGACACCTGAGGGCCCAAACATCGGCCTGATCAACTCACTCGCGGTGTACGCGCGAACCAATGAATACGGTTTTCTTGAAACTCCGTATCGCAAGGTAGTTAATGCCAAGGTCACGAGCAAGATCGAATACCTGTCTGCAATCGAGGAAGGCCAGTACGTAATTGCACAGGCAAATGCGATTACTGGCAGCCGTGGCGAATTTCTGGATGACCTGATCTCGTGTCGTCACAAGAATGAATTCACGATGTCCAGTCCGGATAGGATCGAGTACATGGATGTATCGCCGCGTCAGATTGTTTCTGTGGCGGCCTCGTTGATACCGTTTCTTGAGCATGACGACGCAAACCGGGCGTTGATGGGCTCCAACATGCAGCGCCAGGCAGTGCCGACGTTGCGTGCCGATACGCCGTTGGTCGGAACCGGCATGGAACGGGCCGTCGCAATCGACTCCGGCGTTACGGTTGTGGCACGTCGCGGCGGCACAGTCGATTCCGTCGATGCCTCGCGTATCGTCGTGCGGGTCAATGATGCTGAAACGACTGCTAATGAGTCCGGCGTCGATATTTATAATCTGACCAAGTACACGCGTTCAAACCAAAACACGTGCATCAACCAGCGCCCGCTGGTGGATTCCGGTGATGTTATCGCCTCTAGCGACGTGCTGGCGGATGGACCCTCAACGAACATGGGTGAACTGGCGCTCGGTCAAAATCTGCTGGTCGCTTTCATGCCGTGGAATGGATACAACTTTGAGGATTCGATCCTCATTTCCGAGCGTATCGTGCACGAGGATCGTTTCACGACGATTCATATCGAGGAGCTCACCTGCGTGGCCCGCGACACCAAGTTGGGTCCGGAAGAGATTACGGCTGACATTCCAAACGTTGGTGACGCGGCGCTGGGCAAACTGGATGAGTCCGGCATCGCTTTCATCGGCGCGGAAGTTCAGGGTGGCGATATTCTGGTTGGCAAGGTTACACCCAAGGGTGAAACCCAGCTGACACCGGAAGAGAAGCTGTTGCGCGCGATCTTTGGCGAAAAAGCGTCCGACGTAAAAGACACTTCGTTGCGCGTGCCACCAGGTATGGATGGAACGGTGATCGACGTACGTGTGTTTACCCGTGACGGCGTCGAAAAGGATCAGCGTGCGCTGGCAATCGAAGCTTCGGAGCTGGCCAGTGTCAAGAAAGATCTGGGCGACCAGCAGCGCATCCTGGAAGAAGACGTCTTCCAGCGTGTCGAACGCATGCTCAATGGCAAAATCGCTGAAGGTGGCCCGAACGCACTCAGGGCCGGCAGCAAGTTAACCAAAGCATATCTCGCAGACGTACCACGCGAACAATGGTTCGCAATTCGTTTGCGTAACGAAGATGCTAACAAGCAACTGGAAAAGACCGCCGAGCGTATCAAATCTCTGCGTAAAGATTTTGAACGCCACTATCAGGAAAAGAAAACCAAGATCACTGCCGGTGACGATCTGGCGCCAGGCGTCTTAAAGATGGTTAAGGTCTATCTGGCGGTCAAGCGGCGTATACAGGCCGGTGACAAAATGGCGGGACGACACGGTAATAAGGGTGTGATCTCGACGATCGTACCAGTGGAAGACATGCCATACATGGATGATGGCACACCCGTAGATATCGTCCTCAACCCGCTGGGCGTGCCATCGCGTATGAACGTCGGACAAGTGCTCGAGACACATCTCGGCTGGGCTGCGCGTGGCGTGGGCTTGAAGATCGGTGAAATGCTAGATGCGCAGGCCGACGCGGCCAAGATCCGCGGGTTCCTCGAGAAGGTCTACAACAAGAGTGGCGGTCAAAAAGAAGACGTGCGTAGCCTGAATGATGAGGAAATTTACGAACTGGCCGGCAATTTGCGTGGTGGCGTGCCGATGGCTACACCGGTATTCGACGGGGCTAACGAGGACGAGATCAAACAATTGCTCGAACTCGCAGGCTTGCCGCAATCCGGGCAGGCGACACTGACCGATGGCCGAACGGGTGAGCGTTTCGACCGAGAAGTGACCGTTGGCTACATGTACATGCTCAAGCTCAACCATCTGGTTGACGATAAGATGCATGCTCGATCGACTGGACCTTACAGCCTGGTTACGCAGCAGCCGCTAGGTGGTAAGGCACAGTTTGGTGGCCAACGCTTCGGTGAGATGGAGGTCTGGGCGCTGGAAGCCTATGGCGCATCCTACACACTGCAAGAGATGTTGACGGTCAAATCCGACGATGTTGTGGGGCGTACAAAAATGTACAAGAACATCGTCGACGGTACCCACGAAATGCAGGCGGGAATGCCTGAGTCTTTCAACGTTCTGGTAAAGGAAATTCGTTCCCTCGGTATCAATATCGAGCTGGAACAAGATACTCGCTAGAACGCGGTGGGTTCAAGGTACACATAGCATGAGAATTGTTTTACATCAGGTGATGCGATGAAAGATCTCCTAAGACTCTTCAAGCAACAGGTTCCCGTCGAGGACTTCGATGCCATCAAGATTGGGTTGGCGTCGCCGGACATGATCCGGTCGTGGTCCTACGGTGAGGTTAAGAAACCCGAGACGATCAACTATCGCACGTTCAAGCCAGAGCGTGACGGGCTTTTTTGCGCGAAGATTTTTGGCCCGGTAAAGGATTACGAGTGCCTGTGCGGCAAGTACAAGCGTCTCAAGCACCGCGGTGTGGTGTGCGAGAAGTGCGGTGTTGAAGTCACCCAGTCAAAAGTGCGGCGCGAGCGAATGGCGCATATCGAACTGGCAAGTCCGGTTGCCCATATATGGTTTCTTAAATCGTTGCCGTCGCGTATTGGTTTGTTACTCGACATGACGCTGCGCGAGCTTGAGCGAGTGCTCTATTTTGAAGCCTTTGTCGTTATCGATCCCGGCCTGACGCCGCTCGAGCGCGGTCAGCTGCTATCTGATGAGGCGTATCTGGAATCGATCGAAGAGCATGGCGATGAGTTTGACGCACGCATGGGTGCGGAAGCCATCCACGAACTTCTGACCACCATTGAATTGGAAACCGAAGTCGCCAAAGTGCGCGATGATATTTCGGCGACCAACTCCGAAACCAAGATCAAGCGCTTGTCGAAACGCGTCAAGTTGCTGGAGTCATTTATCGAATCCGGGAACAAGCCGGAGTGGATGGTTCTGACGGTGCTGCCCGTGCTGCCGCCCGATCTGCGTCCGCTGGTGCCGCTCGATGGCGGTCGTTTTGCGACTTCGGATCTGAACGATCTGTATCGCCGCGTGATTAACAGAAACAATCGCCTGCGTCGTCTGCTGGAGCTGAATGCTCCCGACATCATCGTTCGCAATGAGAAGCGAATGCTGCAGGAGTCGGTTGATGCATTGCTCGATAATGGTCGTCGCGGACGGGCTATCACGGGCACGAACAAACGCCCGTTGAAGTCACTGGCCGACATGATCAAGGGTAAGCAGGGACGTTTTCGTCAAAATCTGCTCGGCAAGCGGGTCGACTATTCCGGTCGTTCAGTAATTGTTGTTGGTCCGACGCTGAAATTGCATCAGTGCGGGCTGCCCAAGAAGATGGCGCTGGAGCTGTTTAAGCCTTTCATATTCTCCAAGCTGCAACTACGTGGTGAGGCCGCAACCATCAAGGCTGCAAAGCGATTGGTTGAACGCGAGGGCCCCGAAGTCTGGGATATCCTCGAAGAAGTCATTCGCGAGCACCCTGTCATGCTCAACCGTGCGCCGACGCTGCATCGGCTTGGTATACAGGCGTTCGAGCCGGTACTAATTGAGGGCAAGGCAATCCAGCTCCATCCGCTGGTTTGCACCGCCTTCAACGCCGACTTCGACGGTGACCAGATGGCTGTGCATGTGCCGTTGTCGCTGGAGGCGCAACTCGAGGCGCGTGCGCTGATGATGGCGTCGAATAATATTCTGTCTCCCGCCAACGGCGACCCGATAATTGTGCCGTCACAAGATGTCGTGCTGGGTCTCTATTACATGACTCGCGAGCGTGTTAATGCGCCTGGCGAGGGCATGATGTTTGCCGATATCCGTGAGGCGCATCGGGCCTACGAAAGCCGCGAGGTCTCTTTACAAGCGCGCGTCAAGGTGCGAATTACCGAGATTGAGGAAGACGGCTCAGAGCAGGACAAAGTGGTAGAGACTACCGTGGGCCGCGCGTTGTTGTTTGAAATCGTGCCTGCCGGCTTACCCTTCGAGCTGGTCAATCGCGAGATGAACAAAAAGGCCATCTCTGGAATTATTAATGCCTGTTATCGCACAGTCGGCTTGAAAAGAACCGTCGTCTTCGCTGACCAGCTCATGTACACGGGGTTCCATTTTGCGACCAAGGGCGGCGTGTCTATCGGAGTAGACGATATGGTCGTGCCGGTCGAAAAAACGCACATCCTTGGCAAGGCAGAAGATGAAGTAAGAGATATCGAGAAACAATATGCGTCGGGTCTGGTTACTGACGGCGAGCGATACAACAAGGTCGTCGATATCTGGTCACGTACCAACGACCAGGTGGCCAAAGCCATGATGGACAAGCTCGGTACAGAGACAGTCGAGGGCGCCGATGGCAAGGCAACCAGCCAAGCATCGTTTAACTCCATTTTCATGATGGCTGATTCTGGTGCGCGAGGTTCGGCAGCGCAGATTCGTCAGCTTGCTGGCATGCGTGGCCTGATGGCCAAACCGGACGGTTCAATCATTGAAACACCCATTACGGCTAATTTCCGTGAAGGGCTGAACGTGCTGCAGTACTTCATCTCGACTCACGGCGCACGTAAGGGTCTGGCCGATACTGCATTGAAAACAGCAAACTCCGGCTACCTGACACGGCGCCTGGTCGACGTGGCGCAGGATCTCGTCGTAACCGAAGACGACTGCGGAGCGACCGAAGGTTTGCTGATGATGCCGATCGTTGAGGGCGGCGACATTGTCGAACCGCTGCGCGAGCGCGTGTTGGGTCGTGTTACAGCCGAGCCGGTGACTACGCCTGATGACAGAGTGATAGTCGACGCCGGAGTCATACTCGATGAGCATTTGGTGCAGTTGCTGGAAGACGAAAGCATAGATCGTTTGCTCGTGCGTTCGCCGATTGCCTGTGAAACCCGTTACGGTGTCTGCCGTTTTTGCTACGGCCGCGATCTCGCACGTGGTCAGCGGGTCAATATTGGCGAAGCGGTTGGCGTCATCGCTGCCCAGTCGATTGGAGAACCCGGCACACAGCTGACGATGCGTACTTTCCATATCGGCGGTGCCGCCTCGCGCGCCGCGGCTGTCAACAATATCGAAATCCAATCCAACGGCACGGCGCGACTGCACAATATCAAGTGGGTTGAAAACGCAAAGAAAAACCTGGTTGCAGTATCGCGTTCAGGTGAATTGGGCGTGGTCGATCAGCATGGGCGTGAGCGCGAGCGTTACAAGGTGCCGTATGGCGCAATGATTACCGTGCGTGATGGCGATGCGGTCAAACCCGGTCAGATCATGGCGACTTGGGATCCACACACTCACCCGGTTGTTACAGAGGTGGCGGGTATTCTCAAATTCGAGGACTTTGTTGACGGGGTCACCTTTAATCGACAGGTCGACGACATCACCGGTCTGTCGAGTCTGGTTATTACCGATCCCAAACAGCGTGGAACTGCCGGTAAGGATTTGCGGCCGGTGGCCAAACTGGTCGATAGCAAGGGCAAGGACGTGTTCTTTGCAAACACGGAGATTCCCGCGCTGTACGCATTGCCACCGGGCGCCATCCTTTCGATGGAAGACGGCGGCAAAGTTAAGGTGGGTGATGTCATCGCGCGCATCCCGCAGGAATCCTCAAAGACCAGGGACATCACTGGTGGTCTGCCTCGCGTTGCGGATCTATTCGAGGCACGCAAGCCGAAGGAATCGGCAGTGCTGGCTGAAGCGACCGGTACCGTCAGTTTCGGCAAGGAGACCAAAGGCAAGCGTCGCCTGGTTATTACCGATCCGGATGGCGAGACACGCGAGGATCTGATTCCGAAGTGGCGCCACTTGCATGTGTTCGAAGGTGAGCATGTCGAGCGCGGTGAAATCATTGCTGACGGTGAACGCAATCCACACGACATTCTGCGTTTGCAGGGTGTCGAGGAACTCGCCGACTATCTGGTGCGCGAGATACAGGATGTTTACCGTTTGCAAGGCGTGCGTATCAACGACAAGCACATCGAAGTCATCATTCGCCAGATGCTGCGCAAGGTTGAAGTGACGACGAATGGAGACACCCGGTTTCTGCGCGGAGAACAATTAGATCGCGCGCGCGCGTTGGACGTAAATGACCTGCTGATTGCTCAAGGTAAGGAACCATGCACCTTTGACCCGGTGTTGCTGGGTATTACCAAGGCCTCGCTGGCGACCGAGTCGTTTATCTCGGCCGCTTCATTCCAGGAAACCACCCGCGTGCTCACTGAGGCAGCGGTTCGGGGTTTGCGGGATGATTTGCGCGGATTGAAGGAAAACGTCATCGTCGGCCGTCTGATTCCCGCGGGGACCGGATTCGCCCACCACGCCGAACGGAGGGCTGCCCGTAAGGCAGGCACCGTGGAGGCGCTGTTGGCGGCGATGCCCGGGAAGCCCGAAGATAGCGAGGAAACAGCGCCTGTTGACGAAGCTGCACTCGAGGAGTCACCCTCAGAGGCTGTCACGGCCGCATCTGACGACGCTAGCCAGCCCCCCGAGGCTGTCGCTGACTAAGCTCCTGCGGACCCCCTCTGTCACGGGAAGGGGTTTGGGGCGAGGGCCGGGTGAGGCGAGACAATCCGGCTGTCCAATATGGGCGCCGGCAGGGTGGATGGGCGCTGCGTGCAATGGCCTAACCTGCTTGACAGGTTGAGCTGCCCGCCAATATCATTTGCGCCCTTTTGCAGCAGGTCGACCTGAGGTCGTCCTGCTGTTTATGCATGTCCGTCCCATTTTCAGGGGCGTTATTGGTGGAAGCATGTCGACAGTCAATCAGTTGGTCAGGAAACCGCGGCGTACCAGAACGGTCAAGACAAATGTTCCGGCACTGCAGAGCAGTCCGCAAAAACGAGGCGTCTGTACGCGTGTTTACACGACGACACCGAAGAAACCGAACTCGGCTCTGCGGAAAGTCGCGCGAGTCAGATTGACGAATGGCTTCGAGGTTACCAGCTACATCGGTGGCGAGGGGCATAATCTGCAGGAGCACTCGGTCGTGCTGATTCGCGGCGGTCGTGTGAAAGATCTTCCTGGTGTCCGATATCACACGATCCGCGGCACGCTTGATTGCGCCGGCGTTACTGAACGTCGTCAAGGCCGCTCCAAGTACGGCGCCAAGAAACCGAAGTAGAGGATTTAAGGGATGTCGAGACGCACACAAGCACCAAAACGGATCATCCTGCCGGATCCGAAATTCAAGAGCCAAATGCTGGCCAAGTTCATCAATATGGTCATGGAAAGTGGCAAGAAGTCGGTGGCCGAAAGGATCGTCTACGGTGCTTTGGACCGTATTTCGGAGCGTTCGGGCGTGCAGGACGATCAGGCCCTGGAAGTGCTTGAGACCGCGTTGGAAAACGTCAAACCGGCGGTCGAGGTCAAGTCACGACGCGTTGGTGGTGCTACATATCAGGTGCCGATCGAAGTTCGTCCTACGCGTCGGCAGACTTTGGCCATGCGTTGGATGATCGATGCTGCGCGTAAGCGCAGTGAGAAATCCATGGCGCATCGTCTCGCACACGAGTTGCTGGATGCATCGGAAAACCGCGGCACTGCGGTCAAGAAGCGTGAGGACACGCATCGTATGGCAGAGGCCAACAAGGCCTTTTCGCATTACCGCTGGTAACGGACGGCCAGGGATTAATCGTGCCACGCAGTACCCCCATCGAGCGTTATCGAAATATCGGCATCATGGCCCACATTGATGCCGGCAAGACGACTACGACTGAACGTGTTTTGTTCTATACGGGCGTCTCACACAAGATCGGTGAGGTGCACGATGGTGCGGCCGTGATGGATTGGATGGAGCAAGAGCAGGAGCGCGGCATCACGATTACATCGGCGGCAACGACGACTTTCTGGGCCGGAATGGATCAACAGTTCCCCGAGCATCGTGTCAACATTATCGATACACCAGGACACGTCGACTTCACAATCGAAGTCGAGCGGTCATTGCGTGTGCTTGACGGTGCGGTTGCGGTGTTCTGTTCAGTTGGCGGCGTGGAACCACAGTCCGAGACAGTCTGGCGCCAGGCCAACAAGTATGTCGTGCCACGAATGGCCTTTATTAACAAGATGGATCGCGCCGGCGCCAACTTCGGCCGCGTGGTCGACCAGATCAAGACACGTCTGGGCGGTAATCCTGTGCCGCTACAGGTGCCGATTGGTGCGGAAGAAAAATTCGAGGGTGTAGTCGACCTGATCCGCATGAAAGCGATCTACTGGGACGACTCGACCCAGGGCACCAGCTACGAGGCACGCGATATCCCGGCAGCTCTGGTAGATGAATGTAAAACCCGGCGGGAGTTTTTGATCGAGGCGGCGGCCGAGGCTAACGAAGCGCTGATGGAGAAGTACCTCGAAGGTGGCGAGCTCAACGAAGAAGAAATTCGCCAGGGAATTCGTGAACGATGCCTTGCCAACGAGATCGTGCCGACGCTGTGCGGCTCTGCTTTTAAGAACAAAGGTGTCCAGGCCATGCTGGATGCCATCATATATTACATGCCGTCGCCGGTTGATGTGCCGTCTATCGCCGGTATCTTGCCGGACGATACTCAGGGGTCACGGGAATCTACAGACGACGCACCGTTTTCCGCGCTGGCATTTAAGATTGCGACCGATCCGTTTGTCGGCACATTGACTTTCTTCCGCGTGTACTCGGGTGTGCTAAAAAGCGGCGACACCGTTTTGAATCCGGTGAAGAGCAAGAAAGAACGCATTGGACGCTTGTTACAGATGCATGCCAATGACCGCGAGGAACTGAAGGAAGTTCGGGCAGGCGACATCGCTTCTGCTGTTGGACTCAAAGACGTGACCACCGGTGACACGCTGTGTGCTTTGAAAGAGGCCATTACGCTGGAGCGGATGGAGTTTCCCGAACCGGTTATTGCCGTAGCCGTAGAGCCGAAGACCAAGATCGACCAGGAAAAGATGGGGGTCGCCTTATCCAAACTGGCCAAGGAAGACCCTTCATTCCGCGTCAAGACGGACGAAGAATCGGGCCAGACCATTATCTCGGGAATGGGTGAGTTGCATCTGGACATCATTGTCGATCGCATGAAGCGCGAGTTTAAGGTCGAGGCCAACGTTGGCAAGCCACAGGTGGCCTACCGCGAAACCATACGCAAGGTTGTTGAAAAGCAGGAAGGCAAGTTTGTCCGCCAGTCGGGTGGTCGTGGTCAATACGGACATGTTGTGGTCCGCATCGATCCAAACGAAGCCGGGGCGGGCTACGAGTTCGAAAACAAGATTGTTGGTGGAGCGATTCCGAAGGAATACATATCTGCTGTCGGTAAAGGCATCGAGGAGCAAATGCGTAACGGCGTAATAGCCGGTTACCCGGTTGTTGACGTCAAAGTGACATTGTTCGACGGTTCGTATCATGAAGTCGACTCTAGCGAAGTCGCTTTCAAGATCGCCGGTTCAATGGCATTTAAGGACGGCGCGCTGAAAGCCAAGCCGGTATTGCTCGAGCCAATGATGAAGGTCGAGGTGGTAACGCCTGAAGACTATATGGGTGACGTGATGGGCGACCTCAATCGGCGTCGCGGTATTACTGAAGGGATGGATGATGCGCCGGCTGGTAAGGTGGTCCGTGCCCAGGTGCCGCTTTCAGAAATGTTTGGATATGCCACAGACCTGCGCTCGATGAGCCAGGGTCGGGCAACCTATTCAATGGAATTTCATCGTTATGCCGAGGTGCCGAATAACGTCGCCGAAGCAATTATCAAGAAAGAGTCCTGAGTTTTTTTCTAAGGGGAAACTACCGTGTCCAAGGAGAAATTCGAACGTACAAAGCCGCATGTCAACGTAGGGACCATAGGTCACGTTGATCATGGAAAGACTACGCTGACGGCGGCGATGACGAAGGTGTTATCGACGAAGTTTGGTGGTGAGGTGAAGGCGTTTGACCAGATAGACAATGCACCGGAAGAGCGCGAGCGTGGGATCACGATAGCGACGGCGCACGTTGAATACGAGAGCGAGGCGCGTCACTACGCCCACGTGGACTGTCCGGGGCATGCGGACTATGTGAAGAACATGATCACGGGAGCGGCACAGATGGACGGTGCGATTCTGGTGGTCAGCGCGGCTGACGGTCCGATGCCGCAGACGAGGGAGCATATATTGCTGGCCCGTCAGGTGGGTGTGCCATTTATTGTGGTGTATTTGAACAAAGCGGACATGGTGGATGACGCGGAGTTGCTGGAGCTGGTGGAGATGGAGGTTCGGGACCTGCTGTCGACCTACGAGTTTCCGGGGGACGATACGCCATTGATAACCGGTTCGGCGCTGAAGGCGCTGGAAGGTGACGAGTCAGAGCTAGGCGAGCCGAGCATAGTGAAGCTGGTAGCGGCGATGGATGACTACATTCCTGAGCCGGAGCGGGCGGTGGACGGTGCGTTTTTGATGCCGATTGAGGATGTGTTTTCGATATCGGGGCGTGGCACGGTGGTGACGGGTCGTATAGAGCGCGGCATCGTGAAGGTTGGCGACGAAGTTGAGATTGTGGGCATGACGGACACGAGCAAGACGACGTGTACGGGAGTGGAGATGTTCCGCAAGCTGTTGGACCAGGGTCAGGCAGGTGATAACGCGGGCGTGTTGTTGCGTGGGACGAAGCGAGACGAGGTTGAGCGAGGACAGGTACTGTCGAAGCCGGGATCGATAACGCCGCACACGAAGTTTGAGGCGGAGGTATATGTGCTGACCAAGGAAGAGGGTGGACGGCACACGCCGTTTTTCAAGGGATACCGGCCGCAGTTTTATTTTCGGACGACGGACGTAACCGGAGCGGTGGAGTTACCGGAGGGCACCGAGATGGTGATGCCGGGCGATAACATCAAGATCAAGGTTGATTTGATCGTACCGATTGCGATGGAAGACGGTTTACGATTTGCGATCCGCGAAGGCGGACGCACAGTTGGCGCCGGCGTCGTCGCCAAGATTATTGAGTAGGAATTTAGGGGTTCGACCCCTAATCTGACTAACCATGGGATATTGAGTAATGGCAGCGAACCAGAACATACGAATCCGGCTGAAGGCCTTCGATCACAGGCTGATCGATACGTCGGCACGGGAGATCGTTGAAACGGCCAAACGTACCGGGGCCCAGGTGCGCGGCCCCGTCCCGCTGCCGACCAAGAAGGAGCGCTTCACGGTGCTCATATCGCCCCACGTCAACAAGGACGCCAGGGACCAATATGAGCTGCGGACCCACAAGCGCCTTATGGAGATTGTGGACCCCACAGACAAGACCGTGGATGCCCTGATGAAGCTTGATCTGCCGGCCGGGGTGGACGTACAAATTAAATTGAACTGAGGGCGAGCACTGCTATAATAGGCGGCTCGCTACGGCCCGGCCCGGCATCTGCCCTGGTCGGGCCGCGGTGCAAAAAGGGGGATGGGCCGGCGGCCCGTCCCCATTTTACTCAGCGTCGACCAATCGTAGCCGGCGTATCGTAAATAGAGGAAGTGACAATGACGATCGGAGTGGTGGGTCGCAAGTGCGGCATGACTCGCGTCTTCACCGAAGACGGCGCCTCTGTGCCCGTTACGGTCATAGAAGCGACACCGAATCGTGTGACTCAGGTACGCAGTCCGGAACGGGATGGCTATCGCGCCGTGCAGGTTGCGGTAGGTGCGCGTAAAGCAAACCGAGTCTCGAAACCGATGCGTGGTCACTTTGCCGCAGCCTCCAGCGAGGCCGGGCGCACCGTTCGCGAATTCCGTCTTGGCGACAGCGAAGGCGATGATCTGCAAACCGGTTCCGAGATAAAGATCGATATTTTCGAAGCGGGTCAGTATGTCGATGTCTCCGGCACGAGTATCGGCAAGGGTTTCGCTGGAACCGTCAAGCGCCATAATTTTTCCACTCAGGACAACACTCATGGCAACTCACTGGCGCATCGTGCCCCAGGCTCGATAGGCCAGTGTCAGACGCCCGGTCGTGTATTCAAGGGCAAGAAGATGTCCGGTCAGATGGGTAACGTGAATCGTACGGCACAGAATCTGCAAGTTGTGCGAGTAGACGCTGAACGCAATCTTATTCTGGTGAAGGGCTCCGTCCCCGGTTGCAAAGGCGGCGACGTAATCGTCAAGCCCGCCGTTAAGCGACAGGGCTAGGAGGGCACATGCAATTACAGTTACACGGTAGCAAGAAAGGCGTCGACGTGTCGGATGACGCGTTTTCTCGTGAATTTAACGAGGCGTTGGTTCACCAGGTCGTAAACGCTTACATGGCCGGTAGACGTCGTGGTACCAAAGCGCAAAAAGATCGTGCCCAGGTCAGTGGTGGCGGAGCCAAACCCTGGCGTCAGAAAGGTACGGGACGGGCGCGCGCCGGTACGAACCGCAGCCCGATCTGGCGTTCCGGTGGGCGCACCTTTGCAGCGCGTCCCAGAAGCTTCAAACAGAAGGTGAACCGCAAGATGTATCGCGGTGCCATGAGTGCATTGGTATCGGAGTTGATCCGCCAGGATCGCTTGCTCGTCGTCGAATCATTTTCGCTGGATGCCCCAAAGACTAAAGGCTTGGTGAGCAAACTACGCGATATGGGACTGGATGATGTTCTGATCTTGCTCGAGGCCTTCGATGAAAACGTGCACCTGGCATCACGCAACCTGGAGAAGGTAGGGATGCTCGAAGTCAGTGCTGTTGATCCGGTCAGCTTGCTTCACTACGACAAGGTTTTGACGACGGTCGCGGCACTTCGCAGACTTGAGGAGAAGCTGGCATGAGCACCGAAAGACTCATGACCGTGCTGTTGGGTCCACATCTGTCAGAAAAAAGTCAGCGTGTGGCCGACGCACATAACCAGGTCGTGTTTATCGTCCGTCGTGATGCAACCAAGTCTGAGATTCGCGACGCTGTGCAGGCGATGTTCGATGTTGAGGTCGACAACGTCACCGTTGTGAACCAACGCGGCAAGGTCAAGCGTGCGCGCTTTAGCTTTGGTCGGCGCAAAGACTGGAAAAAGGCTTACGTTCGTTTAGCAGAGGGCCACGACATCGACTTCGTTGGTGCCGACTAAGGAATACGATATGGCATTGCAGAAAGCAAAACCAACTTCCGCCGGCCGCCGTTTTACGGTGCGGGTGGTCTCGCCTGAGCTGCATAAGGGCAAGCCATACGAACCGCTGCTCGAGAAGAAAACCCGCACAGGTGGGCGCAATACAAACGGCCGCATTACGTCGCGGCATAAAGGCGGTGGTCATAAGCAGCGTTACCGGAAAATTGATTTTCGCCGCAACAAGGACGGCATCCCGGCCAAAGTAGAACGTTTGGAATACGATCCAAATCGCAGTGCCTACCTGGCTCTGTTGCTTTACGCGGACGGCGAACGCCGTTACATCATCGCACCGAAAGGGCTTAAGAAAGACGACCAGATCATGTCGGGCACTGAAGCACCAATGAAAGCGGGTAATTGCATGACGCTGCGTACCATACCGCTGGGTTCGATAATTCATTGTATAGAAATGAAGCCAGGTAAGGGTGCGCAGATAGCGCGCAGTGCCGGCACGTCCGCGCAGCTTGCTGCCCGCGAGGGCGTTTACGCAACGTTGCGGCTGCGCTCCGGTGAAATGCGCCGCATACACGTCGACTGTCGCGCCACCATTGGTGAAGTGGGAAACGACGAGCACAACCTGCGCAAGCTCGGAAAAGCCGGCGCCAAGCGCTGGCGTGGAGTGCGACCAACCGTGCGAGGCGTTGCAATGAATCCGGTTGATCATCCACATGGCGGCGGCGAAGGCCGTACGTCAGGTGGCCGTCATCCGGTTTCGCCCTGGGGGGTGCCCACGAAGGGCTACAAGACGCGAAAGAACAAACGCACTGGCAACATGATCGTGCGTCGTCGGAAGAAGAAGTGAGGTATAGGTAGTGCCACGTTCGGTTAAGAAAGGCCCGTTTGTCGATTTGCACCTGGAGAAAAAAGTCCAGGCTGCGGCTCAGGCGAATGATCGCCGCCCGATCAAGACCTGGTCACGGCGTTCCATGATTCTGCCCGACATGGTGGGGCTGACTATTGCTGTGCATAACGGCCGTGCTCACGTACCAGTCTTGATTTCGGAAAACATGGTCGGCCACAAACTGGGCGAATTTGCTGCGACCCGCACATTTAAGGGTCACTCCGGCGACAAGAAGACCAAGTGAGGACGTGATGGCCGCAGCAAGACTGAAATATGCCCGAATTTCACCGCAGAAGTGCCGTTTGTTTGCGGACATGATTCGCGGTAAGGCAGTGGGTGACGCGCTGCAATTATTGTCGCACGCGCCAAACAAGAGTGCGGCCATCCTGCACAAAGTACTGGAATCTGCGATCGCCAATGCCGAGCACAACGACGGAGCCGATATCGACGAGTTACGCGTGTCTGCAATCACTGTAGATCAGGCGCCGACTTTCAAGCGCTGGTTGCCACGTGCCAAAGGGCGGGCCAACCGGCTGATCAAACAGAATAGTCACATCACGATACACGTGGCGGACGAGTAAGGATTTAACTAATGGGTCAAAAAGTCCATCCAATAGGGATCAGGCTCGGTATTACCAAAGACTGGACGTCTAAATGGTATGCCGATTCGAAGACCTATCCGCACCACGTTTACACCGATCACCTGATTCGCAGCTTCCTCAAGAAGCGCTTGTCTCAGGCGTCGGTGAGCCGTATTCAGATTGAACGTCCGGCGAAGAAAGCCCACATCACAATCCACACGGCACGACCCGGTATCGTCATCGGCAAGAAAGGCGAGGACATCGAAAAGTTGCGGACTGATGTTTCGCGCATGATGAGCATGCCGTTGCAGGACGTCCGCATCAATATTTCGGAAATCCGCAAGCCGGAACTGGATGCACAATTGGTAGCTGAGGGTCTGGCGCAGCAGCTCGAGCGTCGCGTGATGTTTCGCCGTGCGATGAAGCGCGCGGTCACCAACACCATGCGTATCGGTGCCGGTGGTATCAAAGTGAAAGTTTCCGGTCGTCTCAACGGCGCGGAAATTGCTCGGAGCGAATGGTATCGCGAAGGCCGCGTGCCACTACACACTTTTCGTGCAGACATCGACTATGGACTGGCCAGGGCAAACACCACATATGGCGTCATCGGCGTGAAAGTGTGGATATTCAAGGGCGAGGTGTTTGGGCCGGAAGAGGCCGAGGAAACCGCCGAAGCTGCCAAGACCGCCAAGACCGCCAAGACCGCAAAAACCGCCAAGACGGCGAAGCACTGAGGCGACTGCGATGCTGCAACCAAAAAGGACGAAGTTCCGTAAACAAATGAAGGGTCGTAATCGCGGTCTGGCAGATCGTGGTAACGCCGTTTCATTTGGTGAGTACGGACTGAAGACCCTCGACCGTGGCCGGTTGACAGCACGGCAGATCGAGGCGGCTCGTCGCGCGATGACTCGTCATATAAAGCGTGGCGGAAAGATTTGGATTCGCGTTTTTCCCGACGTGCCGGTAACCAAGAAACCGCTGGAAGTTCGTCAGGGTAAAGGCAAGGGCAGCGTTGAATACTGGGTCGCAAAAGTGCAACCCGGAAAAGTGCTGTACGAAATCGAAGGCGTTAGCGAAGACATTGCCCGCGAGGCATTCAGGCTGGCGGCCGCGAAGTTGCCAGTACAAACTTCCTTTGTTTCACGGCAGGTGATGTGATGAAAGCTGGCAAACTGCGTGAGCACAGCGAGACACAATTGAACGACGAGTTGCTTAAGCTTCGACGCGAAGAGTTCAACTTGCGCATGCAGCGTGCAACGGGGCAGCTCGCACGTACCGATCAGTTCGGCAAAGTGCGCAAAAATATTGCGCGCATCAAGACCATTCTCAACGAGAAAGCGGAGTCATGAGCGAAGAGAATTCAGCCGTTGCGAGCAAGACTCGAACGATGACCGGCAATGTCGTCAGTGACAAGATGGATAAGTCCGTCACTGTCGCCGTACAACGCCAGGTTCGTCACCCGGTGTACGGCAAGTACGTCAAACTGACGAGTAAAGTTATGGCACACGACGAGAGTAACGAGTGTCGCACTGGCGATACCGTGAGTATTGCCTCGTGTCGTCCGTTGTCCAAGCGCAAGAACTGGCGCGTGGTCAGCATTATTGAGCGGGCAGGCCGCTGACAGGAGACGGACGATGATTCAGATGCAAACGGTGCTGAGCGCAGCGGACAACAGCGGAGCCCGCAAGGTCCAGTGCATCAAGGTGCTGGGCGGATCAAAGCGCCGTTATGCCAACGTTGGTGATGTCATCAAGGTGAGTGTTAAAGACGCTATTCCTCGCGGCAAGGTAAAAAAGGGCGAGGTTTACAACGCGGTCGTGGTGCGTACCCGCAAAGGTGTGCGACGCTCCGATGGTTCGCTCATTCGTTTCGATGGCAATGCTGCGGTGCTGTTGAATGCCAGGCTGGAGCCGATTGGCACACGTATTTTTGGCCCGGTTACCCGTGAACTGCGAACGGCAAAGTTCATGAAGATTATTTCGCTGGCGCCGGAAGTGCTCTGAGGAGCGGATTAGACATGAATCGACTAAAAAAAGGCGACCAGGTCATCGTGACCGCCGGCAAGGACAAGGGCCGGCGCGGTACCGTGTTGGATCTGGTCGGTGCGCGCGTACTGGTGGAAGGTATTAACGTCGCTAAGAAACACATGCGTGGAAATCCGAATGCAGGCGTGGCCGGTGGAATTATTGAAAAGGAAATGCCACTGCATACGTCGAATATCATGTTGTACAACCCAGTCACCAAGAAGGGCGACCGGGTAGGGTTTAAGACTTTGGGTGACGGCAAGAAAGTACGAATCTTCCGTTCCAACGGAGAGGTGATTGACGTCTAGGCGTCACGGTGAACTAGTCATGTCCAGATTACAGGAATTTTACAAAGAGACCGTCGTGCCGCAGCTCATGGACAAGCTCAGCCTGAGCAATCCCATGGA
Organism: Gammaproteobacteria bacterium; assembly: GCA_029862165.1. Classification (GTDB taxonomy): domain Bacteria; phylum Pseudomonadota; class Gammaproteobacteria; order Steroidobacterales; family JABDKV01; genus JABDJB01. The sequence continues at coordinate 129,350 of JAOTXU010000002.1, forward strand.
GGTACCGAAGATCACCAAGATCACGCTAAATATGGGTGTAGGCGAAGCGTCAGTCGACAAGAAGGTCATGGATTTCGCAATGAAAGATATGGAACGAATCTCGGGCCAGAAAGCCCTGATGCGTCGCGCCCGCAAGTCTGTGGCGACCTTCAAGATTCGTGATGGTATGCCGGTTGGCTGCAAAGTCACGTTGCGACGGGAACGCATGTATGAATTTCTGGACCGATTGATTAACGTTGCCGCGCCGCGTGTGCGTGATTTTCGGGGTTTGAACCCCAAGGCTTTTGACGGCCGCGGTAATTACAGTCTCGGCGTTAGAGAACAGATTATTTTTCCGGAGATCGATTTCGATCAGATTGATACCACGCGCGGGATGGATATCACTATCACAACCAATGCGAAAAATGACGAACAAGGGAAGGCGCTGCTTGAGGCGTTCAGTTTCCCATTCCGCAAATAAGGACGAAACGGTATGGCCAAGACATCAATGCTGATGAGAGAGCGCAAGCGTAACAAGACGGCGGCGCGTTTCGCAGCAAAGCGCGCGCAGCTCAAGGCGATCATATTGTCGCCCAAGTCTACGGATGAAGAGCGCAGGAACGCACAGATAAAGCTGCAGAAACAACCGCGGGATGCCAGTGCATCGCGGCAACGTAATCGTTGCGCGATTACGGGCAGACCGCACGGCTTCTACCGCAAGTTTGGACTGGGTCGAAACAAATTGCGTGAAGCGACTATGGACGGGGAAATTCCCGGTCTGCGTAAGGCCAGCTGGTAAAGGTAACGATATGAGTATGACCGATCCAATTGCCGACATGCTGACCCGAATCCGTAATGGACAAAAGGCTGGCAAGGTCGAAGTCTCGATGCCGGCAACGCGCATTAAAGGCGCGATCGCGAAAGTGCTTCGGGATGAAGGCTATGTCGATGACTTTCAGACCGCCAACGAGGACGGAAAACCGGTCCTGAGCATTCGTCTGCGTTATCACGAGGGTAAGCCGGTGATTGCCGAGTTGCGTCGAGTGAGCCGTCCCGGTCTGCGTATTTATCGTGGCAAGGGTGCCTTGCCACAGGTGATGGGTGGTTTGGGTGTTGCAATCGTTTCAACGTCGCAAGGCGTAATGAGCGATCGACAGGCCCGGGCCGATGGCCAGGGTGGCGAAGTACTTTGTGTCGTCTCCTAAGGGAAAGACAATGTCGAGAGTTGCAAAAAATCCGCTTGAGCTGCCAAAGGGCGTTGAAGTCAGCGTTCAGGCCGATCAGGTCACCGTGAAAAGTGGGAAGGAATCGTTGCAGATGCGATTGCACCCACAGGTAGGGATCGAACAGGCAGAAAACGAGTTGCGTGTTTCGGCAAAGGACGGCTCGCGCACCACGATCGCGCTGGCCGGCACAATGCGCGCGCTGCTGGGCAATATGGTCACGGGTGTGACCAAGGGTTTTGAACGCAAGCTGGAACTGCACGGCGTCGGTTATCGCGCGCAGTCCCAGGGCAATAAGCTCAACTTAACGCTGGGTTTTTCCCATCCGGTGGAATACCAGGTGCCGGACGGTGTTTCGGTGGATACGCCATCGCAGACCGAAATCGTACTGAAGGGTGCTGACAAGCAACGCGTCGGGCAGGCGGCGGCCGAAATTCGGGCCTATCGCCCGCCGGACGCATACAAGGGTAAAGGTGTTCGCTATTCCGATGAGGAAATCATCCTTAAGGAAGCGAAGAAGAAGTAGGCGCAAGACGATGGAAAAGAAACAATCCAGATTACGCCGTGCAAAACGTTCACGGGCCAAGATGCGCGAATTGCGAGTTAATCGCCTCAGCGTGCATCGCACTCCGCGGCATATTTATGCACAAATTATTGGACCGGATGGTGGAACCGTGCTGGCTGCTGTGTCGACCGTGCAGAAATCGGTACGCAAGGGTCTGAAGAGCACCGGCAACGCCGAAGCCGCCAAAGCGGTTGGTCGCGCTGTCGCTGAAAAAGCGAAGAAGGCCGGCATTGACCGGGTTGCGTTTGATCGCTCGGGCTTTCGTTATCACGGTCGCGTGAAAGCACTGGCCGATGCCGCCCGCGAAGCCGGGTTGCAGTTCTAGAGGAATATTGATGGCGAGAATTGACGACAATAGCGGCGACGACCTCATTGAAAAGCTGGTCGCGGTAAACCGTGTGGCCAAGGTGGTCAAGGGTGGACGGCAGTTCGGTTTTACCGCATTGACAGTAGTCGGTGACGGCGCAGGCCAGGTCGGCTACGGCTATGGCAAGGCACGTGAGGTGCCAGTCGCGATCCAGAAGGCAATGCAGTCGGCCCGCAAGGCGATGCAAAGTGTCCCGTTGCGTGAGGAAACATTGCAATACGCGTTGGAGGGGCGTCACGGCGCGACCAAGGTGTACATGCAGCCTGCCTCTGACGGAACCGGCATTATTGCCGGCGGCGCTATGCGCGCGGTTTTTGAGTGTGCAGGCGTACGCAATGTCTTGGCTAAGAGTTATGGTTCGCGTAACCCAATCAATGTAGTGCGGGCAACTGTCGCCGGTCTCGTTTCGATGTTGTCTCCGGAAGACATTGCGGCCAAACGCGGCAAGAGTGTCACGGACATTTTGGACTGATCGTCATGGCCCGGAAAAAGACAACCAAGACAATTCAAGTCACACTGGTGCGCAGCCAGTCTGGCCGTTTAAAAAGTCACAAGGCATGTGTTGCCGGTTTGGGCTTGCGCAAGATCAACCAGACCGTGGAAGTAATTGATACACCGGAAAATCGCGGCATGATCGACAAGGTGTCGTATCTGCTACGGGTAGGAGATGCCTGAGATGCCTGAGATGCGTCTGAACACATTAAGCCCCAGCAAGGGTAGCCGCCATGCGCCGAAGCGCTTGGGTCGTGGTCGCTCCAGCGGTCATGGCAAAACGAGTTCGCGCGGCCAAAAAGGCCAGCACGCGCGCTCCGGTGGTTATCACAAAGTCGGCTTCGAAGGCGGGCAGATGCCGTTGCAACGCCGTTTGCCAAAAGTGGGGTTTCATTCCCGCAAGGCACGCTATAGCTGCGAAGTGCGGCTGCACGAAGCAGAGCTGGTGGCATCGACCAATGATGGCGTTGTCGACATGACAGTCCTGAAGGAGCTGGACATCATCAGTTCTTTTGCCAAGAAGGCAAAGATTATTCTTTCGGGGAAAATCAAGGACGCGATAACCGTACGTGGCGTGGCAGTCACCAAAGGGGCGCGTGCCGCCATTGAATCAGCGGGCGGGAAGATAGAGGGTTAATCGAGTGGCAAAGGGACCCACAGCAGCGTCAGCGATACTTGGTGGAGAAGGACCGAAGTTTTCAGAACTTCGTAAGCGTCTTTTCTTCCTGGTCGGCGCGCTGATTATTTACCGAATCGGGACGTTTATCCCGGTGCCCGGAATCGATCCCGTGGCATTGGAAAGCTTTTTTGACCAAATGGGTTCCGGCTCGATCCTGAGCATGTTCAACATGTTCTCCGGTGGCGCGCTTGAGCGGCTGAGTATATTCGCCCTTGGCATCATGCCGTACATTTCGGCATCGATCATCATGCAGATGATGTCTGTGGTCGTGCCTTCGCTTGCGGCGATGAAAAAAGAAGGTGAGTCGGGCCGCCGCAAGATCACCCAGTACACGCGGTATGGCACCGTGGGCCTGGCGTTGTTCCAGTCCATCGCAGCAGCATCGGCTCTGCAAACCCAGGGTGTGACCTTATACACGGGGTCGTCGTTTGTATTTATCGCAGCCACGACCCTGGTGACCGGTACGATGTTCCTGATGTGGCTGGGTGAACAGGTGACCGAACGCGGTATCGGCAACGGCATCTCAATGATTATATTGGCCAGCATTATCTCGGGATTGCCTGCGGCCATCGCCGGGACGCTCGAGCTGGTCAACAACGGATCGATGCATCCGTTACTCGCCTTGACCCTTTTCCTGTTGGTGCTAGCGGTGACCTACTTCGTCGTTTTTGTCGAACGTGGTCAACGCAGAATTACGGTCAACTACGCTAAGCGGCAACAGGGTCGTAAGCTGATGCAGGCGCAATCCAGTCACTTGCCTTTCAAACTGAATATGTCGGGCGTAATCCCGCCGATTTTTGCCTCCAGTATCATTCTGTTTCCGGCCACAATCGCGAGCTGGTTCGGCACCCAGGAAGGATGGGGCTGGTTGCAAACCGTTGCCAGCACGCTATCGCCGGGTCAGCCGATTTACATCATGCTGTACGCCGCAATGATCATTTTCTTTTGTTTTTTCTACACCGCGTTGGTGTTCAATTCGCGGGAGACAGCAGACAATCTAAAGCGCTCCGGCGCATTTGTGCCTGGAATCCGACCGGGTCGCCAGACAGGCGAATACATCGATCTGGTGTTGACGCGTCTTACATTATGGGGCGCGATCTATGTAACGGCGGTTTGTCTGCTTCCAGAGCTGATGATCCTGAAGTTCAGCGTGCCGTTCTATTTTGGCGGTACTTCACTACTGATTATCGTCGTCGTCGTAATGGACTTCATGTCGCAGCTACAGGCGCACATGATGTCGCATCAATACGAAGGCTTAATGAAGAAAGCCAATCTGCGTGGCTATGGCCGCGCTGGGCGTGTCCGCTAGAGCGGATCAGGAGACCAGGATGAAAGTAAGAGCATCGGTCAAGAAAATGTGCCGCAATTGCAAGATAGTGCGGCGTAAACGGGTATTGCGCGTGATCTGTAAGGATCCGCGTCACAAGCAGCGTCAGGGCTGAGGTAGCGCGTTATGGCACGTATTGCCGGCATAAACATTCCGGATCACAAACACACGGTGATCGCACTGACCCATATCTTCGGAGTGGGGCGATCGACTGCTGGAAAAATCTGCAAGTCGGCAGGTGTGGACCCGAATGTGAAGATTAAGGATCTTGCCGAACCAGAAGTTGATAAGTTGCGTGACGCAGTCACGAAGCTTTCCGTAGAGGGTGATCTGCGCCGGGAAACAGCTATGAACATCAAACGGTTGATGGACCTCGGCACCTATCGCGGTATCCGTCATCGTCGCGGCTTACCACTGCGTGGTCAGCGCACACGCACCAACGCCCGCACACGCAAGGGCCCGCGCCGAATTATCAGGAAATAAGTCATGGCAGATAAGAAAGTTACCAAAAAGAAAGTTAAGAAGACGGTTGTCGATGCGATCGCGCACGTGCATGCGTCTTTTAACAACACCATCATTACGATCACCGATCGTCAGGGTAACGCGTTGTCCTGGGCGACAGCGGGTGGTTGCGGCTTTCGTGGCTCGCGCAAATCCACACCGTTTGCTGCACAGGTTGCCGCCGAGAAAGCCGGCACGGCAGTCAAGGATTACGGCGTGAAAAATCTGGAAGTTCGCGTGAAAGGCCCCGGGCCTGGTCGCGAGTCGGCAGTTCGGGCTCTGAACGCCGCTGGATTTCGTATCAGCTACATCGCCGACGTTACGCCCATTCCGCACAATGGTTGCCGCGCTCCGAAAAAGCGTCGGGTCTGAGGTAAAGAAGACATGGCAAGATATACTGGACCAACCTGCAAATTTGCGCGACGCGAAGGAACGGATCTGTTCCTAAAAAGCGGTGTTCGCCCATTGGAAAGCAAATGCAAATCGCAGGTGCCACCAGGTGGCGCACCGCAAAGACGACCCAGGCTGTCGGATTACGGTTTGCAGCTGCGCGAAAAGCAGAAACTGCGTCGCATGTACGGTGTGCTCGAGCGCCAATTCCGTAATTATTACAAGACCGCTGCCGGACAAAAAGGATCGACAGGTGAAAACCTGCTCAAGCTGCTTGAAACCCGTCTGGACAATGTTGTGTACCGGATGGGATTCGCCTCGACACGTGCCGAAGCACGTCAGTTGGTAGGACACAAGGCGATCGAAGTAAACCAGTCATTGGTTAATATTCCGTCCTACCGGGTCGGCGCAGGCGACGTAGTTAGCGTGCGTGAAAAATCCCGCAAGCAGGCACGAATCGCCAATGCCCTGAGTATTTCGAGCCAGGTGGGCCGGCCTGAATGGGTAGAGATCGACGAGAAAAAGATGAGCGGCACACTCAAAGCGGTTCCTGATCGCGACGAGATTTTGCCGGACATCAACGAGAATCTCGTCGTCGAATTGTATTCCAAGTAAAGTTTAGTTTTTAACAGAGGGTTGCCAGATGCAGGCATCGGTTGCTGAGTTCCTGAAGCCGCGTGTAGTAAAGGTCCAGTCCGTCACGGACCATCGCGCGAAAGTGACAATTGAACCACTGGAACGTGGTTTTGGTCATACGTTGGGTAATGCGTTGCGGCGCATACTACTGTCGTCTATGCCGGGTTGTGCCATTGTCGAGGCTGAGATCGACGGCGTACTGCACGAGTACACCAGTATTGAAGGCGTGCAGGAGGATGTCGTTGACATACTGCTCAACCTCAAGGGTGTTGCGATTCGCATGAGTGCACGCGAAGAGTCGGTATTGACTATTTCCAAGCGTGGGCCTGGCCCGGTTACTGCCGGTGACATCCAGTGTGATCACGATGTGGAAGTGCTCAATCCAAATCATGTGATTGCAAACCTCACCAGCAGTGGTGAGTTGAGTATGCGTGTGAAGGTTATCAGTGGTCGCGGCTATGTCCCTGCTACCCAGCGCAGTACCTTCGAGGAAGTTGCCGGGCCGATTGGCAGACTTCAGCTGGATGCCTCGTTTAGCCCGATCCGACGCGTTTCCTACACGGTGGATGCAGCGCGTGTGGAACAGCGGACGGACCTCGACAAATTGCTGATCGACATTGAGACCAATGGCACGATCGACGCCGAAGAAGCTATTCGCCGCGCCGGTTCCATTCTGAAGGATCAGCTAAGCGTTTTTGTTGACCTGCAGGGTCAGGAAGAACGCGCCCGTGCCTACGCCGAGTCACAGATTGATCCGGTTTTGATGCGTCCGGTGGACGAGTTGGAGCTGACGGTGCGTTCGGCCAACTGTCTGAAGGCCGAAAGCATCAATTACATTGGTGACCTGGTGCAGCGTACCGAGGTTGAGTTGTTGCGCACACCGAATCTGGGCAAGAAATCGCTCACCGAGATCAAGGAAGTGTTGGCCAGCCACGGTTTGGCGCTGGGAACCAAGCTGGAGAACTGGCCGCCACCGGTATTGCGGCAAGATAATCCAATATGAATCCCTCCCCCCTTCGGGGGGAGGGTAGGGTGGGGGGCAGATCTCGCGAAATTGCCCCTCCCCCTAGCCCCCTCCCCGAAGGGGAGGGGGAAGATAGTGAATGGGAAATTAGTCATGAGACACCGTAAATCAGGCAGACAGCTTAACCGGAACAGCCCGCATCGCAGGGCGATGTTCCGCAATATGTCTGCGTCGTTGTTACAACACGAGACGATTCGTACGACAGTACCTAAAGCCAAAGAGCTGCGCCGCGTCATTGAGCCGTTGATCACGATGGCAAAAGTCGATGGCGTTGATCGCCGCCGGCTGGCCTTTGATCGTCTGCGTGATCGCAAAGCGGTGACCAAACTGTTCGCGGAAATCGGCCCGCGATTCAAGGATCGTCCGGGTGGTTACCTGCGAATCTTAAAGATCGGCAATCGTCCCGGTGACGCGGCGCCGATGGCGTTGGTACAGCTGGTGGATCGCCCGGAGGCTGAAGGCGACGCCTGATTCGCACGCCGTGCCCGAAACTTTTAGGTTAAAGCCGGCCTTGTGCCGGCTTTTTATTTGCCCTTCTCGAACGTAAATGGGATCAGAGTACATTTAGTAAATGTACTCTGACCCCATTTACGCAAATCGGGTAATCTATGCGGATGCTGAAACGGAGCTGTCCATGTCATTTTTATCGAGTATCGCAGCGGTTGCGCTGCTGGCCTTAAGTTCCATGGCCCACGGCGGCGACCGGATAACCGGGGCACACTTTGCAACGCGCTCAGAGGTCATCGCGCCACACGCGATGGCGGCGACCAGTCATCCGCTGGCCACCCAGGTGGCGCTGGATATTATGCGTGCCGGTGGCAATGCCATCGATGCGGCGATCGCGGCCAATGCGACGCTCGGGTTAATGGAGCCGACGGGCAATGGTATCGGCGGTGATTTATTCGCGATCGTCTGGGATGCTAAATCAAAAAAACTATATGGACTAAATGCCAGCGGTCGCTCGCCACAATCGCTTTCGCTCGAGTATTTTATCGATAATGGTCACGAGCGTGTGCCATCGCATGGTCCGTTGCCGGTCAGTGTACCGGGCGCTGTAGATGGGTGGTTCGAATTGCACGATCGCTTTGGCAAGCTGTCGATGAAACGGACGCTTGCGCCGGCGATTACTTATGCCAAAGAAGGCTTCCCCATAACCGAATTGATTGCCTATTACTGGAACCGGAGTGTCCCGCTATTACAGAAATATCCCGGTTTCAGCGATACCTACATGCCAAATGGCCGCGCGCCAAAAAAGGGCGAAATATTTCGAAACCCGGCTCTGGCTGATACCTACAAGACGCTGGCAGAGAAGGGCCGGGACGGTTTTTATAAAGGCCGGATCGCCCGCACAATCGCCGACTATGTGCAGGCGCAAGGCGGGTTTTTGAGCGAAAAAGACCTGTCAGACCATCGCTCCGAATGGGTCAAGCCGGAATCGACCAATTATCGTGGCTACGAAGTCTGGGAGTTGCCACCAAACGGGCAGGGCATCGCGGCACTGCAGATACTGAATATCCTTGAAGCTTATGATCTGGCGTCGATGGGTCACGACAGTGCGGAGTATGTGCATGTTTTCACGGAAGCGAAGAAACTCGCTTTCGAGGATCGGGCGCGATACTACGCCGATATGGATTTCTTTCAGACACCGGTAGCGAAACTGATTTCCAAACAATACGCTGCCGAACGGCGTGAATTGATTGACCTCGATCGCGCTGCAAAAAGCTATCCGGCCGGAGAACTGGGGCATGGCGACACGATTTATCTCACCGTCGCCGACAGAGACGGCAATATGGTGTCACTCATACAAAGCAATTATCGCGGTATGGGTTCAGGCATGACGCCACCCGGTCTGGGCTTTATCCTGCAGGACCGCGGCGAGTTGTTTAGTCTCAAACGCGGTCATCCGAATGTTTTTGCGCCGGGCAAGCGGCCATTCCATACGATTATTCCGGCCTTTGTTACCAAAGATGGCAGACCATGGATGTCTTTTGGCCTGATGGGTGGTGGTATGCAACCACAGGGTCACGCACAAATCGTAATTAATCTGGTCGATTTTCGCATGAACCTGCAGGAAGCTGGCGACGCGGCCCGGATCCGTCACCAGGGTTCCAGTCAGCCGACCGACGAGGCGATGAGTGACGGGGGCACGCTGTACCTGGAATCGGGTTTCTCCGAGGCTACGGTCCGTAGGCTGGCCAAGATGGGTCACAAGATAGGCTCCAGCGCCGGCGGTTATGGCGGCTATCAAGCCATCCGCTGGGATGCGGGGAACGGCGTTTATATCGGCGCGTCCGAATCACGCAAGGACGGTCACGCCGCAGGCTACTGATGCACACGCATGCCCATTCGACTGATTATGGCCGCGCGTTCGCCTTAGGCGTCGCACTCAATTTTGGCTTCGTCATTGTCGAGGCTGTCTACGGTTTTTTGTCCGGCTCGCTGGCACTGATTGCCGATGCGGGTCATAACCTGGGCGATGTCATTGCATTGATCCTCGCCTGGGGTGCTTTGATAATTGGCCGGCGTCGCCCCAGCGACCGGCATACTTACGGCTTCAGGCGGGCAAGTATCCTGGCTGCCGTGGCCAGTGGTGTGCTGTTGCTCGTTGCTATAGTGGGCATTGTGTACGAAGCGATCAACCGGCTGTTAAGCGCCGCACCGGTCGACGGAATGACAGTGATCGTCGTGGCAGGCATCGGCGTGCTCATCAACTTTTTTACAGCCATGTTGTTTCACGGTGGGCGTGAGCATGATCTCAATGTACGCAGTGCCTGGTTGCATATGGCCGCCGATGCCGCGGTTTCACTCGGTGTGGTCGTCGCCGGCATGTTGATCCTGATGACCGGCTCGTTATGGCTCGACCCGGCGATTAGCCTGGTTATCGCCGCGGTGATACTCGTGGCAACGTGGCAATTGTTGCGTGAATCGGTGGATATGGCAGTCGACGCCGTGCCCCGGCACATCAATCTTGACGCCGTGCGAAATTACCTCCAATCGCTACCAGGTGTGACCGGTCTGCACGATTTGCATATCTGGCCCATCAGCACCACTGAAACCGCGCTTACGGTACACCTGGTAATGCCTGCTGCTGCGTCGGATGCTTTTTTGCACGAGGTTTCAGTAGCGCTCTCGGATCGCTTCCGTATCGATCACGCCACGTTGCAGGTGGAGCAGGGTGATGCAGATGTGGTTTGCGAACCGTGCGAACCCACCCAACACGTGTCCGTCTGACATTTGAGTCATGTCACTGGTTCGACTGGATCGTTTGAACCTGCGTTTTGGCGAGCAGCACATACTGCGCGATGCGTCGCTTACGATTGATGACGGCGAACGTGTCTGTCTGATTGGTCGTAACGGGGCCGGCAAGACCACGCTGCTTAAAATCATAATGGGCGAGATCGCCGTTGATAGCGGCGAATTGCATTATCTGTCCGATCTGCGTGTCAGCCAGCTTGCCCAGACCCTGTCCGATGAGCTGGATCACACCGTACGCGTGGCGGTTGCCAACGGTCTGCACAAGTTGCAGGCACTACATCATGAGTATAACGAGTTGTCTCAGCAACAACTCGACAAAGCCGGGTTAAAGGAACTCGAAGCGCTGCATCGTCGTATCGATGCGGCCGGTGGCTGGAATATTGACCTGTTGGTCGAGACGATAATTAGTGATTTGCAGCTACCCGGCGACAAAAAACTCGATGAGTTGTCTGGCGGCTGGCAAAGGCGTGTGGCGCTGGCCCATGCATTGGTGAGTAAGCCGGATTTGCTACTGCTCGATGAGCCCACAAACCATCTGGATCTGGCGACCATCGAGTGGCTGGAACATCGTGTCCGCAGTTTTCCCGGCAGCGTCATGTTCATTACCCACGATCGAGCGTTTTTGCAGAGACTGGCAACCCGCATCGTCGAATTGGATCGCACGACCCTTATTGACTGGCCCGGTGATTATCAGAATTATCTGCGACGCAAGGAAAAGGCCCTGGAGGATGAAGAGACCGAGAATGCCCGTTTCGACAAGAAGCTGGCTCAGGAAGAAGTGTGGATCCGCCAGGGGATCAAGGCCCGACGAACCCGCAATGAGGGACGGGCACGCGCCTTGACGGCAATGCGGGAGGAACGGGCACAGCGCCCGGCCCGTCAAAAAACGGCGAAGATCAATATTGACGAAGCCGAACAGAGCGGTCGCAAGGTGATCCGGGCACGCAACGTGTCGTATGGTTATAACGGCGAGAAGTTGGTCAATAATTTATCGCTCAAGATCATGCGTGGTGATCGGATTGGTCTGATCGGCAATAACGGTGTTGGCAAGAGCACGTTGTTACGTCTGCTTCTTGGTGAGCTAGAACCGCAGTCGGGCACGATCAAGCACGGAACAGGTCTGGAAATCGGCTACTTCGACCAGATGCGACAGGACCTCGACCTGGAAAAAACTGTGGCCGACAATGTCGGTGATGGCCGTGATTACATCACGTTAAACGGCAAGCAACGACATGTTATCGGTTATTTGCGGGGATTCATGTTCGACGTCAAACGGGCGCAGAGTCCGGTCAAAATATTGTCCGGTGGCGAACGCAACCGGGTTATTCTGGCAAAATTGTTTACCCGGCCGACCAATCTGCTGGTGCTGGATGAGCCTACCAACGATCTGGATGTGGAGACATTAGAGGTCCTGGAGGACCGGTTGGTGAAGTACCAGGGCACATTGTTGGTCGTGAGTCACGATCGTGAGTTTCTCGATAACGTCGTGACCAGCATTCTGGTGTTTGAAGCGGATGGCCAAATTCGTGAATATGTCGGTGGCTATAGCGATTGGGCCAGACGCGGGCGTGAGCTGGCGGAGTTGGACGATCCCCTGCGGGAGGCGGCAAAGGCAAAGCAGGCCAGGGAACGTGCCCGCAGAAAGGCCAGCGCGCCACGCAAACTCAGTTACAAGGAAAAACGTGAGTTGGAGACGTTGCCGGGGTTGGTCGAGACCCTGGAAAGCGAATTGGCCGATTTGAAATTGCAGATAGCGGCCAAAGATTTTTATAGTCAGCCCTTTGGACAGGTGCAACCGGTGCTTGAGCGGCTGAGTGAGGTTAACGAACGGTTGGATACAGCTACTGAAAGGTGGGTTGCACTTGAGGAGATACAAGATTACTAGGCCTTTCGCGAGCTTGGTCCGCCACCCCAACCAAGAGCTCAGCCGTCGGCCTCACGAATGTGTCGCTTCGCGACTCATTGATCTGCATGTCTCGATACATGCAAGTCGCCCCGGAGGGGGGAGGGCGAAGAAGGAACGAAGGACTATTTTCACTAAATGATCAAAACAGTCGTCATCTTTGTTGTTTTGCTGCTGGTTGCAGGGATTCTTGCGGTCTACCTGTTTCCCGGCACGGCCTATCGATTGGCGATGCGTGGTGAGCGAGCGGTGGCCGGATTAGACACACGCTTGATCAGCATCGATGGTATCGACTATAGCTACACCGACGGCAAGCGGGGTGCGCCATTGGTGCTGTTGCACGGCTTCTCCGCAGAAAAGGACCACTGGAATCGAGTCGCCCGGCATCTCAAAAGCAGGTTTCGGATCATCGCACCGGATCTGCCGGGTTTTGGTGCGAGTACTCGCGATCCCGCACTGAACTACTCGATCGAGTCACAAGTCAGACGCCTTGAGGCCTTTGTAGACCGTCTGGCTCTCGAGCAATTTCATCTGGGTGGCAGTTCGATGGGTGGTGCTATTGCGGCCGTTTACGCGGCACGCAATCCGGATCGCGTTGTGAGTCTCTGGTTGATGGCGCCAGCCGGTGTCATCAGCGGGCAACGCAGTGAGATGGAGAAAATTCTTTCTTCCGGCGAAGTACACCCACTCGTTCCGGGAAATCGACAGCAATTTGAATATACGCTAGGTTTTGTTTTCGTCAATCAGCCATTTCTGCCTGCCCCGGTACGCCGCTATCTCAGCAAAGAGGCGACCGAGCGTCAGGCATTACGATTGCAAATCTTTGATGACCTGCTTGATGATACCGGCACCGGTGTGCGTTTTCCGCTCAATGAGCTGGTCGTGGACCTTGCAGTCCCCACCTTGGTTGTTTGGGGAGCAGATGATCGCGTTTTGCATCCGGCCGGCGCAGAAAAGCTCCGTGAATTACTGACAAACGAGACCGTCGAGATCATGCCGAATATGGGTCATCTGCCGATGCTGGAGGCACCAGGAACAACAGCAGAGCGTTTCCTGCGGTTTCACGGCGGGCTGTAGAAGGATCAGGCGGGTCCGGTGGAGTCGCGGATAATCAACTTGGATTTGACGATGTGTTCGAAGTCGTCGGTACGCCGTGCATCGAATTTTGTCAGTAACAGATCAGTCGCAGCGGACGCCATACTTTGTATGGGCTGGCGTATCGTTGTCAGTGCCGGCCACAGGTAACTGGCCAATGGAATGTCGTCAAAGCCTGCTACGGATAGATCACCTGGTATAGATAAATTGCGCTCGTGCGCAACTTTCATGACGCCGGCCGCCATGTCATCGTTACTTGCAAAGATCGCCGATGGGGGATTGTCGAGATCTAGCAACTGCTGGGCACACTCGATACCGGATTCAAACGAGTTGTAACCCTGTGCGACCCATTCCTTGCGCAATGGCAGACCGCACTCGTTCAAGCCGGCCTTGTAGCCATCAAAGCGCTGACCCACCGCACCATGGTCGGGGTGACCAATGACAAAGGCGATGTCTGTGTGGCCGAGTGAGTTCAGATAAACGGTCATTTCGGCGCAGGCCTGTTCGTCATTTGTATAGATTGCACGGCCCAAATCGCTGCGGTCCGCTGGCGCGATGCGCACAAACGGCATACCTAATTCAAGCAGTAATTCGACAACCGAGTCCATGTCCGAAAGGGGTGGAGTCAGTATCAGGCCATCAATTTTCGACTGGCTGATCATCATCTGCAACTCAGTTTTCAAGTTTGGGTCTTTGTAGACACAGGGATGAATGATCAGATCGTAACCGGCAGCGCGACTGGCATTCAATGCGCCATCCTGGATGTTGATCAGGTAACTGGCACTCGGGTTGTCGTAGATTAGCCCGATCAGATAGGAACGCCTGGCAGCGAGGTTACGCGCCGACGGATTCGGCTGGTAGTTAAGCTCGTCAATAACCCTTAGAACCCTTGTGCGCGTGCCTTCCCGCACATTAGCCTCGTTGTTGGCGACCCTCGAGACGGTTTTGATCGACACGCCCGCCAGTCTGGCGACATCCGCGATTGTTGCTCTTGGGGGGCCCTGTGTGCTCATGGATTCATCTCGATTGATACCAAATTATGACGAGCAGTCACTCGTCAGGCCACTGGGTTTCGGCGGTAGGAAGAACAGCGCCATAATCTGTAGATTGCTAAAGTTAACCCTGCCGTTGCTGTCAACGTCAAGTATGGGGTCGATGCCAAAGAAGCCCTCAGCGATAATCCGGAGATCGGCTTAGTCGCTGCAAGCGCCCGTCCGATAGGAATACACCGCCGGATCGGCACAGGCGAGGCATTCATTAGCATACGTTTTTTCTTCGGTCGAATCACACGGTGTGGTGACGCAACGAACGCCATTGTCGCGGGTGGCACAGACGGGCCGGCGCGCTTTGTGGCAGAATTCTGGCCGCGGATCGGTGCAGGCCGCTTTTTCTGTCGGCCCCTGGGCCTGCTGACTGGAACAGCCCAGCAACAATATCACGCAAACCGCAATCCAAACGGGCCTTCGATCAATATCAGTTGCCCTTATTCGCACGTTCGATACGGGACCACTCTGGTGGTTGGATGGATTATTGATCTGACTTGCGAAATCTGGTCGGCGGGAAATTCGCCTTGTCGGGCAGTTCGCGTACGACTTCTTCATTGGGTGCAACGTAGACGCAATAAACCTTGTCATCGGTCACGTAGCTTTGTACCCACTGAATCTGTGGCCCCATATAATTCAGCACGCCGCACGATTTCTGGGAGATGCCTAATTTTCCGGCGCCCGGTATCGATCGTTCAATCACGAATTTTGGCATGACAACGCTCCTGTTCCTAAATCATAGATGCATCGGGAATAAAAAAAGCCAGCAGGGCATTTAGGTTCTCAAGGCAATCCCGCGTCAACTCAATACTGCACCGCGGCATATTCGTGCCGGGGAAAATGGCGTCGCTACCGGCCAGGATCCTTCAAGGTGTAACGCCATAATAGAGCATTATCATTAGTAACGCGTCCAAGCTTGCGTGGGCGACGATCAAAGGCCACAGATTTCTTTTTGCTGCCAAGTACATTAGGCCCAGCACAGAACCCATAACTGTCGTAAGCAAGATTCCGCCGATACCCCATTCAAAGTGGATAATACCGAAGGGCAGGCCATTCAGAATAGCCGCAAGAACCAGCCCTCTGCGGCCCCCGCCAAACAACCTGCTAAGGCGGTCAATCATAAAACCACGGTAAATGTATTCTTCCATAAAGCCGCCGGTTATCATCGCGCCCGACATGACGAGCAGCAGCATTGGTAGATTCTGGTACACGATGTCATAACGGCTAAAGTCAGGCGGAGTCAGCTGAAGCCACAACGCCATGGCCGGTACCAGCGTATTCTGTGCAATGATGTTAACGATTAGGATTGCCGCGGCCCAGCCTGGAATAGTCCACCATCGATTAGGCTTTCGAAGCCCGAAATCCCGCCAACCCTGATCCCGCCACTTCATTAGAATAATGACGACAAGAAAGGACGCGATGAGCGACAAAGCACCGTCCAAAGCCGCTGGAAAAGGGAATAGATTTACGGAGCGAAGAAACTCCTCAATGCCGTAAAACACGAGGGCTGTGACGATGAATATGAGAACGTCGGCCGCTGCCTGAGATTTTGTCGGGCCCAAGTCTTATACAACTCTGTTTCTGTTATTGGCGAAGAACTGCGTTGACAGTTCCGGTGGATAGCCGCACGATCAGGCGGGCGTCGATAATTTCCTTGAGCTGAGGTTTGTCCTGCGAGTCGAGGCGCTCAATCAGAATTCTTGCCGCAGATTGCGCCATTTCTCTGATCGGCTGACGAACGGTTGTCAATGCGGGCCAAGTTTGCGTGGCTATCGGTGTGTCGTCAAAGCCTGCCACCGATAAGTCTTTGGGCACTTGTAAACCCATGTCATTGGCGGCACTGATCACACCCGCTGCCATATCATCGTTGGCAGCAAATATTGCCGTGGGTGGGTCCTGCTTTTTCAATAGCTGGTTTGCGGCGCTCACACCCGATTCAAAACTGTTTTGCCCCTGGGCGACGAGTTTTCGGGAATAAGAAATGCCTGCATCTTTAAGCGCTCTCCGGTAACCATTTTCCCGGGTCGCCATCGCTTTATGGTCGGGATGCCCCCTGATAAACGCGATTCTCCGATGACCTAGCGAGACAAGGTGGTGCGTGATTTCGAAACTAGCCGCTTCATCGGTCGTTGCGACCCATGGATAATTTTCCTGCCTGTCGGCCGGCGCAATCTGGATGAACGGCGTACCTTTCTTATCCAGCGCAGAAATGAGGCCGCGCACATCGGACAAGGGCGGTGTCAAAACGACACCGTCGCACCGACCCTGGTGCTGCAAATTTATGACTTCATCTGCAAGGTCGGGATTGGTGTGATCACAAGGGTGAACGAGCAGATCGTACCCACGGGCATTGCAGGATTCCAGTACACCACTCTGAATATTAAACAGATAATTGGCGCTGGGGTTGTCATACAGCAGTGCCAGGATGTAAGAACGTCTCGATGCTAGCCGCTGCGCTGACAGATTCGGACGGAAGTTGAGACGTTCTATCGCGATGTTTACTCTCTTACGCGTAGCCTCCGCGACATTCGGCAGCCCATTGACAACTCGTGAAACAGTTTTAATTGAAACACCGGCAAGTGATGCAACGTCGTTGATAGTGGCTTTTTTGATTTCACTCATCTTCTTCAGACTTCTTATTCGCAGATCGGCGAACATTGCTCAGGCAGAAAAAGCGACTCCCCGTTTCTGAATTTACAGAAGCGGTGGCTAGCTCTACCTCCTTACTGACCGGCGCTTTGGTTCACGCATACTTTCGGTAACCCGGTTAGTTCCTGATGTGACGAGCGGCCCGAATTCCCCAGGAGCGTGGGGCGTTCCAGGCAAACATTGGTCTGCTGCCCTGATCCGATAAGTAGATTGGAAAACGTTCGTCAGTGGCGTTGTATACGAAGGCTTCCACATTCCATGTTTCATCCGGACTGGTATAGCGCAACGTCGCATCCAGCGTGCCGAACGCATCGCGTCTTTGCGAGAACTGGGGCAATGCGTCGAAGTTACCTTCGTTGAAATGGGTCTCATCTTCCCAGTGGAATTTCACGTATGGCGTCAGGCTGGCGTTATTCTTCAGGTAAAAATTATGCTCATACGCGAGTGTCAACGATACGGGCGTCGAGTAAGGCAGTTTCTTGCCTTCGATGTTATTAACGCCTGACCCATCGTCCTGGGGAATGCACGCAAACTCGGGCCCGGCGTCAGCGCGATCATCGCAAAAGAAAGCCTCGCCGACATAGCCCGGCCAGCTTTTGAACTCCGCATTCAGAAGCCCCAAGCCCCCGGTGAATCTGCCGTTATCCCAAGGTATCCAATCGAATTCGACTTCCAAACCCTTGATTTCAGCCTTGCCGGCATTGGTGGTCACCAAGTTGCCAATTTCCTGCTCCGGTATTACCGGCGTGCCAGGTGGGTCTTCCACTACGCCAACGGTACGGAACTGCGCTACCTGCTTGTTATCGAAATCGGTCAAGAAGGCTGTCACAACCAGGTTCATTGATCCATCTAACAGAGTGGTCTTGTAACCCACTTCGTAATTCAACACTTCTTCCGGCTCAAAATTGAATATTTCTATGCGGCCGCAGCGGCAAACGTCGACTCCATCCCCGAAGGAGCCCGCCTTGGAGCCAGTTGCAGCATACGCATAGAGAAACGAGTCCGAGTTCAGATCGTAATCAAGTCCAATGCGCCAGTTTGATTGGTAAAAGCTGGCTTTATTATCGTTAATATCAAAAATAGAGTAGTTGGCGTCACGATTTTGTGCACCAAAACCCTGGAGTATCTCCGCACTGGTAAACAGCGGTAAAACCAGCTCATCCAGCTGCGCAGGGGTCGGGTGACCGTCATTGGGGATCAGACCCTGGCTAAAGGTGCCGCTGCCAAAGGCACCAATGTTGCGTCCGCCGACATCTTCACGCGTATCCTCTGTATAACGCCCGCCAATCGTTAGATGCCATTGATCTGTCAAATGCCAGGTGGCCTGGCCAAAGATGGCCTGGGACTCCAGCGTGCGTTCGGGCTGTTTAAATGAAATTCCCCCCAGGCCACCATGACTGCAACAAAACGGCAGTTCCACGTCGAAAATAATGGAATTGTCCTCGCGAAAATCAAACAGGCCCACAATCCAGTTCACCGGACCGGTCAGACCCTGGAACTGGAGTTCGTTGGAGTAAGACTTGTAGTCGGATTCCGCAGTGGCCAGGTAAAGGGACGGCCATGGTTGATACCGATTGAGCCAGCCTGTAGTCGGTCCGGGCACAGGCCGCCAGCCCATGTCCGCGTCCCACTCCTGGGCCCGTTGCTGGCGGGCCCAGCCGAAGTTGTAAACGAGGTCGATATTGTCAGTAAGCGCGTAGTTTATATGACTGCGTACGGCATCCATGCTCATATCGAGAGTGCCAGGGATATTGGGATCAACGTAGTCGATACCCCCGCCGTTAAACCGGCACAGTTCAGGATTCACTTCGCAGTTGGGCGCCGTCGGCCAGCCAGCGCTGTTATCCTGGCCTTGCTCGAAGCTGAGACGAAAGTCAAAGCGGTCATTGGGTTCCCACAGGCCGCTGACGCGCCAGGCCCAGCGATCCGAGTTACCGTAGAAATCCTCCGGATGCACCCGGCGATTACGGCGCTGGTCCATGTCGGGGATGCCATCGGGGCCTTCGAAACCGCGGCCCTCGAGATCCTTGTTCCCCGTGTCCTGGTCGGCGAAACCATCGCGTGTCTCGACAAAGAAATTACCGCGTAGGGCAAAGGTGTCCGTAATCGGTAAGTTCAACGTGCCCAGGGCATTCTGTTGTTCACGGTTGCCCATCTCTATACCAAACGTACCGAATATGCCTTCGGTAGTCGGCTTTGCCGTGACCACGTTGATGCTCCCGGCCGCTGAATTGCGACCGAACAAGGTGCCTTGTGGTCCGCGCATGACTTCCAGCCGCTCCAGATCGAACATCAGAGCAACTGCACCCTGTGGACGTGGCGAGTACACGCCATCCACGTGAAATGCCACGCTGGGATCGGCGATCTCGGTGAAATTGTTGCTGTTGATGCCACGCAGGGTCAGCTGCACGCCGCTGTCCGACGGCGAAAACGCTACGTCGAAGTTGGGCACCATGTCGGCAGCATCACGAATGTCCTTTACCCCATCTCTGGTCAGCGTTTCCTGGTTAAAGGCCGACACGGCGATGGCGGTGGTCATCACATCCGTTTCGACGCGCGTCGCGGTCGTAAGGACTTCCTCGATCACGTTCTTCGGCGTTATCTCATCAGCAGCCTCTTCTTGCGCCGCGACCCACTGCGGAACCGCGATGGCAGCAATCAACAGTATGGTGGGTGCCAGATTCTTCATAGCTCTCATAATCGGTTCATCCTTCTGATGCGCATTTCTCAAGTCAGCAGTTTTGGATAAGAAAACACGGTTTGCACGGACCACGCCGGTCACGCGCGTTTCTTGCAACGGGCAAGTCATGTCCCTGCTCCAACGAGTGTGGCCGCGGCGGTGTCAAACCATATCGGGTTCTCGCCCCCGGCAAAGTCGATATTCAACAGTAAAAATACAACTTCCGTTGTGCCCGCAGGCGCCACGCCCTGCGCTTCGGTGAATACCCACGTGTTGATCGGACTCGCATCGTTGATGGGCGGCGCCGATTCAATGCCCGGAAACTCTGTGTTAATGACACCGATGCTTGCTGACGCTGGTACGAGATCATTGCCAGCCGCGTCTTTAAAGACAATTTTGACCAGACCAAAGCTTGCACCAACAGGCAGCGCCGTCTCGGTCAGCATCCACGCAGAGAAGTTAAACTCGTCGCCCGGATTCGCGGCCAGCGTCTGGCTGAGTTCCGGTACTCCACCACCACCGGTAACAGTCAGCTGAGCAGCAAAAACACCCGCCTGCGCCCCAACACCTGGTGCGCCCGCCGTGTTGTCCCCATTGCTCGTCCAACCGCTTAAATCACCGGCTTCGAAGCCGGCATTGACCAGCTCATCGGACGGCGGCGGGGCGGTAACGAGTGTGGCCGCGGCGGTGTCAAACCATATCGGGTTCTCGCCCCCGGCAAAGTCGATATTCAACAGTAAAAATACAACTTCCGTTGTGCCCGCAGGCGCCACGCCCTGCGCTTCGGTGAATATCCACGTGTTGATCGGACTCGCATCGTTGATCGGCGGCGCCGATTCAATGCCCGGAAACTCTGTGTTAATGACACCGATGCTGGCCGACGCTGGTACGAGATCGTTGCCAGCCGCGTCTTTAAACACAATCTTGACCAGACCAAAGCTTGCGCCAACAGGCAGCGCCGTCTCGGTCAGCATCCAGGCCGAGAAGTTAAACTCGTCGCCCGGATTCGCGGCCAGCGTCTGGCTGAGCTCCGGTACTCCACCACCACCGGTAACAGTCAGCAGGGCAGCAAAATCACCCGCCTGCGCCCCAACACCCGGGGCACCCGCCGTGTTGTCACCATTGCTCGTCCAACCGCTTAAATCACCGGCTTCGAAGCCGGCATTGACCAGCTCATCGGACGGCGGCGGGGCGGTAACGAGTGTGGCCGCGGCGGTGTCAAACCATATCGGGTTCTCGCCCCCGGCAAAGTCGATATTCAACAGTAAAAATACAACTTCCGTTGTGCCCGCAGGCGCCACGCCCTGCGCTTCGGTGAATATCCACGTGTTGATCGGACTCGCATCGTTGATCGGCGGCGCCGATTCAATGCCCGGAAACTCTGTGTTAATGACACCGATGCTGGCCGACGCTGGTACGAGATCGTTGCCAGCCGCGTCTTTAAACACAATCTTGACCAGACCAAAGCTTGCGCCAACAGGCAGCGCCGTCTCGGTCAGCATCCAGGCCGAGAAGTTAAACTCGTCGCCCGGATTCGCGGCCAGCGTCTGGCTGAGCTCCGGTACTCCACCACCACCGGTAACAGTCAGCAGGGCAGCAAAATCACCCGCCTGCGCCCCAACACCCGGGGCACCCGCCGTGTTGTCACCATTGCTCGTCCAACCGCTTAAATCACCGGCTTCGAAGCCGGCATTGACCAGCTCATCGGACGGCGGCGGAGGCTCACTAGAACCTGAAAATGTAATGCTATCGAAGTAAATAATATTTTCAGAAGTTCTGCCAGCCTCATCCCAGTCCGGGAAAATGACAAGTCGATCCGTATCTACGAAACCGGTGCTCCCAATAAAGCCAGTGAAGTCAAAAGTCAGTTCTTCCCACTGATTGACCAGCGTGTTGGTCACACTCAATGGGTCCTGCGCACCGTTGGTTGTATTGACAAACTGCATCCGCACTTCACTAATGACCGGCTTCCATACCCAGACCTTCACGATGCTGTTGCTGGCATCGAAGTCGAAAGGACCAATGTCCGCAACGCCGGGCCCGTCTGCTGGGTGGAAAGTCTGCGCCCCGGCAAAAAATGCACCGTCCACTCGTGCAGTGAACTTCGCAACCGTCGCAGACGTGTTCCCTGTCGGATCAGGGTTAGCCACGATCTCCAGCGGAGGATTGTCCGCATTCTCGAACACACTCCAGTCGAAGTCCCCGCCAACACCAGGCGTTTCAAAGTCAATGGTGCAAGGCGCGCAGGGAGTTCCGCCGCCGCCGCCAGTCACCAGTGTGGCCGCGGCGGTGTCAAACCATATCGGGTTCTCGCCCCCGGCAAAGTCGATATTCAACAGTAAAAATACAACCTCCGTTGTGCCCGCAGGCGCCACACCCTGTGCTTCGGTGAATACCCACGTGTCGATCGGACTTAAGTTGTTGAGAGGCGGAGCCGATTCAATGCCCGGGAAATCGCCAGAGATAAGCATGCCAATGCTCGCTGACTCCGGTACCAGGTCATTGCCAGCTGCGTCTTTAAAGACAATCTTGGCCAGACCAAAGCTTGCACCAACAGGCAGCTCCGCCTCAGTCAGCATCCAGGCCGAGAAGTTAAACTCGTCGCCCGGACTCGCAGCGAAGCTCTGGTTGAGTTCCGGGACTCCGCCACCACCGGTAACAGTCAGCAGGGCAGCAAAATCACCCGCCTGCGCCCCAACACCCGGTGCGCCCGCCGTGTTGTCCCCGTTGCTCGTCCAACCGCTTAAATCGCCCGCTTCAAAGCCGGCATTGACCAGCTCACCGGGCGGGCCGGTAACGAGTGTGGCCGCGGCGGTGTCAAACCATATCGGGTTCTCGCCCCCGGCAAAGTCGATATTCAACAGTAAAAATACAACTTCCGTTGTGCCCGCAGGCGCCACACCCTGTGCTTCGGTGAATACCCACGTGTTGACCGGACTTGCATCGTTCAGAGGCGGAATCGATTCAATGCCTGGGAAATCGCCAGTGATAAGCGTGCCAATGCTCGCTGACTCCGGTACCAGGTCATTGCCAGCTGCGTCTTTAAAGACAATTTTGGCCAGACCAAAGCTCGGGCCAGCAGGCAACGCCGCCTCGGTCAGCATCCAGGCAGAGAAGTTAACCTCGTCGCCCGGACTCGCAGCGAAGCTCTGGTTGAGCTCCGGCACTCCGCCACCACCAGTAACAGTCAGCTGGGCAGCAAAATCTCCCGACTGCGCCCCAACACTCGGTGCGCCCGCCGTGTTGTCTCCGTTACTCGTCCAGCCGCTTAAATCGCCCGTTTCGAACCCGTCATTACTGAGCGCAATAGTTGGCGCCGGCGGCGGCGCGCCGAAGACGACGTTATCCCAGAAGTAAACCGCATCGTTTCCTTCGGTGCCGAAATCGAAGAATATCGATGCCTTCTCGAAGGTCATGGCCGTATCGATGTCGACTGTGCTGAAGTCCCAGCTCAGCGTTTCCCACTGATCAGCCATTAGCGGGAACGCGTCCAGCTCGGCGAAACAGGTCGGGTCACTGCCGTCAGAGGGGCAGTCCGCCGTCTCCACCTTCAGCCTGACCGGTATCCCGGCCATGGGCACCCGCACGTCTACACTCATGGACGTCTGGTTGGCTGTGAACGGGATCGGGTTGGCGAAAACAGGATTACCGATGGTGGTACCCGCCCAAACCGGGGCACCCGTCGGCTTGGTAGTGATCGCCACCGTGTTACTGGCGCCATCCGGGTCGGCACCGAGCACCGTCGAAGCAGCGACAGGATCGCCAAAGTCGATCACTGTGTAGTCGACGAAGGGATCATCAAAGGTCACCGGCAAGTCGATTGGGTCGAGTACCGGATCGGGTACATCTGCCGTAAGCGTCCAGCGGATGTTGTCCACCTGGAAGGTGATGCCTACCGGTGCGAAACCGGGGAATATTACGATGCCGGTGTTGATCTTGGTCAGATTCAGCCCGCCCCTGACCAGCTGGGATACGGGAATTGTAATCGTCTCCCAGACGCCGTCCGCGATCCTGCCGAGGAACTGGTCGCCACTGCCGCACTGGTTGTCTGAGAAGTCGCAATCGACCTTCATCGTGATTCCGGATGCCGTGTCGTAATCAGTTACCCGGATATCAAAGATCAGCGCGCCTTCGGCAAAACCGCTCAGATCGGTTGCACCTGCCACGCCCAACTGAGGATTGCTGGAGATAAACCAGACGCCGCTTGCTGAGTTGTCTTCAAAGACGACCTCGATAATATTGCCGCGCGCAGTATCTTCCGCCGGCTTGATTTCCCAATTGATCTTGTTTGCCGACTGGGGATCCCTGTAGTCCCCGCCCGAATCTGTGTCGAATGCTTCGATGCCGCCGATCCATAGCTCTCCAACAGCATCATCGAACACGATGACGTCCTCCGGGCTGCCCTTGGGCTGCGCATTGCATCCGCTGGAGGTCTTGCAAGCGGCACTGACGCTGATGTTATCGAGGTACACATCGACATCGCCATCGAGCACCTCGAATACAAACAGGTTCAACACGTTTTCCAGATCGATGCCCTGGCCACCCTGGTCCACGAACGCCGGATTGGCCAGAAGATCCGCGATATCGATGCCGTAGGTCTGCCATTCGCCGACCACCGGATCCGCCAAAGCAACCTCGCCGCCATCCGGAAAACCACTGTCCATCCTGATCAGTATCGTAGCGCCAGAGATGGAGTTAACCAGCATTTCGAATTGGAGCTGGCCGGCGATGTCGCCGCGCCTGAGATCAAAGCCGGTCTCCAGCAACGATTCTTCATCCAGAATCTCAGAACCTATGAACACATTGCCGACACCGCCGCTGCCGGCGATGTTGACATGCCACACTATATTGGTGGCGTCGTCCGGATCAGTGAAGAGGGGATCGTTGGCGATGACGCTGCCGTTATCATTGAATTCGCCCACCTGAAGGGTGTTGCTGGCCTGCTCCTGACCAAGCGATATTTCGACGACTTCCGGGCCGTCCTTAAATATGTCGAAGCCCGCGATCTTGAGCGGATCGTCTTCTTCCAGAGGTACGACTGACGGATCTGCCCGGCCGCAGCCGCGTCCCGTTGTCGGGTTGGCATTAGCGCACTGATAAATCTGAACGTAATCGATCTCGTAATGTTGCGGAAACACGGTCGTTGCGTCGGGAGCACCAACCGGATCTCCGCCGACGGCGAGGTTTAACAGCAGATGGAATTGCTGGTCAAAAGGCGCCGCCTCGAGACCGAGCTTGAACACGCCATCAGGAGTGAAAAACCCATCTGGCCCGGCTTTGAAGTAGGAATACCAGTTATCAGAATTCTGAGTCTGGAAATGTTGGCCATCTACAAAAAATCGGATCTTGCCTTTTTCCCATTCAACTTCGTATTCGTGGAAGGCCAGATCAGGGGATACCTCGAGATCGAATTCTGATCCATTAAACGAACCGTTCGGCTCCGGCATGCCGTAATGCAAGGTGCTTGAAATTTTTGTGTTGCCATTTCCCGGATTGAAACTTTCCATGATGTCGATTTCACCGGATGGCGGCCAGGGGCCATAGAGGTTTTCAGTAGAAAGCATCCAGGCTGCGGGCCACATACCCTGTCCGCTGGGCAGGCGCGCGCCGATTACGACGCGACCATAGGTAAAGTCGAATTTGTCTCGGGTATTGATCCGCGCCGAGGTATAAGAACCGTCCAGTTCTTCGCGAGCCGTGATAGTTAGTGTTCCTCCGGACACGAGGATATTGTCTTCGCTGTAGATTTGCAGTTCGTTATTACCCCAGCCCGGGATACCCTCGTCGGTACCATCACCTGTCTGGATGTTCCATTTACTGGCATCCAGACTCGTATCTTCAAACTCATCTTCGAACACGAGCTGCCACTCGACGACCGCCCGTTCGAATTCACCCGCCGGTACTCCGTCTGACACACCGCCGCAGGCCGATAACAGCAGCGCCGCCGTAACGGCGGTCAAAGGTGCGAGTCGCGAACGCGACAAGGCCTCGACAACCTGAGATCGGGCAAAGGCAGAATCACCAAGGCTAGTGTTGTTAGCGTGATTCTGGGAATTTCGACTTGACATGACAGTACCTCAGCGTTCGAGAACGCGGTTCGCAGTTGATTGGTCGAGTTTGTTCAATGGCCTTATAGGGCTTAATGACAGCGTTGTCAAAATACTGACATTTTGTTGCAGTGCACGGCTCAAGAGCAAGAAATCTCTAATCATTGTAATGAGTTGTAAACTATTGAATCATTTAACCGATTTCTGACATCGCTGTCATACTGAGGTCATCGGCCCAGCCGTTGTGGGCGAACGTCGGTTCCGCAATGATCTGGCTTCATATTTGCCTGGTGACGGATTGGACAGTTTTGAAGTGCTCGATCGCTGATCTAGCACCTCTCGAAGGCGAGCTCCTGGAACAATGTGCCTACCAGTACGCCGCATAGATCGCCGCCAGAACCAGGACAACGATAAGGGCGGAGATCTTGAAAGCGGTTGTGGTAGAAAAATCGATGCCTTCGAGGTTCACCGGTTGATCCGCCGCAGGTTCCGGCGTCACGACGGATATGAGGACGCCTGTGAGTATGCAAGCTGCAAAAACGATCACGATATTGATAACAAACGGAAAGTCGGAAGGCATTACTTGATCCAACAAGATCGAGAATGCCAGTGATCCGAGGATCGCCGCGAGAGCGCCGTATTCTGTCGCCCGTTTCCAGAACATGCCGAGCAGAAAGACCGCGACGATGCCGGGGGCAATGAATCCTGTGTATTTTTGAATGAATTGAAAAGCGCTTTCGAGGTTACCCAGGAGGGGTTGTGCGACGAACAGTGCTATAAGCCCCGCGACTAAAGCGGTGAGGCGGCCCACCGCCACGTACTGCGTTTCTGGGCGACCTGGCCTTAAGTCTTCGTAGACGTCCATCGTAAAGATTGTGGCGATGGAGTTCATCATGGACGCCAATGAAGAGACGATCGCCGCAATTAGCGCCGCAAAGATCAGGCCACGAATACCCGACGGCAGGAGCTTCATTACCGTGGGGTAGGCCCGGTCCGATTTTCCACAGGTATCCGGGTCAGCGGGATTACTGCAAATACTTGCATCCAGCAGGGCAGGGTCAATCACGTTATCGAGACCTGGCGACGACAGCATGACCGCGGCAATGCCCGGCAGTACGACTACGAGCGGCGTTAACATTTTCAGAAAGGCGGCGAACACGAGGCCTTTCTGCGCCTCCGCCAGATCCTTAGCGCCAAGGGCTCGCTGGATAATGTATTGGTTGAAACCCCAATAGCTGAAGTGGAGAATCCACATTCCGCCGAGCAGCGTCCAGATACCGGGAAGGGCGTCGTAACCGTTGTCGCCCGGATCCAGGATCATCTCGAACCTCTCCGGCAGCTCAGTGACCAGACGCCCGAATCCGCCCAGCACGCCGCTTTCGCCGCCGATCATTTCGAGCGTGAGATAAGCAATGAAAAAACCGCCCGAGATCAACAGCACAACCTGAATGATGTCGGTCAGCGCCACGGCCTTGAGGCCACCATAAACCGAGTAGGCATAGGCAAATGTGCCCAGCGATGCCATACCCCAGAAGTAGGGAATCCCCGTCAGGGAATTTACGGCAAGCGAGCCCAACCAGAGCACTGTTGCGAGATTGACGAACGTGTAGAGTGCCAACCAGTAGATCGACATGGTCACCTTGACCTTGTTGCCGAATCGCTGCTCGAGAAACTGCGGCATCGTGTAGATTTCCCTCTTAAGGAAAATCGGCAAGAAGAAGGTCGCAACGATGATCAATACCAGCGCCGCCTGCCACTCGTATGCCGCGATTGCCAAACCAATACGGTAGCCGTCTCCGGTCATGCCGATTATCTGTTCCGCGGAGATGTTGGCTGCAATCAACGATGCGCCAATCGCCCACCAAGGCAGTGCCTTTCCGGCGAGAAAGTAGTCTTGTGTGTTCTTTGAGTGTCCCGGCGGCTCGCGGCTGACCCACCAGGCGATGGAGAAAAGGCTCACGGCGTAGATGGCAACGACGATAAGGTCGGCGGTTGTGAGGTACATCAGATTATTGTCCCCTGGCGATATGTGATGGCTGCACCAATATTTCGTACAGCTATTTCGTACAACTGAGTGCTGCCTCTCTGGCTACGCCGGGAATAATCTCGATATCGGCTATCGAGAGCGTGAACTTACCCCGGGTCAGTAGCAGAAATGGTGTGTCGATCTTGCGGAAGTCGGCGCCGTTTTGCGCAAAGCAATTCAAATCCATCGACAGTGTGGTCCAGACACCACCAGGTAGCGTCTTGAAAACTTTGGTCAGGTTGGCTTCTGCCTTGCAGGGCCACTCACAACCGACGCGCATCATGACGTTTTTCTTGGGTGGGCTATCCACGCGCACGCGAACCAGCAGCGCCGACTCAGATTCCAGGTAGCTCGTAAGATCTTGCGACGCTGCCTGCAGATAGACCTGGGCTTCGCCCTTGCCGTGCCAGATGAGCTGTCTGGCATCTTCCTGCACGTCTTTGTCGATAGTTTTGACGGTGACCTTGCCGCCCCAGGATGTCGTACTAGCGCCCTCGACTGGCACCTGCCACCCGGCACTGTCGCCTACGTAGAGTTTATACGGCGCGATGGCGCGGCGCTGGAATATCGCCATCGCACCGCTGCTGCCGCCAGGCATGATCGTCGCTGCGCTATCGCCTTCTTCCGGTAATTTTCCAACTTCATCGGTACTGCTGTAGTTCAGACCATACCCATAGGGAAATAAAGGCCGGTAGTCGGTGTCGTTGCGATTGACTTCTGTCTGCTCCGGATTGTTGGGCCATGAATAGGATAGCTGCCCGTGGAAATCGTAATGTATCTCGCCAGATGCATTTTTAAAGATGACATCGGCCACACCGGCGCCTTCGGTGCCGGGCAGCCACGCGGCAATGAAAGCATCCGAGGCATTGAGCTCGGGATTGATCCACATTGGCCGGCCGGACAGGAATATTGACACCACCGGGACGCCGTCTGCTTGTAACTGGCGCAACAGCCTCACCTCGCTGCCAGTGTTGTAGTCGACGTTTTTGCGATCACCCTGACCTTCGGCGTACGGCGTCTCGCCGAATACGACGATGGCAACATCGGGTTTGTTCTTGTATTTCCCATCGACCTCAAGTGTGGCTGTACCGCCACTACTCTCGACGACCTGCCGGATTCCTTCATAGATCGAAGTCGCACCGGGGAACTCGTTGTTCTTGTTTCCGGTACCCTGCCAGGTGATACTCCAGCCGCCTGATTGTTGCCCGATATTATCGGCGCCCGGGCCGGCGACCAGCACATTCATATCGCGGCTCAGCGGCAAGACGTCACCATTGTTTTTCAGGAGGACCAGCGATTCGCGTACTGCCTGGCGCGCTATCTGGCGGTGTTCGGGGCAACCGATAATTGAAGCATCGCCGGCGTTGGGACGTGCCGAGGGGCGGCCGGCCTCGAACAAACCAGCGCGCAATTTCACCCGCAGAATACGCAGCACTGCATCGTCGATACGTGCTTCGGAAATATCTCCTTGGCGTACCTGGGATATCGTGTTCTTAATGTAGGCCTTCCATTCCTCGGGCACCATGATCATGTCAACGCCGGCATTTATGGCCCGAGCGCAACCGCTGTTGGTGCACTCGGGCACCTGTCCGACACCGTTCCAGTCGCTGACGACGAAACCGTCAAAACCCATTTTTTCTTTCAGAACATCGTTCAGCAGATACTGATGCCCATGCAGCTTTTCCCCATTCCAGCTATTGAACGTTGCCATTACTGTCTGGGCGCCGGCTTTCAGCGCGCTGAAATAACCTTTTGCGTGGATGTCGCGCAGAACTTCCTCAGTCACGCGCGTGTCGCCCTGGTCGACGCCTCCGGCGGTGCCACCGTCGCCGATAAAGTGCTTGGCGGTGGCGACTACGTGATCGCTGTTGAGTAATTGGCCGCTTCCAGCAGATCCCTGTATCCCGCGGACCATGTTCCTAGCGTACTCTTGCACAATTTCTGGATCTTCGGAGTAACCTTCATAGGTGCGACCCCAGCGGTCATTGCGCACTACCGCCACGGTCGGCGCAAAAATCCAGTCGATTCCCGTCGCGGCGACTTCACGTGCCGTGGCCGCGCCGATGCGTCGGATGAGCTCGGGATTGCGCGTGGCGCCCAGCCCAATGTTGTGCGGAAATAGTGTCGCGCCGATTACATTGTTATGGCCATGTACTGCGTCAGTGCCCCAAATGATCGGGATCGCAGCTTTGGTTTGCATTGAGGCATCGTAGAAAGCGTCGGCAAGATCTACCCAATCGCTGATCGTGGAGTTCTTGTTACTGCCGGGGAAGGAACCGCCCCCATTGAGGATCGAACCAAGATGATAGGTCCGGGCGTCTTCGGGCGTTACGCTTTTGATTTCCGCCTGGATTAGCTGTCCGACTTTTTGTTCCAGAGTCATCCCGTCCAGAATTTCGCGGGCGCGTTGTTCGACTGCCGGATCAGGTCCCACGTCGCTTGCGATAGCGGGCCAGTCAGCGGCATTGGCAGCCGTAAATAATGTTCCTGCCAGGAGCAGGCAGAGCTGGGATTTCATTCGTCCCCCAAAGGCTTATTGGTGCACAGCAGCAAAAAACTGGTGTTTTCTCAATATTCGAGCAGTTTATATAGCCCTGATGACAGCGTTGTCAACCGGGCGAGAGGCCGATGCCTCGAAGGACACGAGGCATAGCCCCGGTTAGTAGCGGGCGCTGAACATTAACCAGAATTTTTTGACGTCGGAGAAGGCGACGGCATCGGCATTGAACAGCGCAGCTTTAAGCAGAATGCTGTAGTTCGAGTCAAACTTGCGACCGATTGACAGATCCAGTTCGTCACCGAAATCGGCGCCTGAATCATCGCTGTCTAAAAAATGGTACAGGGCTTTCCACGACCACACGTCGAGCTTGCCCGAGGCGCCGATCCATGTATCAGTGAGGCCGGTGCTTGGCGTACCCAGAAACTGGTCGGCCCAGCCATTAAATGCGTGCAGCGTGGCCAGTGGCGTACGAAAAGCGGCGCCACCCATACTGTTGTCACCCGAAAGCAGTTCATAGCCCGCCAGCGCCGTCACCGGACCCAGGTTTAGCGCTCCATCGATCCTGAAGTAATCGGCATCGTAGTTCACCGGGTTATTGGCTGCATCGCTTTGCCGCGCGTATTCCACGAGGTAGCTCAACGGCTTGTCAGATAATTTGGTTTTGCCGGCAAAACGCAGACCTATGGTATTGGTCGAAGCGCCGGCGGAATCGTCGTTATCGATTCCATAGTAGTAACCGGTCAGGGTTCCGGTATCCGAAATAGCGTAGCTGGCATTTAGCAAGTGTGTCGAAGAGTCGTGATCGCCGGCGTCAACATCGTCACCGAAGATGCGGTTGACGTTGTCAACATAAGCGTAAAACACTCTCGCATTGTCATTTAGTTTATGCTCAATGCTGACAGCGTCGTAGGTTTGTTCGTTCTGACGCCAGCCGACACCACCGACAAATCGCTGGTTATCGAGATTGATACGCTGGCGTCCGACCCGGATGTTGGTGTTATCCCATCCCGAGTACTGCAGGTATACCTGGTTGATCTCGAGGTAGTCCGGATCGGCGACTACCGGGTAGCGGTTGCGCGCCAGACTGCTGGTGCCCGCACCGCTGTTGTAGTCGTCAATGAACAATACACCCAGACCATCCAATTCTGCGAAAGCACGAAAACCCTCGTACTGTCCACTCAGCCAGTTTAGCCGGGCACGCAACGTGGATGCATTTGCGTTATCGCCAAATCCGTCCTGGTCAACAAATTCGTAGCGATAACGCAGACTACCGTGTACCTCACCCGCACCGGCAGCTTCAGACAGGGTATCGGCGCAAGCGGGCAGGGCGCACAGCGCGCCCACGCCTGCCATCATTAATGTTGTTAATACCCGCATCCCTAGTAAACGTCATGCATGGTGTTGTACACATTGAACTTGCCGGTGGGCGTGATAATGCGCTCGCCCTTGATGACGTGCTTTAGTGCGCGAGTCTTGTCGTCGACAATGACTATGGCCGATTCCTGTTCTTTGCCACTCCACACCGAGAACCACACTTCGTCGCCAGCCAGGTTGTATTCGGGCTGGACGACACGCTTGGGACCCTCACCAAGTTCGGCCCATTCGGCGATCGGTACGACCTCGTAGCCGGCATCGAGATTGTCGACGTTGAACACTGCGACGCTTTGACTGATGGCGGGATCCGGGTTCAGCGGCGTGTCGACCCAGAGGTTTTTCGATTTCGGGTGTGATTTGACGAACAGCGAGCCACCACCCTGACCCTTGAGTACGCGGACAACTTTCCAGGCCTTGTCGGCGTTCCCTGCGGGATCGGTGCCGAGCAAGGTCACTTTATCGTTGCCCAGCGCACTGGTAATCCAGACCGGCCCGTTTTGCGGATCGATAATATTGGCGCCGCGGCCCGGATGCGGGATTTTGTCGACATCGACCAGTGCAGCCAACTTGCGCTCTTTTGAATCAACGACTGCGATCTTGTCCGACTGATTAGCCGCGGTCAGAAAATAGCGTTTGGTGCGATCCCAGCCACCGTCGTGCAGGAAACGCGCCGCATTAATCGTTGTGACCGACAGGTTGTCCAGGTCGGCATAATTGACCAGGAGTATGCGTCCAGTCTCTTTCACATTAACAATGAATTCCGGATGCTCATGCGAGGCGACAATCGCCGCAACCCGTGGCTCGGGATGAAACTCCTGCGTGTCGACGGTCATACCGCGCGTTGAAACGATTTTCAGCGGTTCCAGCGTGGCACCGTCCATGATCACGTACTGAGGTGGCCAGTAGGCGCCGGCGATTGCGTACTTGTCTTCGTAGCCCTTGTACTTGGAAGTCTCAACGGAACGGGCTTCCAGGCCAATTTTGATTTCGGCCACACGCTGCGGTGGGTTCATCCACAAATCGATCATATCGACCTTGGCGTCCCGACCGATGGTGTACATGAAGCGTCCAGAAGCCGACGGCCGCGAAATATGCACGGCATAGCCGGTCTTGAGAATGCTGAGGACTTCCTTTGAGTCACCGTCAATGATGGCAACTTCACCGCTGTCACGCAGCGTCACGGAGAATATATTGTCCACATTATGCGAGTGCTGCGGTGTCGTCGGGCGTTGATCGGCCGGCACCAGCAGATTCCAGCTTTCTTTCATCTCCGGCATTCCCCACTCCGGCGGCGCTGGTGGTTCGTGCAGCAGATAGCGTGCGACCGCATCGATTTGCTCATTCCGCAGCTCGCCCGAGCTGCCCCAGTTGGGCATGCCGGCCGGTGAGCCGTAGGTGATCATGGTCTTGAGGTAATCCACACCTTTTTCGCGCGTGATGTCGGTAGTGAGTGGTTTTCCCGTGGCGCCTTTGCGCAGCACGCCGTGACAGCCCGCGCAGCGCTCGAAGAACAGCTTCTTCGATTCAGCAAATTCGGTCTTGGTCATGCTTGGACCTTCGGAATCCACCAGATCCCTGGCCAACTCGGACGCGATAGGACTGGCTGTGCCGCGGTAGGCGAGGTCGCCAGGCGAAACCGGATGGTCTGCAGGCGCGCCTTCGGCTACTTCCGGTGTGTCGCCGCGTGCGGCCGCGGCCTGTGCAAACGCGATTTCGCCGCCGTCATTGCCCCAGGCATTGAGCGTATAGGTCAACACATCAGCGACGTCCTGATCACTCAGATAATTCATGGCCGGCATGACTGCGTTATAGGTGTTGCCATTAACAGTGATCTCGCCTGTCTTGCCACCGATCACGATGGAAACGGCCCGTTCGGGATCCGCCAGCAGGTAATCGGAATTTGCCAGCGGCGGGAAAGCGCCGGCCAGACCCTGGCCCGTGGGCTGATGACAGGCTGCACAGTGCCGCAGATAGAGCGCTTCGCCGCGTTCGATACGCGATGCCTTGGACTGATCGACTTGTGCCACCTCGGCCTGGTGCACCTGTGGTGCCGACGAGGAGGTCGAGACGGCGGGTGTGGATTGCGTCGCCGGCGGCTTGTTATTACAGCCAACCAGCAGCGCGAATAAAATAACGATCCAGTAACGAGTATTCATGATGAAGCTCCCTTCAAATCACCATTGCAAAAATATAGATAAACCGGCGTGACGCCCCGGCTCGGATAACAAAGGCCGGGTCGGGTCGTCTGCCGATAGCCCGCGGACGCTGCTCCAGCGCCAGTGAGCTTTGTCGAAAACATTGAATAGACCTGCACGCAACGTCGCGTTTGCGATCGCGTAACGCGCGGTGAGATCGACGATGCCAAACCCGGCAGTACGGGCCAGTTCATCGTCCGGATCGTCGATATCATCCTGTTGGTCGACCAGCGTCCACGTAAGCTGGGCCGTCAACGGCAAATTGCTTGCGTGCCAGTCGACGCCGAGCACCATCTCAGCCGGGTCAATCGTGTTGATGGGCGCACCGGTGAGGTCGTCCTCGCCGCGGGTCCAGGCCAGCGCCAGGTTTAGATCCAGATTCGGGCGCAACAGCTGCCGATAACGCAATTCAGCACCATAGATATGTGCGGTGTCGAGGTTGCGGGACTGGAATAGCAAAGTACCTGTGCCGGGTTCGATGCCCAGCCGGGCACGGCTATCGATGAAATCGTCGTATTCGGTGTAATGTGTCGCCAGGCTGAACGAGCCATTGGGTGCATAGTGTCTGATACCCAGCTCCAGCCCATCCGATGTCTCGGAACGCAAATCGGGATTGGGTAAAGCGCGAAAGTTGAAAAACGGAATATCCAGACCGATATTCGCGTCCTCGAAAGGTGGCGCACGGAAACCACGTGCGTACTGACCGAATACCGACCAGCCACTGTCCCAGGAATAGATCACGCCCAGTTTCGGCGAGAGATTGTTCTCATGGATATTGACGATGTTGCTGTTGGGGTTGTCTTCCAGGTATAGCGCGTCGGGACGGGGGTCCAGGTCATAGTCGTCAAATCGCAATGCGGGAATCAGCGTCCAGGCATTGATGCTGATTTCATCCTGCACGTAGATGCCCAGTTCCGTATCACGGGACACGGGAAAATCACGTACCGGGAAAGTCTCACCCAACACAATATTGGTCCGGTCTGCACCGGCCAGTGTCGTTTGCCACGCATCACGCGATTCCGTCGTGTCCGTACGCGCCAATTCGATGCCGTATCCCAGGTTGTGTGTCGCACGCTGGCCTTCAATGCGCGTACTGGCATTGAATTCGAGACCGGTAGTTTCCTGTTTGAAATCGAATTGGCGCTCTCGGCGCAGGTCGCGAGTGGCGCGTTCTTCAACTGAAAACTGGTCCGTGTCTGTTGTGTGCTGATACGCAATCAGAACACCGTCGACGCCTTTCACGCGAAAATCATAAGCGAGGCTCAGCCGGTCGCGATCTTGTCGGTCATCGCCGGTGAGTAGCGTGGTGGAGCGAAAACGGCCGGTACCCAGTATGGAACGCACATTGGTGTCACCTTCGCGACGATAGGTTTCCAAAGTGGCGGTGAGGCGGTCAGTCTGGTTGATATCCCACGTTAGCTTGCCGAAGACATTGGCCGTGTCCCAGTCTTGCCAGTCCTCCGCAGCATCGCCAAGCGCGGATGCATCGCGTTGCTCGCCCTCGCGGTGACCGAGTGACAAGAGCAGGCCGGTGTTGTCACCGGTCCAGGCGGTGGTCAGGCGTGAATCGTAGCTTTCCTGATCGTCGCGATAACCGCTGGCGAGAGATAAATAGGGATTCCCTGTGCTGGCAAGATCGTCCGGATTGTACGTTAGATAAGACACCACGCCACCAATGGCGTCAGAACCATAGAGCGTGGATGCCGGGCCATAGAGCACCTCGACCCGCCGAATCAGACCGACGTCAATCGCGTCCCTGCCGGCGTTGGAGTAGCTGCCTATCTGGAAGTGAGTAGCGGCCGGGATGCCATCGAGCTCAATGGCAACGCGGTTTCCCCCCACACCACGGATGCTGTAGCTATCCCAGCCGAAGCGGGTGCTGGCTCGGGGCAGCGAGATTCCGGGTGTATAGCGCACCAGGTCGGCAATATCGATCGACAGGCGATCTGCCAGGTCGTCGGCGTCGACCAGGGTGACCGAGCCGGCCACATCGGAGATTGGCCGCGGGCTCTTGGTGGCCACGACCACCACCTCTTCGACGTCCTCGGAGCCGGGCACTTCGTCGGCAATCAGGCGCACTGGTGGCACCAGCATCAGCAGGCAGAGGGCCACCGCCGCCCACGCCGTGCGATAATCATGTTGCATGCGTGAATTCTGCCGGGGTCTACGCCTTTTTTCTGTAAGCAGATACACCTACTAAATGAGACTCAGTTCTCGCTTTGGTGGGAGGCTGGGATCGGGGGCGAAATCCCGGTGGTGTAAATGCGGCAAAGCCGCAAACGTGATGAAGAGAGGAACCAACAAATGAAAGTCACAGCCAGTCACCCGTACAACGCAGACGTCGATACTGTTTTTGCCCTGTTCAGCGATCCGGACTTTTACAGCAAGAAATTCGCCGCCTGCGGTGCGAAAAATATCGAAATGTTGGAGTTCCAGGCGGACGGCCCTTCCGTTCAGTTCACTATCAAGCGCGATATGCCGGCCAATGCACCATCGATCATCAAGACGATTATTGGCGAATGGAACACCTTGATACAAAAAGAGGACTGGGGTGGCGACCCCGGCGAGGAATACTGGAACGAGTTTGATATCGAAGCCAAGGGCACGCCTGTGACAATCAAGGGATCGATGATGTTACGCGCCGACGGCGACGGTTGCGTCAATGACGTCGAGCTGGATATTCGTTGTACGATTCCGTTGCTGGGTGGCCACGTGGAGAAATTTGTTGCTGAGGATTCGGAAGAAAGCCTGGCGGCTGAATACGACTTTGTAAAAAGCGCGCTGCAGACGTAGTCGCTCCTCAATCATTCGTCGTTGGTTCTTGTGCGGGCAAACTATGGCCGTAGCGGGGCGGGTTGGATAAGTTTGATAGTAACGGGGCTGTTGTGATGTCGTCGTACACTGACGCCCACACCAAAGGCTTCACGGCATGAAAGTGGAGCAACTACTGATGATGCCGATTAAAAACTACGCTGTTTCAGCTCAGGTTGATAGGACCAAAACAAATTAGCCGATATCGGCCAGAATCTCTGCTTCTTCCTCGTCAGACAATTTGTATCCGGGATCCAGCGTTAGCGGTACAACAATGCCACGTGGCTGCCTCAAGTCCCCCTGGAGTGGATCCTGTCCAACATTGCACTTCGGTATCGTATCAACGCAAATTGGCTTGCCTAGCAAGCTTTTAATCTTATTCTTAACCACCCATTTCAATGGATGCTTGATATATTTTTTCATTACCGGAGCAGCAGTACCCACCATCCAGCAATTTTTTGGGCAGGTCCTAACCAGACCACGAACTCTATGGGCTTGTTCGCTGAACCATAGATCCTCGAATGAGTCAAAATCCCTGATGTTGCCCATGCTTTCTTTCCAGTATTTTTCTTCCAGGCCATTACAAGGGTATACATCACCGTACGGCTCAATAAAGAAATTTGCAGTACCGGCCTCACACGGAAGCATTCTGGGATTACCCCGAATATAATTGATAAGACCCAGATTGAAAAATGCCCGGAACCAGCTTTTTGGATGATTCTCCTTCATCAAGTCTTCAATCAATGCATGGAAATTTTCTGTCACTTCATCTTTGTTGGTGACTTCATTATCGTCTCGATGGAAATAGTACGAGTTATGGAAGGTTGCCGTTGCAAACTCCATACCGAGCGTTTGCGATAATTTGTGTAACCACAGCATATCTTCTGAGTTCTTATTAGAAACTGTGATGCCAAAGCCAATATCCTTCACGCCCCGTTCCTTTAGACCCAGAAGCGTTTTGATGCCACGGTCAAAACCACCTTCCCTGCCTCTCAAGTCGTCGTTCTTTTGCGATAATCCTTCAATACTTACCCTGATACCGATATTCGGGAACCGTTCTGCCAGTTTATGAATCTTATTGACATGCCACCCTGACGTTGAAATAACAATACGCGGTGATTTCGTGTACATCACTTCGATAATATCTTCCAGATCCTTTCTTACGAAGGGCTCACCACCCGTCACGTTAACAAACTTGAAATTCGGCAGTCTCTCAAGCTCCTCGGGCGTGATTTCTTTTTTTCTATCAGTGGGGTTTTCCCATATGTTGCACATCTTGCAACGCATCTGGCAACGATACGTTGTAATGATGGAAATATCGGTAGGCATCAAAGATTTATCGTGCATAGCGGTGAGCCATTCCTATCCATTTTTAAAGCACAAACCAAACCAGATTCTAGCATATACAGCCCCAGGCAACCGGATTACGGGCAGTGCAGGTGGTGCTGATGGCTAGGTCTTGGCCTTTAGAAGCTCAGAGTAAACGTCAATTGTTTGGCCGGCTATGTGTTCCCAGTCATATTTCTCGGATAAAGTTTGCATTATGTTATCCGCATAACCGCTTTCAACCGTAGAGGCCAAATGGAGGTTAATACTGTTTGACAAATCCAAGATATTTCCACACTCGAAGTAATGATTATTCTCAAGTGATACTTCAAGATTTGCCGGGATATCCGAAACCAGCACATCAAGACCGTAGCTCAATGCCTCAAGCAGAGCGATCGGCAGTCCTTCGTGGTAAGAGGGAAGCACAAAAAGAGCAGCATGACTGTACATTTGGTGAAGGTCATCGCCTGTTATATAACCTGTCAGCTTAACCCGGTGTTGTGACGCCAATTTTTTTAACGACAAACTGTAATCATCTTCATGATCCGCGTCACCCGCAATGACCAAATCAAAATCAGTATCCAATTCGGCATAGGCGCTAATGAGATCATGCAATCCTTTTTCAGGAACAAACCTGGCAACTGCCAGCAAATATTTCCTTGCCTTAACGCCAATCGTTTCTAAATAGCTCGTATTGACACTGGGATTCTTGATTTCCACCCCGTTGTAGATTATCTCACTGTCACGTTTGCAGCGAGTTAAAATGATCTGTCGTATGACTTCGGAAATAACAATATTTTTGTCAGAAAACTTCCCCCCAAAATATTCGCCGAGTCTCAGAATCTGTGATGGCAACCAGCCCCACTTTTGACGATCGTAATCCGGGCCGTGATTTGTAAATACAACCTTAAGGCTCAACATACGTGCAAGTGGCACCAGCAGCGCGGGTCCAACAGCGTGTATATGTACAATGTCAACGTTTAGTAATCGGGCTTTAATGACTGAAAGGAATGTATGCACAATCGCTTCAAGTGCCTTTGATGTAGGGGCATATACATCGATCAACTTTATGCCCTTCCATTCATCTTCTTTGCGATCAACGTAAGGCGTCCGTCTACTGATGAAAACCTCATGTCCGTTCTTGACGATAATCGGATATAGCTGTTCGCAATGTCGCTCAACTCCACCTGGAATCTCTGGTACGCCGCGAGTGCCCGTTACAAATATTTTCACCTGAGCTTCACAAATGACTCATAGTGATGAAATGAATTCTTCATAATGCACATCTCCTGAAGAATAATTTTATGTTCGGTTTAGCAGGTCGTCATAGACGGATTGCAATCGCTCGGTGTGAATCTTGGGGCTAAAACGGCGCTCGATCTTGGCCCTGGCAGAGGGACCCATCTTTTCGCGTAGCTCATTGTTGTTGAATAATTCCGTCATTATCTGGGCCAATTGCCCTGCATCACGCGGCTTGAAGCAGAAACCGTCCACGCCATCCTCGACCAGTTCAGGTATACCGCCGGACCGGGCGGCGGCGACCGGCTTGCCGACTGCCAGTGATTCGAGCACCGACATCGGGCAGTTTTCGTACCAAACTGACGGCAGCACAGTAAAACTGCACTCTGCCAGTAATGCCCTCAATTTATCGCCAGTCTGGAATCCAACAAATTCGACGTTAGCTAGCTTTTTCTCAGCCGCATGTTGTTTGAGTTTGTCCTCATCCGGTCCGGCGCCCGCAATAACGATAGGAACTTCAGGGCACTGCTCTGCGGCTTCCAGCAAAGTGATCAAGCCTTTTTCCTCTGAGAGTCGTCCAAAGTAGAGCGCATAGCCCCGATTCACCTCTGAGTACTGGAACAATTCACTATCGATAAAATTTGGTATGTAT
Organism: Gammaproteobacteria bacterium; assembly: GCA_029862165.1. Taxonomy (GTDB): domain Bacteria; phylum Pseudomonadota; class Gammaproteobacteria; order Steroidobacterales; family JABDKV01; genus JABDJB01. The sequence goes on from JAOTXU010000002.1 coordinate 169,328, forward strand.
TCGATCTGTTCACCCGGGAATCCTGCTTCAATCATTTTGTCTCTGTAGAACCGGCTAACCGCTACATACCTGTCGACATTTTGGTAGTAACGCATGGCGTAGTGGAAATACATCTCCACAACATTAACAAGACTTTTGGCGGTCGATCCCATCGTGCATTTTCGAAGCATGCAATGATAAAATTTTCCGCCCATGCACTTCTCACATACTTCACCGCGTGTGTACATGAGATAGGTCGGGCAAACAGGCTTGAGATCATGAAGCGTCAGTACGATTGGTATTCCACGTTTTCGCAAGGGTTCGAATACCGAGGGCGAAATCTGGTGCTGGAAAATATGAAAGTGGGCAATATCGACTTTGTGGTCGCCGAGTAACTTACTGATATTCCGCCGGGCCTCAAAAGAGAAGACAATCTTGCCTGCTGCCGACAACTTATCCCAAACGCGGGTTGTTTCATAGTCGACGCCACGAACGAAATATCGCGCGTAATCGGACTCCTCGTTTCGCGGGTCATGCATAGAGAACGGGATTACTCTGTGCCCGTTGCGTTCCAACAGTTCTTTCTCGCCAAAAAAAACTGTCTCACTGCCGCCTTTTCGGTAATAGAATTTGTTTATTGAAAGGATATTCATCGATGAGAATCTCGGCAACGAGAAACAGGCAGATGGTAACTCATTCGCGTGCTTTTTGACGCAAGCGGTTGCGTGTGCGCGATATCTGTGTTGCCAATCGGACAAAACACCGCGAAGAAAAGTGTAGCCCAGCCAGTTTCAAGTAGATGCTCGATTTGCCGCAGACTAACGGGATTTTGCGGCGCTGGCGCCTTTGAGCGAAAGCACGTGAGCGAGATAGCGCGCGGTGTGTGATGTCTTGGCAGTATCGATACAAAGCGGTGTACCGGAATAGATAATTTCACCACCACCGTCCCCACCTTCCGGTCCAAGATCAATAATCCAGTCCGCTGTCTTGATCACGTCGAGGTTGTGCTCGATCACGATTATGGTGTTGCCCTGATCGCGCAAGCGATGCAGTACGGCGAGTAGTTGCTCGATGTCGTGGAAGTGCAGACCGGTCGTAGGCTCATCCAGCATATAAAGTGTGCGGCCAGTGGCGCGTTTTGACAATTCCTTGGACAATTTTACGCGCTGTGCCTCTCCGCCTGAGAGTGTGGTCGCGTTCTGGCCCAGCTGGATGTAGGACAGCCCCACGTCCATCATAGTTTGCAGCTTGCGCGCGATAACCGGAACCGGGGCGAACAATTCCAGGGCGTCTTCCACGCTCAACGAGAGTACTTCATGGATGTTAAGTCCTTTGTAGCGTACTTCCAGAGTCTCGCGGTTATAGCGTTTGCCCTTGCACACGTCACAAGCGACATAGATGTCGGGCAGGAAATGCATCTCGACCTTGATAACACCGTCGCCCTGGCAGGCTTCGCAGCGCCCGCCGCGCACGTTGAAACTGAACCGTCCTGGCTTGTAGCCACGGGCACGAGACTCCTGCGTACCGGCGAACAGTTCACGGATGGGTGTGAACAAACCGGTGTAGGTCGCCGGGTTCGATCGTGGTGTGCGGCCGATAGGTCGCTGGCTGATATCGACCACGCGGTCAATGTGATCCAGCCCGTCGATACCATCGCAGTCCTTGGGATCGGTGGCAGCACCGTTCAACTCCCGCGCCACCCACTTGTACAGCGTATCGTTGATCAGTGTGGATTTGCCGGAGCCGGACACGCCGGTCACGCAGGTAAATACGCCTAACGGGATATCGACATCGATATCTTTGAGATTATTACCGCGTGCACCGTGAATGTGCAGCATGCGTTCCGGGTTGACGGCGACGCGTTCTTTCGGCACGGGTATCTCGCGGCGCCCGGACAAGTACTGCCCGGTAAGCGATGCGGTATTTTTCACAACCTGGTTTGGCGTGCCCTGTGCGACCACCTGTCCACCGTGGGCACCCGCACCGGGCCCCATGTCGACAACGTGGTCGGCCGCCATGATGGCTTCCTGGTCGTGTTCGACAACGATCACGGTATTACCGAGATCGCGTAAGTGCGTCAGTGTCGCCAGCAGACGCTGATTATCCCGTTGATGCAGCCCGATCGAGGGTTCATCGAGGATATACATCACCCCGACCAGGCCAGAGCCGATCTGGCTGGCGAGCCTGATGCGTTGGGCTTCGCCGCCGGATAACGTATCGGCACTGCGGTCCAGTGACAGGTAATCCAGCCCGACATTGGATAAGAACCGTACGCGATCGCCGATCTCGCGCACGATCCGATCGGCGATCTCGCCGCGCCATCCGGGCAGATCCAATTGTTCAAAAAATACCTTCGCTTTGCCCACGGACATGGAAGTAATATCCGGTAGCGCTATGTCGGCGACGAAAACGTTACGGGCGGCGGCATTGAGACGCGTTCCGCCACAGTCCGGGCACGGTTGCTGGTTGAGATACTTCGCAAGTTCTTCCCGCACGGTCGAGGACTCGGTTTCGTGATAACGCCGATCCATGTTCGGCAAAATACCCTCGAAGGCGTGCTTGCGTGACGACAGGCCGCCGCCACCATCCGGGTAACTAAACTGGATTCGCTTGCCTTCGCTGCCATATAGCACGACGTCACGGATACGCGCCGGCAGTTTCTCGAACGGTTTTTCAATATCGAACTTGTAGTGCTTCGCCAGTCCCTGGATGAGTTGGAAGTAATACGGGTTACGCCGGTCCCAGCCGCGGATCGCGCCGCTGGCGAGCCCAAGGTGAGCGTTGGTAACGACGCGATCTGGATCGAAGAACTGCTCGACGCCGAGGCCGTCACAGGTGCCACAGGCACCGGCCGGATTGTTAAAGGAGAAAAGCCGTGGTTCCAGTTCCTGCAGACTGTAGCCGCATTGATTGCAAGCGAAACGATCGGAAAACACCAGTGGAGCTCGTTTCAGGTCATCCATCCAGCCGATTTTTGCGACTCCATCGGCAAGTCGTAGCACCGTCTCAAAAGACTCAGCCAGCCGCTGCTTAAGATCTACTCGTACTTTGAAACGGTCAACGATGACGTCGATGTTGTGACGCTTGCGGGCATCGAGTTTGGGAACGTCGTCAAGTTCGATGATTTCGCCATCGATCAATGCACGGATGTAGCCATCGGTGCGCAATTGCTGGATGAGCTTGCTGTGCTCGCCCTTACGTGATTGTACGACCGGGGCCAGCAGCATCAGTCGCGAGCCTTCTTCGAGGCTGAGCACCTGATCGACCATTTGGCTAATGGTTTGTGCAGCTAGGTCAAGATCGTGATCGGGACAGCGTGGGATACCGGCACGTGCAAAAAGCAGACGCAGGTAGTCATATATTTCCGTGACGGTCCCGACAGTTGACCGTGGATTGTGCGACGTGGATTTCTGTTCTATGGAGATCGCCGGTGACAAACCTTCTATGTGATCGACATCGGGTTTTTCCATCATCGACAGGAATTGCCGGGCATAGGCGGACAACGATTCGACATACCGACGCTGTCCTTCAGCGTAAATAGTGTCGAAGGCAAGTGAAGACTTGCCCGATCCGGACAAGCCGGTTATTACGATTAGCTTGTCCCGCGGCAGGTCGAGATCGACATTTTGTAGATTGTGGGTCCGTGCACCGCGGACTTGTATGAATTGCATTCTGGCGGGCTGTCAGCGAAACAACCTGCTAATATACGCCGCCCCTGCGCTGCGGCGCTAGTGACCTCCAACGATACTAATGAATGCCAGCCTAAATGCCCGGCACGCCGTGGCGATGACAGGATCCGAGCGACGCGCGGTGGCGACACTTGCGCTGGTTCTGGCGCTCCGGCTGTTTGGCTTGTTTGTGCTTTTGCCGGTGCTCGCGCTGTATGCAGGTGACCTGCCCGGTGCAACGCCCATGCTGGCCGGTCTTACAGTCGGGGCTTATGGCATTACCCAGGCGCTGTTCCAGGTTCCCGCCGGGTTGCTGTCCGATCGTATAGGACGCAAGACCGTCATTGTGCTGGGTCTATTCATATTTGCCGCCGGCAGTGTCGTCGCGGCACTCAGCGATTCGATCACCGGCATTATTATCGGCCGCATCCTGCAGGGCGCCGGTGCGATCTCGGCGGCTGTCACCGCGCTGGTATCCGATCTGACACGCGACGAGGTTCGCACACGTGTCATGGCGATCATTGGTGTTTCTGTCGGCATGGCGTTCCTGCTTGCCTTGGCACTGGGGCCGACACTGTCAAAGACAGTTGGTGTGTCCGGGCTTTTTTGGCTTGGAGCGATACTCGCCTTCGTTGCCGCACTTGCGATTGTTTTTGGCCCAGGTAGTTGGTCGCCACCGGCACGGGTGGCCGGCGTGCGTCTGCGCGACGGGTTGCTCAACGGTAATCTGTTTTCTCTACACCTCGGTGTGTTCTTGCTGCACGCTATTTTGACCGCAACTTTCGTGTCTGTGCCCTATTTGTTGCGCGACACACTGGGTATTGAAACCGGCGCCCATAGCCGGGTGTATTTGCTTGCCCTGCTGATGTCACTCGCCGGCACCGTACCACTGATTCTTGCGGTGGAGCGTCTGGGTCGGCCCGGTCTGGTGTTCGGTTTGGCGATCGGACTGTTGGCTTTGGCTCAGTTTGGCCTTTTGGGTGTGAGCGATCAGGGTGGCGTCATCGTGGCGATGGCGATCTTTTTTGCCGGATTCAATTTTCTCGAGGCGAGGCTGCCGGCCCGTGTCAGCCAACTTGCCGAACAAGAGGTACGCGGTGGGGCCTTTGGGGTCTATGCGACCAGCCAGTTCCTGGGCGCCTTTGTCGGTGGTGTGGCTGGTGGCGCAATTCTGGGCGCCGCCGGTGGGTCTGCCGTCGCGCTGGTCTGTGCCTTCGCCGCCTTACTGTGGATGGGCGTTAGTGCGTTTCAAAAAGTGTGACGCAGTTGTCCTTCTTAGGTTAAGTCAGCGCATACCGGACTAGTGAATCGGGCATAGTGCGAAATCATTATCTCGATATCTGGCGGTATTTCGATGCGTATTAGAATCCTTGCTCCGGTGTTAATAACTGCTCTCGCTGTTTCAGGTTGTGGCGGCGGCGGTTCTGGCGACGTGTTCCAACTCTCTACGGGTCTGGTCAATATCAACATAACGGATGCTCCGGTTGATGCGGCGCATAAGGTGTGTCTGGTATTTGACAGTGCTGAATTCAAGCATTCAGATGGCAGTGTGGAAAATCACCTGGTCGAATTCATGGACCCGGTGGCCATTGACCTGCTGGCGCAGCAGGGCATCAATAGCGCGCCCTTGCTCATTGACGAAGAATTGCTGGCCGGCCACTACAACTGGATACGCTTAGGGGTCATCGCCGGGCGCGATCTGCCGACGGTACAAGATGCCGACCCGCTGGGAGCAGATTGTGTAACAGAGGGTTCCTACATTGTTCTCGACGATGGGATAGTGCATAACCTGTACGTCCCTAGCGGGGACGAATCCGGATTGCAACTCAATAGAGGTTTCGATGTACCCGCGGGTGGCAGCGCCGATTTCACAATTGATTTCGACTTGCGCAAATCGATAGGTGCACCGCCAGGTCTGGATCCCGACTACCGGGTGCGGCCAACGCTGCGTATGGTCGACAATGTCACCTCGACTTCGCTCACCGGCTCGGTCGATACCACGCTCGCAACGGCGGCCGACTGCATCCCGGTGGTGTATGTCTATGAAGGCGATGTAACACCCGATGATATGGATGGTGATGACGGCGATCCGCTGACCAGCGCGAATGTCGAGACCGACGATGGTGGCGCGACGTGGCACTACACCGTTGGATTCCTGGCAGCCGACCAGACCTACACGGCAGCATTTACCTGTGATGCCGACGACGCCGCTGTCGATGAGGACCTTACGTTTGTGCCTGCGGACGGCGTGGGTTTCATCCCCGCGATAGACGTGGGCGCAGATGTCGATTTCACAGCCGCTCCCTGAATGTTGAGAAACCCGGTGCAGACTCGCGGTGACTGAACCGGTCTGATCTTCGGCGACTGGGCTCGGCTTGTCGATTGGTGTAGGACAGTGGTTGACGCGGGCGATCTCATACGGCCAATCTACGTGGCGATGAAATACTTGTTCGCGCGCGGTGGGCCACAATCGGTATTATGTTCGTGCAGGCGCCAACGCAATCCGGGCGTCGGGAGGTGCCGCGCATCAGGTTAGTTGGGCGTGCGGTGGCGCGGGCCGCGCATACAAATCTTCGAGAGCTGACGCCGCCCTGGCTTACGCTACTTTCTGAGTGAAGTTAATGGCGAGACTCGCGGTAATCATTCCAGTTCACAATAGGAAAGAACACACTCTGGCGTGCCTGCGCCAGCTCGTCGGAATTGATAGCGCTGGCTGTGACGTTCAGATCGTGATTGTCGATGATGGTTCCACCGACGGAACCCGGCAGGCGATTAACGAACACTTTCCCGATACTGTTGTGCTGCAGGGTGATGGCGAACTTTGGTGGACTGGTGCGATCAACCGGGGCGTTCGATTCGCGCTCGATGAGCGATACGACTACGTACTGTTGCTAAATGACGATCTCAAGCTGGATCCGCGGTTTCTCTCAGAACTCTGGCGCGTCGCCGAAACCAGGCCCGATGCCCTGGTCAGCTCGATAAAACTGAGAGAAACTAATAACAGCAACTTAGAGATTATTTCCGCAGGGTTCATGGTTGAAGGCCGTTTGCACGAGTTGGTCAACACCTATGCAGGTCAGCATGTGCTAGAGCGGACGTTTTCATCGAATCTCGAATGTGACGCTTTGACCGGCGCGTCATTGTTGATACCGACCGGGATATTCGAGCAGATAGGCTTGCTGGATGCCAGGGGGTATCCGCATAACTGGGCAGATTTGGAATTCACCCGCCGGGCGAAGCTGGCGGGGTGTTCTTGCGTGGTGGCCGTGGCAAGCAAGATCTTTACCGACGCGAATCCCAGATACCACTCATCGTACCTGACCAATGCGTCACGCCGCGCCTACATTCGAAATCTCTTCGATGACAAGAAGTACAATTATGGCTTTAAGAGCATCTGGCGTATGTCCTATCTCCACAAGCCGTTCACAGTCGGCACGTTAATCTATGTGCGACGTATGCTGGGCCAGATAAGGTGGACGATTCTCAAGATTGTCCTGACGAATAATGCCCTTAAACGGTATGCTCGCGAGCGGCAATTGCGTCGGCGAGAGCGTATCTGAATAGATCATGGACCAGAAAGTAAGAGTCGAATTGCAGGAGAGTATCCTGTTGGAACTCGGAGCGCTGCCGGACAAGAGTGTGCCCATCCTCGATCTCGGCTGCGGGAACGGCGGCGTCGTCATGGAATATCGGAACAGCGGTTACGATGCCTATGGATGCGATTTCGTATTCAAGCAGGGCGAACATGCTGGCCGACTGGAGGCCGCTGGGTTTATCCGCGTGATCGATCCGGATTACTACCGGTTGCCGTTCGACGACGATTATTTCGACGTCGTTGTCAGTGACCAGGTACTCGAGCATGTGCATGACTATCCGGGAATTCTGGCGGAAATCCAACGCGTATTGAAGCCGAACGGCTGGAGCATGCATATCTTCCCGTCTCGATACATGCCGATCGAGCCGCATGTTTTTGTGCCATTGGCTACGATTGTCCAGAAACGCTGGTGGATGTACCTTTGGGCGCTGTTAGGTGTCAGAACGCTTGAACAACGAGGATTAGGTTTCAGCGAAGTGGCCAAATACAATTACGAGTATCTGACCCGGAACACCAATTACCTGACGAGGAAACAGATCGTCGCTCACATAGAAGAGTATTTCGACGACATCAGGTGTTGTGAGCATCTGTTTCTCAAATACAGCCGTCGCGGTAAGATCCTGTACCGCATGTCGAAGATGATGCCCTTCCTCCCCGGTTTGTACGGGGCTTGGCGAAATCGCGTGATCGTGTTTCGGAAAACCGCTTGACTGCCCGGTCCGAAAAGTACGAATTTATCGGGCAGGCACAATTGTGTGTTTGTCTGCTTAGCTTGCTGTTGCACCCGATGTCCGCACTGTCAGAGCAATTGAGCCGTTTCGAGATAGATCCGATTTCCGCTGTTGGTGAGGTCAACAGCAGTGTGCTCGGGTCCAATCTCAAGGCGTTCCAAGTCAAGGACAAGAATGGACGATATGGCAACAGAGGTGCTGGTGTCTGGGATCCGGAGCGAAACGTCGCATCGGAGGTTTTTGTCGACCTGGCGAAGGATGCCGGTATCAAGGTCCTTCGATGGCCGGGTGGCAATCAGGCGCGCCACGTACGTTGGGAGCAAATGGTCGGCCCGATCGAAGACCGTCCCGGGCAGTTATTTGGGCTGGCGGAGTTTCTCGAGTTCTGTGAGCAGGTGGGGGCCACACCGGTCATGACGTTGCCGGTCGATGCCAATCCAGCATCGGCGGTGAATCTTGTCTTATATCTGAACGGAATACTCAATTCTGACGCCAGCGACGTTGACAACCGATGGGTTCGTCTCAGACGCGAGGACGGGCGTGCTGAACCTTGGTCGGTCAAATGGTTCGAGCTCGGGAACGAAACTTATAACAGGAGTATGCCGGTCGAGGAGTACATCAGGCATTACGAGAACTATCACAGTGCGATGAAAGCGGTTGATCCATCGATTATGCTCGGCGCAGTATTTGAGGAAACAAGAAGCATCGAGGATGGATGGGCGCGTACAATCCTGGACAGAATCGGGCACCTGATCGACTATGTTATCGTTCATCCCTATCTGCCGGACTTGCCCAGGCAGGCGGCAGACAAGATTCCACCCCATAAAGTTGCTGCTGCCGCTCTCGCGTCCAGTGCCGATCTCGAACAAATGTTAACTGCTTATGTGGCTGCGATCGATAGCAAGGCGACCGGTCGCGATATCGGCCTGGCGATAACTGAATTCAATGGAAATTACACTCTGGATAAGCCATATCCATATCGGCACACGCTGTTCAATGCGATCCACATCGCGGACATGCTGCGCGTATTCTTGAAACCAGAACACAAGGTGCTGTTCGCGAATCAATGGTTATTCGCCAATGAACACTGGGGTATGGTCTATGGTGGTTTGGGTGAGAACGACAGGATAAGAAAACAAGGTATCTACTATATCTACGAACTCTATCGGCAGTTTCTCGGCGACTTGGTAGTTCGGTCCCGTATCGACACCGATGAGCTGGAGTTTAGCGGTTCGATCGGGATCATGCCCCGCTCGAAGCGGAGGAGTACGAGGCCGGCAGCGGACGACACGGTCCAGGCTGGGAAATGGAAGACCAGATGGTTCCTGGAAGGGCAACAATACGTGGAGAACGATGTATTGCACGTCGAGTTCAACAAGAACAAAGATATTAACTATTACCATGCTTTCCGAGCGATCGAGGTCGAGCCTGACACGAGCTACCTGATCTCTGCGCAGATCAGGGCGCACGACCTGCAAGGCGGAAAAGTCGGGATCGCCGTATCCGATGCCCGAGGCTGGAAACACACTTTTCACCAGGAAAGCAAGCTCTATATTACCGGGACGACAGGCTGGCAGACCGCTACAGTAAGATTTCACACTGATAGAGACGCCAGGAAGATTCGCGTGATGGCACGCAGGCTTGCGGGCGATGGCATTATCAGTGGTCGTGTCGAATTCGGTAAGATCGTGGTCAGGCGCGAGAGTTACAGCTCGGGGGCAATGCCCGCCGTGACCGGCATAGCGACCATTGACTGCACCGAGCAGCATGTCTATGCATTGCTGCTGAACAAGGACATGAAGCATGAACGGGTCGTGGAGATCGGGATCGCCGGCGATCGTGTCTATAGTTTTGAAAGTGGCGCGATAGTGACCGGCGATTCCTATCTTGCTCACAACTACGCCGGGGGGGACGAAGGGATCCGATACGAGCACGTAAGCATCGGTCCGCTGGGCAAGAATAGATTCGGCGTTCGGATACCCCCGGTTTCGGCTGTCGGCCTGGCGTTCGCCCGGCAGAGGATAGCGCCTTGAGGTATGGGCCAGGCTTTCGTTGCCAACCCACGAAGGAGCTCTGGTCTCCGCGTCCGGCGCGGTAATACGAGATGGCAACGAGTTGTCTGTTCCTGCTTGATAGCCTGGGTATAGGCGGGTCCGAACAGAAAACAATAAGAGCCGCAAATCTCTTGGCGGAACAGCGAGGGTCGGTGCACCTAGGGTTCCTGAACGCGACGCCGACGCTCGCCAATGCGATAAATCCCCGGATACCGCTGTTGGCGGGCAACCGTAAAGGCAAGCTGGATCTGCGGCTGCTGAGACAGATCCGGCGTTACATCAAAGACGAGGATATCGACGTTGTCTGGTCGGTAAATCTGTATCCACTGCTCTACCTCTATCTGGCGACGCGTGGGCTGGGGCGCAAGGTCCGAGTCATCGGCTCATCCAACATCACAGAGTTTCGCAACGCGTATGAGCGGGCCAAGATGCGGATCTATGCTCCGATAATCAGCAGACTCGATGGATTCGTATTCGGAAGTCATCAACAGCAGGCCCTATGGGAAGAACGCTACGGGCTCAAAGGGGACAAGCTGCATGTGATCCATAACGGTGTCGATACCGCGTGGTTCAGGGCCGGGGCAGCGGCGATGGATCGGAAAGCGGTACGACAGCGGTATGGATTCGATGAGCCAGCTGTTGTAATCGGCATGGTGGCGCAGTTCCGCCCCGAGAAAGCCCATGGCGACCTCATCGAGGCCGTCTGCGAGTTGAGGCAATCCGGCTTCGACGCAAAGTTGCTGCTGGTCGGAAGCGGCCCCGAGCAGCAGCGCATTCGGGACCTCGTGCAACGACGCGGCGTCGCTGATCATGTAGTTTTTGCGGGACAACTGGATGACGTGCGTCCCGCCCTGAGTGCCATGGATGTCTTCGCCCTGACTTCGCGATCAGTCGAGACGTTTTCGAACGCAGCGCTCGAGGCGATGGCCATGGAACTGCCCGCCGTGTTATCAGATTTGAGCGGTGCTACCGAGATGGTCAGTAACGGTGTGAATGGCTTTGTTTATCCACCGGGTGATGTAGGTGAGCTGAAGAACACTCTGGTGTCGCTAATGGACTCTGATCTCAGGAGACACTTCGGTCGCACGGGCAGGAGAATCGTCGAAGAACGCTTTTCTGCGACGACCATGGCCGAGCAATACTCGAAATTGATCCGGGGCGCCTAGGGCTACAGATTCTCAACCTGGATTGATGTCTCGCGCAGGTCTCGAGTCAGGAAGCTCTTCCCCCGGCCTCGCGTGCCGGGAGACACGTCGAAAAGTGACAGGATAGTTGCATACATGTTGGTAATCCGGCATTCGTTTTCGTCGACGTCTGAATCGGCATTCCCGTTGACGAAAAAAATGCCATTCTTTTTGTGACCACCACTGATCTTCTTGTGTGTTGGGTTCACTGAGAAAAGATCGGTGTGCATCGACATGCCAGAACCCAGCTGCGGGATCATCTCGAACAGTATGTCCGGATAGCGGTCGATGTGCGTGCCGTTATAGAGCGCTTCGCGTGATTTGAGCCATTTGAATATTGGCTGACCCTCATACTCCAGCTCACTGAGTTCTGCCATGAGATTCGAGCGGAAACACTCGTATTCGTCCACCTTATCGGCGTTAATACAGATGCCACCAAAGGGATTGGTGCCAGCAAAATCTGAGGCATAGGCCTTGCTGTCCGCATAGTTTGCGATGTGGCTACCCTTTTTTAGTTCCTTCGCGTTAGGCACAAAACGTGCGATCTTGGAGATATATTCCTCCATGTCATGATCGTGCAGGAACTTCAGGGTCCTATTCTTCATTTTTTCCAGAAGGATCCTCTTGTTAAGCTGTCGTTCGCCGGAAGCGCTGGCCAGATATCCTTTGCGGCGCAGGAATTCATTGATGTTAAAGCAATCGGTGCAGCGCATGCCATGCCCATGATCGCTCATGATGAGCAGGACATCTTCGGGCCCGAGTTCGGCCATGTACTGACCGATGATATCGTCGATTATTCCGAAGAACCGATCAATCCCGTCTTCAACTTCGTTGCTGCCCGGGTAAGTCGGATCGGCCGGGTCACAGTAACGCCACAGGTGATGCTGGATGCGATCGGTGGTAAGAAAGGTTTGAAAGAAAAGATCGAAGTTATTGTTGCGTAGCTGTGCAAGTCCGAAGTCCGCTTGTTCCAAGGTGTCATTTATGGTCCATTCCAGAAACGGCTTGATATTCGATTTGTTCGGGAATTTGGTAATGCCTCCTATGCTTGCTGGAATATCCGCAACATTCACGAGCCGCGGGTTGGAACTTTGAATGTCGCCTTCAATGAACACCGGACCACTTACCATCACACCGTTAACCGGCCAGACGGGGTAGGCCATGAACGGGTTAATGACACAGACCCTGGAGTCTGTCTCGCTGCCGATCTTGTCCCAGAATGTTTTCTTGTGAAAAATCGAAGTATCGATCTTTGTGTCTTTCTCATCACCTAGTAAATAGTTAACGTGTTCCAGGATTCCGTGTTCCGACGGGTCCAGGCCGGTGTATGTCGTAATCCACGAGGGGATGGAATCTGGCGGGAATACCGAGAGCAGCGGCGCGAAAGCACCGTTCTCGGCGAGTTGACTGAGATTAGGCAAAATCGACCTGTTTATCATCTGCCTCGTCAGGTCGTAATCCATGCCGTCGAAACCGAGCAGGACGACTCTGCGTTTTTTCTTATTGCTCATAGTCGCACCCTATGTTGCCGTAAACCCATTTGGCGATCTGCTCATGGACGTCCGCTGGGGTGAGCGTTCCATCGACATGTAGAATCGGGCCGTCGACCACAATGTCTCTGTAGAGTTGCTCGCGTTCCTGCAGATACCGAAGCGGTGTCCCGTCGAGCTTGCGTTTGTAACCAACTTCGGCTGGCAGGTCAATGAATATGGACATATCCGGGGTTTTCGTTTTCGCCAGGGCCGTTGTGCCCAGCAGTTCCTGAAACTCGTTCGGGGGGATCGACAGGTTCAGTGACTGATCGATTACGAAGTCGAGCAGATAGCGATCGAGGATTATGTAATCACTGCTCCACTGCTGGCTGGCATCGCGATAGCTCCGGAAATAGTCTCCAGACGCATACGAAAGCCAGGCGCGCCGGCACAGTGAATAAGAGAAGATCTTCCGCTTGAGCCCGGACCATCTACTGTGGTGCGCGTTTTCGGTACCGACATTCTGTCCATAAGCGACGCCGTTACCCCGTGGTTTTCCGGTCATTTTCTTCAGGCGATTAATGACTGGCAATATCGACGGCTCCCATCGTAACCAGCGATACTCCGCCGATAATCCGCTTTTGTTCATACGATCGACCAGCAGGCCAGCCTGTGTAGTCTTTCCGCACCCGTCGATACCGGAGAGATAGATCATAATCATGATGTCAGGCCGCCATCAATCGCTGCGCAGTCGCTGCCCACGAATACTCGTTCATCTTCTGTCGATTGTTGCACTCGTCGCCGAAGCCGGTTCTCAAAACGGCGATCATTTCGTCGGCACTATTTACGTAGCGATAATATTCATCTTGGGAGAATTGTTCCGGCAAGCGACCGAAGCGGGTGGTGACTACCGGCAGGTTGGTCGCCATGCTCTCCAGGATCGATAAAGGCGTTTCCATTGCTCCCGCATCGCTCATCACCGTGAAGCAGTACACGTCAGCAAGTTGATAGAGTTCATGGATATCCTGGAGGTACTCACGCAGGACAATAACGCCAGCTTGTTCCAGTTGTGCGCCTAGATCGATATCTCTACCGGTGGTTGTGCTGCCGACGAGTACGACTTGCGTACCGGGCAGTGCTCGCTGGACTTCGGCCAACCAGGCAATGTTTCTCGATCTCTTGATGTGCCCAACATGCAAGACGACCAATTGGTCTGCCGGGATGGCGTACTTCTCGCGCAATGCTTGCTTGTTCGATACAGGCTTGTATTGACCCAGATCGACACCCAGGTTCAGGATAGTGCTGTCTATGCCGAGGTCCTGTAGCGACTTGGCCATCGCGGACGATAGCACCAGGATGTCGCGCAGCTTCACGCGTGCCACGATCTTCTCTTGCCACGGAGCCAGAATCCTTTTCTGCACGCCAACAACAGTGACTTTGCCCGGGAATAACGACTGCAGCATCGAGATTTTGACCAGCGACGAAAAGGTCAATGCAGCTTGTGGGATGAAGATGATCTTTTCGGCACGAAACCACATCGATTGTACGACGATGCGCGGCACCATCAGTAAAGCGTTCAAGAAATGGGGCATGTGGCGTAGATAACGCATGACCCGGACCATGTGGGAACGTGATAGTTCGCGATGCACCCTATAAGCGAAGTTCTTGATTCCCTCATCGAATGGTGGCGTAAAATGCTCGTATATGAAAACAATTTTCATAACTGGGCCCTTTAGGATTGCAGCGTTAAGCAGTTCGAGCGATCTACGGGAGCTTACGGATATGTCAGGTACGTTGTTTTCTCATTTGGCTTGGGCCCTTGTGTGCGATGTTGGTTCGACGAAGCCTTGGATCGGCTGGTGCCGCTGCCGCCTGGGCGAGCTGCATGAAATACGCGAATATTACACCCATGCTAACTCCCACGAGATCGAGCACGCCGATCAGGGTCGTAAAGGCCCAGGCAAACAGTATTACCAGCACACTGGTCAGCGCCATCGCGCGGAAATGATCGTCACCTGGCGTGACGATTCGGCGAGCCTTGGAGATGAATGACCATATCAGGCCGAGCCAAACCAGCAGCCCCGGGATACCGAATTCGACGAGGATCTGGATGTATAGGCTGTGTGCCCGCGCGCCCACACCGAGATTGATAGCCGATCCGAAACCGGTTCCGAAGATCGTCGCCATCGGCGTGTCCATGAAATCTTTGAGTAGAGCGGTCCATATCTCGAATCTGTTGGCGGAGGCCGCGTCCAGGTCCCCCGACAGAAGTACACCAACCCGCTCCAACGTCTCCTGGAAATACAGGCTCTGTTGAAAAAGGAAAATCATGGCGATCGGGATCGAGAAGGCCGCCAGCACCATCATGCGGTAGTCCCGATAGACAATGAACGCGACACCGAGCGCAAGCACTAGGGTAATCAGGCCGCCGCGGGAACCAGACAGCAACACGAACACAATCTCCAGCGCGATCAAGACCAACAGTAGCCAGCGTGCGAGCCCGAGTTCCGGTGTTTTGAAGAAGTAGTACTGGATGGGCATGAGCATACAGAGCATATAGGCGGTCTTGTTCGGGTTGCCCGTGATCCCGGCGAGTCTGTCTCTATCCAAATAGTGTTCGTGCATGTCGAATAATTGGAACCCCAGGAAGTTGCTCAGCAGCGAGATAACGTTGAGCAAGCCGATGACACTCGTAAGTATGATCAGGTATCTTCTGCCTTGTGCTTTGTAATCTATTAGGAGAAAAGGCAGGATGTACAGCACAACGGGATCGAACGCCATGGACTTGGCGTAGCGCGCATGTTCCAGTAGGGGGATTGCCATCGCCACTTCGCCAAGCATCCGGTGGTACGCGAAATTGATTGTGACGCCGATTAGTATCAGGCTCAGACCGAAGAGGCCGAAAATCTTGCGCCCGAAAATTCGTCCGGTGGCAACCTCGGTAATCAACAAAACGAGCACTGACGAATAAACGACAATATTCTGGACAGTAAGACCAACCAAACCACTGAGCTGGATCGGGTACACGACTTCCTGGATGAAGGCGAACAACAGCAGTACGAACAGGATGGTCTTCATGAGAATGATCGATTGGTTTCGATGCGAGCCCTGAGGCGTTGTCGGTACACCACCCCTGGCGAGCAGCCGTGGCAACCCTCCTAGTTTAGGTTCTACGGGTAAATTCATCAAAAGAAAAGGCGCGTCACTATGTTACATTGAAATCACCGTCCCGGATATTCAATTTCACTTAAGTGCTTAGCGCCGTGGTTGAGCCCGAACTTCTGGGTGAGAAAGTCATTACCGCGATCAAGAAAGCTCCCTCCAGATGCCAATAGCAGTCTGTGTCGGCTGTCGCCACGGGTCAATGTGAGCGTGTTATTCTTGGTGCCGGCCCAGGGCTGCGAACGAAAAGTTAACAAAACGAAATGGGACAGAGAATGATGAGTGATGATAGTTCGAGCATCGACCTATCTATCTGGTTTCGCCACATGGTTCGCAGAGCCGTCTCAAGCGGTGGAGGCAGAACCAATCCGTGTCCACCAGCCCGACCGTTTTCAACTTCGTTCCAGTTGGAGCTGAATAGGGCGCGACGTCGCTAGTATGGCGTGCGGGAACAGCGCGAAACGCTGATGTATCGGAATTGATGCACATGCGCGGTTTCCTGAAGCGTTCAGAGTTCTCGAGAAACGTCGCGACGGTGATGAGCGGCAACGTTGCCGGTCAGGTGATAGCTGTCGCGGCAGCTCCGGTGATCACACGTCTTTATACTCCCGAACAGTTTGCGATACTGGCTTTGTATTCGGCGACTGTCGCGATAATCGTCAGAGTGGGGTGCTTATGCTATGAGCGGTCCATAATGCTGCCGAGTGATAATAGGGATGCGGTCGCCGCAGCCAGCCTGTCTTTTCTCATCCTCATTTGTACCTGTTTGCTCCTGGCCGCGCTCGCTATCCCATTTCGGGAGTCGATCGCAGGCATCGTGGGAAATGATGAATTCGCCCAGTGGGTGCCGATGGTAATAGTCGGTGCACTGTTAATTGGCAGTGGCAATATCGCACGGTTCTGGGCCATGCGGCAGAAACGATTCGGCCTGATTTCCATGGCACACGTATCCAATGCCGGTGTTGGAGCGGCAGCCAAGATCTCGCTTGGAATGATGATGGTCTCGCGGGCGGGTGGCCTGGTCGTCGGCACGATCGTGGGCAATCTGATTGGATTGTTAATGCTGCTTGGCAATTTGCGCAGCGATGCGGCGCGAGCACCAAGGCTACGCCCAATCGCCCGCAATGCGGAACTGTTGCGAGCAACGGCCAAACGTTATCGCCAGTTTCCTTTATTCGCAACCTGGAACGGCCTTCTGAATGTCGGGTCCGAACAGGCCGCCATTTTTCTGTTGTCCGCATTCTATGCGCCAGCGATAGTCGGTTTCTACAGTTTGTCAGGACGGTTGCTCAAGCAACCGATCATCGCTCTCGCCAGCGCTGTAATGAATGTTTATTTCAAAAAATCGGCGACCCAGGTTAGCAACAACGAATCGCTGTTGCCCGGCATGCGCAAGGTCTCTACGGTCCTTTTTCTGCTAGGGGTCGTTCCATTCGGCATACTCGGGGCATTTGGAGGCCCTTTGTTTGGGTTTGTATTTGGCGCGGAATGGAGAACCGCCGGGGTCTATGCGCAGGTGCTGTCACCCTGGTTTTTTCTGTTGTTTGTAATGGGCCCGTCGAAGGTGCTCTTTGAAGTGTTCGAGAAACAGCACGTACGACTATTCGTGAATATCGTAACGGCAGTCGTACGAGTCGCGGCTTTGTGGCTCGGGCATGTGTTTCTTCAAGAGCCAGTACTGGTGATCGCGGTCTTCGCTGGCGTAAACTCGGTCATGGAAATCGTGTTGTTTGCGGTCGCGGTATTTGTAACCCGTGGTCGGGATCGATCGCTGCAACGGCAAGGTGTCTAAGCACAGCCCTGACTGGGACGAAACGAAAAAGCATTGATGGATGAGTAAAACGACTGAGCCAGTATTCTTATATTCCCTGCCGCGCTCGGGATCGACCTTGCTGCAACGCATGCTTGGTTGTCATCCTGAGATCACGACGCAGTCCGAATATTGGTTTCTGCTACCCCACATCATGGCATTGCGTGGCGAACATACCTATGCCGCGTACAGCGCGAACACTTTGAAAGTGGCTACCGAGGCGTTGTTGGAGCAGCTGCCAGACGGGCGTTCCGGTTATGAGGCAGCGATCCGTTCTTTAGGTAATTCGCTCTATAGTCAACTCGCCACCGGCGGCGAGCGTTACGTGCTGGACAAAACACCACGCTATTATTTGATCATTGAAGACATCCGTCGGATCTTCCCGGATGCCAAGTTAATTTTTCTTTTTCGCAACCCACCTGCGGTTGCCGCATCGATTGTCTCCTCGTTCCACAGCGGGCGCATGGGGAATGTTCGTCATCGGATCGATGTTTTCGAAGGACCGAAACACCTGGCGCGCGGATACAATTCGGTCAGAGAGAGTTCGATCGCCGTCCAGTACGAAAGGCTGGTCACGGATCCGAAGGCTGAGCTGAAGCGTATATGTGATTATCTGGACATCGAGTTCGTTGCCACAATGTTGGAGGATTTCGGAAGTGTTCCGGTAGTCGGCCTGGGCGACATGTTCGGCTCGAATCGGCACAAGACCGTGAGTACTTCCGCGGTGGATCGCTGGAAGGAGGTATTCGGTACGCCGTATCGCAGGCGTTACTTGAGGAAGTATCTCGATTATCTCGGTCCAGAGTGTGTAGAGACGATGGGGTATGACTTCGGCAAACTTCGCTCCGAGGTCGAGGACTTACCCGTGCGCTTCGAAATCGGGTTCATCGATTGGCTGTACGAGTTGCGCGGCAAGTTTATGTCGACGCTGGAGATCCCGCTGTTGCGGCAAAAAATCAAAGACACGCGTGCTCGTCGTGGCAAGTACTTCATTCACTATTGAGTATGCGCAAGGCGCCGTCGGATAATGAAAAGCCGTTCCCACTGTAAGTTGGGCCGCTTCGTGCCCTGTTGCTAATATTTCGAATGATAAAAACTGTAAAAAATTGAACCACTTACTGTACGGGCGATCTTGCCGGCGCTTCCATATTTCAAGATTGCGCCGAAGTTACGGTGAGTGAGTTTTCTGCCGCCAGCGCCTACAATACGGGCCCTTCCAAGCCTCGGCCAACGGGTCGCGGTCAATAAACGACAGGAGCAGCCATGTCCCGGGGGATCAACAAAGTCATACTGGTCGGCAATCTCGGCGCCGATCCGGAAACACGTTACTCGCCGAACGGATCGGCAGTCACGCGGATCAGCGTGGCCACGAGTGAACAGTGGAAAGACAAAGAAAGCGGTGAACAGAAAGAACGAACCGAGTGGCACAAGGTTGTTTTTTTTAGCCGTCTGGCAGAAATCGCCGGAGAATATCTGCGTAAGGGTTCTCAGGTCTATGTCGAAGGCGCGCTACGCACGAACAAATGGCAGGATCGTGACGGCAATGATCGGTACACGACAGAGGTGATCGCGCGCGAGATGCAGATGTTGGGTAGCCGCGGTGCCGGTGGTGGCGGTGCGTCATCGGGTAGCGGTGGCGGCGGCCGCAGTAGCGGACCACCCCCGTCAGACAATAAAGACTTCGACGACGACATTCCCTTTTGATCGACGAATTCGGTCAAATCGTGCTGTAGAGCAGTCGTTCTGGCGATAGACTGCCCGACCCGACGACAATCGCCGTAGCTTGGAACCCAAGAAATATGCCGGAACTCATCGAACCCCATGGCGGATCGCTCAAGGATCTGTATCTGGAACGCGACGAAGCTGATGCTGAACGTCAGCGCGCGCGTGACTATCCGTCCTGGGATCTAACGCCGCGGCAATTATGCGATATTGAGTTACTGCTAAATGGCGCGTTTTCCCCTTTGGAAGGATTCCTCGGCAAAGCGGATTACGAGCGCGTATGCGATGAAATGCGTTTGGCAGACGGCAGTCTGTGGCCGATTCCGATTACCCTGGATGTCAGTGAGGGCTTCGCAAGTGAGCTTAAGACTGGTGCGTCAGTGGTTTTGCGTGATCTCGAAGGCGTGCACCGCGCAACTTTGTTGATATCCGATATCTGGACACCGGATCTGGCAGCCGAAGCTCAGAAAGTTTATGGCACACAGGACGAGAAACATCCCGCGGTGAGTTATCTGATGCACCAATCCTATCCGGTGTATATCGGAGGCAGCTTAATCGGTGTCGATCCGCCGGAGCATTACGATTTCAAGCACCTGCGCGATTCACCGACCGAAATGCGTGCGAGGTTCCGCAAACTCGGTTGGCGCAAGGTTGTGGCTTTTCAAACGCGCAATCCCATGCACCGGGCGCACCAGGAACTGACGTTCAGGGCGGCCCGCCAGGTCGAGGCAAATCTCCTGATACATCCGGTGGTCGGTATGACCAAGCCTGGAGACATTGATCACTTTACCCGTGTGCGTTGCTACGAGAATTTGCTCAGCCACTATCCTGAACAAACGACGGCGCTGAGCCTGTTGCCGCTGGCGATGCGTATGGGTGGTCCGCGCGAAGCGCTCTGGCACGCGATCATTCGCAAGAACTATGGCTGCACCCATTTCATAGTTGGGCGCGATCATGCTGGTCCCGGCGACGATAGCAACGGCAACGCATTCTATGGTCACTACGATGCCCAGGATGTGGTGATCAAACATCAGGATGAGCTGGGAATCGAAATGGTGCCCTTCAAGATGATGGTCTACGTGCAGGACCGCGCCCAGTTCATACCGGCCGACGAGGTGAAAGAGGGCGAGCTCGTCATGAATATCTCCGGCACCGAATTCCGGCGACGCTTGCACGAAGGTCTGGAGGTACCGCACTGGTTTTCGTATCCAGAAGTGGTGCAGGAGTTACGCAAGACGCACCCGGCGCGACATCGGCAGGGCTTTACGTTGTTTTTTACCGGTTTGTCGGGCTCGGGCAAGTCAACCATAGCCAATGCGGTCATGGTGAAGCTCATGGAGATGGGTGACCGGCGGGTCACGCTACTCGATGGAGATATCGTTCGGAAAAACCTGTCCAGCGAACTGGGTTTTTCCAAAGAGCATCGCGATTTGAATATTCTGCGTATCGGTTTCGTCGCCAGTGAGATTACAAAAAACGGTGGTGTTGCAATCTGCGCACCGATCGCACCTTATGCAATTACGCGCAAGCAGGTACGAGATCTGATATCGCCGACCGGTGGCTTTGTCGAAGTTCATGTCGCTACGCCGCTTGAAGAATGTGAGGCACGTGATCGCAAGGGTCTTTATGCGAAGGCACGTGCGGGGATCATCAAGGAATTTACCGGCATCAGTGACCCCTACGAAATACCGGAGAACCCGGAACTGGCTGTGGATACGGTTGGTGTGACGCCGGACCAGGCCGCGCATCGGGTGATCGTGAAACTCGAGAGCCTGGGTTACATCAAGTAATTACACCCTCCCCCCGGAGGGGGGACGTACGCGGGGTTTGCCCCCCACCCCAACCCTCCCCCCGGAGGGGGGAAGTACGCGGGATTTGCCCCCCACCCCAACCCTCCCCCCGGAGGGGGGAGGGGGAAATATGCAGGGATTGATAAGATAGGCGACAGATGAGCGGCAAGTTACACATTAAGACCTTCGGGTGTCAGATGAACGAGTACGACTCGGCCAGGATGGTCGATGTGCTGCGTGACTCACATGGTCTGATGGAAACCGACGATCCGTCGCAGGCCGATGTGCTATTGCTCAATACCTGTTCTGTGCGCGAGAAAGCACAAGAAAAAGTTTTTTCTCTGCTGGGCAAATGGAAGCAATTCAAAGCCGAACGTCCACATGTCTTGATCGGTGTGGGTGGTTGCGTAGCGAGTCAGGAAGGCGAGTCCATTACGAAGCGTGCGCCATGTGTCGATCTGGTTTTTGGACCACAGACTTTGCACCGCCTACCTCAAATGATCGACGCAAAGCGTAGCCACAGCCGCCCGGTAGTCGATGTAAGTTTTCCGGAGATCGAGAAATTTGATCATCTGCCGCGACCCAGGGCGAGTGGATCGACCGCATTTGTTTCTATTATGGAGGGTTGTAGCAAGTACTGTACGTTCTGTGTCGTCCCTTATACCCGAGGCGAAGAATTCAGCCGGCCGTTTGACGACGTAATTGCCGAAGTCGTCCGTCTGGCGGAGCAGGGTGTTAGAGAAGTGACTTTATTGGGACAGAACGTCAACGCTTACCGCGGGCCGATGCATGACGGCAGTATCGTGGATCTTGGAACCCTTATTCACTATGTGGCTGCCATCGAAGGTATCGAGCGTATACGTTTTACAACCTCACATCCGGTTGAGTTCTCCGAGAGTCTCATCGAGGCGTACGCGTCGGTCGACAAGCTGGTGAATTACCTGCATCTGCCGGTGCAAAGTGGTTCCGACCGCATACTGGCCCTGATGAAGCGCGGCCACACGACGCTGGAATACAAACAAAAGATTCGGCGTTTGCGCGAGGTGCGACCGGACATCAGTCTTTCTTCGGACTTCATCGTCGGCTTTCCGGGGGAAACCGAGCAGGATTTCATCGAGACAATGAACTTGATTGCCGATGTTGGTTTCGACCAGTCCTATAGTTTTGTTTACAGCCGACGACCAGGTACACCCGCGGCAAGCCTGCCGGATGAAGTTCCGCTGGAAGTTAAGCAGCACCGCCTGCAGTTGTTGCAGGCACGTATCAACCAGCAAGCCGCAGAGATCAGTCGGGGCATGATCGGTAGTCAGCAGCTAGTACTGGTTGAGCGTCCGTCAAAGAAAAGCCCGCAGCAGTTGGCAGGGCGCACAGAGAACAATCGCTGGGTGAATTTTGACGGCAATCCCTCGCTGATCGGCGATTTCGTCACCGTTGCAATTACCGAAGCGCTGCCCAATTCATTACGTGGGCACCTTATAGAGCCTGCGCGCCGCGCGACCGCATAAGAGCTACGCAGAGACTTGGCAGACGCAATCGTTCAGGAATTCGATCTGGAACCCGCAGACAACGAGCGGTTGGCTAACCTCTGTGGGCAGCTCGATGAACATTTGCGGCAAATCGAAAATCGTCTCGATGTGCAGATCAGTAATCGCGGCAGTCATTTTCGTATAACCGGATCGTCGAAAGCGACCAGCGCTGGACGTGATGTTCTATGCGAACTCTATGCAGTAACAAAAAAAGAAAATCTCAGCCCTCAGACAGTGCACATGTCGTTGCAACAGTTGGGCATGGATCGCGTAGGCGATTCTGACGAACAACTCCTGATCAAGACCAATCGTGCGTTGATCCGGGTGCGTGGTGGTAATCAGCACGACTATGTCAGCAACATACGCGGTGACGATCTGACTTTTGGCATCGGGCCGGCCGGTACTGGCAAAACCTATCTGGCAGTAGGCTGTGCTGTCGATACACTCGAACGGGAAGGAGTGCGCCGTATCATCCTGGTGCGCCCGGCAGTTGAGGCCGGTGAGCGTTTGGGATTTTTGCCGGGCGATCTGTCGCAAAAAGTCGATCCTTATTTGCGCCCGATATACGACGCACTCTATGAGATGCTGGGTTTTGATCGCGTTTCCAGGCTGATCGATCGGCATGTCATAGAAATTGCGCCATTGGCCTACATGCGGGGACGTACGCTAAATGAATCATTTGTCATTCTCGACGAAGCACAAAACGCGACTATCGAGCAGATGAAGATGTTTCTAACTCGCATCGGATTTGGTTCCAAAGCCGTCGTGACCGGAGACATCACTCAGACTGATTTGCCCGGCGACCGGCAATCAGGACTGCGGCATGCAATGGAGGTGTTAAGCGATGTGAAAGGCATACGCTTTACCCACTTCAATGCTCGCGATGTCGTGCGTCATCCGCTGGTAAAACGTATTGTCACTGCGTACGAAGAACACGGCGACAAAAATAACAACTCGAAATGAGTCATTGCATCGATGTTCAGTACGCATCAGCCGTATCGTCGGTGCCGGCCGTTGAGTCAATCAGGCAATGGAGTGTTGCTGCGCTGGCCGCAGCGCCTCACGACACCGAACTGACTGTGCGGATCGTCGATGAGCAGGAAATCAGTCATCTCAACCAACGTTTTCGCGATCAGGAAGGGGTAACCAACGTTCTGGCATTTCCGGCAGACGTGCCATCCGAGGCCGGGTTGAATCTGCTGGGCGATGTGATTATCTGCGCCCCCGTAGTTATCGCAGAAGCACGGGCCCAGGGGAAGCTGGCTGAGGCCCACTGGGCACACCTGGTAGTGCATGGAATCCTGCATTTACAAGGGTTTGACCACCAAAATGAGGCCCAGGCGGCCAAAATGGAGACCTGTGAGGTGGACATCCTTGTCCGTCTGGGCTATTCCAATCCCTACGAGACCGGCGATCCGGTCGCAGACCCCGGAGGATGATTCCCCCGCAATGACAGACGACCACCCTCCGAGTAGTAACGGTACCGGGGCACCTAACTGGTTTAGACGAATGCTGCACTTGCTGGCAGGCGAACCTCGGGACCGAGATGAGTTACTCGAACTCATACGAGAAGCTCAGAAACGCGATCTTTTCGATCAGGACGCACAGCGCATGCTGGAAGGCGTCCTCCATGTGACCGAGATGCAGGTACGGGACATCATGATTCCGCGCGCACACATGGTAGTCGTGGAGCGTGATTCTGAACCCAAAGAACTACTGCATGCCATCGTGGAATCCGGTCACTCACGGTTTCCGGTTGTTGGCGAAAACCGCGATGAAGTCGCCGGCATACTCCTGGCAAAAGATCTGCTGCGGTTTTTTGCCGAAAATGGTGCAGGACGCTTTGATATACGCGAGTGCCTGCGACCAGCAGTGTTCATACCGGAGAGCAAGCGGCTCAATGTCTTGCTGAAGGAGTTTCGCGCGAACCGTAATCACATGGCAGTTGTTGTGGATGAGTACGGTGGCGTGTCCGGTCTGATTACGATCGAGGATGTCATCGAGCAGATCGTTGGTGACATCGACGATGAACATGACATTGTCGAAGACGTTTATATTCAACGGGAAGGCGATTCGCGTTTTCGGGTCCGTGCGCTCACCCGAATAGAAGACTTTAATGAGTACTTTGGACGCGAACTAAGCGACGAAGATTACGACACAATTGGTGGTCTGATTATGCACAATCTCGGTCGATTGCCTCGACGAGGTGAGACATTAGAGTTTGATGGCTTTAAATTCAAAATTCTGCGCGCCGATCGACGTCGCATCGACGTAGTGCAGGTACTTCCTTCCAGCGAGATCACAGAAGAAATCCGGCAGCGCGCCTGATGAGTAGCCTGCATTTGTATGCAGGCTAGCCGGCAGTCGCAGCGCTACGGCAGCTGGATAGCCTTCGTCGCCGGCCTTTTGGTGCCATTGGCGTTTGCACCGTTCAATTTTTATCTGCTACTGCCCGTGCTGCTCGCCGTGTTGTTCTGGCTATGGGACGACACGACACCGCGATCGGCGGCTTGGCTCGGTTGGTTGTTTGGTTTTGGCGCATTCCTGACAGGTACTCACTGGCTTTATGTCAGTCTGCACGTGTTTGGCAAGGCACCATTGTTTCTGGCGTTGGTCCTGATGGCAGCGTTGATGGCGTTTATGGCGGCCTATACAGCGCTGCTGGGTTTCTTAGTCGCCCGTTTCCACCCGACGTCCGGCGCACAACGCTGGCTCCTGTTGTTGCCTTCCGGTTGGGTGTTGGGTGAATGGTTGCGCAGTTGGGTGCTGTCCGGATTTCCCTGGCTCAGTTTGGGCTATACCACGACAGACAGCGCGTTGGCTGGCTGGATTCCACTTGGCGGAGTCTTTGCCGCAAGTGCCGCAGTTGCGCTGACGGCCGGTGCTCTGCGTACACTCGTGGCCGGTCACGCAACAGAGCGTCTGGCAGCAGGTTTGTTGATTGCGGCAGTCTGGTTGGCCGGAGGATTGCTCGATCGCGTGCACTGGACCGACCCGACCGAACACTCACTCAGGGTCAGCATAGTTCAGGGCGCGGTTCCACAGGAACGAAAATGGTTGCCTGAAGAATTGTTGCCGACAATGCGTCTGTATCGGGAGAAAACGCGCGAGCACTGGGGCAGTGATCTTATCTTATGGCCGGAAGCCGCAATACCGGCACTGCGTTCCACGCTTGGTGATTACTACGATGATCTGAACCGGGAAGGACAGGGCACAAATACTGCAATAGTGCTCGGGATCATCGAGTTCGACCCGGAGACTAACGAGTACTTCAATGGTGTTCTCTCACTGGACCAGCAACAGAGTATTTATAACAAGCGCCATCTGGTGCCGTTCGGTGAGTATTTTCCGGTGCCTGGCTTTGTACGCGAATGGATGCGGCTGAGGAACCTGCCGTACAGCGATTACTCGGCCGGTGATAAAGATCAGGCTCCATTAATCGCTGCGGGGGAAAAGATAGCAGCATCGATTTGCTACGAGGACGTATTCGGTAACCAGTTACGCGCAATGTTGCCGGAAGCAACGATGCTGGCAAACGTCAGCAACGATGCCTGGTTTGGTGAGTCCATTGCACCGGACCAGCATTTGCAGATTGCACGCGTTCGCGCCATCGAGGCCGGGCGCTATCTCTTGCGCGCGACCAATACTGGAATCAGCGCAATTATCGCGCCCGATGGTCGGGTGGAAGCCACGATTCCGCAGTTCCAGCGCCGCGTGCTGACGGCCGATGCGTGGCCCCACACAGGTGCGACGCCATACGTATTATTGGGTGACCGTCCAATCGTTCTGTTGTCGGCCTTGTTCATTGTCTTGGCGCTGGCGGCTACCCGTCGCTGAACCGTCTACCTGAGGCCAGATTACTGTATCCTTGCCGGTTTCGAGTACACGGCCACTAACATGAGCGAGGGTTTCGACCCGCAAAAAATCGAGGCGGAAGCCAGGGAATACTGGAACGCCAATCGCAGTTTCGAGGTAGACGAAGACTCCTCGAAAGAGAAATTCTATTGCCTTTCAATGTTTCCCTATCCCAGTGGTGCATTGCACGTCGGTCATGTGCGTAACTACACCATCGGCGACGTCATCGCGCGCTTTCAGCGGATGCAGGGTAAAAATGTACTACAGCCGATCGGCTGGGATGCTTTTGGACTACCGGCCGAAAACGCGGCAATAAAAAATCAGATTCCACCGGCCAAGTGGACTTACGACAATATCGATCACATGAGAACACAGCTCAAGCGGCTGGGTTTCGCATATGACTGGCGGCGCGAGCTGGCGACCTGTGACCCGGAGTATTACCGTTGGGAGCAATGGCTGTTCACACGCATGATGCGGAAGGGACTTGCCTACAAGAGTAACGCCGTCGTCAATTGGGACCCGGTAGACCAGACTGTTCTGGCCAACGAACAGGTCATCAACGGCCGTGGCTGGCGCTCTGGTGCAGTAGTCGAGCGCCGCGAGATTCCACAATGGTTTATGAAAATCACAGACTATGCGCAGGAATTGCTCGACAGCCTCGACGATATGGATGGCTGGCCGGATTCAGTGCGTACGATGCAGCGAAACTGGATCGGTCGCTCTGTGGGTGTAGACATCGAGTTCGGCGTCGCCGGCCGTGCCGACAAGCTCCGAGTCTATACGACCCGACCGGACACGCTAATGGGTGTGACCTACATGGCTGTTGCAGCCGAACACCCTTTAGCGCTGGAAGCTGCAACCGACGATGAAGACATCGCGGCTTTTCTGGAAGAATGCCGGCGCGGGCCGGTTTCCGAAGCCGATATGGAAACCATGGAAAAAAAGGGCATGCGCCTGCCCTTCGAGGCCTGTCACCCGATCAGTGGTGACGTTGTGCCCGTGCTGGTTGCCAACTTTGTACTGATGGAATACGGCACCGGCGCTGTCATGGGGGTGCCGGGGCATGATCAGCGTGACTGGGAATTTGCACGGTCGAAGAATCTCCCGATCGTGCAAGTGATTCGTCCCAGCGACGGCGGCGATTTACTGTTGGATGATGGGGCTTATACAGATTACGGAATCGTCACCAACTCGGGTCAGTTTGACAACCTCGACTTTGAAGCCGCCTTCGACGAGATTGCGACGCACCTCGAACAAACGAAGCTGGGTCAACGCCGCGTTAACTTTCGATTACGCGACTGGCTGGTTTCAAGACAGCGTTACTGGGGCGCACCTATACCCGCAATCAATTCGGCCGACGGCCCCGTCCCAGTGCCGGACGATCAGTTGCCGGTTAGCCTTCCGTTGGATGTCACCCCCGGCAGCGCTGGTTCGCCGTTAGCGGACTTGCCGGAATTCGTAAACACAGTCGATCCTGTGTCGGGCAAGCCTGCAAAAAGAGAAACCGATACCTTTGACACATTTATGGAGTCGTCCTGGTATTACGCGCGATATTGTTCCTGGGACTGTCACGATCGGATGCTGGACGAACGCGCGCGTTACTGGCTGCCAGTCGATCAGTACATTGGTGGCATAGAGCATGCCACGCTGCATTTGCTGTATATGCGTTTTTATCATCGGCTGATGAAAAGCGAAGGCCTGGTGGACGAGGATGAACCCGTACAGAACCTGCTGACACAAGGCATGGTCAACGCGCAGACCTTTTACATTGACCATGAGAACAAGCGTGAGTGGTACAACGCATCGGAACTCGATATCCGCCGGGACGATAAGGGTCGCATCGTCTCGGCCACGGTGAAAGAAAATGGCAAAGCCGTAGTAGTCGGCGGTGTTGAGAAGATGTCCAAGTCCAAACGCAACGGCGTGGACCCCGAGACATTAATCGCCCGCTACGGTGCCGATACGCTGCGCTTGTTTGCGGTGTCAGACGCACCACCCGACCAGTCGCTGGAGTGGTCGGACGAGGGTGTTGAGGGGGCATGGCGTTTCCTGCGCAGGTTGTGGCGCATGGTAGACGAGCACGTCGCCGCAGGCTCGCCGTCTGAGCTGGACAAGGCTTCATTGAATGAAACGCAGAAACATCTGCGTGCGCAGCTACATCACTCGATCGCGAAGGTCGCAGACGATGTCGGTCGCCGCTATACATTCAATACTGCCATTGCGGCGGTGCGTGAAGTTGTCAACGCTCTGGCGAAATTTGAAGATGCCAGCCCGCAGGGCCTGGCAGTTTCTCGCGAGGCCTGGGATGCGGTCATAGCGATGTTGGCGCCCATTACTCCGCATATCTGTCATGTTTTGTGGTTTTCGCTGCAACACAGGACACCAGTGATCGATGCGGCATGGCCACAGGCCGACCCCGAGGCTCTGAGCAGGGAAAAAACCGAAATAATCGTGCAGGTCAACGGCAAGCTGCGTGGTCGGGTGACTGTCACTACAGACGCAGACGATGCTGCGATTGAGGCAGCGGCTATGGCCGACGCAAACGTGCAGCGTTTTATCGGTGATCAGGAAGTGCGTCGGGTAATCGTGGTGCCTGGCAAGCTGGTTAACATAGTCGTATGAATTTATTTCCACGTCGTCTGCTTGCGCCACTGCTAGTTTTTTCTTTTCTGATCTGCGCTTGTGGCTTCCAGTTGCGCGGCGCCTCCCTGCTGCCGGAGTCGATGGCGCGCGTGAACTTGCAGGCAGCAGACATGAATAGTGTCATGGTGGATAAGCTCGAGGCAGAGCTGGCGCGCTCCGGTGTCGAGCTATCATCCGATGCCGCTGCTGCCACCACTGTACTTACGATACTCAGCGACACGGCCGACGAGCGGGTGCTGTCGGTATCGGCCCTTGGTGAGCCACAGGAGTATGAGCTTTTCCATACGGTTGTATTCACCATGAACACCGCTACCGGCACGGTGCTGGAACCTGTTTCGGTGACTCTGACACGCGACTATTTTTTCGATGAGCAGGACATCCTCGGCAAGAGTGAAGACGCAGTTTTCTTGCAGGATGCGCTTGCTGAAGACCTTGCCCGGTTAATCGTGCGGCGTGCAGCGCTGGCATTGCGGGCGCAGGGACGTTAATGACACAACCAGATGTCGATGAAGAACAGCTAAGACGCCGCCTGACACGTATCGCACGTCTCATGGACAACTCGATACGAATCCCGATTATCGGCCGACGTATCGGTTGGGATGCGGTGATTGGTCTGATTCCCGGTGTCGGCGACGCGGCAGGAGCGATTATTTCCGGCTACATCGTTGTTGCGGCCATGCGCTTGGGTGCGCCTGCCGGCGTGGTCGCTCGCATGATTGGCAACGTGGGTCTGGAGACGCTGATTGGTGCCGTGCCACTGCTGGGCGATGTGTTCGACATGGCGTTTCGCGCCAACCTGAGAAATGTCGCGTTGTTGGAAGAACATCTGGAGTCGACTACAGTCACAACGGAAGACAATGATTTCAAGCCAGAATAATCACGGCCGTATTAAGTCTGCTAACATTAACTCATGAGCGAAAAAGAACTTACTGATCTGCTGCACGAGGTGCATAACGAACTGGAAGACACACAGACAGTGTCTGACAAGGAGCGTCAGCTTCTGGCAGAACTCATGACAGACATTCGCGCCCGTCTGGGTGACGATAATGACGCTGAACACGGTCTGGGTGATCGCCTTGGCGATGCGGCGGAGCAATTCGCCCAATCTCATCCGACGCTGGCCTTTGCATTGCGCCGGGTGATGGATGCACTGGCAAAGATGGGGATCTGAGATTTATACGGTGTCAGTATCGCTGATCGGTTATGATGGTTCCCCGATGAATTTACGCCAACGCGCATGAAAATAGGGCCCGAGAAGCTCAAGGCAAACTTGCACAAAGAGCTCGCCCCCATCTACCTGATTGCTGGAGACCAGCCCTTGCTTGTCGCCGAGGCCGCGGACACGGTGCGTACATTCGCGCGTGAATCGGGTTTTGGTTCACGCGAGTTGCATGTTGTGGAGCGCGGATTCGACTGGCCAGCGCTCGAGGCTGACACACGAAACCTATCGTTGTTTTCAGAGCGTCGATTGATCGAAGTGCGTATTCCCAATGCCAAGCCCGGAGCTGATGGTAGCCGTGCGCTGGTCCGGCTGGCGGAAGACCCGTCACCGGACATCCTGCTGTTGATTATTACCGCACGTCTGGATGCCAAGACCAGCAGTGCAAAATGGGTCAAGAGTCTCGCGTCCGCCGGAGCACTCGTGCAGGTTGCCGACATTCCTACAGCACGATTGCCGCAATGGGTGCAACAACGCATGCGCGCACGTGGCCTTGACGGCGGTATAGCTGCTGCACGCATTATTGCTGAGCGCTGCGAGGGCAATCTGCTTGCGGCCGATCAGGAAATCGAAAAATTATTCCTGATAAACGGAGCAGGAAAGGTGGATGAGACCGCTGTCATGCAATCTGTTACCGACAGCGCACGGTATGACGTCTTTCAATTGTCGGACGCAGCCCTGGTCGGTGACACGACGCGTGCAATACGAATACTCAACGGTTTGCTCGCCGAGGGCGTGGCCGCGCCGTTGATATTGTGGTCGCTGGACCGGGAGTTACGCAGCCTCGCAAAACTGTCATGGCTCATTGAGCATGGTGCAAGCACCAATGATGCGATGGCGCGCGCACGAGTTTGGAGTAGCCGCCGCGCACTGGTGCGACGAGCGCTGGATCGGCATCCTGAGCCAGGTGCGTTCGGCGCATTGCTCGCCGGTGCGGCACGCGCCGATCGTATTGCCAAGGGCGTTGAATTCGGCGATGCCGTTGCAGAGCTCACCAGCCTGGTCAGTGGCCTGGCGGGCGCCGGGTTACCAAAACCACTCCCGGACGTCGCCTGATATGGGTCCGATAGGTGTTTTTGGCGGAACTTTTGACCCCATCCATTACGGACATCTGCGTACTGCGCACGAATTGCATCGGGCATTGCGACTGTCGGAAGTTCGTTTCCTGCCGTGTGGTTTGCCACCGCATCGGGAGCCGGCCGTGGCCAGCGGCGAACAGCGTCTTGCAATGGTGCGTGCTGCAACTGCGGGTGAACCAGAATTCATAGCCGATGATCGCGAGCTGCGTCGTGATGGGCCGTCCTATTCAGTTGATACCTTGCTTGCGTTGCGTGCGGAATATCCACATCGGTCGCTTTGTCTGATGGTGGGTATGGATGCATATCTTGGTTTGCCCAAGTGGTACCAGTGGAGACAATTGCTGCAACTTGCGCATCTGGTTGTGGCACACCGGCCTGGGTGGGTCGCACCGGACACCGGTCCGCTTGGCGAGTTGCTTGCTGATCGGGGAACAAAGGAAATAATCCGCCTGCACGATGCGCGTGCCGGCCGTATATTTATTCATGCTGTTACGCAATTGGAGATTTCCTCGTCTGCGCTTAGGGACATGATTGCGCAAGGGGACGATCCGCGGTATTTGGTGCCTGACGCCGCTCGCGAGGTCATCATGGAAACCGGTTGCTACACAGGTGCGGAACAAGAGTCAGTATGACCCAAGATCTCCAACTACAATCCCTTGTCACTGAAGCCCTGGAAGATCTGAAGGCCGTCGACATTACAACACTCGACGTGCACAAACTGACGACGATCACTGACACGATGATAATCGCCAGCGGCACTTCGGATCGACACGTGCGTGCTCTGGCCGAACATGTGGCCGAAGTTGCCAAAGCAAATGATCATGCCCCTCTGGGCATCGAAGGTGGCAACGAGGGCGAGTGGGTGTTGGTAGATCTCGGTGACGTGGTCGTGCACGTAATGCTGCCGCGAGTACGTGATTTCTACAATCTCGAGAAACTCTGGGGGACCGGAGCCTACCTCAGCCGACGCGACGCTTCTTCTGCGGACTAGCCCGGCATATCGATGCGGCTGCGCATAATCGCCGTTGGTACCCGCATGCCAGCTTGGGTATCACAGGGCTGGCAACAATATGCAGCACGCATGCCCGAAATCTGCAAGCTCGAGTTACTGGAAATACCTTTGACACACCGGGGACGCGGCGTCAGCGACAAGAAAGCCAGAGACACGGAGGGTGATAAGGTTTTGCGCGCCATTGGCGCGGATCATCACGTCATAGCATTGGACGTGCCAGGCCGGTTGCTGAGTACAGAGCAGCTCGCCGGAAAGCTTGCAACCTGGCGGCAGGATGGTCGCGATGTGGATTTCCTGATCGGTGGCCCGGACGGCCTGGCCCCTGCGGTGCTCGAACGTGCCAGCGATCATTGGTCGCTGTCACCGCTGACTTTACCGCACGGACTGACCCGCATAGTGGTGGCCGAGCAACTCTACCGCGCCTGGACTATTGCTCAGGGGCATCCCTATCACCGTTCATAGTCTGCATCTGCGTTGGAACGGGCTTTCCTGTTAAGGTGATCGTCGTGGGGGAGACAATGCGAACAACGCTGTATGCAGCGCTATTGGTAGCACTAATGCTACCGGTAGCTCGCGGTCAGGCTGCCGAAATAACCCCACCGTCAGTGCTTTTGCGTGGCGTCCCGATGACGGTTGTCACCCGCGTGGATGCCGCAGGAAACTATGTACTCGAGCTAGACGGTAAAGGCTATAACGCCACAGCCGGCGATGCCGGTGAGTTGTCATTTGCTGATGTATTAGCTGCTAATACCGGCAAAGTCGAACTGCGATTATTGCGTGACACCGTTGAAGTTGCCCGAGCCGAGAGCCGCGTTATCGTCGGCTGGCTGGCAATCGTACCGCCATTTCTAGCGATTGCTGTGGCACTGATTTTTCGCAGTGTCATCCCGGCACTTTTTCTGGGCGCCTGGATTGGTGTTTTTGCAGCGATCGGGTTCTCGCCGGGGAATCTGTGGCGGAGTCTTTTGATTGTGTTTCAAACGCACGTCAAAGACGCTGTTGCAAACGCCGATCACGCCGCGATCATGCTGTTCACCTTCATGATCGGTGGCATGGTCGGCATCGTGTCACGCAATGGCGGTATGCAGGGTGTTGTCAATCACGTGGTCAAGTGGGCAAATACGCCGCGACGTGGCCAAGTTGCCACAGCGGTGATGGGTGTGGCCATATTCTTTGACGATTATGCAAACACGCTGGTAGTCGGTAACACGATGCGGCGGGTAAGTGACGCGCTGAAAATCTCACGCGAGAAGTTGGCGTTCATTGTTGATGCAACTGCAGCGCCGATATCGTGCATCGCGATGGTGACCACCTGGGTTGGTTACGAAGTGGGCTTGATCGATGCCGCGGTCGGTCAGATAGACGGTTATAGCGAATCCGCGTACCTCATCTATCTGCGGTCCATAGGCTACAGTTTCTATCCTCTCCTGATGCTGATGTTCGTTTTTCTCGTAGCCATGGGTGGACGCGATTTTGGCGCCATGCACCGGGCGGAACGTCGGGCCAGAACCACCGGTCAGTTGAGCGAACCCGGATCGGAGGTTTCACAGAGCGATCACGAAGGCGAGGAAATAGAGCCATTGCCCGGCAAGCCACAGCGGGCGATTAACGCTTTCTTACCGGTGCTGACTTTGATAGCGGGTGTCCTGACTGGATTGCTCGTGACAGGTGAAGGCGACAGTTTGCAGGAAATCATCGGCAGTGCAGACTCGTACAAGGCGCTGATGTGGGCATCGTTAAGTGCGGTACTGGTTGCGGGAGTCATGACCCTGGCGCAACGCATTCTTACTGTTGAGCAGACAGTGCAGGCATGGTATGCCGGCGTGAAACTGATGTTGTTCGCGATGATTGTTCTGGTGTTGGCCTGGACGCTGAGTTCAATCACTGAAGTGCTGCATACTGCTGACTACCTGGTGTCCTTGCTCGGCGATTTTCTGCCACCGGCGGTTTTGCCGGTTGTAGTCTTCGTGCTTGCCGCGCTGACTGCATTCGCGACCGGCACCAGTTGGGGAACGATGGGGATCCTATTACCCATCGTAGTTCCGTTGGCGTGGGCAATATTGTCAGCGAACGACATGACCGGTCCGGGTGACTTACACATTTTATATTCCTCCGTCGCATGTGTTCTAACCGGTGCGGTCTGGGGCGATCACTGTTCGCCCATTTCCGATACAACCATTCTGTCTTCTATGGCCTCGGGTTGTAATCACATGGACCATGTCCGAACGCAGCTGCCGTATGCGCTACTTGTTGGTTTGGCGGCCATTTTTCTGGGCGCGCTGCCGGCAGGATTTGGTGTTCCCTGGTGGCTCGCGCTGCTCGTCGCAGCGGGCGGGGTAGTGGCCATACACCGGTTCCTGAGTGCCCCTAGCGACCCGGAAGGGCCAGCCTAAAGCCCTGTTGGGCATGAGAAAATCCGGCCATTGTCTGCTGGGACGGCGGTCCTTGCATCGTCCCGGGCGAAGATAGAAACTAGGTGGTTCGCATTATGAATCAACGATTTATCTATCTGGCTTCGGGATCTCCGCGACGCAGGGCGCTGCTAGAACAGATCGGCGTCCGCTTTCGGGTCAATCCGGTTGATATTGACGAAAGCCGTATCGGTGATGAGCCGCCGGTTGACTACGTATTGCGGCTGGCCAAAGAGAAAGCGGCGGCGGCTACTGATTTATTGCGTGATGATAATGCGGTCTTAGGTGCGGACACTACGGTCGTGGTCGGCGGCGACGTTTTGGGTAAGCCGCGTGATCGCGAAGAAGGTCTGGCCATGCTGTCACGGCTGTCGGCTGCAGAGCATAAAGTGCTTACAGCGGTATGTGTCCTTCATAATGATCAGGCCCACACCGAACTCAGTTCTACCCGAGTTGTGTTTCGTAAGCTGGATCGAATGGAAGTAGAGCGCTACTGGGCGACCGGCGAGCCCAATGACAAGGCAGGCGCATATTCCATTCAGGGGCGCGGTGCCGTTTTTATTGAACACATCGAGGGCAGCTATTCCGGCGTCATGGGCTTGCCTCTATTCGAGACGGCGCGGTTGTTGCAAAAGTGCGGCATAGAAATCATGCGGCAGGCCGTTTAAGTGCGCGAAGAACTGCTGATCAATGTAACGCCAAGAGAGGTGCGCGCTGCGCTTCTGGATAACGGCGTGTTGCAAGAAATCTATATAGAGCGCGCTTCCCGTCGCGGCTTGGTCGGAAACGTTTACAAGGGACGAGTATCACGCGTGCTGCCAGGCATGCAGGCGGCATTCATCGACATCGGTCGCGAACGCACAGCCTTTCTGCACGCATCCGACATAGCGCGACCAGAATTGGAAGAAGAAGGATTGGCACCGCCAGCGACTAAGAGCATTAATGAATTGGTGCACGAGGGTGGTGAGATTATCGTGCAGGTACTGAAGGATCCGCTGGGAACCAAAGGCGCTCGACTAACCACACATATCACGTTGCCGTCGAGATTCCTGGTCTTTATGCCCAAGGGTAATGGAATAGGGGTTTCGACCCGAATTGACGACGAAGTCGAGCGCGAAAGACTACGCGAATTCGCCGATTCATTTGTGTCGGAAGATCAGGAGGGGGGCTTTATTGTCCGGACTGCTGCCGAAGGCATTAGCATGGAAGCAATGCGTGCCGACATGTTGTATTTGCAAAAGTTGTGGGACCTAGTGCAGAGCAAAGCCCGTGTCGCGAAGCCATGCGAGTTGGTGTTTGAGGATTTGCCGCTGGAATCACGCATCGTGAGAGACCTGCTCGGTGCGGATATGGAACGGATCAGAGTGGACAACGAAGAGTCGTTTAGGCGATTAAGGCAATTCGCCGAAACCTTCAGGCTCGATGTTGCACAGATGATTGAGCATTACACGGCTAACCGACCCATTTTTGATGTTTACGGAATAGACGACGAGATTCAACGTGCACTTGAACGGCGAGTGCCATTGAAATCGGGAGGAAGCCTGATATTCGATCAGACAGAGGCGCTGACAACAATCGACGTCAATACCGGTGCATATGTTGGGCATCGAAATCTGGAAGAAACCATTTTCAGGACCAACCTTGAGGCGGCGCAGGCTATCGCCCGTCAACTACGGTTACGCAATCTCGGTGGCATCATCATCATCGACTTTATTGACATGACCAACGCAGAGCACCGAGCGCAGATTTTGCAGTCGTTGGAAAAGAATCTCCTCGCTGATAACGCGCGCACACACATTAGTGAGGTGTCCGCATTGGGTCTAATTGAGATGACGCGTAAGCGTACCCGCGAGAGTTTGGAGCATGTGCTCTGTCAGCCGTGTCCGACATGTGAGGGCAGAGCATCTATCAAGACTGCCGAAACTGTTTGTTACGAGATCTATAGGGAGGTACTGCGACAATCACGGCAATTCGACTGTAAGGAAATGATGGTCCTGGCACACCAGGATGTTATCGAGCTTTTGGTTGATGAAGAGTCCGATCTCATCGCTGGGCTCGAGACCATAACCGGAAATCCCATAAGACTGCAGACGGAAACGCTCTACAGCCTTGAACAACATGACGTCGTATTAATGTGAATGCCCGCTGAACGCACCTACTGCGCTCAATGTGGTCAGATTAACTGAATGTTAAGAACCCTCTGGAAATGGCTGGCTGCAAGCTTCTCAGTGATCGTGATTCTGCTGGCGATCGGTATCGGCTTGTTTCGGCTGCTGCTACCGTTGGTTCCGCAATACCACGAACGAATCGAGGCATTTGCCAGCGAGGCCGCGGGCACACCGGTACGTATTGAAGGTATTGACGCAAGATGGGGTTTCGCCGGCCCCGAGCTGCGTTTTCGTAATGCGCAATTGCTTACAACAGATGGCAATAACGCGCTATTGAGCGCTGATACCGGTAGCGTCATAGTGGATTTGGGGGCATTGCTGCGCAAACGCGAACTTCGTGCCGGGCAGATATTGCTCGGTGGTTTGAAACTGGACGTCATACGTGATGCCGACGGTGCATGGCAAGTTGGTGGCCTGCAGGAAGGTAGTGGATCGCGCCCGGAGCGTCTCGCCATCGGTTTACGTCAAGCCCAGGTTATTTTCCGCGATGAAGCCAGCAACGTTGGTCCATGGGTTTTTGACGATGTTGATATAAATGTGGAGTTGCAGAACCGGCATTTTCGCATCGATGGCGTAATGCAGCTTCCGCCGGAACTTGGTGGCGAGATCGAGGCCTCGCTAGAAGCGAACGGCGATCTGGACTCGCCGGATACCCTGCAGTGGCAAGCCTACGTGCACGGTGCTGACATTGCGCTCGCCGGTTGGGTTGGACTGTTGCCGCAAGACAAAACAACGCCGGTTGGTGGTAACGGTAATGTCACCGGCTGGCTGGCAATGGACGGCGGTAAACTGCAGCAAGCCAACGTGCAGCTCGACCTGCAAGACGTTGTGCTGGCACGAAGCCGCGAAACTATGCGATTGCTGGACGTGGTTAAGGGACGTATCGAGTTTGATCGAATCGATGCGGGTTGGCAGGTATCGGGTCGCGACATCACACTACTGAGTGATGGCGAGGCTTGGCCGGCCGCTACTTTCGGGATAGAGCAGGTCGGTGGTGCTGGTGAAGACGGCTTGTTGTATGCCGACTTTGATTACCTGCGTCTGCAGGATGTTGCGCCGCTGACAGATTGGGTGCCTCACGAAAAAATTCGTTCCCTGCTTGGCCAGCTGAAGCCTCGGGGTGTAGTCGAAGATCTTTCCTTCAGATTGACGCGCGACCAGGGGGAAGTGGACAGTTATTCACTGCGAACCCGTTTTTCAGATCTGGGCATAAATGCCACGGATAAGCTCCCGGGATTTGACACCGTTCGCGGCGATCTGCGTATGGATGCCCATGGAGGCAGGTTGCAGCTCGATCCGTCAAAAGTGGTGATTGATCTGCCCGATATCATGGGTAAGCCAGTTACGGCAGAGCGTGTCAACGGTGTGATCGTGTGGCGCCAATATGCCGGTGGCTTGCGTATCGTGAGCGACAATGTCGATATCGATCATGCCAACTTTCACTCCAGTACCAGTGCTGAGATTACGCTTCCCGATGAGGGCGCGCCGTCACTGGATTTGCATACTGATCTGATAGACATTGACATCGCGGGGTTGCCTGACCTGATCCCGGAACCGATATTAAAACCTGATCTGATTAACTG
The DNA here is from genome assembly GCA_029862165.1 of Gammaproteobacteria bacterium. Lineage (GTDB taxonomy): Bacteria > Pseudomonadota > Gammaproteobacteria > Steroidobacterales > JABDKV01 > JABDJB01. The sequence continues at coordinate 207,991 of JAOTXU010000002.1, forward strand.
GCTGAGGCAGGCCCTGGTTGGCGGCACGGTGCCTACTGCGACGATTGACTGGGTGGGTGACGTTGACAAGTTCCCGTTTGACGACGGCTCTGGTGAATTTCGGGTCGAGGCTGATCTGCAGGATACGCAACTTGCCTACGCAAAAAACTGGCCTGTCGCTCGTGAAATGAGCGGCACACTGACCTTTCGTAATTCCGCATTAGTCGCCGGTATTAGCGGCGCCGAGTTGTCGGGCAATCGGGTTTCCAGTGCCAGCGTTTCCATCGCAGACCTGCGCAAGAGCGTCCTAAAGCTGAGTATTTCCGCGGATGGCATGCTGGACAAACTGCATGGCTTTCTCAAGGCGACTCCAGTCGTTGAAGGCGAAGATGATCCATTTGCACAGGTCGACCTTAGCGGGGTTGGCACAACGGAAGTTCATCTGACCCTGCCGCTGAAAAAAATGATTGAGCGCGATGTGAGGGTTACAGTGTCAACTGAGTCTGGGGAAGTCGCTTTGCATGGACTAAAGCACCGACTGGAGCATGTTGAGGGAACGTTGAATTTTCACAATGGTGATTTCTTTGCCGATGGCGTGACCGCGTTGGCGCTTGGCGCCCCAGTCGTTATTGATGTCGCGCCCGAAAGCTTAAGTACCGACGCGGGTCCCCGACGGGCATCGGTAGCGACAGCGCGTGGCCAGATTTCCGATCAGGAACTTGCGCGTTTGCATCAATCGCTTGCCACTGCGATGGCTGGCAGTGCTGCGTATACCGCAACAGTAACGTTTCCCGAGAAAGCTGCCGCCACTCCAGTGTCAGTCAAGGTAGTGACTGACCTGGCTGGAATGGCGCTGACTCTGCCGGAACCACTGGACAAACCCGCCGCGACGCCAAGAGATTTTGAGCTCACATTGTCTTTGCCCAAGGGAAGCGTCCAAACCGATGCCATTCTTTCCGGCGTCGCAAACGCACGTATCAACTGGTTGCGAGATGGCGACACGCCGTGGGTGCTGGACCGTGGTGGTATTCACTTTGGTGCCAGGCCAGCAAATCTGCCACAGGAACGCGGATTAGTGCTAAGCGGCGCGCCGCAGCGGCTGCACGCGGGCGGATGGATAGCGCTCGATCATGGCGAAGACTCTGGCGAAGGTAGCCACCTTGCCGCCGCCCGTCTCGAGGTGGGGCAACTCGATGTCTATGGCCAGGTGCTTGACGATGCAGTACTCACTATTGATCGCAGCGAACGCGAGTGGCTCGTGCAAATAGATAGCCCCAAAGCGTCGGGAGCGTTGTTTGTGCCGCTCGCCGGCGCGGGTCCGATTATCGCCAATATGGAACGCATGTATGTTGATACCGATAGCCGTGTTGGCACGGGCGACGGTGTTGCTGCAGTAACCGGCGACGAAACCGAATTAGATCCGCGTTTGGTGCCGGAGATGGATATACAGGCTGACGATTTCAGACTGGGCCAAATGAAATTAGGTCAGGTACGGGCACGGTTACGCAAGACGACAAACGGCATCGGTCTGGAACAATTTACCAGTACTGCGAACGCATTCAATGTCGCCGGTCAGGGTGCGTGGACATTTGATGAAGATGGCCACCACACTCAAATGGAATTCAAATTGATTAGCACGGATGTCCAACCGACGCTATTGGCTTTGGATTTTGACGGCTCCATAGTGGCCAGTGAAGCAGAGGTAGACTTTGCCCTGACCTGGCCGGGCCCACCGGGTCCTGAATTCAAACAACACCTAGATGGCGCGGTGAAAGTTCGTGTCGGTACCGGGCAATTGCAAACAGTGGAGCCTGGCGCAGGGCGCGTGTTCGGATTATTCAGTTTTACAGCGTTGCCACGACGTTTGTCGCTGGATTTTCGCGACGTGTTCGAAACGGGTTTTGGTTTTGACTATATCCAGGGGGACTTCGCCCTGGACGATGGGAACGCTTTTACGTCCAATTTGATCCTGGAAGGACCCGCGGCTCAGGTCGGCATTGCAGGTCGAGCTGGTCTGGTCGAGCGCGATTACGATCAGACGGCAGTTGTGTATGGAAATTTTGGCGCAGCATTGCCGGTAGCCGGTGTGCTGGCTGGCGGCCCGGTTGGCGGCGCGGCCATGCTGATCTTCTCGGAGTTGTTCAAGAAACCCCTGCAGGATATGGCGCGAGTCAACTACCGGATTACCGGTTCCTGGGATGAGCCTGCAGTTGAGCGTGTGCTGGCGCAGGTCGCCGGTGAAGGCGCATCGTGATGCTGGATAAAAACCAAGATGGTTGCGGCGAGCCGAAGTGGCGATCACACTGCTGGCAGGCCAGGCGACCGAAAAGGCGCGCAGAGGTATAAGGGATGGCAGAGAACAACAAGCCAGGCGCGTTAGCGATCGCACGGGAACGCATACTCGATCCGTCAGGGATCGACGATCAACAGCTCGAAACCGTACTGGGCAGTATCATGGGCCACGCAGTGGACAGTGCCGACCTGTATTTTCAGATTAGCCGGCACGAATCCTGGTCGCTTGAAGACAGTATTGTGCGCGACGCCGCGCACAGCATAGAGCAGGGTGTTGGTGTACGCGCGGTGAGCGGCGAAAAAACCGGTTTTGCCTACTCGGATGAAATTGTATTGCCGGCGCTGACGCTTGCCTCCGAAGCTGCACGCGCCATTGCAAAGCAAGGTTCCCAGGGCAGTCTACAGGCGTGGCATGCGGCGAGCGGCAGACAGCTTTACGCGCCCGTGGATCCATTGGAATCAGTTGACGATGCGAAAAAGGTCGCTTTGCTCGAGCGTGTCGATCGCGAAACGCGTGCGCTCGATCCGCGTGTTAGCGAAGTAATGGTGAGCATGGCTGGCGTGCATGACGTTGTGCTCATTGCCGGCAGCGACGGCACACTAAATGCCGATATCCGTCCGTTAGTGCGATTCAATGTCTCGGTCATCGTGGAAGATCATGATGGAAAGCGCGAGCAGGGTTACGCTGGCGGCGGTGGACGCCACGGTTACCAGTACTTTTATCAGGACGATTGCGTCATGGACTATGCCCGCGAAGCGCTGCGGCAGGCACTACTCAACCTTGAGGCGAAGGATGCACCGGCGGGGACGATGACGGTTGTGCTGGGCCCCGGTTGGCCGGGTGTCTTGCTGCACGAAGCAATAGGGCATGGTCTTGAAGGCGACTTCAACCGCAAGGGCACATCCGCTTTTTCCGGCCGTATTGGCGAACGTGTCGCCTCGGAACTGTGCACAGTTGTGGACGACGGTACTTTGCCTGATCGTCGCGGTTCGCTGACTATCGATGATGAAGGTACGCCGACGACGTGTACGACCCTGATCGAAAATGGTGTGTTGCGCACGTATATGCAGGACAAAATGAATGCACGGCTAATGGGGATGGAACCAACGGGTAACGGACGACGTGAATCTTTCGCCCATCTACCTATGCCTCGCATGACCAATACCTACATGTTGCCGGGACCACACGACCCGAACGAGATTATCGCCTCGGTCAAGAACGGCCTGTATGCTTCGAATTTTGGCGGTGGCCAGGTTGATATCACTTCCGGCAAGTTTGTTTTTTCTGCCAGCGAGGCCTATCTGATCGAAGATGGAAAACTGACCGCACCGGTCAAAGGGGCGACTCTGATTGGCAATGGTCCCGATGTACTGACGCGAGTGAGCATGGTCGGTAACGATCTGCAGCTGGATCAGGGCGTCGGTGTTTGCGGCAAGGAGGGGCAAAGTGTTCCGGTGGGTGTCGGCCAACCCACGCTTCGTGTCGATGGCCTGACTGTCGGCGGAACCTCAGGCTAGCCGCGACCCACTACGTAGGAGCGGCTTCCAGCCGCTCATTTCCACGAGCCGCGATTTCCACGACGATGCCGTAGGAGCGGCTTCCAGCCGCGATTTCCGCACGCCGCGATTTCCGCGCGCCGCGATTTCCACGACGATGCCGTAGGAGCGGCTTCCAGCCGCGATTTCCGCGCGCCGCGATTTCCACGCGCCGCGATTTCCACGACGATGCCGTAGGAGCGGCTTCCAGCCGCGATTCGATGGGACAGCGCAAACAAAAATCAACAAACATTGCCTTATTTTTGCGGCAGCCTCAGGAAGCAGGGGTTGCTAATGTGCCGAGATGGCAGTCGCTCAACCGCACGCGAGAAATCTCCGCAAGGGACGCCACTCACAACCGTGCCAGTATTATTTTTTGACCGTGTCGGTCGCTGGCCGAAGGCGGATATTCACGCAGCGAAACCATGCGGTAGTGGTGCTTGACGCCATGCGCTGGCTGAGCGGTACGGGTCGATTCTTCGTTGATGCAGCTGTCGTCATGCCGGACCATTTGCATATTGCCGGACAACTTGGCGAAAGCACTTTGGCCAAGGTCATGCATACGCTCAAGGGCTACACTGCCAAATGCCTGGCAAAAGCCGGAGTTGAAACACCTGTCTGGCAAAAAGGCTATTACGATCACGCGCTTCGTGACGATGAGGATTACAGGATCAGGATTCAATATTTGATTGATAATCCGATCCGTACAGGACTGGTTAAGCACGCCCGGGAATACCCATTTGTCATTTTGCCGAGTTGGTGGGAATAACGTTGCGATGTCGGCAATGGAGCTGCCGCTGACTCTACGGATCGCGGCTGGAAGCCTCTCCTACGCATGGTTGTGGGCGGCCGGTTTTGGCCGATTTCTACCTAGTCGTTGACGCCTATGCTTTAAGGCGAACCCATGAAGCTGACAGTCATGGAAACCGGCGTAGGAGCACCATTTACGTACACGTCCAGGATAATATCGCCAGAGGCGAATCCTTCACCGCTCGCGCGCACCACGTAGCGACCGTCGCCGAAGTCACGTGCCAGGACGGAGTTGCACCCGGCGACCGGGTCGAGTGTGGTCAGACTGGAAATCGCCGGGTTGGGCATTGTCGTGCCAGCCCCAATACAAACACCCACGAGCTGGGCCGGTTCCAGTAGATTTGTCCGTCCAACCTGCAGGAAGAACTCGACATCGACCTCTCCGCCCTCATAGAGGTCGACCATGACGTCCGGTCCGACGCCGTCAGGCTGTGCTTGAGCCCCTTGCAGATAGTGGTAGCCGAGGTCAAGAATTCCGGTATCCGGCGTACCGAGCGGATCCGTGGTTTCACCGTCACTAAAGAGCTGGGCAGCGTCGATGCCGGTATAGGCATTGACTGCGGGGCTCGAAGCCTGGTTCAGGTAAAAGCCGGAAACAAATAACGGATCAGCCGCCAGACCAGTCGGGCTGACCGGCCCCCCCTGGACCAGGTTGAATTCGGCCAACAAGTTCTCGCCCAGGCCAAAGTCAGCATCTGCATCGGCACTGCCATAGAACAGATCGTCTGTGTAACCCACCTGGCGACTATTACCGGACAACTCACCATCGATCTCGATACGTTTGACCCAGGCAGACTGAACGGGCGATGGAGACACATAACCCACGAACTGGTAGTCGCCGCCATTGACATCGCCACCGGCAAACTCCCGCAGCAGACCGCCCTGCGGATCAAAGAAGCGGGTGACGGTAAACGCGTTCCAGATGCGTTGCAGGCCGGCGCGGCGCTGTGGTGTGTCAAACACTATTTCATAGCGCACGCGGCCATCATCGACGCAACCGCCACAGGGTGCGCCGACGATGGTATTGCCATCGCTGCCGGAAAACGCTGCGGATACCTCAACATGGAACGGGCCGGCTGGGTTGCCGGCGACGTCGCTGATCGAGGCAAAAGTCACGCCAGGAATCTGCGTGGTCAGATTGGTGCCGGTGGCGACGCTTTCAAAATCGACCAGGGTGTCGCCGGCGCTGATGACCAGCTCCTCAAAAGCGGCGCGGGCATCGGGCCCGCAAACGGCACCAAAGCCTTCTTCGACAAAAACATTGTCATCAATATCAGTGAAACCAACGCTCGCGTCGTCATTGAAGTAGAAAATATTGCCGGCAAATCTCTTCGGTTGGAAGAAATTGTCGCAACCGTTAAACCCGACATAACCACCGGCGCCGTCATCGGCCTGGTTATAGGCAATAGTATTCAACTCCATGTCTACTGCCAGCCTGTCGCCGGGCGACAACGCATTAATCGCGCCGCCGATCGTCTGGGCGTAGTTGCCAACGAACAAGTTGTCGTCCATCACCGTACCGTTCCCGTTGGAAAAGATATTCACAGCTGCGCCACTGAAGCCTGAGTTGGACAGAAACGCATTGCCAGTCAAATCAGCGAAATTTCCCGGGGCTTGAACAAAATCAATTGCCCCGCCCAAGTCCGACGAATTGTTTGCAAGAACGGTCTCTTCAAGAACCAGACTGCCGAGTACTAGTACACCGCTACCAAATCCCGAGGACATATTGCTGGCGATTAACGAATCAAGGATATCCACGAAAGAAAATTGATCGATGAAAACGCCGCCGGCAGATTCCGTGCTGAAGTTCTCACGGACCACGACCCGATCCAGAATTACAAAACTGTTTCCGCGTATGTCGATGCCGCCGGCTTGACCCGTAAAGTTTGATCCGTTGACCACCGCGATATTGCTCACGCTCGCCACAGCATTTTCGAGTACCAGCACCGTGCCATCGTTGACCGCGTCGAAAACCGTCGTCGGCGGGAATACCGGCAGGTAAATACTCGGACTGACTGAACCGACGAGGTTAAACTCAGGTGCTGCGGGATTGAGCAGACTCAGTGGTTCATAGGTTCCGGCTGAGTAAAGCACATAGGTCAAATCAGGAAACTGTGCCAGAAAGGCATTGACGGCATTGTTGGTCTGAATTGCCTCTTCCCAAATGAAGCCGTTGCTCGAATCGTTGCCACCGACGGCGTTGACATGCAACACCATGTCGGGCACATGCGCGTCGGTCAGGAATTCGAGTTCTATTCCGTCGCCCACGTCATCATTGTCGGTATCGGGATTCAGTGGATCGGTATCACCGCCCGGCGTGACGTTGGCGCTGGACGGGTCGCCGTCGATGTTGACCTCTTCAAAATCCGTAGCGCCATCATTATCGCTATCTGGATTGTTTGGATCGGTACCAATGGTTTGCTCAACACTATCCAACAGTCCATCGCCGTCGGAGTCGGCCGAGACTGAAAGTATGGTCAGACTGACGGTTGCTGTAGCCGCGCCCCCGTTACCGTCGGACGCGATGTAGCTAAAGCTGTCGGACAAGAACTGACTGCCGTTATGAATGTAGGTGAATATGCCATCGGTGCCGAGGTCTAGCTGACCATTTAACGGCGGTGTATCCAACGCAGCACTAAGAACATCGTTTTCCGGATCCGTATCGTTTGCCAGTACGCCCGGATCGCTGACCAACGTGCCACCGACAGTTGCCACCGTATAGCTATCGGCTACCGCTACCGGGTCATCGTTAACCGGATTGATGCTTAAGGTGACGGCACCTATTGCACTACCGTTACCATCACTGACGCTATAGGTGAAGCTGTCTGACGTCGTTTCACCGCCGTCATGGGTGTAGCTGAACGAACCGTCCACAGCCAGGCTCAGCTGGCCGTTCGTCGGCTGCATTTCTGCCAACACGGTCAAAGTGTCATTTTCGGCGTCGGTATCGTTGTCAAGCACACCGGGCGTCTGCACCGTCAGAGTCGCGCCTTCATCCACGTTGTAGCTGTCGCCTGCAGCAATGGGTGGGTCGTTTAGCGGCAGCACCGTGATGTCCACCAGGGCTGTCGCCGATCCGCCTTGCCCGTCGGATACCGAATAAATAAAACTGTCGCTCAACGTTTCGCTGCCGTCGTGTGTGTAGCTGAATGACCCGTCATCGGCCAGGTCTAGCTGGCCATTTTGTGGTGGCGTGTCGACGGCAGCCGTCAGTGTGTCGTTTTCCGCGTCGGTGTCATTAACGAGCAACCCGGGGGCCTGGATATCGAGGTTTCCGCCTTCAGCCACATCAAAACTGTCGCCTGCCGCTATTGGCGCATCGTTAACCGGCGTGATGCTGATCGAAACTGTTGCAAAGGCTGTGCCACCCTGACTGTCGTCAACCGAATAACTGAACGCATCAGAGTTGGTCTCACTACCGTCATGGCTGTATACGAATGATCCATCCGGATTCAGCGTCAATAGGCCATTTACAGGTCCGGAGTCCAGCGTAACGCTTAGCGGGTTGTTGTCCACGTCGCTGTCGTTATCCAGCACGCCGGGTGCAGCAACAGTCAGGCTTGCGCCCTCGCTCACGGTGTATGAGTCATCCAGGGCGATCGGCGGATTGTTTGGTACAACAGTCTGCGACAATGTGCTTTCGTCTACGTCAACCAGACCGGTACTCATGTAGGCATCAAAATTGTTATTGCGAAAGCGCGTGATTTCTTCATCCAGAACCAAATCCGTTGGTATCGCAACTGGCGCCTGGTTGATCGTTACCATGACCGGAACGCCGGCCACCAAACCATCGAGACGACCGTCGCTAAAATCCGTAATCACCGCGTCGATAATCGCAATGTTGGGCTCCGGTGATCCGACTACGACAGAAACGCGGTTTAGCGCATTGGCAAAACCGCCAAGCAGCATCGCGAATTGTCGTTGCGCCAATGCGGCGCCGCTATCGGGATTGATTGTGTCTGCCGGCAGGACCGTGGCGATATCGAAACCAAATGCGAGCGTTGCCAGTGCTCTGTTGGCCGTATAAACCGCCTGAAAATTGCTACCCGCAGCCTCGCGTCGCGCCTTTTCCAGTAACGCATGTCCCGGGATGGAAATTGCGACCTCGCTGGCGCCGTCTGGCAAAATACTTTGCAGACCCTCGCCCGGTGCGAGTTGAATACGGCGTTTGGCAGCCAGAACCGGTTCCTGGTCGGCTTCATCGATAAACTCGCCCCCGGAGGTTTCCAACAACAACATGCCCGATCCAACCGGAAGCTGCAGCGTGAACCGGCCCTGGTCGTCAGTAGTCGCAGTGGCAACTGCCGGGCCGTCCTGCATGCCGGTGTCATCAACCGGATAGGCCGCGATATCGGCACCGACGACAGCGTTTTTGGTAAATCCGCCCTGCACGATGCGAGTCGCATCAGATAGGGTGGCCAGCGATTCTGGTGTGGAGCCGCCACTGCCACACGCTGACACCAGGAATGCAAGACCGGCGGCGGCAATCAGACGCACCTGTGCCCAATGGTTGTGTTGGTGGATCATCCAACCACCCGGGTTGATTTTTCCTTGCATCTGCCTGCCGGCCACTATGGTCGCCCCAGCTAAAGCCTAAGTTTTTGTTCTTCCCCCAAAGTCTAGTACAGGCGCACAATGATTGTTGCCTTTTTAACTGCAAATCAAAAGCATAGGCAGCCGCGGCGACATATTTCCCGCGGGGCCGCTTTCACAGATCGCGAAAGTGGCAGGCCGCAGCGATAACTGCACCGGCGCCTGGCGGTGGGACTACTTTGCCGGTCTGCGGTTCTGTCAGCCGACCAGCGCCAATAGGCTTAAGAGGCCCTCATCACGGGCGGCCGCGGTTTCCGCCGTTATCGTGCAATGTCCCAGCTTGCGCATAGGGCGAGGCGATTTACCATAATCATGGTAGTGCGCGCCACGTATTGCCAGAACCGGTTCAAGTACCGGCAGTTGGCCGAGAAAATTCACCATAGCAGCATGCCCAAGGCCGCTGGTGTCACCCAGGGGTAGTCCGCGTATGGCACGAATATGATTTTCGAACTGGCTGGTAACCGCGCCTTCAATGGTCCAGTGACCGGAATTGTGCACACGTGGTGCGATTTCGTTGGCAACGAGTTTGCCGTCAATAACGAAAAATTCAATGGTCAGCACACCGGCATAGTCGTAGCGATCGAAAACCCGCTGCAGATATTTTTCCGCCAGCCGTTGCAGATTCGGTACATCATAGGGCGCCAGTGAATGGCGCAGGATGCCATGCTCATGCACGTTTTCAGTCAGCGCATAATACGCGGTCTCGCCCTCAGTACTGCGTACACCGATGATAGAAACCTCACGCTCATAGCGCACAAATTGCTCAAGGATTAATGGCACGCCTGCAAACCTCTCCCAGGCCGGTTGGAGATCCTCAAGCTTACGCAACACAGTCTGCCCACGTCCGTCATAGCCCAGGCGACAAGTTTTAACGATGGCTGGCAGATCGATGTCGTCGACTGCCGCGTGCAACGCATCCAGGCTGTCGACTGGCTGCCATCGGGGTGTGGGGATTTCGAGCTCGGCAAAGAGTCTTTTCTCTCTGAGCCGGTCCTGGGCCGTTTCCAGAGCCGGTACCGGTGGCAGAAAATTGATCTTGTCGGCAATGTCATAAAGTAGATCGGCTGGCACATTCTCGACATCGAAAGTCATCAGATCGACGCTGTTTGCCAGCGCGGCCAATTGTTCGGCGTCGTCGAATCTGCCCAGTACGATCTCGCCGACCTGTGCTCCGGGGGCGTCAGAACTGCGATCGAGAAAGCGAAAGCGTGATCCGAGTGGATATCCTGCCAGTGCCAGCATTCGTCCGAGCTGGCCGGCACCAATGATGCCTATTTTCACGAGTCGCCGGGGTCAGCCTGTTCCAGCACTTTGTGTGTCTGGTCGTTACGGTAGCTCTCAAGCGTTTCGCGTACTTCCGGGTACTTTATTGAAAGTATCGATGCGGCCAGCAAGCCGGCATTAGTGGCGCCGGCCGTGCCGATTGCCAGCGTACCAACCGGCACGCCACTGGGCATTTGTGCAATTGACAACAGAGAGTCGAGCCCGCGCAGCGCCTTCGACTGGACCGGAACGCCGAGCACAGGTAATGAGGTCTTTGCGGCCGCCATGCCGGGCAGGTGCGCCGCGCCGCCGGCGCCGGCGACAATGACTTCCAAACCGCGATTTCTCGCGTCGGCGCAGTATTCAAAAAGCAAATCCGGCGTGCGATGCGCAGACACAACGCGTGTCTCGCAGGCGATGCCGAGCTGCCGCAATATATCTGCCGTGTGTTTCATGGTGTCCCAGTCGGACTGGGAACCCATGATGATGCCTACTAAGGGTTTCATTGGCCTATTGTAACAATGCCCGCCGCTATGCCATCAAGTCATTGATATAGCGGAACAGTTGTCTTGAGACGCGTGGTGGCGCACCACTTTCGCGTTCCGTGCCGGCATCACGTATCAGACGACGCAGATGCTGCCGGTCTGCAGTCGGTTGTTCAGCAAGAAATTTTTCCAGGGCGCTATCGCCCTCGCGGACAAGCCGATCGCGCCAGTTCTCAACAACATGAAATCGGGCGGCTTCCGCGCGAGCGCTGTTTTGGCGTTGCGCCAGCGCCTCGCGTATCGGTGTGGCATCTATTTGCCGCATTAATTTGCCGATGAACTGCTTTTGGCGATGCAAGGCGCCATGTTTCGTCATGTGACGGGCATCGCGTATCGCGGTGCGCAACTCCTCCGGAATTGGCAGTGCTGCCACGACCGAATCGCTCAGTTCGATCAGACTCTCACCCAAAGCTTGTAGCTCAAGCATTTCACGTTTGAGTTGTGACTTGCTTGGGCGGTCGTCAGTCTTTTTCAAATTGAGTCTGTTTCGATCCACAGTTGCTACATTAATGCATTGCGCGTTCTTGGCGGATCGCCGATGACGCAAAGTTTGCTCCTTGCCGGCTCGTTACGGATTATCCAGGCGGAGCGCTGGCGAGCCGCGCCGTCAGATCACAAACGCCAAGCACCCGCCGGTCCAGCGCAGCTATAAAAACCAGGCCTGCCAGCGAACCTTGAAGAAGGAGATATCATCGGGCGCTCCGTAACAGCGTCAGTTGGGCTTGTGCATGCGTTAGAATGCCTCCCCAACAACAGGCAGGCAATACATTTGAACGATCTTAGTGTTACGACCCTCGATATCGACCCGAAAGAGCTCGAGGCGACCGTGCGTACCGTTATCGACGAAGCAAAGCGTCGTGGTGCCACACAGGCAGAAGCGGCCGTCAGCGTGGATGCCGGGCTAAGTGTTGCCGTTCGTCTGGGGGATGTTGAGACACTCGAGTACCACAGTGATCGAGGTCTGGGTGTGACGGTCTATTTTGACCAGCGCAAGGGCTCGGCCAGCAGCGCGGACCTGTCGCGCGAGGCGCTGGTGCAGACCGTAGACAAGGCCGTCAGTATTGCCCGCTACACCGCGGAAGATCCGTGTGCGGGACTCGCCGAGTCGGCGCTGATGGCCACAACGGTGCCCGATCTGGATTTGTGTCACCCCTGGCCACTGACGCCTGACAAGGCCATTGCCCTGGCGCTCGAATGTGAGCAGGCTGCACGCAACGTTGATCCGCGAATTACAAATTCTGAAGGCGCTGGAATTAACAGCCACCAGGGACTGCGTGTGTACGGCAACAGTCACGGTTTTGTAGGGTCGATTCCGAGTACGAATCACAGCCTGAGTTGCGCGGTGGTCGCCAGCGATACGGCCGGTATGGAGCGTGATTACTGGTATGACAGTGCCCGGGCACATGATGATATGGTGGCACCGTCCACAATCGGACGTATTGCCGGCGAACGTACTGTGCGGCGTCTCGGTGCTCGCAAAATTGAAACCGTTAATGCGCCTGTGCTCTTTCCACCCGAACTTGCCCGTGGGCTCGTGGGCCACTTCGTCGCAGGCATCCGCGGTGCACCGCAATATCGAAAGGCGACGTTTTTGCTGGACAGTGTTGGGCAACAGATTTTTCCCGATTTCGTCAATATCGGTGAGCGACCGCACTTGTTGCGTGCAGCCGGCAGCGCACCGATGGATAACGAGGGCGTTGCAACGCATGACCGAGAATTGGTTAGCGACGGCGTTGTCCAGGGCTACGTCTTGAGCAGCTATTCGGCCCGTAAGCTGGGTCTGCAAACAACCGGCAATGCCGGTGGCGTGCACAATTTGTTGGTGCAACCCTCATTCTCGGGTGGGCTCGACGAGTTGGCGCGTGAGATGCAGACAGGTTTTTTGGTCAGCGAGCTGATGGGGCAGGGCGTCAACGGAATGACCGGCGATTACTCCCGTGGTGCAGCGGGCTTCTGGGTGGAGAACGGGCAGATCAGCTACCCGGTCCACGAAGTAACGATAGCCGGAAACTTGCGCGACATGTTCAAGAATATTGTTGCCATTGGCAACGACATAGACACGCGTGGACGCGTACGTAGTGGCTCCGTGCTACTGCAACAGATGACTATCGCCGGCGCCTAGTGGCAGCAGTTTCGGCGGTGACCTCCAATGTCCGGACTCGAATGCGGACTCAATGGTCGATGCAGCACTGAAGCATCTCTATGGATGCAGGTGTTGCAAGTCCAACAGCGAAGATGACAAGCCGCTGATGTGGGATCGCTGATAATCAAATATGTCACTCCGACAAAATAGTGTCGGCGCGGCATTGCTAGCGAGACAGGGCGGCTGCGTATACCTTTTCGTAGGCGCTCAGCATTGCGATGTCGGAATAATATTGTTCGACGTGCTGGCGATTCTCCGCGCCGAGCGCCTGACGCCGGCTGCGATCGCCCGCCAATCGAGTTAATCCATCCGCCATAGTGGCCTCGACTGTCGGACCTAATGAGACAATATAGTCGTGCGCCGAGCCAGGCAGTGAGGCCTTCACGTCGCCTACATCTGTCGCGCAAACCGGTAGACTCGCTGCCATTGCTTCGAGCAACGAGACCGGTTGTTGTTCCGAGTCACTTGACAGCGCGAACACATCAAATGCCGAGTAGGCCGCTCGTAGATCGCTAAGGTGTCCGGTGAAATGCACCAAAGAATCGATCGAACCCGCCTCTGTCTCCAGCCCACCGCGCTCTGATCCGTCGCCGACTATGACCAAGTGCATTGGTGAATATTCCGCGGCCGAAAAAACGCGCAACAAGCGACCAAAGTTTTTGACCTTCCGCAGATGACCGACGGTTCCAACCACCACCGCGTCAGCCGGAATACCCAACGATTCTCTGAATGCGGCGCCCAAATGCGGATCGCGATTGAATACCGATGCGTCAATCCCGTTGGGTATAAAGTGCAAACGCTGCAACCGCCATTTTTCTCGTCCGATACGCTCCAGCCGACGACTGGGGACGATTGTGTCGACACCCTGTAGAACCAAACGACGTGTCCAGTTTCGCCGTAACTTGAGTCGTTGTGCTTCGTCTACATTAAAACCGTCTTCGTGGTGCACGATCCGTCGCATTCCAACACTGCGCGCGGCGATGACCGCGTCGATCGCCCCCCAGTTATAACTTAGCAAAAGATCCGGTGCTTGCTCTTGCAACAACTTGCGAAAAAAACGTGCAGCGGATCCGGGACCGGGGCCTGACGCGAAATCGACCAGCTGCAAGTCCGTATCATCGGCTAGATCGGCAGCACCGGTGCGGCCGTCCATCGCAACAACAGTGTGACGATACTTCGCACCTAGTCCACGCATGAGCGTGGCCGCGCGCACCTGTGGTCCGGCCGCGCAGTAAGTCGGAAAGACATGCAATAAGTGGCGGGAACTCACCGATTTCGTGGCGCGTAGATTCGGATCGCGGCATCGAGAAAAGCCTCGCGTTCCTCCACGGGTTTCCAGCCCAGTTCGACACGGGCAGTGCGGCTGGAAAAACCAGCGGCGAGTGCGCGGGATTTCAGATCACGATACGCAGGGAATTCGACCTTCCTTCCACCGATGCGTTTGACGATCCACTTGCCCACTTCCATGGTTTGGCTCAACCACAATGGCCGCTGATGAAATTTGATTGGTCGCCCGGTGGCGCGTTCCAGTTCTTCGACGATGTCCTTGCCGGATAGTCCCGGATCGGCACATAAATTGATAGCCTGGCCGTCGATGCCGGCGCCGTCGGCCAGTGTTGCAGCCACGAGAGCATCTGCTACGTCGTCGGCCAACACTAATGGCAGCGAGTGGTCTCCAGCACCCCAGCCGACACAATGATTGTCACGCACCCACAGACCGAGACCCGAGTGTTGCATCGGCGTACCTTCGCCGAGCACTACCCCCGGTCGGGCCACAACCAAACCCAGACCAAGACGTTCAGCGGTGCTGCGTAGCACTTTCTCAGCTGCGGACTTGCCCTTCGCATACAACGGTCGTTTATCCGGTTGCGGGTCGGTGTCCCAGCTGTCATCAATGACGTCTGATCCGTTGTCACGACCCGTATATAGCGCGGCAATAGAGGACACATAGACCATACGCTCGATTCCAGCCGTGGCGCATTGTTCGGCAACTTGCGCCGAACCGCGCACCATGACTGCATCGACCTCTTCCCAGCTCGTTCCATTGCCGGTCGCCAGGTGCACACAACGGGTCGCGCCGCGCAACGCCTCGCTCATGCCTGACTCATCGCCCAGACTGGCCTGCACAATTCGCAGGCGCCCAGCCAGCGCCGGCTCAACTATTGCCGATGGCAAGCTATGCAGGCGACGTACGACACAAGTCACCGGCACATTCTTTGCAAGCAATCGCCGCACCACGCGTTGGCCAATAAAACCGGTACCGCCCAGAACGACGACTTCTCCTGATCGGGCTGCGCCGGCTGCAGGGAAAAGTGGCGCCGGAGTGGCATCGCCGGTGGTGTCGCCTGCAACTGCATCCGCCCACTCGGTCACTGCGATGGCGGTGTTGGCGTTGTTTGGCAGGGCCGCGCGTGTACGCAGCGCCTTGTGAAAGGCCTGGATTGACCCACGCATACTGAGATAGAAAGCATCACGGCGGGCCAGACCTACTGTTGTCCGCATCCAATTGATTAAATTACGCCTGGCATCGCGCCGAAGTTCGGTCCCGCGTCGCGCCCCCGCAAGATAGCTGTTCCAAAAATCCAGCCACTGTGTTTTGCGCTCCCCTGAGAGTTGATCGTGAAAGAAATCGGCCTCGATAAAGCCGTCCGTACCAAATACTTGCAGTGTGCTGCGAGTGAATGGCTGTCCAAAGGCCATGTAGAGTGTGGCGGTGCCCCGCTCGGCAACGAATGAGGTGGCCCAACGCTGATGGAAAATCTGTTTTGGATTGAGCTCCGTACTGGTCAGTTGTGCGGTGTGTGCGCGTACGACAGAACCAAGCAGGTGCTGCATCATACTTAATGGATGCACTGCTTGTTCGAAAACAATGTTTCGCGGCGCGCGAAACATCCAGTGTGAATAATCACCTGCATCAAGTTGACGCAGGGGAACCGAGAGAGTGGCTTGCACGTGCTCAACACGGCCGATTTCTCCAGCATCGATGCGCTGGAATAAGCGTTCGATGACGGGGCGAAAAAGATAATTGTGATTGACTGCCAGCGGCAGTCCACGCGTTTTGGCGAGTTGCGCCAGATCACGCGCGTCATCGCTGGTCAAGGCAAAAGGCTTTTCTACAAAAACTCCAATACCGGCTGTGAGTAGCTCTCGCGTCAAAGATACATGCTGATCTGGCGGGACGGTCAAATGGGCAACGTGCACATCCAGCTCCGCCAGCCTGGCCACGTCAGTCACGACTTGCACCGCGTCATAACCCTTTGCCGCCTGACGCGCGCGGCTCTCGCTGACATCACAGATTGCCACCAGTTCGACATCATCTGTCTCGGCCAGAGCGGTGAGATGAAAATTGGCGATATAGCCGGCGCCGATTACGGCTACGCGCGTCTTGCCAGTTATCTCGCGTCGCCGTGCTGGCGGCGCCGACTCTGTGGCGGTCCGAGGCTTAGTTTCCAACACGGTATCAGTCATCTTGGTGGTATTCACGCGGCGCAGAATATCACGCTGTCGCACGCTGAATGTGACGGCGTTCCACAAAACGCGCCACCCGATGGGCCGGAAACGCCAGTGTGTTCCAGTAGCAAGCCTCAACAAAGGAGCCGCGGCCGATTCTACGAATCGCGGCTGGAAGCCACTCCTACTGGATGGTTGTGGGCGACTGGTTGTGACCGATAACCGGTGACTGCCGTTTTCTTCTCCACCTGCGTACTTTCGATTGGGTGTTTGTGCTTACTGTCCGCCAAACTCAATTTCCGGCAGACTGTTTTCCCGGTCTCAGTACCATATCGATACGCCGGTTTTTCGCACGTCCTTCCTTTGTCTCGTTATTGGCAATCGGCTGAGTTTCACCATAGCCACTTGCCGAAATACGCGCCTCCTGAATATCCATATTGGCCAACAGGTAAGCCCGCACGGCATCGGCCCGTTCCTTGGAAAGTTTCATATTAAGTTCGTCACCACCGTATGCATCGGTATGACCTTCAATCGTGACATGTGCCTCGGGATAAACACGCACAGCAGCCATGACCGTTTTCAGGAGGCCGAATGCATAAGGTTCGATGGTTGCTTTGCCGACCGGAAAACTCGTGCCGACCAAGCGGATAATAATATCTCCACTCTTGCGCAAGACCTGGCCCTGGTCGTCGGTGAACATGCTTTCCACGCGATTGAATCGCTCGCGCTCGTGGGCTTGACGAGCCAACTGTTCTTCCAGCGCTAGTCGTTCATCGCTGATTCCACCAAAGCGACGTTCGAGTGAGGCAAGTTGAGTCTGTAACGTCTCAATCTGTGATGTGCTTTCATACAATTCCTGCTCAATTTTACGATTGCGTGACTGCAGGCCCTTGATGTAGTCGGCGATCATTACGGTAGCCACTTCGTAGCCCTTATCAAAGCCAACAGAAAGGTCTGCGACGCCAGCAATCTGCTGCAGAGGAGTTTCGCCGGCACGAATCAACCCTTCAGCCTCAATATTTTCCTTGCGCGCACGCTGAACTTCATTGGCCAGGAACAATGCGTGACGTGATTCGTACTGGGCCTGGCGCGCGAGATCGCGTGGGCGGTCGGTGTCGTAACGATTTTCGGTAAGTTCTTTCTCGGCCTCGGCCAATAGTTGATTCGCCTCGTTGAAAGTCTGAGGCGCATAGCGCTCGGCCCGGGCTTCTTCGGCCTGCCCAAGCAAACGTTTGGCCTCGGTCAGGTAGGCTGCCTTTATTCCAGCCAGCTCAGCCTGCCGGTAAAATCCTTCGGCATCCTTTGCGCGTCTTTCTGACCTGGCGGCACCGCCCTGTTCAAATTCAACAATGGCTTCGCCAAAGTATCGCTCCGCCGTTTGCCAGTTGCGTTCGTCATGCAGTGCCGCGTCGACACTTCTGGCAGCCTGGCGCAACTTGATTGCGCCGGCCAAGGAAATCGCGGCCTGTTGGGCCACTTTCTCCGCTGCGCGAAATAATTCGGTAGATCTGGCGAGCCCGGTACGAATTCGGTCCAGGTTGCGGTTGGCATTCATGTCGCGATCTGCATCGGCAAATGCCTCGCTGGCTTCGCCAAAATTTCGCGGTGAATAGACATTTGCGTTTACGGCCCTGGCAGCCTCGCGTGCCGCAATGGCATCCGCGAACATCAGCGTCCTGACTTCCTCCTGGCTCGCGGTAGCCAGCAATGGAACACAAAGTGCCAGCACTGCCACCCATTTCTTAATCGTCATATCGTTCTCCAGTCCATTGACCCGCCCGCCGTGGCGACGCGAATCATACCGCTATTTCAGGTTTGTACCCCCATTTTATGCGGCCTGCTTCGAGAATGTGAATTGCCCATGCGGCCAGTTGATCCCGAGCGGGTCAGACCTCATTTTGGAAGCGCGAAAACTGTAGCTGTCGACCCTCAGGACAACGCGGCTCGGGAAACGCTGCGGGGTTCTGCTCTAGCCGTCGATCAGATCGCGCAAACTGCGGTTGGCGAGGTGCTCTCCAACGGCGTTTTCGATGTCGGTTACGATTTGATCCACGCGTTCTACCGAGCTCGATTTCAATACCTGGGCTTCGCTGGAATCGTGTCTTACCGCGTTGATTATTTGAGCTAATTCAATGTTTTCGGTGTCCCGGCCCGGCATGAGCACACCGTCTTTTGTGGTGACAAGCAGGTTGTGATTTTCCAGTGGTCCGATGATCTTGGCCAGGGCGTCTGCCGGGATTTCGAGATGATTGGCCAAAGTATTGGTAGTCCAATGCGGTTTCTCGCGTCGGAATTCATCGCCAACGAAATACATCAGCAACAACGCCAGGCGTTCGCGCAGCCGGTTGGTCAGTTCGACACGTTTACGCCCGCGTCGCAGATACTCCGGATGCTGGTAATAATACGAAACACGCGCACCCAGCAACACGACGAGCCAGCTGATGTACAACCAAATCAATGCTAGCAGCGGTATCGCGAAGCTGGAATAAATTGCCTGATACTTGGTCGATGCCCCGACAAAAGAAGCAAACGCGGCACCGACGAGACTCCAGGTAAGCCCGCCTACCACGCCACCGAGCAAAGAAGCCTTAAATGTGACCCGTGTATTGGGAATAAACCCATAGAGAAAACTGAAGGCAAGAATAACCAGCAGATAGGGCATGAACTGACCGGTCAGTAGCACTGTGTCGTTGATCGCCGGAATATCCAACAACCATTGTGCAAACGCGGTATTTTCTACGGTCCCTTTGAGGCCCAGGGCCGTGGCCATCAGCACCGGTGCGATGATAATAACGCTGAGGTACTCGCTGAACCGCCGGCCGAGGCTACGTGTGCGTTGCACTTGCCAGACAAAGTTAAAAGCTTCTTCGATTTTTTGCACCATCGAGACGACGGTGTAAATCAACAACGCCAGACCGACCGAACCGAGCGCCACGCCACGCGTATTGTCGACAAACGCGATGATCTGATCGGTCAACTGAACACCCTGAGGGCCCAGCGGCTGCAAGAAATGATACAGGTAGGGCTGGACCTCTTTGTGAAAGCCAAAGGCTTTGAGCACCGAGAAGCTGAACGCGATCAAAGGCACAATGGCCAGCAGAGTCGTATAAACCATGCTCATGGCACGCAACGTCAGTTCGCCGCGCAGCGAATCCCTGATCAATGCATAGGGAAAACGCGCTAATCGTGTTGCCATGCGCAACAACGCGGGCGCGTTGTCGGCACGAGGATTCCACAGGGCTTCCTCGGTGCGTTGGCGAATGATCTCCCACATAGTGTTGTGCAAAGGCGGTGCGTCAGGACGCGTGTTCAGCCTTCTTTACTTAATCTTCAGCCTTTAGGCGTTTGCGAAACTGCTTGTAGAGTTTCTTGCGAACCTTTTTCTGTTCCCGGCTGGCAACGGCGGCATAGTTTTTTTCTGCGACCTTGATGAGCGCGTCATGAGCACCGTCGTTTTCCTTTTCTGAGCCCGGTTGCCGTTGCACATAGATGCCGTTGCCGTCCATATCCCAGGCACTGCGTCTGTCGGCAAGCTGCACGTTTAGCAACAGGCGCAGTTCGTCTTTTAGTGTTTGTTCTTCCACCGGTGCGAGTACCTCAACCCGCAAATCGAGATTGCGCTTCATCAGATCGGCTGATCCGATGTAATATTCTTCGTCACCGCCATTACGAAAATAATAGACGCGTGTATGTTCCAGAAAACGACCGACGGTGCTAATTACCCTGATATTGTCGGTCAGACCGGGTATGCCAGGGCGCAGGCGACATGTATCGCGTATCAGCAGGTCCACTCTGACACCCGCACGCCCGGCCCGGTAAAGCGCCCGCGTTGTCTCGGCATCTTCTAAGGCGTTGGCCTTAAGCTGGATCAAGCCGGGTGAGTCGGGTGTATGTAGTTTGGTTTCGCGATCTATCTTGTCAATTATCGACTGTTTCAGTGTGTACGGGGCCGCCAGGATTTTTCTATAACTGCGCGGTGGCGAAAACCCCGTAAGATAATTGAACAACTCCGTGAGGTCAGAACCCAGCGCCTCGTCACACGACAGCATGCCAATATCGCTGTAGAGACGGGCGGTGATCGGATGATAGTTGCCGGTTCCGATATGCACGTATCGACGCAGACCATCGTAGTCTTTGCGTACGACCAGGATCATCTTGGTATGTGTTTTCAGTCCGACGACGCCATAGGTGACGTGGATGCCTGCCTCCTCCAGCCGGCGCGCCCAGTGTATGTTGGCCTCCTCATCAAAACGCGCCTTTAATTCAATCAGTACGGCGATTTCTTTGCCATTTCGCGCCGCCGCAATAAGCGACTCGATCACGTTACCTTCAGCGGACGTTCGGTAAAGTGTCATCTTTATTGCAAGTACTTTCGGATCCTCTGCCGCTGTGCGCAGGAATCTCTCCACGGTAGCGGTGAAAGATTGGTAGGGATGCTGTAACAGCATCGGCCCACCATCGCGCAGGATATAAAAAATGCTGCGCGGGTCCTGGGCAAGTCGTGGGTGATCGACCGGGTGATGCGGTGGATGGTGCAGACCGGCGATGTCCAGCGAGCCGATTTCAAAAAGGTCGTTCATACCCATCATGCGGTCGACTTCGAATACATCCGCGGTCTCCAGACGCAGCTCGCTGGTCAGCATGCCGCGATGAACCGGATCCATGGTGGAAGCTACCTGCAATCTGACGATGGGCGAGAAATCACGTTCTTCCAGTTCGGTCTTGACTTGTGCCAGTAGATCGTCTGCGTCGGCCTGATTGCTTTCGACTATTGCGTTACGGGTAACCCGAAATGCTTCGCACGATTCGATCTTCATGCCCGGGAAGAGCAAGTCGAGGTTGTTGGTCATGATGTCTTCTAGTGCGACAAAGGTGTAGCTATCACGCAGTCGAATAAACCGCGGGACGACACCCGGTACAACCGGCACTTTGACACGCGCCATCCGGATTTCGTCGTCACCCGGAAAGCGCATCGTTACCAACAGGTTGAGCGCCAGATTCGAAATAAAAGGAAACGGGTGTCCCGGATCCATGGCCAGTGGTGTCACCAGCGGAAAAATATTACGCACATATTCGGTGCGCAGATGTTTTCGCTCGGACGTTGTCAGATCCACCCACTTAGCGATACCAATGTCATGTTTTTTCAACGCGTGTTCGACACGCGACAGGATCACCTCACGACGATTTTGGATGTCGTCGACTATGACCCGGCATGCAGACATTTGCTCTGACGGTGTATGGCCATCGACCGAAAGCTCGTTGTGACCTGATGAGATAAGGCGTTTTAGTCCACCGATCCGCTTCATAAAAAATTCGTCGAGGTTTCCGCTGACGATCGCAAGAAACTTGACGCGTTCCAAAAGAGGCGTGCGGGTATCGGCTGCTTCGTGCAGCACTCTGAGATTGAAGGCCAGCCAGCTCAGTTCACGGTTGAGGTAGAGATCCGGTGAGTCCAGATCCATCTCTGCCACATTCAGCGAGGCATAGTCTTGGGTCGGTCCGACGGAGACGCTGGCCGGTCCGTCCGAATCGTTGCCTGCGGGGAATTCTGTGACGGCTTCAACCAAAGGGGTAACCTCGCGCAAGTCAATGTTTTCAGGGGCGAAGCTCTATGATACCTGATCTGTCAATATCAGGATGTGAGCGGGTTCGGGGTTGGCGAGTGTGACTGGCTTCGTGGACCGGGTGTCGTGTTTGGGGCAGCATCATGACGCCAGGGATGGCGACCGGGCGGCCTGTTCACGACGAGGCATATTGACTACCATCCCCCGGGAATCGCGTGTGGGAATAAATGAAAGCAGCGGCCATACAACAATCACAAACCAGGTATCCGCTGATCGGTCCGGCAGATCCGCCGCCATTCGAGATCCTCAATCCTGACGGCGAGGCGTCGGTGCTGCTGGTTTGCGATCATGCGAGCCATGCCTTTCCCAGACATATGGCGCGTCTTGGCCTGGACCCGTCGGTATTGGACCGGCATGTTGCCTGGGACATAGGATCGGCCGATGTTACGCGTTATCTGTCAGAGCGTTTTGACGCGCCAGCGGTTCTCGGGGGCTATTCGCGTCTGTTGGTGGACTGCAATCGTCAGCTCTACGATCCGACTGCTTTTGTGAAAGTGAGCGATGGCATCGCGATTCCGGGAAATCTCAATTTGAGCGAAGATGAAAAATGGCTGCGTGTGCAGTCTTTTTATTGGCCCTATCACAATGCCATTACGGAACAAATTCATCAGCTGCGCAAACGAGAAATCACACCGGCGCTGATTTCTATCCATAGCTGCACACCTGTGTTCGATCGCGTTGTGCGCCCATGGCACATTGGTGTGTTATGGGATCAGGATCCTCGCATCGCCGTGCCGTTGATTCAGAAACTTGAGCAGCTCGATAGTGTCTGTGTCGGCGACAATGAGCCTTACTCCGGTCGTCATCCACATGATTTCACTATCGACTTTCATGCTGAATCTCTGGGGCTGCCACATGTTGGTATAGAGGTGAGACAGGATCTGATCGCGAATGCGGAAGCCGCGCGTCGCTGGACCGGTGTGTTGGGTGATGGTCTGGCCGACATCCTCAGCGACCCGGATCTTTATCGATCTTGGGTGTGAGTCTGGCGCACGGGGGGTCGACCCCTATACCAGACGGTGGAAAGCCTCCCGATATTTCTCGCTTGTGCGAGCGATAATTTCTGGTGGCAGATGTGGTGCCGGTGCCTTTTTGTTCCAATCCAGCGTTTCGAGATAGTCGCGCACATATTGTTTGTCGTAGCTCGGCGGGCTGGTGCCGACCTCGTACAATTCGGCCGGCCAAAAACGTGACGAATCCGGTGTCAGGCATTCATCGATCAATACCAACCCACCGTCGCGGTCCAGGGCAAACTCAAATTTCGTATCCGCAATGATGATGCCGTGTCCGGCCGCATACTCAGCGGCGTGTTGGTAGATTTTCAAAGTTACATCGCGGACCCGTTGTGCGGTTTCACGACCGACAATCGCGGCACAACGCTCGAAGTCGATGTTTTCGTCATGGTCTCCTGCTGCGGCCTTTGTTGCCGGCGTGAACAGTGGTTCGGGGAGTTGCTCGGCGAGACGCATTCCTGCAGGTATGCCAATCCCACACACCGACCCGGTTGCACCGTAATCCTTCCACCCCGATCCAATCAGGTAGCCGCGTGCAACCGCCTCGATCGGCAACGGGTGCAGTCGCCGAACGACCAGCGCTCGTCCGCGAACCTGATCGCGTTCGTCGGCGCGGACTACGTCAACCGGATCCACGCCAGTGAGGTGGTTGGCGACAATACCGGTCGTGCGTTCGAACCAGAATTGCGACAGCCCCGTCAGAATTCTGCCCTTGTCTGGAATCGGGTCAGGTAGCACGACATCGAAGGCCGACAACCGGTCTGTCGCTACCAGCAGCAGGTGTTCGTCGTCAACCGCGTAGATATCGCGAACTTTGCCGCGGCTAAGCAGGTCCAGGCTGAGATTAGTGGTATGCAGGGGTTTGCTCAAGATTTCCGGTAAACTATGCAGCCCATGATAACGGGCACCAGAGTGAAGAGTTGGAGATTGTTGCAGCGGCACGGTTGTTACGTCAATTGGCGTGACGCCCCGGGGTATTGTGACAATCCGCGCTGCCTGACGTATTTTTGATGCGTTGGTGGGGTAAAGCCGCCGGTGGCGCGGTGGGGTTGATTTTTGGTCCGATAGGCGCGGCCCTCGGTCTTGCTATCGGACATGAATTCGACAAAGGAATGTCCGAAGAACTCAAGGTGCCACGACGTCGCGCCAACATCTACCCGTTTCGTGAGACCTTGCTCGATGCTACTTTTTCAGTGATGGGTCACGTCGCCATGATCGATGGCAAGATTTCCAGCGCCGAAAAACGGGTCGTGTCGGCGATCATAGGCGACCTGAAGCTGGAGTCGCACCGGCAAAGCTCGGCCTGGCGCGCTTTCAATAACGGTGCGAACCGCACGTTCCGCCCGGAGTCGCAGTTGACGCGTCTAAAAGAAGTTGCGCGTGGACGGCCGGAGATCATAAGAGCTTTCCTCGACATGCAGATGCGTGTTGCGTTGGCCGAGGGGGGGATGAGTGGCAATACGCGTGTCGGACTCAAACAAATCTATCGCCAACTGGGCATCAGCGCGATCGAATTTACCCAGACCGAGGCGATGGCGCGGATGCGTGCCGGCGCGCAGCGCGCCGCGGCCGCGGTCGGCCCCAGGGATGATCCTTTGCGACAGGCATGCAGTGTTTTGGGGGTCGACATGAACGCCGAGCCCGATGTGGTCAAGCGTGCCTACCGGCGGCTGATGAACCGTCATCATCCGGATAAGATTGCCAGTCAGGATCTTGGTGAGGCAGCCATGTTGGCGGCACGAGAAAAAACACATGAGATTCGCATGGCCTATGAAACCGTGATGGAATCACGTCGCTGATTGGGAGCGCGGACTGATATGAACGATTCTCTGATTGCACCTTCGATACTGTCGGCGGACTTTGCCCGGCTCGGTGCAGAAGTCGATGCAGTGCTCGAAGCGGGCGCCGATATCGTTCATTTCGATGTGATGGACAATCACTTCGTTCCCAATCTGACAATCGGACCCCTTGTTTGCAAAGCGTTGCGCAAACATGGTGTCACGGCCCCGATCGATGTGCATTTGATGGTGTCACCGGTAGATCAGTTGATCGAAGACTTTGCCAACGCCGGCGCCAGTTATATAACTTTTCACCCGGAAGCCAGTCCGCACATTGATCGTAGCCTGCAATTGATCCGCAGCGCAGGTTGCAAAGCGGGTCTGGTATTTAATCCGGCAACCCCACTGGAGTGGCTGGACTACGAAATGGACAAGGTTGACATGGTACTGATCATGTCGGTCAATCCGGGATTTGGCGGGCAGAAGTTCATTTCATCGGCACTGGACAAACTGCGGGCAGCCCGCAAACGTATCGATGCCAGCGGTCGGGAAATCCGGCTTGAGATCGATGGTGGGGTGAAGATCGATAACATCGCAGAAATCGCCCGCGCAGGTGCCGATACTTTTGTGGCCGGTTCCGCCATCTTTGGAACCGATGACTACCGGGCCACCATCAAAGCCATGCGGGCACAATTGGCCCAGACCGATTGACTTTGTTGCAGCGCAACAATAGCATGGGTGTATGGATGCAGTGCAGCAAAAACAGACCCGGACACCTCAGACCTGGCAGTCCATGAGCATTCAGGCCGAACGAAGGCTGGCAGCTATTTTCAGTGCCGACGCGGTCGGCTTCACCCGGCTGATGGCGGAAAATGATCTGCAGACCCTGCAGTCAATAAAGGAACACCGCGAAACTATCGCCGGGCAGGTACGTCAGTACGGTGGCCGGGTGGTGGACGCGGTCGGCGACAACCTGCTGGCTGAATTCGCCAGTGCTGTGGATGCCGTGGATTGCGCAATCGAGGTCCAAGACCAGTTGACAGCCACTAACGCACAGCAGCCCGAAACACAGCGCATGGATTTCAGGATCGGCATCAATGTCGGCGAGCTGGTTGCGGATGAGGAACGCATTGCCGGAGACGGCGTAAACATCGCCGCGCGGGTGCAGTCACTGGCCCCACCCGGCGGAATTGCCATTACCGGTACGGTACTGGATCACGTCGAGGGCAGGATAAACGTCGACGTGGACGATCAGGGCCCACAAGAACTCAAAAACGTTCCGCGACCGGTGCGCGTGTTGTTTGTAAATCGCGCTGGCGAGAAATCCGCACCCAAGGCAGAGTCGACAGCTGTACCGGGGTTTGAAGGCCGGCATGCCATCGCCGTGCTGCCGTTTCGAAACCTAAGCCAGGATGTGGAGCAGGAATATTTTGCAGATGGCTTGTCAGAGGACCTGATCAACCGTTTGTCGGCGCTGCGTCTTTATCCGGTCATCGCACGCAACTCCAGTTTCGCCTACCGGGGAGACGATCGCGATGTGCGGGAAATGGGTCGCCTGCTCGGCGCGCACTACATCGTGTCCGGCTCGGTGCGACGGTCCGGCAATAAAGTCAGGGTCAGTGTGGAACTGGTCGACTCGCACGATGCACATCAGTTGTGGTCAGAACGCTACGACCGTGAATTAAGCGACATATTCAAAATCCAGGACGAAATTACAGATTCCGTCGCAGGCTCGCTGAGTCCGGTGTTGTCGCACAGTGAATTGCGCCACGCAATGCAGCTCAAGCCACAAGATCTTGATGCCTGGGATTGTATCCATCGTGGAACGTGGCATCTGACACAAGGCTCGCGGGACGACAATATCGAGGCAAAAAAATGGGCCCAGCGGGCGTTGGAATTACAACCCGAAGCATCCACCGGATATACCTTGCTCGCGTTTAGTCACCAGTACGACATCATCTACCAATGGTCAGCGTCCCAGGAAGAATCGATACGACTGGCGATACAAACTGCCGAAAAGGCGGTGAGTCTCGACAAGGACGACCACATGGCACTTACAGCGCTGGGCTACGCATGCAATCTCGCCGGTGATCAGGCGCGTGCAATCACGGTGCTGGAACGGGCGATTGAACTCAACCCCAGCTCGGCGCTGGGCCACTGGGCATTGGGATCGGCGCTTATGTTGGCCCAGCGACCGGACGAAGGTATTCCGTTGATCGAGAAAGCCATGCGTTTGTCACCCAGCGATCCGATCACTCACGAATTTCTTTTCAGCCTCGGTGCGGCCCATTTTCTTGCAGGCCGTTACGAACAGGCGGCCCAGTTTGCCCGCGACAGTCTCAAGGAGCGTGCCGGCCAGGCCGGTGCTTACCGACTGCTGGGCGCAAGCCTGGGTAGTCTGTCTCCCAACGCAGAAGCACGTGAAGCCGTGGAGAAAATGATGCAACTGGTGCCAGGCATGTCCGAGGCGCACCTGAAATCGTTTCTGCCCGCTGCCGTGGCCGAGCGCTATGTCGAAGGTTTGCGCAAGGCGGGTTGGGACGGTTGACCGGCCCAAAAAAAAGACCCCACGAGGGGGTCTTTTTCGGTCAGCAGTTTGTTCAGGGCCGACTCTGACCCGGACGGGCGCCAAAGACGACGATAGTCTTGCCGGTCGCGGTGACCAGGCCCTGCTCCTCGAGTACTTTCAAGACACGTCCGGCCATCTCGCGTGAACAACCCACCAGACGGCTCAACTCCTGCCGGCTGACTTTGATCTGCATGCCATCGGGGTGCGTCATCGCATCGGGCTCGTTGCAAAGATCCATCAACGCATGCGCTATCCGGCCGGTGACGTCCACAAACGCCAGGTCACCCAGTTTGCGATTAGTGCGGTTTAGCCGGCTTGCCAGTTGTGTGGCCAACTCGAAGATCAGTCCCGGACTTTCGGCGGCGATCTGGCGGAAACGCGGATAGGTCATTTCCGCGATTTCACACTCGGTACGCGTGCGCACCCAGGCACTGCGGGTTGGCCGTTCGTGGAATAATCCCATCTCGCCAAAAAACTCACCCTTATTCAGATAGGCAAGCACCATTTCATTACCGTCCTCGTCCTCGATCATGACTTCCACAGATCCCTCGACGATGTAATAGAGGATATCCGGCAGATCGCCTGCATGAATTACCACCGTTTTGCTGGGTACAGTGCGCATTCGGCAATAACTCAGAAACCGGTTTATCGCCGGTACGTCGTTGAAGCGTTTTACGGGGTTGTCCATGGTGGCCTCTTTCAGAATCGAAGGCATAGTAATTACTCAACTGTTGCTGACAAGTATCTCATTAACCGATCGCTTTGCATCCCTGCAGCGATCGCCCTAAATCCAGTATGCGGCGCGGGTCATAATAGATGACACGGCAGTCATCAATTCTGGAACCGGCCGCGGCAATTCCTGTCCACCGGCGCGACTGGCCTTTTCGCCATGTTCCGCTTCATCCGAGCGCATCTGCGTGAGAATGGCTCTGCTGCGTTCATCTCGTTCAGGTAGACGATTGAGGTGTCCGTCAAGGTGACGCACGACCTGGCGTTCTGTTTCGGCAACAAAACCGAGGCTCCAGCGATCGCCGGCAATACCAGCTATGGCGCCGATAGCAAAAGAACCGGCATACCACAAAGGATTAAGCAGACTGCGATGTCCACCCAGTTCAGACAAACGTTGTTCGCACCAGGCGAGATGATCGGACTCTTCAGCGGCTGACTGCTCCATCGAGTCTCTCACGTTGTCCAGTCGGGCAGTCAGCGCCTGTCCCTGGTAAAGCGCTTGCGCGGCAACTTCACCAGAATGATTGACACGCATCAGACGAGCGGCGTGTCGGCGTTCAGTTGCCCGCAGTACCACGTCATCCTGCTGCGAGGCTGGGTTGCTACGTGCTGCCGTTGGCGTGCCTATTAACGAACGCAGCGCCTGGTCCGCCGCCGCCACAAACTGGTCAGCGACGGTGTGCCGCCGTCCGGTCTGCACACCATTATGTCGAACGCTCATAGGGTTAGATTATAAGTAGCGGTTTGGCACGAAACTGAGAACCCGGTCACGCTTGGTGTGAGAAGAATGTCACAAATCGAGTCGAAAATGGGTAGGCTCGCAGAAAACGAGTCCCTGCACGTCGCCGGCCAATGGTTAAAAAAGCGTCAACATTTGTGCTGCGGCCGATCACGTGCACAGTTGTTGTTGTGAAGCGAGGTCTCAATACGCCATGTGTGGCTCCAGGAGAGCCTCTGCAGCGCCCTGCATCAACGAAACCGTGTTGACCTTAACAATCGTTAATGTTCGTCGTAGGCGCTGTGCGGCGGCGGTGCACGACACACGGCCCATGGCGGTGCGAATCTCGGGTTTTTCGAAAAATGTGTTCGGGTGTGAAGTTGCTGTCGCCACATTCAGTAACGCTTTCAGCAAAATGCAGCTGTACTTGGAGGTGTCACGTGAATATAGTTGCGCGCCAAGTATTTGCGTTACACGATCTGGAGGACTTCGTGAAAAAAATTATTGTACTGATGTTGCTGGTGAGTACGGCCGTGGCCGCAGAGGACGCGTCTAAACCCTGGACCGGTAGTGCCGGTCTGGGCATTCTCGCGACTTCGGGTAATTCCGAGACGATGAACGCCAATCTCACACTGGGTCTGAACTACGATGTCAATCGTTGGCATCACTCCGCAACGGCGTTAGCAGCCGGCGCCGACACTTCTGGCGTGACTACCGCGGAACGTTACAGCGCCGGCTACAAGGTGAAGTACGATTTCACCGAGTTCGACTATGTCTTCGGCCTGGTGGCTTATGAAAAAGACAAGTTCAGCGGCTACGACCTGCAAACCACTGAGGCAATCGGCTATGGCCGGCGGATTATCAACCAGGACAGCCAGGTGCTGAACCTGGAGGTCGGTGCCGGTTTCAAGCAAAACGATTTACGCGACGGCACCAGCGAAGACAGCGGGATAGTCCGGCTCGGTGGCGACTACCTGTGGAATTTCAGCCCGACAGCACAGTTCACACAGATTCTTGTCGCCGAACGAGGGTCTGATAACACTTACCTGGAGTCGATCAGCGCTATCAAGGCAACGTTGATGCAGGAGTTGGCTCTGGTATTGTCCTACACGATCAAGAACAATTCCGAGGTCCCGGTAGGCAGCGAGAAGAAGGACACGTTTACCGCAATTTCCCTGGAGTATGCGTTCTGACGACACACAGCCATTATCAACGGCATATTTTTTTCTGCACCAACCAACGGGAGAAAGGGGGCCAGTGTTGTATGGATCATGATTCCATGACACTGCGGAACTATGCCAAGCAACGCAGCAAGGAACTCGGGCTCGCCGGCGCTGGGAAAGTTCGGGTAAATAGCGCCGGTTGCCTGGACCGATGTTCGGAGGGTCCTGTTTGTGTCGTTTACCCTGAGGCGGTTTGGTACACCTATAAAGACCGCGACGATATTGATGAGATCGTTGAAGACCACCTGGTGAGAGGCAACATCGTATCGCGCCTGAAGATATAAGCTGCTGTTATAACTGATAATTATCCTTGCTGTGCCGGCCCGCCACTGTTGCATTGGACAGAGGCCTCACGTATATTTACGCGCTTCGCCCGGACCGGGTGGGACGACAGACAATGAAAACCTATACCGCAACAAATGAAACCGCGCGACGCGAGTGGTACGTCGTTGATGCTGCCGGCAAAACACTGGGTCGCCTTGCAACCGAGCTTGCCCGGCGTTTGCGTGGCAAGCACAAGCCCGAATACACGCCGCATGTCGATACCGGTGATTATCTGGTCGTCGTCAATGCCAGTCAGGTGCGGGTAACCGGTAACAAGCTAAACGGTAAGATTTACTATCGACCGACCGGGTACATTGGCAATATGAAGCAGGAATCGTTGGGCAACCTGATGAAACGTGCCCCGGAACAGGCGATTGAACGCGCGGTAAAGGGCATGTTGCCCCGGAACCGCCTCGGTAGAGCCATGTTTCGCAAGTTGAAAGTTTATGCGGGTCCGGAACACCGGCATCAGTCGCAACAACCTAAAAATCTGGATATCTGATATGAGCGCTGCCAACTACGGGACCGGACGTCGCAAGACCTCTACAGCCCGCGTATTTATCCGTCCTGGATCGGGTCAGATCACGGTGAACAAGAAACCGCTGGATCAGTTTTTTGGACGTGAGACCGCCCGGATGATCGTGCGGCAGCCGCTGCAGGTCGCGCAAGCAGAAGATCGCTTCGATGTTGATGTCTCTGTTGGTGGTGGTGGCACGACCGGTCAGGCAGGTGCAATCCGCCATGGGCTCACACGTGCCTTGATGGATTATGACGAAACTTTGCGCAAGCCATTGCGTGATGCCGGCTTCGTCACGCGAGACGCCCGTGAGGTCGAACGCAAGAAAGTCGGTCTGCGCAAGGCTCGTCGCGCGACACAATACTCCAAGCGCTAATCTGCCAGACCGCTATCCCATTTGGGGGATCGTCTAGCGGTAGGACTGCGGACTCTGACTCCGCCAACCCAGGTTCGAATCCTGGTCCCCCAGCCAAAACAAGACAGGGTCAAGTCTACGCATTACGCATTATTCAGCGAATAATGCGTAATGCGTAGACTTGAACATCCCGCTGATATTTTCAAGCCTTCGGTCGGCGAATTTCGTATGGCTTGTCGTGCTCCAGCATTCTGAACAAAACTCTGCAAAGGTGACGGCCGAGTGACCGAATAGCCTGGTTATGCGCCTTGCCTTCAAGTCTTTTCTTCTCATAGTAGGCTTGTGATTCGGGTACGCATTTTCGATGCCGATCAACCGCGGTCATCATCGCCGCCTTGGCGTGTCGATTGACTTGTCGCGGCGTTTTGCTGCCATGATAAGTGCCTGAGGCGTTATCCAGTGGCGCCATGCCCAGGTACAGGGCCAGCGAAGCCTCCTTTGCAAATCGTTCTACCGTGCCGATTTCGCCTGCTAGCTCGGCGCTACAGATGTTGCCAAAGCCCGGCACACTGCGAAAGAGGGTTGCCTGCTCGGAGTGCGTGGCCAACGACTCGATCTGCATATCGAGTGCTTTGATAACCTCGTTCAGTTCTTTGATACGACGCGCGTCCTGCAGGATCATCGCGCTGACCCACTCAGCTTCATCGCTAAAACAGGCCTGCTTCTGCCACGACTGGATCCTGGCCAACATCACCGTTCCGACACCGCGAACCTTCAGCAGACTGCTTGCCCGCTTCCCGGCCAACTCCCTGACATTGCGTTTGATCGAGGTGAGCAGATTGATAAACCAGACCTGACTGACATCCTTCGTCATCGCCAGCAGTCCCGGGCACACGGTGCGCAAGTCACTCTGCATCGCGTTGACCACCCGTCCACGTTCATTGACCATGCGTCGCCGACGCCGCGTGAGTCGCTTCAGTTGCTCGTTCACCACCGGCGTGGGGCCCACTTCCTGCAACACCTCTTTGGCCATCGGCAGATGGCGACGCAACTGGAATAACTCCAGACCTTTGCGGGCATCCAACGCGTCGGTCTTGGCGGCAGCAGGGAAAATCTCTTTAAAGCGCGCTAACTTCAGGTTGTTGATATTGAACAACCGGTAGTTGCGCGCCTGCACCAGCCGATCCAATGGCCTGGCATGGCCGTTGTATCCTTCCATCGCTACCGACACAGGTAGTCCATGTGTCTGCTCATGCCGGCTGATCCGGTCAAAGAACCTCGCGAAGCCGTCGCGGTCGTGGTCTATCTCAAACTCGTCCAGCACGCCTCCATCAGACAAACCTATTGCCACGGCGTGCCGGTAACAACCGACATCCACACTGACCAGTAATTCGGAATTGACAGACTCTTGCATCGTGCACTCCTCATTCGAACAAGGGGAATGTTCATCCACCCGTCTCGTCTACTTTCAGAGTCACGATCTTGCGATTGACACCATCCCGGTAGGCTTTAGATGGATGATGTAGAATGACGAGGGCGGCATTTCAAGATCGAGCCGACCTAAGCCGACGGACCCCTAGAGCCACACCCCCGTCAAGTCGTCATTTTATGAAATCCTGAGCGGGGCGTCATCTACAAATTACGATGGTAGACCCCTTTTTATTTTTTTACGGCAGGGGCTTGCGATCCGGTTCCACAAAACCGGCGCGAGCGTTCTCTGACGCCAGGCATTCGGCGCTGTAATAGTCGGCAAGTATTGGACACTTCGACAGCAAACCCGGATTTCGCCCGCAAAACGTCTCGAAGCTTTCGCCGTCCATCATCGCTGCGGCAATCAGCCGGGTGTACGCTACCGTGACCGTATCGTGATACTGCAGGCTCCGGTCCAGTACTTCGCTGTTATAACGCCGGATGCCAGCACGAATACGGATGAGGGCAGTTTCCAGCGGCGCGCGGCGTAGTTGTAACCAGGCCATATACACATGCGCCCGGTGGCTCCAGTGGGCGGCCGCTAGCGTGCAGTTTTCGAATTCCGCCAAAAAGCGTTCTTCGTCAGGCGTCATCATCGCGTCGCAAAGTCTGCACTCCACGATCTGAGCCGATGAGCAAGACGTCGGCCGCGCGGCGAGCAAACAGACCGACTGTAACGACGCCGCTGATCTGGTTGATTTCTGCCTCCAGGGCTACCGGATCGGTAATATCGAGATTGTGCACATCGAGTATCTCGTTGCCATTGTCGGTTATGAAGTCTGCACGCCATTGGGGTCGGCCGCCCAGCGCAACCATCCGGCGCGCCACGTAGGAGCGTGCCATGGGGATCACTTCGAGTGGCAATGGAAAGGCGCCCAGGACATTGACGAGCTTGGATTCATCGACGATACAGATAAATTTGCGCGAGGCCGCAGCTATGATTTTTTCCCGTGTCAGCGCGCCACCACCGCCTTTAATCAACCGCAGATGGCGATCAGATTCATCTGCTCCGTCGATGTAGACCGTGAGTTGGCCGGCGCTGTTGAGGTTGGTGACGTTTATGCCGTGCTGCTCAAGCCGCCGCGTTGATTCTTCCGAACTGGATACTGCGGCGTCGATGCGCAGACGCTTCCGGGCAATCGCATCGATCAGGTGATTGACGGTTGAGCCCGTACCCACCCCAACGATGGCGTCGTCTTCGATAAATTTCAGCGCCGCCTCGGCGGCGCGGATCTTGCTCTCTTCCTGGGACATAATCGGCCTGTAAATTAGATAGGGGACAGACCCCATTTTTTCACATTTTTTGAAAAAATGGCGTCTGTCCCTATTTGAAATAGAACAGGCCCGCCAAGGCGGGCCTGTTTTCGTCCACAGGGTCAAAGACCCCAGGATAGACTCAACGCCTAAGCGCGACTAGCGCTTCTTCGTCCGGCGTTTCTTCGTCTTACGTTTCTTCGTCTTACGTTTCTTCGTCTTACGTTTCTTCGTCTTACGTTTCTTCGTCTTACGTTTCTTCGTCTTACGTTTCTTCGTCTTACGTTTCTTCGTCTTACGTTTCTTCGTCTTACGTTTCTTCGTCTTACGTTTCTTCGTCTTACGTTTCTTCGTCTTACGTTTCTTCGTCTTACGTTTCT
>JAOTXU010000036.1 GCA_029862165.1 Gammaproteobacteria bacterium
GATCTAGGATTCTTCGATAAGGAGCAGGACCGGGTCGAACCCGGTCCCAATCCCTTCGCCCCGGACAAAGTGTTAACTATGTGTCCGGATTAAGGTGTAAACCATGTGACCGGAATAGACCCTCCCACAAATGGTGCCGGAGAGTGGATTCGAACCACCGACCTACGCATTACGAATGCGTTGCTCTGCCAGCTGAGCTACTCCGGCCACTGAGGTGCCCTCTCGGCGCGCGCGAGTATAGGCAATGTGCGGAGCGGTCGCAATGTCAGCGGGAATTGTGAACCTTTACGATCACTTCGACGCTGTCGGCAGCAGTACCCGCAGGTGCATCCGGCAATGCGGAAAATTTAACCGCGCCCTCATCAATATCCTGTAGTTCGCCCGTGTCGACATTGAGGAAATGGTGATGGGGTGCCGTGGTGGTATCGAAAACCGTGCGGGTTGCGTCGGCATGGACTTCTCGCAACAGACCGCAATCGACGAACAGACGCAAAGTGTTATACACCGTCGCCTTGGAAACACGGTGCCCCAGCTCAGCGAGTGAATCCATCACCTGCTCGGCTGAAACATGGCATGCCTGGCCCAGCAATACCGAGCCGATTTCCCGTCGTTGCCTCGTCGCACTGATACCGTGCTCTTCCAGCTTTGCCGTGATCTCATCCAACGTATTGACTGAATTTATATCATCCATGTCCCAATTATAGGCGATTCTCAGCGCAGTATGGGCCGGAATCCAGACTGGTTTTTCGGCCTAATACGAGCTCCGACACCAGGCGGGCCGAGGCCGGGGCCAGATTGATGCCATTACGGAAATGACCGGCATTAATATACAAACCGCTCAGGCGGGGATGACCGGAAATGACCGGAATCCCGTCTGCAATTCCCGGACGAAGTCCACTCCACTGCCCTGCTGGCCGGCACTCGGCAAAATCCGGCGAGAGTCGCGCAGCGAATGTGGCCAGCATCTCTGTGGCTTCCGGCGTTGTGGTGTCCTCAAAGCCGACGTGTTCGACCGTGCTGCCGACCAGACACACTCCGTCGCGACGTGGAATCAGGTACTGATCGCCCTCAACCACAATGCGGCTGAATGTCCCTGGTGCAAGTTGATACCACAACATTTGACCACGCACCGGTTCAATGGACGTAACCGACCACTGACCCAACAATGCCGAGGTCCAGGCACCCGTGGCGACGACGACAGACGAACAATTTAAATTACCGCCAGACGTTTGCACACCGGTTACACGATCTGCTTCGTCTAGAATTTTTGTCGCCGGCGTATGTTCCAAAACCGTAACACCCGACTGCAACAGATCCTGGTGTAACGCACGCGTGAAGCGTGGGTTTCTAAGCTGTGCCAAATTGGGCAACAACAAACCACTGCTCCAGTGATGATGCAAGCGCGGCTCCATGTCGTGTAGCTGTGCAGCATCCACGGTCTCCATCACTTGAGCACTGCGCCTGGCCCAATCCTGCACCACTGAGTTAATTTCCGCCGCGAGCAACAACACACCGCACTTGAGATATTCAATATCGACGTCGGTCGAGTCGTATAGGGATGCTGCCAGTTGCGGGAAAAGCGCAGCGCTTTCGCTCGCCAGCGCCGTGACCGCCGTCGGTGCCTCCCATGGCGGTATCGGAGACAAAATTCCGCCACCGGCCTGCGATGAGGCCTGGCCAATCCGATCACGCTCCAGCAATGTGACCGACAGACCGTGCGCCCGCAGCTCACGCGCCGTAAGCAACCCGATTACTCCACCACCGACGACTATAACGTCACGCCCAGTGTTCATGACTACAGCCTACTGCATCGGGATCAATTTAGCTTTTTGCAAAGAAAGCCAGATTGCCGGGACGGATGCCAGGGCATAGGCTGGTCCTGAGGTCAGGGACGACCCATGGCGACAAGGACGTTGCACATGCACAACGCGATACGCGGGTTGAGCTTGCTCGAAGTAATTGCCGCATTGAGTGTTGCGGCATTGCTTTTAACTGTGGGTGTACCCACGTTCCACGGCATCATTAACAATTCCCGGCGCACCGCCACAATCAACGATCTGGTGGCGACTGTACAGATTGCTCGTACGACGGCCATACGGCGCAACCGTCAATTGGTGATTTGCCCGGATGACGGCCGACCCCGTTGTGACGGTAGCGCCGACTGGAGTCAGGGCTGGCTGGTCTTCGTGAACGAAGATTTCGACCGCCCACCAAGCCTGGACGACAACGAGACGGTTATCCATCGTCACGGCCCACTGGCCCCATTGCGGGTCTACAGTAATCGTTCATATTTTGCCTTTCACCGCATCGGTCTGCGCAGTACCAACGGCACATTAACGCTATGCGACAACCGCGGTTCGACTCAGGCAAGGGCCGTAATAATCAGCTATACGGGCCGCCCAAGGGTGTCGGCTCGCAAAGCCGATGGCTCGCCACTCGAATGCTTATAGACGCTACACAAGTGTGGAAAGCTGTTTCGCACTACCGTTCATCCCGGGCATCGGACCGATCATCGGACCATAACGCCCGGCAGGCCCCAAACGCCCTAAACTATGCCCAATCACCGGTCGATGAGAATCGGGCAGAACAATGCAACAACATGGGCGTTATATATGAGCCGGGGATTTACGTTAATCGAAATGATCATGACGCTGCTCGCTGCGGCGATACTGCTGACGCTCGGTTTACCGAGTTTCCAGAGCTCGATTCGCAACAGTGCCATGACCACGTCTACCAACAACATGGTCGCAACCCTGCAGCTCGCCCGTAGTGAAGCTATCAAACGCCGGCTACCGGTCAGCATGTGTATCGCACCGAACTTTGCAGATGACAACGTGACCTGCGACACCAACGCAAATTGGCACGATGGCTGGATAG
Source organism: Gammaproteobacteria bacterium (assembly GCA_029862165.1). Classification (GTDB taxonomy): domain Bacteria; phylum Pseudomonadota; class Gammaproteobacteria; order Steroidobacterales; family JABDKV01; genus JABDJB01. Next base: position 2,878 of record JAOTXU010000036.1, read on the forward strand.
TTTTTACCGATGACAATGCCAACGGCGCCCGCGATGCGAACGAAGTCGTATTACGGCGCGAACGGGATATGCGTGGATCGGTAAACGTATCGACTCCGGCCGGCCAGCCACTACAAAGCTCATTGACCTATTTGGCAACCGGTTTTCCCAATCTTGGGGGGCTGGCAGCCGCAGGTCAGATGTTGCTCTGCGACGCACGCGAGAGCGACAGCTTTGGCCGGGTAATTTCTATTCCGCAAACGGGTCGCCCATTGGCTATGACAGTAAAGGATCGGTCCGATCTCGGGCTGACGTGCGAATGAACAGGCAAGACGGTTTCACACTGATTGAAGTTCTCGTGGCATTGGTAGTGCTGTCCATTGGCTTACTCGGTATCGCCGCGTTGCAAATCGACAGCGTTCGCACCGGGTACTCTGCGCTACAACGCACACATGCGGTCAATCTTGCGGCGGATATGGCCGACCGTATTCGCGCCAACCCAAACGGTGATTACGATGTTGGCGCCGGACCGGCCGGTCCCCAACCGACCACCACTTGTGCCGACACTTTTAACGGGGAAGCACCCGGTGACTGCACGCCGGCGGCGATGGCTGCCTACGATATATGGGAGTGGCGCAGTGCGCTCAATCCGACTACGGCCACGGGACTGCCCGACGGACAGGGACGGCTCGATCTTGACAACACCACCGACCCGGACTCGATGGTAGTGACGGTATCGTGGACCGATAAAGGCCAGCCACGCTCATACCGATTGACGGTGCAGCAATGAATAAGCAACCGCAAACGGGTTTCAGCCTGATAGAACTGATGGTTTCCATGACGATCGGCATCGTATTGATTGGCGGTGCCATCTATGTCTATGACGAGGCGCGTTCAACACTGAACCTGAATGACACGCTGGCGAGGATGCAGGAGAACGCGCGTTGGGCACTGGACATCATGGAACCGGATATTCGCCTGTCCGGCTACTGGGGACGTCATACCAGTGGCACGACAATTGGCGGCAGTGCCACCGACACCGCTCCGATTGCGGCCGGTGTTTCGGGTGACTGCGGCAATAACTGGGCAATCGACATTGCCACCAGCCTGCGGGCGAGCAACAACGCAGACCCTGGCCTGGCCTGCATCGCCAGTGCCGATCACCGGGCGAACACCGACACACTCGAATTGCGGCATGCCAGCGGGCGCATAGTCGACACCGCCGACCTTGAAGTGGGACGGGTCTACATACGTACCCATGAGGCGGGTCTTGGCAGTCTTTTTACGGGCACTAACGAACCGCCAATATTTGACGGTCAGAACAATGAACTGACGGCCCACGTTTATTATGTGCGGCCCTATTCCATTGCGGCAGACGAAGGAATTCTGCGGCCGTCGTTACGCCGTCAGGGACTTACCCTGGCAGGCACGACGGCTACCGTAGTCGATCAGGAAGTCATTTCGGGTATCGAAGACCTGCAGATTCAGTTTGGTGTAGATGCCAACGGGGACGGCTCTGTCAATCGCTACGTCAATCCTGACAATGTGGTACTGAATACAAATCCCAGAATACTGGCTGCCAGGATTTGGATCAGGGTGCGTGCCGATACGCCGGAACTGGGTTTTACCGACAATCGCACTTACACCTACGCGGACCAGAATTTCACACCGGCGGGCGACGACGCGAGCTTTCGCAGACTCCTGGTGTCACGAACAATATTTCTGCGCAATGAAGCCATCATAGAGGGCGGCATATGAACGCTACATTTCCCCAACGGCAATCCGGTGCCGCACTCATAATCGGACTGATACTGTTGATGGTGCTAACCATTCTGGGTGTCTCCGGTCTCAGCACGGCAACACTGGAAGTCGCCATGGCTGACAACATGCAGCGCGGTCAATACGTCTTTCAGGCGGCGGAATCCGCTCTAAATTCGCAAATACAACTGGCACCGGGCCAGGTGACACTCACCGGCGGTGAAACCCGCGATGACGTTTTACTCCAGGATGTTGCATTTGGCTTTGACGACACGGCGGGAAACCGGGTGGCAGATGTTCTGGTCGATACGACTTTCCAGGGCTATGTCGCGTTCGGCGCAGGCTCACAGCAGGTTCATTTTGAAAGCCGCGGTGTCGCGACTACACCGTCGCGCGGCGCCCGATCGACACAGCGTGCCGGTTACTTTGTGCTCGCACCGAGTCCCTAAGATGGAGAGTTACATGTCCAGAATAGTTGCAAGCCTGGTTGCCATGCTGGCAATCGGCATAAACACAGGCGTGACCGAGACATTGATAAATATTGAGGAAGCCGCCGAGGTGTCTGCCCTGGTTATGCATCTCGACAGCCCTGCTGCCGGTCGGATTTTTGCGCGCGTCTGTGATGACTGTGAATTGCTCACCCTCCGCGCCAACAGCAAAACACGCATCAAGCGTGGACAGAAATTTCTGAGCCTGGATCAAGCCGCCGCCCTAAAAGCTAAAGGTGCGACCGTATTGTTCAATCCGTCCACGCTGCGGATTACGCGTATTATTTTCTGGAACTAGAATGAAAAGACGAATAGAAAAGAAGTTACATCATTTTGCGACCGGCCTGGCGCTGGGTCTCGCAACATCTTACCCGGCGATAGCGGACGATACCGAAATCCTGATTGGCAACCAGCTCGATCCCGGTAGCCCCAACATTGCCTTTATCATCGATACTTCCGGCAGCATGGAAAGCGATGTGGTGGTGGGACTCGATTACGACCCGCTGCGAACCTATGCGGGCACCTGTACTACGGATCGACTGTATTGGACGCGTGAAGATGCCGGCACCGTTACGCTACCGGATTGCACACTTGACACCTATGTCATCAACAAAGCCTTCCAGTGCCACAGCGCCGGAGAAGCGCTCGCACAGGTAGGTCAATTCCGGGATCGCTACGCGCAATTGGATACAACCCGCGAACCGGATACATGGGTTTTGCTGGCGCGGGCCAGCGAAAATTCCGACATCGATGGTTCCGTCCGTTTGACGGAATGCGCTTCCGATGCCGGCGTGCACGGCGATACATTGGGTGACTTCTATCCGGCCGACGGTACCGCAGGCCCATGGACCACTGACGTGAACTTAGGCATCGATTGGCCTTCCAGCGGCGCCCTGTACACGGTTTTCCACGGCAACTATCTGAATTGGATTCAGGAGACCGGCCAGGAAACGACGGTCTCGTCTCGTCTTGAGGTTGTACAACGCGTTGCCAGAGATGTTTTGACGCCGCTCAATGGCGTCAACGTCGCACTCATGCGCTTTTCCACAAATGCCGAGGGCGGCATGCTGCTGCAGGAAATGGTGCCTGTCGAACAGGGCCGCAGCGATATCATCGATGCGGTCAATTCGATGACGCCGGAGGGTGCGACGCCTCTGACCGAGACGCTCTACGAGGCAGCCCAATACTATGCGGGGCGTTTGGTCGACTTTGGTGTCAATTCCACGGGCACCGCCGGAGCGCCCCTGCCATCGGTGCCAGAATCGCAAGATGCGGCCGGCAATTATATAAGCCCGATCACAAGACAATGCCAACGCAACTATGTCGTGATGCTGACCGATGGCCTGCCGACCCGCGATACCGACGCAAACCCGCGTATTCAGGATCTCCCCGGCTTTGGTGACACCTGTTCCGGCAGCTGCCTGAACGAATTGGCTGACTATCTTAGTGCAAAGGATCAGATTGCCGACGGAACATTTGACGACGATCAAACGGTGCAGACTTTTACGATCGGTTTTCACACAGACCAGGATTTGCTGAAACAGGCCGCGACCGGACGGATACCGGTGCTGGATGCAAACGGAGATCCGGTACTGGATGCGAATGGAGAACCGGAAACCGAGGCCGGCTACTTTATCGCCAACGATCAGGCCCAGCTGGCTAAAGCATTTGATTCCATCATCTCTGCGATCCAGAGCGACGGCGAAATATTCAATTCGCCTTCATTGTCTGTTGACGTGCAAAACCGCCTGACCAACAGGGACGATCTGTATTTCGCCATGTTCCAGCCACCGACGCGCGGTGAGCCACATTGGGATGGCAACCTGAAAAAATATCGTATCGGTCGCGCCGCCGATGCGTCTGCCGATTCAGTACCACGAGTCCTGGATGTCAACGGCGCTCCAGCGGTTGACGATGACGGCTTGTTCGTAGACGGCGCACAAAGTTTTTGGTCACTGAACCCGGACGAAGGCTTTGTGACGGAAGGCGGATTCGCCGGCACATTAACCGCTAATCGTAATGTTTATTCAAACGTTACCAGCGGTCAGTTGAGCGCTGGATCGAATGCAGTGCATGAATCCAACGGCGCCCTCACAGCTGCCCTACTCGGCGTTGACCCCGCGGATCGTGAAGCCTTGCTGCAGTTTGCCCGCGGCGTTGATGCCGATGGCAACGCTCGTGCAGTCATTGGTGACCCACTCCACAGCGCACCCGTCTTGGTACCCTACGCCAACGACAATTTTGCTCTGTTCTTTGGCACCAATGATGGCATGTTGCATGCGATAGACCCGGAGCCGGTTGGCCGTGGTGTCCAGAATATCGAGCACTTCGCCTTCATACCGCGCGAATTACTGCCACAGCTTGCAACGATTAAGGCCAATACAGCACAACCCCAGTTCAATGCGGCCAAAGCCTATGGTCTGGATGGCCCAATCACTGCCTGGATCGACGAAGATAACAACAACAATGTCGTCGAGTCTGGAGAGACCGCTTACTTGTTTGTGAGCATGCGCCGCGGTGGTCGTAACTACTATGCACTTGACGTCACCGATGTGGCCAATCCGACGTTGGTTTGGAGCATCATTGGTGGTTCCGGTGATTTTACGGAGCTGGGCCAAACCTGGTCGGCGCCAATTCCATCGCGTATTCGGTGGAACGGATCTGAGCGACAAGTGCTGTTCTTCGCCGGTGGCAACGACACCAATCAGGATCAACGCAATCGTCCGACAATTGCAGACGACATGGGACGGGCAATCTATATGGTCGATGCGCTGACCGGTGACCGCCTCTGGTGGGCCAGTATCGCGGATGCTGCAGACTTGACGCTGCCAGACATGACTCACAGTATTCCGTCGAACTTGCAACTCATCGATACCGATCAGGATGGACTGGACGACCGGATCTACGTCGGTGACACCACTGCCCAGGTATGGCGTTTCGACATTGATAACATCAACAGCACAATCACCGGTGATGTTTTCGCCAAACTGGGTGCTATTGGTGAGTCTGGGAACAGGCGAATCTACGGCGCGCCCAGCGTGACACGCATTATCGACGAACACACCGGGCAAACGTTTCTTACGGTGTCGGTGGGAACCGGACACCGTGCACACCCGCTCGAAGCGGACGTCGACGACGCCTTTTTCATGATGCGAGATTTGAATGCTTTCGCGGCACCAGTTGATGAAAACCAGATAGTTACCTATCCGGATCCTATTGAGCCCATCGATTTGCGCGACGTGACCAATAACATTGCACCGTCTACTGATGATCTGGCAGGCCGCCAGGGTTGGTTTATCGATTTTGCCGCCGTCGGTGAAAAGTCCTTGTCGGCTCCGTTGACCGTACTCGACCGGATATTTTTTACGACATATCAACCCACACTTCGGTCACTAGGCTGCCAGCCTGAACCGGTGTTGGGAACCGGCCGGCTTTACACCGTAGACATCCTAACCGGCGCACCGCTGGTGGCCGATGCCACAGTACCCAGTGACCGCTACCAGGAGCTCGACAGTATGGGCATACCGCCCAGCCCGACACTCGTGTTCACCGAGCCACCGTGCATAGACTGCGAAGCCGGTGATCCGGTGAGTGAGATCACAATGCTGGTCGGCACCGAGGCTATCGCCCCGGGCGTTATCAACGTGCCACGAAAAACATATTGGGTGCAGGAGGATATAGACCGGTGATTAACGTAGAAAAGAGCCGCGGTTTTACGCTGACTGAACTGATGTTCACCGTCGCGATCGTAATTATCCTAGCCGCGTTAGCCATACCCAATTATCGCGGTCATGTTTTACGCACAAATCGTACTGATGCAACTGCCGCATTAATGCGAATTGCTGCAGAACAAGAAAAATTTTATTTACAAAATAATACCTACACCAACGACCTCGGGGCTGCCGGCCTTAATGTTGGAGGCGCCAGTGCCAGCAAGAATTACGCGTTGGCAGTTGCCAACGCCGATTTGCAGGGCTACGACGCAACGGCGACCGCCAAGGGATCACAGGCCAACGACTCAACTTGCGCGGTATTCGCCCTGGACGAACAGGGCCAGCGAACGGCTGAGGCAGACGACCACAGCGATACCAGCGACCTCTGCTGGCGCAATTAGCACCAGTCTGTCCCCTTCCCAGGGGACAGACTCCTTATACCCTCCCCCCCTAAATTTGTGACGAGCATGCTTCCCCACCACTGCAGGTAAATGCCGGCTTCTAGGCTCGCCGCTTTGGGATTACGCGAGACTTGCCCCCCACCCTAACCCTCCCCCCAAAGGGGGGATGGAATAAGAAATCCTGGCTGAAGGCGTTCCCACAGAGTTCGAGCAGTGCGGGATGCGGCTCGTCGCCTGCGGGACCGCAGATTAATGAGAACGCGGCGAGAAAGAAGACGGTCGTTTGCCTGCGGCGACTTGTTCGGAGCCGCAGGTAAATGCCGGCTTCTAGGCTCGCCGCTTTGGGATTACGCGAGACTTGCCCCCCACCCTAACCCTCCCCCGAAAAGGGTGAGGGAATAAGGAGTCGCGGCAGGAAGCCGCACCTACGAACCAAAACGCATTATGTGAAGTCGCGAATTGTGACCCGCCACACACAGTAATTCCCGTCACACTCCTATAATTTCACGCGTTAACCTCCGCGGGAGTATCTGCCGCAATGTATGTAGGGCACATCGGATTTCGTCTGTGGCTGACCCGTTGGTTTGGGATACGCCGCAGTACCAATGCCGGCGACGATCAAATCGAGGCCGGTCAACCCGGCGTGCCACCGGATAGCGACGAACCGTTGTTCTCGCTGGGTGACACGAAACAGGACGTAGTGGTCAGTTATCGTGCCGCGCAACCGGAAGAATTATGAAACCACCGGCGCCAATGAAACTCGATACGCTAGTACGGGCGCTCAGCAGCCGCCCCGGTATATCCGGATTAACACCGGTATCGCGCGCTCCCACGTCGACCGATCGCCCAGCACGGCAGCCGTCTTTGAGCACCTGCTGGCGTCCGTGCAACAGAAAGCCTCAGCCGTCAGTCGCTAAGCAGAGTCGCCCCGCCTAACATCCAGAATAGTATCGATTATCAGCAGGATCGCGCCGATCGTGATGGCACTGTCTGCGACATTAAATGCCGGCCAGTACAGCGTACCGTAGTGCACATGGATGAAATCAACGACATGACCGTAGATCAACCGATCAATCACGTTGCCGATTGCACCACCCAGAATCAAGGCCAGTCCCGCAACCAGCATTCGTTGCTGTGGTACACGCAGGCGCAGCAACCAGAACAGGATCAACAAACCGACGCTTAGTCCCAATACCACAAAAAACCAACGCTGCCACCCGCCCATGTTCGCGAACAGACTGAAGGCCGCGCCAGTGTTGTGCAAGCGCGTAATATCAAGCAGTGACATGATCTCTATGCGCTGACGGTATATCAGATTGTCAACTATGTAGAGCTTGCTGAGTTGATCGGAAACGATCACGAATCCCGACAAGATGAGCCAGCGTATCGCACTGCAACCGCCCTTATTGTCTGGCAATGCTGTACTCATGCCCACCGGCGCGTTTCGCCGCCGCCTGAAATGTTATCTACGCAACGTGCGCAGATCGTTGGATGCTCTGCCACCGAACCCACATCCGCCCGCCGGTGCCAACAACGATCGCACTTTTCGTGTGTGGATCGTGTGACTTTTATCCACAGGCCTTCCGGGCCCTCCTCGGTGGTCACCGCCGACGAGGGATGTTGAGCTCCGTCATGCACGCGCGCATCAGAAGTAATCAAAAGAAACCGCAACTCGTCGCCGAGTACTTGCAGTTTGGTCTTTAGTTCCGGTTCACAGTACAAATCGACTTCCGCAGCGAGCGCGGAACCAATGTCACCCGTTTCACGCGACCGTTCCAACTCCCGGTTAACAGCATCGCGGACTGCGATTAGCGCTACCCAGTCGACACCGCTTGCTTCGGCAGCTGGAATATCGTGCCACTGCGACAACAGCACGAACATTGGTCGCTCTTTCGTGCCGGGCGTGGGCAACGCCCGCCAGATTTCGTCTGCTGTAAAACTCAATATCGGTGCCAGCCAACGGACTATCGCTTCAGCAATGTGATACATCGCAGTCTGTGCCGAGCGCCGGCCGATACTGTCCGCCGGCATCGTGTAAAGCCTGTCTTTTATGATGTCGAGATAAAACCCACCCATGCCGACGACGCAAAAATTATGAACCTTCTGATAAATTAGATGAAACTCGTAGTTGCGATAGGCCTCAATGATCTCTTTTTGCAAGACCGCAACCTCGTGCAGCGCCCACTGATCCAACGCCAGCATTTCTGTGACAGGCACTTCATGTTTGCCGGCCTCATAGCCATGCAGATTGCCCAGCAGGAAGCGTGACGTATTGCGCATACGTCTATAGGAATCTGATAATCGTTTGAGTATTTCGTCCGAGACATTTATCTCGCCACTATAATCCGCCGCAGCAACCCATAGCCGCAGAATATCGGCACCGAGCTTGCCGACAATCTTTTGCGGCTCAATTACATTGCCGATGGATTTAGACATTTTTCGGCCGTGCTCATCGACTGCAAAGCCGTGTGTTAGGACACTTTTGTACGGCGCATAACCGTGCATCGCAACTGACGTCAGCATTGAGCTCTGAAACCAACCACGGTGCTGATCGGATCCTTCCAAATACAGATCAGCCGGCGATTCCAGCTCGTCAAATATCTGGCTGGCCGCGTGATGCATACAACCTGAATCAAACCAGACGTCCATCGTGTCCGTGACTTTTTCGTACTCCTTGGCGTCGGCACCGATCAGCTCCTCTGCATCCGCCGCCTGCCACACCGCCCAGGAATCCGCACCGTCGTCGCCGATCCGCGCCGCAATTTCATCAAGCAACTCAACTGTACGTGGATGCAACTCGTTCGTCTCCCGGTGCGCGAAAACCGCTATTGGTACGCCCCAAACACGTTGCCGCGAAATACACCAGTCCGGCCGCCCCTCGACCATCGCCTCAATCCGTTGCTCGGCCCAATCCGGGATCCATTTTACTTTTTTGATTTCGGCCAGCGCGGTCGTACGCAAGTCAGCATTGTCCATGCTGATAAACCATTGCGGTGTTGCCCTGAAGATCAAAGGCGACTTGTGACGCCAGCAATGTGGATAACTATGCTGATACGTCTCGTGGTTCAACAATGCTTTGTGGGCTTCCAGCGCTTCGACGATATTTGCGTTGGCTTTAAGAACATGCTGGCCGGCAAACATTTCGGTGCCCGGCAAAAAACAGCCATCGGGACCTACCGGATTGTCCAACGGTAGATCATTGGCCAGCCCCGCGGCAAAGTCCTCGTGACCATGCCCGGGGGCCGTATGGACCGCACCTGTACCGGCATCAAGCGTGACATGATCGCCGAGGATTAACGGCACTTCGCGTGTATAGAGCGGGTGGCGCAGCTTAATGCCAGCAAGAGTACTCCCGCTAACCATACCAAGGGGCTTGGCCGCACTTGCACTCACGCGCTCCAGTACGGCATCAATCAAATCTGTCGCGATGAGCAATCGCTCAGTGCCAAAACTGGTCTCACATTGCACGAGGGTATATGAGAAGTCCGGATGCAAAGCGACTGCCTGGTTGCCCGGTATCGTCCACGGTGTTGTCGTCCAGATCGGAACAGAGATGGGCCCAACGCCGTCGGCACCAAGACGCTGCTCAAATGCCTGCTGGTCCACAACCGCAAATCTGACATCGATACTTGGCGAGGTCTTGTCCTGGTATTCCACTTCCGCCTCGGCCAGCGCTGAGCGGCAATCCAGACACCAGTGGACGGGTTTGTAGCCTTTAAAAACATGCCCGTTGGCGATGATCAAACCGAGGGCACGCAACTGCTCTGCCTCATAACGTGGCAGCATCGTCAGGTACGGCTTATCCCACGCACCCAAAACACCAAGTCTTATGAAATCGGCACGCTGTTGATCAATCTGTTTCATTGCGTAAGCGCGACAGGCGTCACGAAATGCCAGCTTGTCTTCGAACCGGCCGTGTTTTTTCTCCACCATGTGCTCAATTGGGAGACCGTGACAATCCCAACCGGGAATATAGGGCGCATCACGGCCATCAAGAGTTTGAAACTTGATGATGATGTCCTTGAGCACCTTATTAACCGCATGACCCATATGAATGGAACCGTTCGCATAAGGTGGCCCATCGGGCAGTAAATATTTTGGCCGGCCTTTGGACACAGTACGTATCCGCTGATAAAGATCCTGTTCGGTCCACTCTTTCAGCATGTTCGGCTCACGTTGGGCCAGATTTGCGCGCATGGGGAAGGCCGTCTTCGGCAGGTTGAGGGTCTGCTTGTAATCTTTAGTCTTATCAGACACGCCAGGCACCGCCGGAAAAATCAGCTGGCAAGATTACCATGACCCGACACAATCAGCCGGTGGGATTCAGGCCGAGGACATTTCGTGCCTGTGCTGCATCGTCGTGCATTTGCTCGACCATGGCGTGCAGATCGGTGAAGACCCTTTCCTCGCGCAACCGGGCGATGAAGGAGACCTCCAGGTACTGCCCATACAGGTCTTCGTGGAAATCAAACAAATGCACCTCCAGCAACGGCTCGCGCCCATCCACCATGGGCCTGGTGCCCAAACTGGCGACACCCGGCAGGCGGCTGCCGTCCACCCCGCTGACCTGCACGGCAAAAACACCGTTTAACGGTAGTACTCGCCGATGCGGCGCAATATTGGCCGTTGGATAGCCGAGACGACGTCCGAGCTGCTCGCCCCGCCGTACTCGACCCGACATGGAATAGTCGCGACCAAGGAAATTCGCTGCAGTCTGTACGTCGCCCTGTGCCAGGGCAGTACGCACGGCCGAGCTACTGACGCGTTTTCCCTTGTGCAGGAATTCTGGTGTCGCAGCAACAGCAAACCCATATTCCTCGCCGGCCGCCACCAACGTTTGGAAATCGCCGCCACGATCACGACCGAAGCGAAAATCATCACCGACAGTGACATGACGTGCGCCCAACTCCTTTTGGATCAGTTGCTCGACGAAGAATTCGGGCGTCATCGCGGCAACACCGCGATTAAAACGCAGGCACAACACGCGATCGATATCGCGGGCCTCGAACTGATGCAGTTTTTCCCGCAATGTTGTCAGACGCGCCGGTGCCGCGGCGCCAGCAAAGAACTCCTGCGGCGTGGGTTCAAACACCATGACAGTTGACGGACAATCGAGATCGCGCGATTTCGCCACGAGATCACTTAACACTGCCTGGTGACCCAGATGTACGCCGTCATAGTTGCCAATTGTTAATATACAGCCACGATGCCGTTCGCCCAGGTTTGCAATGCCGCGAATGAATTCCATTTTATTTTGTCGCCCGCAGTTGTGTGGGACGAAAACCGGATAACGCCAAGGCTAGAAAATAAGCAACAGCGCCGGCAACGATGCATTGCGTCAGTCGCGCTACGCGCTCAAACCAGTCAACCTCCACCCACCATGTGAATGAACCGGCCACGAAATACAAAACGATTGCCATGATCAGATTAGCGACACCGTATCGCAGTAACAGTACGCCCCAGCCCTCCTCCGGTGTATATACCGCAAGTTTCCGCAGACCCCGATACAGCAAGCCGGCGTTGAGTAACGCCGCCAAACCGGTAGCCAATGCCAGACCCATGTGTGGCGCCACAAACCCGCTCATTACCATTGGCACTACGATGGCAAAATTGAGCACAATATTTACGATCATCGCAATGACACCGACACGCACGGGTGTGCGTGTGTCCTGACGTGAGAAATATGCCGGCGCGAGTATCTTGACCAGGGCAAAACCGAGCAAGCCGACGGAATAGGCCATCACGCTAAAACTTGCCATTCGCGTATCGTGCGCGTTGAAATCACCATGTTGAAACAAAGTGCTGAGTATAGGACCAGCCAACATCAACAAGGCAACGGCCGCCGGCACCATGATGAGCAACATTAATCGCAATGACCAGTCCAGCGTCGCTGAGAACAACGCCATCTCGTTGCGGGCGTATCGCTTCGACAGTCCTGGCAGGATTACTGTAGCAAGCGCGATGCCGAATACGCCTAAAGGGAACTCCATCAGCCGATCAGAGTAATACAGCCAGCTAATGCTGCCGGTCTGCAGCCATGAAGCAATGTGGCGGTCAATCAAAAGATTGAGTTGTGCGACCGATGAGCCAAAAATCGCCGGCAGCATCAGAATCAAAATGCGCTTTACGCCCTCGTGTTGGCCGCCCCAGCGGGGCGCCGCCAACAATCCGGCTCGTGCAAGAAATGGAATTTGAAATCCCAGTTGCACAACACCCGCCAGAAAAACCGCTACCGCCAGCCCCATTACGGGGTGTTCCATTTGTGGTGCCAGCAGTAATGCGCCGGCAATCAGGCAAATATTCAGGAGCACCGGTGTAAAAGCGGGCACGGCAAAGCGTCCGAGCGTGTTCAGCACACCCGCCGCCAAAGCTGTCAGCGAGATGAAAAACAAGTAAGGGAAGGTTAGCCTCAACATCGCAACTGCCAGCCCGTATTGCTCGGCGTTGTCGGCGAAACCCGCGCTGAACAGCAGGATCAACAATGGTGATGCTATTACCCCGACCAGCGTGATCACAAACAACACCACGCCGAGGGTGCCGGCAACATGTGCCGCCAACTCGCGCACGTCAGCACGAGATCGTTCACTGTGATACTCGGAAAACACTGGCACAAAAGCCTGCGAAAAGGCTCCTTCACCAAATAGACGTCGTAGAAAATTCGGAATCTGGAAGGCAATTACAAACGCATCCATGCCCATGCCGGCGCCAAAGGCTCGGGCAAATACGATGTCACGGACAAAGCCTGTGACCCGCGAGACCAGGGTCATCCCGCCGACCACGTATGTAGATCGCAACATTCTGGGGCTCATCAGGAGGACCGTCGCACAGACCAGCCGCGATCATACCCACCAGCCACGCTCGCCGCCATGGAACGCATTGACAAGGAAGGGAAAAGCGGCGAGACTACGCCGCCTCTCGCGGCAGCCTCTGACTGGCAGAAGCGCCCGGGAGCAGAAAAACGGAGAGCAATTTTGGCCAACATCAAATCATCTGCCAAACGCGCACGTCAGGCGGTCAAACGCCGAGCGCACAATATGGCGCTACGATCACGGATGCGCACGCAAATCAAACAAGTACTCAAGGCAATAGAGGCAGGCGACAAGACAGCCGCACAACAGGCCTATAAAGAGGCCGTACCGGTAATCGATACTATGGTCGTCAAAGGGATCATTCACAAGAACAAAGCGGCGCGCCACAAAAGCCGCATCAATACTCGCCTGCGTACCCTTCCCTGACAACTGCCTCAGGCGTCCGGGGCCTCGACTTCTCCGGCAGCCGTTTCGAGTTCCTGCAACCGGCCCATGACTGCATTAGCCAGCACATGAGTTCCCCCACCGGATAGCGCAGAAATACGGTAGGCCTTGCCCTCCCAGCCGAGCGTCCCTATCAGCTCGGAGCAACGCTGCTCGACATCCTCGTGAGACATCGCGTCGGTCTTGTTGAGAACCAGCCAGCGCTGGCGTTCGGCGAGGGCGGGATTGAATTTGCGTAGTTCTGCTACGATCGTGCGTACGTCTTCGGCCGGATTTTCGGCTGAGATGTCAACCAGGTGCAGTAGCAGGCCCGTGCGCTGGATATGACGCAGGAAACGGGTACCCAGCCCTGCTCCCTCGGCGGCACCGTCAATCAAGCCAGGAATATCGGCCATCACAAAACTACGATGGCGACTGACCGCAACGACGCCCAGTACGGGATGCAACGTAGTAAAAGGATAATCCGCAACTTTCGGTTTGGCTGCTGAAAGGCTCCTTAACAAGGTCGACTTACCAGCATTCGGCAAACCCACCAGACCGACGTCGGCGAGCAAATTCAACTCAAGCTTGAGATAACGAAACTCACCGGGCGTGCCGCGAGTCGCCTGTCGTGGCGCCCGATTCGTGCTGGACTTGAACCGCGTGTTGCCAACGCCATTTCCGCCACCGCGTGCGACCAGCAAGCGCTGATCGCTAACCGTGATATCTCCAATCAACTCGCCGGTATCCATGTCATGGACTATTGTGCCAACCGGCACCGACACCGACAGGTCGTCTCCACAGGCACCAGTCTGGTTGCGACGACGTCCATTTTCCCCATGCTGCGCCCGGTGGGCCTGGCCGACCCGAAAGTCCACTAGGGTGTTGATCGCATTGTCAGCCACCAGGTAGACATCGCCACCTTTGCCGCCGTCGCCACCATCGGGGCCACCAAAGGGAATATATTTTTCACGCCGAAAACTGACTACGCCGTGGCCGCCATTGCCACCGTAGACCCGAACCGTTGCTTCGTCGACGAATTTCATTACCAGATATCCTCAGCGCCAACATAACCAATACGCTGGCTCGAAACAAAAAACCCCGCATCAGGCGGGGTTTTTACGCACGCGAAAATCGGTACTCAATCCGTCACGACGTTGACGAACTTCCGGCCTTTTGCGCCCTTCTTTTCGAATTTAACGTGGCCGTCTGATTTGGCAAACAAGGTATGGTCACGACCGATGCCTACGTTGACGCCAGCATGAAACTGCGTTCCACGCTGCCGTACGATGATATTCCCTGCCCGCACTACCTGGCCGCCGAAGATTTTTACGCCCAGACGTTTGGATTGGGATTCGCGGCCATTCTTGCTGCTGCCGCCTGCTTTCTTATGCGCCATCGATCTACTCCTGACTAGCCGCCCGAAATTGCGGTTACCCGAACTTTCGTATAGGCCTGACGATGACCGTATTGGCGTTTATATCCCTTACGGCGTTTGAACTTTACTACATCTATCTTGCGCGAGCGGCCCTGTTCCTCAACCGTCGCGGATACCTTGCCACCTTTAACCAGCGGCGTACCAATAGTGACATTGGCACCGTCACCGACCAGCAACACGTTGTCGAACTGGATCGCATCACCCTCTTCCGCATCGACTTTTTCGACACGCAGGGTGTGACCCTCTTGTACCCGGTATTGTTTCCCACCGGTTCGGATAACGGCATACATCGCCAAAACTCCCAATAAATCAGATCGTTCCCATGAAGGGACCGGGCATTCTAATAGCATCGCCGGAGGCGGTCAACGGCGGCCTGGAAAGCGCGAAACGACTATGTGCCGGCTATTCAGCCCCCACAAGCACCCGAGGCCGCCAGACAGGCAAAACCATCAATTTCGCCTAATGGGGGCCCTTTGCCCTCAAAAGGCTTGGGGGCGGAGCCAATCCCCGCGATAATGACCCAATGCAAGAAGCTCATCAACAAGTCCTGCCTCAACCGGATACGACACTGGAATCGGTCCGCGAACTGGTAAGCGTCGATCTCGCCGCAGTGGATAACGAGATTCGCAGGCAACTACACAGCGACGTTGTGCTGATCGATCAGGTAGCCAATTACATAATCGCCAGTGGCGGCAAGCGACTCAGACCGGTTCTGGTAATCGTTGCCGCGCGCGCCTGCGGTTATACCGGCACGGATCACATCAAAGCGGCGGCCATAATAGAGTTCATACACACCGCTACGCTGTTGCATGACGATGTCGTCGACGCGTCCGCCCTGCGCCGCGGTCAGGAAACGGCTAATTCTGTTTGGGGCAACGAGGCAAGCGTGTTGGTCGGTGATTTCCTGTACTCGCGGGCATTCCAGATGATGGTTGAAATCGGCCGCATGCGCATCATGCAAATATTAGCGGACGCGACCAATACGATCGCGGAAGGTGAAGTGCTGCAGCTGGTGAATTGTCACGACCCGGATACGACTGAATCCGCGTATTTGAAAGTGATTCATCGCAAGACAGCCAAGCTCTTTGAGGCTGGCGTGCAGATTGCGGCAGTCCTTGCCGACCAGCCGCGTTCGGTTGAAGAGCAGTTCTCGTTGTACGGCCGCCATCTGGGAACGGCCTTTCAACTGATCGACGATGTGCTCGACTACAGTGCCTCGCCAGACCAATTGGGTAAAAACATCGGTGATGATCTGGCTGAAGGCAAACCGACTCTCCCACTAATTCACGCCATGCGTCAGGGCACACCAGAACAAGCGGCTTTGATGCGTGAGGCCATCGAGGCAGGCGGACTGGAGCACATCCACAGTGTGATGCGCGCAATCGAATCTACCGGGGCCCTGCAATACACGGCGCAACTCGCGCGACGCGAGGCGGCGGCGGCACTGGTAGCATTGCGTGCGGTACCCGACTCCGAGTACCGCCAAGCGCTCAGCGCACTGGCCAATCTCTCCGTGGATCGGTCTTACTGAATCTGGACCATCACGGCAGACCTGCTATAGTCCGCGGTCACGGTCGGGGCGTGGCGCAGCCTGGTAGCGCACTTCGTTCGGGACGAAGGGGTCGGAGGTTCAAATCCTCTCGCCCCGACCAAGAACAAAAAGG
>JAOTXU010000019.1 GCA_029862165.1 Gammaproteobacteria bacterium
ATGGCACGCCGAATTCAAGCAGGATCGTTCCCGAACACGCCAGCGTCAAAAAGTGCGGTTCGACCCCATTATTTTATTTGGTTTCTTCATGGGTAATAGCGCTGAAAACATCCTCACGCAACTTGACTGCCCCCTCTTAACAGTGAGGCCGTCAGGATTTGTCACTGCAATCACACTGGAAGCATAGAGGAATGCAAAAATGCGAGTGATTCTCGTGCCAGTTGCCGATCGTCCCGAATGTGGTCTTGCATTGCAGGCTGCATTTGGTCTTGGCCATACACTCGGCGCCAACATCTTCGGTTGCCATATTCGGCCACATAGCTACTCCGACGTGTCTCTGCCGTCTGAGATCGCGCTTGCAGGCATAGCGAACTCTGAGACCGAGTGGGATCCACGAAACGCGCACGCGAAGAGCGCTGCCGCCAAAGCGCTGTTCAAGCAGATTGCTCAACGTCACGACTATGCACTCATCCAGAAGCCCCGGTCTGCGCCTGGCGCAGTGTGGATAGAAAAGACCGGTTCGCCGAGCAGGGTCCTTGGGATCATGGGACCCGTTGCTGATTTGCTTGTCGTTTCGCGTCCTGCAACGAACGACAGCCAACTCGCACGCATGTTTCTCCTGGCGGCGCTCTTGAAATCGGCGCGACCAGTGTTGGTACTTCCGCGCAGGCAGAAGCGTGGTATTGGAAAACGCGTATGTATTGCATGGAATCAAAGCGCGGAAGCCGCCCGGGTTGTCGCTGCGGCTTTGCCATTGTTACAAACCGCCGAAAACGTGACTATCGTGACCTGTGGAAAGGAAAATCAAAGTGGCCCCAAGTCCGGTCAACTCGCCACCTATTTAAGGTACTGGGGCATCAAATCGACCCGCGTTTCACAACACGGGCACGACGAGCCAAGAGAGATTCTGGAGGTGGTTGGCAAGACTCGATCGGACCTATTAGTGATGGGTGCCTACAGTCGGAACCGTTTGGCAGAGCGGATGTTCGGTGGTGTGACCGAATACATGCTTAAGCGCGGATCCGTCCCGATACTTATGCTCCACACCTGACGTTGACAAAAGGGGTCAGAGTACATTTCTCGGTCCAGACATCGCCGCAAGCAGCGGTAATTTCATCTCAGTTGATTTCCCACAATTCAGGTCAATAGTCGGCATACCTCACTGCCGCAGGTCATCGTCACCGCTACGAGTCATTGGCTACAGGGCCCCAGGTTTGTCCAACGCGAGGGGCTGGTCCCGGGTTCAACACCCTGACTGGTGCGTTTTGCCCGCCAGTGAATACCGTTGTGCTGCACCTCGTCTGTTTTCTGGTACGTGACGGTAGGGTCCCAGCCCGCGAGTGAACAGCCCGACGGCCCTACCACGGCAATGTTGACCGAATCAGCGCTAGAGTCGCCTTCATTGTCGTGGGCGACGGCCATTAACTGGTGGCTGCCGGTTGAGGCGTTGTTCCAGGTTGTGCTGTACGGTTCAGCGTTATCGGCGCCCAGCGAAGTCGATCCGACGAAAAACTCCACATGCAGCACCGAACCATCAGGATCGCTGGCATCGGCATTGATCGTGACGTCATCGCCTTCGTTGAATTGAGCCCCGTCCGCGGGGGCAGTGATCGAGACCTGCGGAAGCTGGTTGCCGCTGCCACCATCACAGTCGCTGCAGGTCAGCAGGCTCCAATAACGACCTGACGACGGCGTGCGCACCCGCGAACCCACGTGGTTGCGTTTGGCCTCGTAGATACAGCCTTGGTAAAACACCTGATCACCGACCTGATAACTCACGCCGGTCTGCCACAAGCTCAGTCCGTTCTCCGAATACACCTTCAGGCGAGTCGTCGCGGAGAGGTTTTGCCCGCCGTTCACATCGGTGATTTCGGCATGCAGCAAGTGATTACCGGGCGGCAGATTGAACCAGGCCCAGCTCCACGGGGCGCGGTTGTCGAAACCGAGCGATACGCCGTTGCCAAAAAATTCCACCTGACTGATGTTGGAAGCCGATGAAGCGGCGTTGATTACCACATTGAATCCTTCCAGCGAGATGGCGCAATCGGCCGGTTTGGAGATGGCAATATCGAGCCCCGGGTCGTCGAATGTGACGCCGCTAAATGCCTCGCCGGGATTGCCGCTGGCCAGCGCCGACAGTAGGGAGCCATTGAGGTCATCGCCGGAGACCTCCCAGACCATCAGCCCTGCGACGCCATAGGCTTCAGCGTAACGGTGTTTGAGGGCCAGAGATTGGGTGTCGTCCAGCGACCAGAAAATGCTTTCACTCGGACTGTACAACCAGGCCGCGAGAGAATTGTCGTCCCAGAACCAGCTGTAACCCTGGGATTCGAGTGGCGCCAGGTCGTGGTAGTAGTTTGCGCCGGATTCATACACGCCTGGCGCGGCCCGACCGTTCTGATACAGGCCGTTATTACTTGCCCCCACATTTTTCCAGCCGCGCCCGAAAAACGTGCCACCGATGGCCAGCTTGCTCACTGGTACACCATTGGTATCGGTGTAATAGCGAATCGTGTTGTCAACAGAGAGTTTGAAGGCGTCTGAAGAGGGGTCGTCGGGCGAGGTCAGAAGATTGGTGAGGTGGCCGGTTTTGTTCTCCCAGGCGCCGTGAAAATCGTAGCTCAAGAGATTGAACCAGTTGACGTATTGCTGATCCAGGCTGAGCTGGAAATTGTCACCGCGAAACGCGTTGGCCGGCGTGGCAATAGTGAGCAGGAAGTTTGGGTCGATGGCATCGAGCGCGGTGCGAAACTCCGAGAGCAGGGCGGTGAGATGTTGATCGTCATTCGAATTGTGCTGGGTGCCACTGTCACCACCCGTGATCGGGTACTCCCAGTCGATATCGAAACCGTCGAAAATCCCCGCCCCGGACGCAGGGCCGCCCGCGTCATTCGCCACCGGCAGATTGCCGTGAATAAAGCGGTCGATGCAGGAGTTGATGAAAAACGCGCGCGAGGCTTGGGTGAGCGCCATGGGTGAGAAATAGGTCGAGCCGGTCCAGCCGCCGAGGGCGATAACGATTTTAATGCCCGGATGCGTCTGCTTGAGTTTTTTCAGTTGATTGAAATGGCCATATAGATCCTGCGTCGGATCGTCCGCCACGCCATCCACGCTCATGCTGGCGTTGTAGATCTGCTGATACGCGGCCACGGGGTCGTCGAATTCACAAATGTAGTTGCCGTTGCCGTCCGGAAAGGGCACCACGAATGCGTAGTTCAGCACCGACAGCTTGTCGGCGGAGCCCGCATCGACGATGCCGCGCACGTAGTAGGGCTGTTGATACACGCCCCACTCGGGAAAGTAGGCGATGACCTTGCGTTCATCAGCAGCCAGCGGTGCGACCGAAACCATTCCTGTGAACACAATCGACAGGAACAGAAACGTCAGTGAGGTGGTGTGACGGCGTTTCATATTTATCCCCCGGGTTTTTACAAAGTATAGGCGAAAACTCGCTGCCGCCAACGGTGCAAAAGCAGGTCTACCTAGATATCCTGCCGGAAAATTCGGCAACTACGCATAGACAAAGTGTTATTTCCGGCGACCTGAAATTGGGGTCGAACCGCACTTTCATGATGCGTTCGGAGCGAGAAGGTTGATCTCAAACAGCCAGGTGATGTTGAGCAACGTGTTTCTGGAAGTGACGCGGTTGGCATGGCACACCGAAGATTCAAGCAGGACCGTGCCGAACCCGCCAGCGTCAAAAAGTGCGGTTCGACCCCAATAAAAATTGGTGGAGGCGGCGTCTATCGAAAACCACACCTAATGCACTCATCGCAAATCACTTATTGGGTTAGCCAAAACAGTGTTGCGCCCAGAGCTGCCCCAACAGGTCAATGCCTATCACGTCATCATAGCAGTCCAAACCCCCTGTCGATCTGGTCGTGATTTGTTGGCGGTAGCGACTATCTTTTAATGAAGATGGCTTTGTGAATCTTGCCGACTTATTTTTTATGCAGATCGTGTTCATTAGTCCGCCCGGGGAAATGCGCCGGGAGCTTGTTGCTTTGACATAATGAAGTTGACATACCTCACCATGCGAGTTAGTAATTCATACAGAATAGACCCGCCAACCAAGCAACGGGTCGAAATCACAAACTCTATCGGGGGTACAAATGAAGATTTTAAGAACAACAGGTGCGCTATCAGCGTCAAAGTGCCGTTCGACCCCATTATTATAGTGTGATCATTACGAGTCACTCTATTACAAGAAAAAGGGGGCAAGCATGAAGACCCACCTGTGGGTGTTTGTGGTCCTGGTGCTAGCCGGAGCGGCGCAGGGTGCCGAAGCCGCACACGTTGTTGTTGCGGACGACGTATCGAATTCTGTCAATATCCGGGCGGAAGCGACCGTCAACAGCGCGATCATCGGGAAACTGTTTCCGGGTGATGCGCTCGTCCTCACTGACGAGCGCCCGCGATGGTTTGTTGTGCAACTATTTAACGGTCAGACCGGCTACGTAAGCCGCCGCTGGACCAGGAAAATACAACTCGCTACATCCTTTCCCAACGACACAGAAACAGTAGCAGCACAGCCATCCTCGGAACCCGACGTAACAAGAAGCGCGCAAGTTGAGATAGCGAAAACGGTTGAGTCCAACGTTAACAGTGTTGAGGGTTATCGGCTGAAGATCAACGATCGGGTTCGAGTAGTCGTATTTGGACACGAAGACCTTTCGGGTGAATTTGCCGTCGACGGGTCTGGCCGACTTTCGCTGCCGCTCATCCAGTTTGTCGAGGCCCACGATCTCACAACCGAAGAACTGGAGCGCGCGATAACCGACCAGCTCCGGCCGGATTATCTGAAGAACCCTCGCGTCAGCGTGGAAATCCTGAGCTTGCAGCCTGTGTATGTTATCGGCGAGGTGCGCGAGCCCGGCAGCTATCCATACACTAGTGGTATGACGGTGCTCAACGCGGTGGCGCTGGCAGGTGGCTACACGTACCGTGCCGCGAGGAAGAAGTTGACTGTCATGCACGCGGACGACCCGGACCGGAAGCAGGAGCGCGTAAGAGAAAACAGCGCCGTGCAGCCGGGCGACGTAATCGAGATACCGGAGAGACTATTCTAGAACTAATGGGGTCAGAGCACGTTTCTCGCTGAGTACGTTTCTCGCTCCAGACGTCGCCGCAAGCAGCGGTATTTCATCTCGGTTGATTTCCAACAAACCGGCTCAACAAAAAAGCCGTCCTTGGACGGCTTTGGAAGTAGATATGGTGGAGGCGGCGGGTTTCGAACCCGCGTCCGCAAGCCCTACGCAACAGGGTCTACATGCTTATTCTGTCATTAATCTTGTCGCAAGCTACCCGACAGACAGGGAAGACCTACGACCAGTCCGGAAAAGTTTTAACGCTTCAGCCCCGAACGTGCATCCACGCGATCCTGTGTAATGTGACTCCCGTGATCCGATGCGCACAGGCACGCTTCGGGCGGAAGGCTCTAAGCTGGTTTTTAAGCAGCTAGTGCGTAGTTGTCGTCGTTGGCAACTAAAGGTTTGCAGATGGTTTAACGAGGTACCCTGCACCTCGACATGCACCTGGAGTTTCGCGACCCACGTCGAATCCAAATCGCCCCCAGAACTATCCAGTTTAGGCAGACAGGCCCTCAAAATCAACAATATAGCTTTCCAACCCTTTGAGCTTGAGAGACTTAGGCCTTCGATAATCAGCAGCCAGGTATCGTTACCAGCGACGGCGTAGTGACCGTGATGTTGTCGTCGATATTGTCGATTTTTAGCCCGATCTGGACGGTTCCCGGCGAGACGATCACGTCGAAGACCGTGATGCGGTAACGACCGTCACCTTCATCAATGGCCACGCGGTAGTCTGCGCCACCGGGGTCCAGGTTGGTAATCGAGGAACGATCATCGATGACACCCGTTGATGAGGCACCGGTTATTTTTGCTTCGACGAGGCGTCCGGACCCGAGGTCCAGAATCCCGACACCGCGAACGAATAGCGTCGGAACGACCGTCAATGTCAATTCGCCCGGGTTGTCGCATTGCCATCCTGCCAGAACGGCATCGTCGGCCAGACCCACGGAGGCGCGCGAGTGGTGATAACCCTGATCGAGCACGCCTGCATCACCGCTGCCGTCGATTTGAGTTGTGAAAGGAGACTCCAACCCTGCCGCGGTGGCCGTCACACTGCCACGGTCCACTGCAGGCGACCCTGGTTCGAGATAATAGCCCTGTTCGAAATCCGGATTTCCGTCGTAATTGAAATTGACGCCCAGGGTTGGGTCATCTTCAAAATCATTGTACTCGCTGAACACAACGGCATCGTGATCAAAATAATTGTCGCCACCCACGGTTCCCAATACACCATCGTCATTGAAATAGACAATGTTGTCGCGAAGTTCGGCATTGTCGGCACTCACCAGATCGACGCCACCACCGTAGAGTCCGGTCGTCAACACCTGGTTATGAGCGACAGTATTTGATTCGAAGCGCAGGAATGCGCCCAAGTTTGCATTGGCGATCGCAACCGCGCCACCGGCGCCCTGATCGGCGACGTTGCCAACGAACAAGTTGTTCTTCAGCGATGTCGGCGCCGGTACGCCGTCAATCCACAAAGCACCGCCATGACTCGCGCTGTAGTTACCCAGAAATGCCGAGTGCAGCACTGTCAGTTGATCCGCCCCACTCACGTACAGGGCCCCACCACCCTCTACGCCATCGGTACCGGCCTGACGATTGTCGGCAACGACAGTGTTCTCGAGCCACAGCGTGCCGTAAACGACACCGGCACCACCGCTCGACACGCCCGCTCCACCACCGTCGGTAACGGTATTGCCCGATACACGGGAGCCTGACAGTGTCAATGCGCCACCGGATTCGACAAAGAAGCCACCACCGCGCTTTTTCGCGACATTGCTCACGATTTCGCTGCCTTGAACGGTGACTTGCGAGGCGTTATCTACGAATAACCCGCCGCCCTCGCAGCATCCTCCGCCGGCACCGGTTCGGCTACCACCGGTGAGACGTATATGTTGCAGCGTTATACCCGTACTGCCAACTATCTCGGCGACCGAAGTTTCCGGTACCGAGCTTGCATCGAATATGGTCGTGGGCGCGGCTGGCGGCGAAAAAATACCTGGTCCTAGAGAGCCGGCATATACAACGTTGTCGCGATCGACGACCAGCGGATCGTAGATGCCACCGTCATAGAGTACAAATATGGGATCCGCGGGTGATGCCCCGCCAGGGATGGTGCTGCGTACACCGATGTTGGTTGCCAATGCGTCACTCCAGCTGGTACCGCCATTGGCGTCATCTCCGAGAGGCGCCGGACGCACATAGTAGATGTTGCCGGGCACCATGGCTGTATTCGGATCCGTGCCGGCCAACACTTCGACACCATCGCTGACACCGTCGCCGTCAGAGTCTGGACTGAGCGCGTCCGTGCCCGCTGCGAGCTCCTCCGAATCACTCAACCCATCGCCGTCACTATCAGTGCTGCGTGGGTCAGTGCCGTTGGTGAATTCATCGGCATCGGTAATGCCATCACCGTCGCTGTCGTCAGTGGCGCCGCCCCACACGATGGTGAAGTTCCCCACCGTGTTGGTCCACGGCTCCCCATGCATCGGCTGCGAATTTATGACCGTCAGAGTCAGATTATTGGTGATATCGGGGTCGGTGTTTTCAGCCAGTATGTAATAGCCGCCGGAGGCAGTGTCGGGCAGTGTTTCAAAGTTGAAAAACCTGAACTCTTTTTTGGAAAGCCCGTCGAGATCAGGCCGCACGATTTCGATCTGTGGCCGGGCAGGATCCATATTTGTGAATGCTGCGCCTTCGAAATCACTGAAATCATCGCCTTCCACAAATTTAAGAGGCAGATGGTCAAAGATGACACTCTGTGTCTGCCCCACAGTGATGTCTTTGATGTCCACGCCGCCGGCGATCATGATGTTTCCGGTGGTAGAGGTCAGCACGGGTGTGTATAACTCGCCGATGATGAGTCGCTTCAGAACTGCAGCGTCGGACTGAAAATCGACGACACCATCTGCCGGGTTCTTGTCCACCATTAGCCTGGCGAAACGGGAACCGGATAATGGCGGGTCGCCTTGATCGGGGTTCGAATTGTCCGGGTTCGCGAGAAATACTGTCTGCGTAGCGGCACCATTGAAAACGACGGTGTGTTTGTTTTCCGCGGCGAAAGAATGTTGATGACCCATCTGCGCGAAGTTGCCGGCGACGAGAATCAGGCCATCGTTAAGCGGGGCGCTGCCATTTACTTGTAACGAGTGATCACCTCCGTTGAAGAGAACGTTTCCCATCACATTGATATCATCGGCTCCGCCGTGATGCTGCAGCAGGATTCCTGTGAGCAGCACCGAGAAATCACCGGCCACGTTGATGGTCTGCCCGGCCTGGTGGAATTGGCCACCGGTCAGCTGCAGATTGCACGCGACATCGATAGTGCCGCCAGCACTGACATTACCGGCCAGTTCGACTTCCGGGAGACTGCCGGAGATCACGCCTCCGAGCATGACAATACGGCTGGCGGGGCAAGGTCCGGAGATGAGGCCATCCGATTTCACTTCACCGAAGACAGTCAACTCGTTGCTATTGAGATGCAACGTGGCCCCCGATCGGACATCAATGCTGACTACACTACGATTGATATCGAGCACCGGATCATTGAGCGTGATGGGAATAGTAATTCGGTCAAACGCCCCGGGAATCGAACCGGTAGACCAGTTGTTTCCAATATTCCAGTCTGTGGGACCACCCAAATCACCACCGAGCCAGCTCACTGGGACACCGGTGCCAACGACAATAATATCGAGCGTTTCAATTGCGTTCCCGCCAGGATCCGGTTTTTCAGAACTGAGCACCTCGGTGCGACTTGTGATGGTCGCCGGCGCGGCTGCTGTAACTGTCGCGTTGATGATAAGCGTTTCAGAACTGCCGACTGTGAGTCCGAAGCCATCCCAGTTGCCAGTAATCGGTGCGTAAGTACCCATGCTCGGTGTTACGGTGTCGTAAGTGAGACCAGCCGGTACAAGATTCTGGAGTTGTACTGCGAGCGTGTCGAATGGACCGGAGTTCGTGACCGTCACCGTGATGGTGACGGGGTCCAGGGTCTCGGGGATAGGCTGATCCACAGTCGTCGTGATGCTCAGATCGGCGAGTTTTACCGGTACAGTGCTGGTCATTGTGTAATCGTCTTCGGCCGGTGCCCCATTGCCCGGTGTGGAGTCCGGATCAGGTTCTGTGGCTGTTGCCACCTCGGCGATTACGTCATACGGACCGGTTGTGTTAACAGTGGCAGTGATATTGAGAAGCACTGTCCCGTTGACGCTGGGTAAAGTCCATACACCTGCGATCTCGTCGTAACCTGCCGGGTCGTCGGATGATACAAATGTGTAGCCCGGTCCCAACGCTAAAGCTACTGTGACTCCGGTCGCGGTGCTGGGACCAGCGTTGGTCAAATCTAGAGTGAACACGACATCGTCGCCGACGGTTGGTGTCGGGTCATCGACAGCGAGTGAAAGAGACAAATCGGCCAACGCCTGGACATTGACGGTGAATGTGCTCTCTACCCAAAGCCCCGGCGTATCGCTGGCACGAACGGTCAGGTCCGCGTTGCCATTGGTGTCCGGAGCGAAATCGAGCGTGAGCGTGCCTGCGACACCATCGATGCCCAGCGAAGTAAATAACCCCGGGTTTGTGTTAGCGGTGATTGTATAAGTGAGATCAGCATCAGCTTCTTCCGGATCGTCGAAAACCGCGAACAGATCGATAACATGGTCAACCGCATCCTCTAACACACTGACATTGGCGATCCCGACCGTCGTTGGTGTTTCGTTGACATTGGTAACCGTGATGGCAAAACTCTGCTCGAATGTTCCGCCATTGCCGTCATCGGTGCTAGTGCGCACCGAGTAGGCCGACTGGGTTTCGAAGTCGAACACGGCGGTGGTGACTAATTGATCGCCGCTGATGGCGAAGCTCGCGTTATCTGTATCACCGACGCCGGCGACCAGGGCATAACTGTGGACATCGGCTATGTCGGGATCGGTGGTGGTAAATGTGCCGACCAGCGCACCGGCTGCGAGATTTTCAGCCACAGTACTGCTGTCGATGGCAATCGCGGTCGGTGCATCGTTAGCATCGGTAACGGTGATGGCAAAGCTCTGTTCGAATGTTCCGCCATTGCCGTCATCGGTGCTAATGCGCACCGAGTAGGCCGACTGGGTTTCGAAGTCGAACACGGCAGTGGTGACTAATTGATCGCTACTGATGGCGAAGCTCGCGTTATCTGTATCACCGACGCCGGCGACCAGGGCATAACTGTGGACATCGGCTATGTCGGGATCGGTGGTGGTAAATGTGCCGACCAGCGCACCGGCTGCGAGATTTTCAGCCACAGTACTGCTGTCGATGGCAATCGCGGTCGGTGCATCGTTAGCATCGGTAACGGTGATGGCAAAACTCTGCTCGAATGTTCCGCCATTGCCGTCATCGGTGCTAATGCGCACCGAGTAGGCCGACTGGGTTTCGAAATCGAACACTGCGGTGGTGACTAATTGATCGCCACTGATGGCGAAGCTCGCGTTATCTGTATCACCGGCACCGGCGACCAGGGCATAACCGTGGACATCGGCAATGTCGGGATCGGTGGTGGTAAATGTGCCGACTAGCGCACCGGCTGCGAGGTTTTCGGCAATTGTATTCCCGCTTATTGCAATAGCGGTGGGGGAGACGTTGGCCAAGACACTGACGGTTGCTGTGACCGTGGCTAAATTTCCGACGGTGTCGGTTGCCGCAAACAACACGACAGTGTCGCCAATCGGGAAAGTCGCCGGGAGGGCACTGCCATCGGTGAGAGTAGTGATCACCGGCACCGCACCGTCTCGATCATCGGTTGCAACCGCGGAACCGAGAAATACCTGAATGGCCGGGTTCAGTATGGAAGTCCCACTGGCGTCGTCTCGCAAAACCGAGATGTCCACCGGATTGGTATTAAATGTTGGTGGCGTCGTGTCTGGCAGTTCGCCGGACTGTGAGCAGATTGTCGTGTCGACTTGGATCAGCGTAGTGGATTCCCAGGCGTTCGAATTATTGTTCCGGAAACGCAGAATTTCGTTATTCAGATCCAGTCCTGTTGGAAAATCTTGTGGTGAACCGCCGACATTCACCGTCACGGTTCCATTCAGATCCTGTCCGTCGAGAACACAATCGGACAGGTCATCCACTAATCCGTGCATTACACTAAAATTGGGTGTGGTTTCGGCGAGGGCGACAGTTGCGCGGTTCAATACGTTGGCTGCACCGCCCGACGCCATGGCATATTGGCGCACCGGCTCGGCAGTGGTCGGATCCGGGGACGCCGGGTCTGTCAGTCTGGTCGACACCACATCGAAGCCGAAAGCCTGGGTAAATCGTGTGCGATTACTCTCGAATACACTGAGGAAGTTCGCACCCACGGTTTCGCGGCGGGATTTCACCAACAATGCATTACTGTAAACAGTGATCGCCAGATGGTTCTCGGTGGCCGGGAGGATTGCCTCGAATTCATCGGTCGCCTGCAATGTAAGGACACGGCGCAGGGTCGGATCAATTACGGAATCAGATTCGTCCAGGAAAGAGCCGCCCGAAGTGACTGCAAGCAGGGGTATGCGGGGAAAGGGGAGTTCGACGCACCATTGTCCCGCGCCATCAGTGACCGACCAGGCAACTGGATCTGGGGATGCGCGATTTCCCTGGCCATCGACGGGGTACAGTGCAACGATCGCCCCTTCCACCGGACCCTTTAGAAAGCTGCCGCAAGTCAAATCGGTGACTGGTGGCGGGCCGCCGTCCACAATTGTCAGGCTGATTGCTGCAGACGCATCATCGATGCCGTCACTGACCGTGTAGACCAAGCTGTCGTGCCCGGAATAGCCCATGTCAGGCATATAGAGAACGTGGTCGTCGGTGGTGTCCGCAGGCGTGCCGTTGTCATCGATGACTGCTGTTCCGTGGACGGGCGTCGTTATTGAAATTATCAAAAGGTCATCGCCATCGGGATCGCTGTCATTTAACAGGACCGGCACCAGGGCCGGCGTGTCCATCGCCATGGAAGCATCGTCGCCGTTTGCATCAGGACGAATGTTGTTACCCGTGCCGCTATTGCCAGCGGGAGAAAAAATCAGGATTTCAGCGTTGGCACGTGCCCGGCCATTTCGGCTATCGCCTATCGTGTATGCGAATGTGTCCGTACCGGAGAACCCGGCATTTGGCGTGTAGAGTACGTAATCGTCGCCAGGATTCCCGGCGGTGCCGTTATCATGGATGACGGCACTGCCGTTAGCGGGCTGTGTAATTTCGATGATGTGAATTTCGTCGCCATCAGGGTCCACATCGTTACTGAGCACATCGACTTTGCTACTGCCATCTGGCGACACAAAGACCGAGTCCGAACCGGCGACAGGTGGATCATTGGGACTATCGGGTACGGCAGCCGGACCCGAGGCGCCGCCACCGCCGCCGCTGCAAGCCGATAACAGCATGATGAGCACGACACACAATCGCCGCGAGCGTGTTGATGATGCTCGTACATGCCGTGTCAAGTTTTTTCTCTCCCTGCTCAGATGTCCGCCCGTGCCCTCACGCCGAAGCTCACTGCTACTTATGTAAAGCAGAAGCGATCAATACGTGAAACTAAGCCACCTAAATGAATAGTACTGAGAAGGGCCGCAGACTGGCGTGGGGCGAGTCACAAATCACCAGATTGACGAGGAGCGGTCGACGAGTAGTGCGTCACACTTTGCGTCACAAGAACCAATCAATGTCAAAGTTGTGACGCTGCACGACCTCGGAATTGCCGTTGTTCGTTACACTTTCCAGACTGTTATTTTTGTTTCTTAAATGACTGAAAAGACGGGAAAAGGCTCGAGTTTTGCTCAGAGCGCGGTGCTGTTGTGGGCTGCGCTGTGCATCTCGTGCAGTGGTGGTGGTTCGACGGGTCAGAATAATCCGGGGACCGCTAACAACCCGCCCCAGGCCTCTAACATCGAGAGGCAAGCACTTCCCAATTCCCTGTTGGTCTTACGGGTCCTCGACACCAGCTTCGATCGGGACGACAACTCGTTGAAGATTCTGTCCGTGACACAACCCGCGCATGGCGAGGTCACCATAGAAGACAACAGCACTCCCGTCGATTTCTCTGACGATTATCTACTGTATATTTGCGATAACGCTTTTGTCGGCGTCGTAAACTTTCAGTACACCATCAGCGACGACAGCAATGGCCGTTCGACCGGGACAGTGGAGATCACGATCGGCAGCCAGATAAATAACCCACCGCTGGCGGTTGACGATGCGGTAGTCGTTGGCGTCGATACCCCCATAGCGATTGCTGTACTGGGCAATGATTCAGATCCCGACAGCGACCCGATTCACATCGACAGTTTTTCGGTACCGGGTGCCGGTGCGCTTGCCCAGACTGATGCCGGCACACCGACCGATCCGGCTGATGACATGATCGTGTATACGCCGTCTCTGGGATACGTTGGTACGGATTCTTTTTCTTATTGGATTAGCGATGGCGAGCATACGTCACAGGCCGTGGTGGCGATCGTCGTCGGTAATCCGCCACCGACCGAGACGGTTTGTGGTATCGCGATGAAAGGCGCGCTGCGGGGGGCGCTGATTCAACTATTCCCGATTGATACCTCAGGCGTGCCGACTTCAGTGCTGCCAGTGGCCCAGGCGGTAACCGACAATGACGGCACCTGGTGTGCTGACGTTGCGTTACCACGGGGAGATCTTCTGGTGCGCAGTCTGGGAGGCGAATTTACCGACGAGACTGATACCGGCGGAGCGGGCGGCGTGCGTCGGACGATTGTCTTAGAGAGTGGCGCTTTTCTGGAGACGGTTTTGCCGGCAGGTGAGACTTTTGCATCACTGAATCTGTTTACCAACGCGATTCTGGAACAGGTACGCAACGTTGCCGGACCGGGCAGTTTCTTGGGTGTTCTAACCGTCAAACGGGATCTGTACCGGCAGGCCTTTGGCTGGAGCGCCGATCTCGCGACGACTACACCTTCCGATGCCGCGTTGCTTAATCCTGCAGATCCCGAAGCTTCCCGGGTTTATGCCATGTCGCTGGGTGGCATAGCCAACGTGATCAACGAGGTAGCTGTCCGCTTCGCCGAACCGCACATGACATTCGAGATGATCCGGGCCATTGTCATCGATCTCACCGATTGCCTGCTCGATGGGCACCATTATGTCGGTGCCACACGGACGCCGGTGATGTTTGATTTGGACGGATCGCCGCAACTGCTGCCGGATGATCTCAATCTGAATCTGGCTATTCTGCGCTTCCGTAACAACAACCTCGGTGATTTTGGTAGTACACCACTGGCACAGATCAACGGTTCCGTATGTCTGGGTGATTCGAGCGACGATGATGACCTGCCGCCGGTTTTTGTGCCCGACCCACTGGCCGATTTCAACACGCCGGCGACCGGGCCACTAACAAATCTGCTCGCGGTCACCCCGGTTCCGCTGGTGGTCGATAACCTCGATCCCTTCCCGGATGTCGTCGCCGTTGCGATTCATACCGGTGCTGGCGTACCGGTATTGTTGTCGGACCCCAATGTACCGCCGGGCGTATACGATATCACTTGGAGCGCAAACGATTCGGCTGCGGTGCCCAACATCACCCAGCGTGTGCAACGGGTAAACATTACCGCGAACAACGACGGCTCGATTGACTTGTCTCCCGCTGAGTTTATTCCGGCTGTCGGGCTGGTAATTACTGTCACCGATCCTGATCTCAATACCGATGTTGCTGCTGCCGACAACGCAAGCGTGACCGTTCGCAATGTCGACTCTCTTGAAGTGGAAACGGTCACACTGACTGAGACTGGTGTGTCGACCGGCGTGTTTACCGCAACACTACCGACCGCCTTTGGAACAATCGCAGGGGCGAACGAGGATGGACAGATCGTCGTTGAGGCCGGCAACACAGTCGAAGGGCAGTACGCCGATACGCATGACTCGAGTGGAAATCCAGCTGTGCGCAGCGATACCTCACTAATTCTGGGTGGTGCGACCGGTACATTTGCGATTACCCCTGGGTCCATCATTCCTGGACAGACACTGACGTTAACGCTGACTGACGTCGATCTCGATGCAGATACCGGAGCCGCCGATGTTGCGTCGATCGTCATACACAACACTGCAACACTCGAATCGGAGACCGTTGCGCTGACAGAGACTGGAATAAGCAGCGGTGTCTTTACCGGCAGCCTGGTAACAACGTTTGGACTCGCTGCGGGACTGGACGATAACGGCACGCTTAACGTCAAGGCCGGTGACGTGGCGGAAGGTACGTACAACGATGCACTAACGGTCAACGGTGGCACGGCGAGCGTTGTCGATAATTCGGCGGTCACTGGTGGTGCCAGCGGCACGATCCTACTCGCCCCGGATCCGATCGTGGTCGGTAACACATTAACGATTACTGTCAACGATTCTGACCTGGACACTAATCCGGCCATGGCCGAGACGGTCAACGTGACTGTTAGCAACACGGTCACCAGCGAAGTCGAGACTGTGACACTGAACGAAACCGGTCTGAACACGGGTATCTTTGGCAACACGCTTAACACGCAGTTCGGCAGCGTGGCCGGCGCAAACAACAACGGCATGCTGGACGTACAAGATAACGACACCGTCGAAGTAGCCTACAATGACGTCCTGACGGCTGTTGGAGGTACAGCGACGGTGACCGATACATCGCCTGTTAACGGTGGTGTCGGCGGCACGATCGCGCTAAGCCCCGACCCGATTGTGGTCGGCAACACACTGACGGTAACGGTTAACGACACCGATCTGAACACCAACCCGGCTGTCGCAGAAACCGTCGATATCACGGTCACCAACACGACCACCAGCGAGTTCGAAACGCTAACGCTGACAGAAACGGGTGTCTCTACCGGAATATTCAACAGGACTCTTAATACGCAGTTCGGCACAGGCGGTGTCAGCGAAGACGGCGTGCTGGATGTACAAGACAACGATGGTGTAGAAGCCAGTTACGACGACGGCTTTACGACCAGTGGCGGTACTGCGACGGTGACGGATACTTCTCCGGTCAACGGTGGCGTAACGGGCAGCATCGTTGTCAATCCCAATACGATCAATCCTGGCAACACGCTGACCATTACCGTCACCGATGCCGATCTGGACACCAACCCCACGGCGGCTGAGACAGTCGATGTAACCGTCACCAACACGGCAACCAGCGAAGTAGAGACGGTGACTTTGACCGAAACCGGTGTCAACACGGGCATTTTCAGTAACACGCTGAACACGCAGTTCGGTACCGCTGGCACGGACGAAGACGGTGTGCTCGATGTGCAGGCCGGTGAAAATGCCCAAGGGAGCTATGATGACGCGTTACTGACCAACGGCGATTCAGCGACGGTCACTGACACGACTGCAGTCAACGGCGGTACCACCGGCAGCATCGTACTGAGCCCCAACACGATTATCCCCGGCGACACATTGACCATCACCGTCACAGATGCTGACCTTGATACCAATGCTGGTTTCGCTGAAACGGTTGATGTCACGGTGACCAATACCGGCACCAGCGAAGTCGAGACCGTGACACTGACTGAAACCGGTGTGAACACGGGCATTTTCGACAACACCCTCAACACGCAATTCGGAATAGCTGGCACGGACGAAGACGGTGTACTCGATGTGCAGGCCGGAGAAAGTGCTGAGGCTGTCTATGATGATGCGTTGATTGCCAACGGCGATTCGGCGACGGTCACTAACACCACAGCAGTCAATGGCGGTACCACCGGCAGTATCGCACTGAGCCCCAACGCGATTATCCCCGGCGACACGCTAACCATAACAGTGACAGATGCTGACCTTGATACCAATCCTGGTCTCGCTGAAACGGTTGAAGCCACGGTCACCAATACGGACACCAGCGAAGTCGAAACGGTGACGTTGACTGAGACGGGTGTTAACACGGGCATTTTTAGCAATACACTCAATACGCAATTTGGTATAGCTGGTACGGACGAAGACGGTGTGCTCGATGTGCAGGGTGGAGAAAGCGCTGAGGCTGCCTATGACGATGCGTTGATTGCCAACGGCGATTCAGCGACGGTCACCGACACCACGAGTGTCAGTTTCGGAACTACCGGCACTATCGTGCTCAGCCCCAACACGATTCTCCCGGGCGATACGGTGACCATCACCGTCACCGATGCCGACCTCGATACGAATCCTGCACTGGCCGAGACGGTCGATGTAACCGTCACGAACACGACCACCAGCGAAGTCGAAACCGTGACGCTCACCGAAACCGGCGTCAACACCGGCATCTTCAGTAACACACTCAACACGCAGTTCGGCACCGCCGGCACGGATGAGGACGGTATCCTCGATGTGCAGGCCGGAGAAAGTGCCGAGGCCGCCTATGATGATGCGTTGATTGCCAACGGTGATTCAGCGACGGTCACCGACACGACAGCAGTCAACGGCGGTACGACCGGCAGTATCGTACTGAGCCCCAATACGGTCAATCCGGGTGACACATTAACCATCACTGTCACCGATGACGATCTGGATGCCAATCCGGCGGTGACTGAAACGGTCGATGTAACCGTCACCAACACGGCGACCAGCGAAGTAGAGACGGTGACTTTGACCGAAACCGGTGTCAACACGGGCATTTTCAGTAACACGCTGAACACGCAGTTCGGTACCGCTGGCACGGACGAAGACGGTGTGCTCGATGTGCAGGCCGGTGAAAATGCCCAAGGGAGCTATGATGACGCGTTACTGACCAACGGCGATTCAGCGACGGTCACTGACACGACTGCAGTCAACGGCGGTACCACCGGCAGCATCGTACTGAGCCCCAACACGATTATCCCCGGCGACACATTGACCATCACCGTCACAGATGCTGACCTTGATACCAATGCTGGTTTCGCTGAAACGGTTGATGTCACGGTGACCAATACCGGCACCAGCGAAGTCGAGACCGTGACACTGACTGAAACCGGTGTGAACACGGGCATTTTCGACAACACCCTCAACACGCAATTCGGAATAGCTGGCACGGACGAAGACGGTGTACTCGATGTGCAGGCCGGAGAAAGTGCTGAGGCTGTCTATGATGATGCGTTGATTGCCAACGGCGATTCGGCGACGGTCACTAACACCACAGCAGTCAATGGCGGTACCACCGGCAGTATCGCACTGAGCCCCAACGCGATTATCCCCGGCGACACGCTAACCATAACAGTGACAGATGCTGACCTTGATACCAATCCTGGTCTCGCTGAAACGGTTGAAGCCACGGTCACCAATACGGACACCAGCGAAGTCGAAACGGTGACGTTGACTGAGACGGGTGTTAACACGGGCATTTTTAGCAATACACTCAATACGCAATTTGGTATAGCTGGTACGGACGAAGACGGTGTGCTCGATGTGCAGGGTGGAGAAAGCGCTGAGGCTGCCTATGACGATGCGTTGATTGCCAACGGCGATTCAGCGACGGTCACCGACACCACGAGTGTCAGTTTCGGAACTACCGGCACTATCGTGCTCAGCCCCAACACGATTCTCCCGGGCGATACGGTGACCATCACCGTCACCGATGCCGACCTCGATACGAATCCTGCACTGGCCGAGACGGTCGATGTAACCGTCACGAACACGACCACCAGCGAAGTCGAAACCGTGACGCTCACCGAAACCGGCGTCAACACCGGCATCTTCAGTAACACACTCAACACGCAGTTCGGCACCGCCGGCACGGATGAGGACGGTATCCTCGATGTGCAGGCCGGAGAAAGTGCCGAGGCCGCCTATGATGATGCGTTGATTGCCAACGGTGATTCAGCGACGGTCACTGACACGACAGCAGTGAATGGCGGTACGACCGGCAGCATCGTAATGAGCCCCAGCACGCTCGATCCTGGCAATGCGTTAACCATCACCGTCACCGATGCCGACCTGAACACCAATCCCGCAGTGGTCGAGACTGTCGACGTTACGGTTACCAACACGACGACCAGTGAAGTCGAAACCGTGACCCTGACCGAGACTGGCGTTAGCACAGGTATCTTCAGCAACACACTCAATTCGCAATTTGGCATCGCCGGCACGTCCGAAGACGGTGTCCTCGATGTGCAGGCCGGTGAAAGCGCCGAGGCTGCCTATGACGATGCGTTGATTGCCAACGGTGATTCAGCGACGGTGACGGACACAACAACTGTCAATGGCGGGACCGCCGGCAGCATCGTACTGAGCCCCAATACCATCGCCCCGGGCAATACATTGACGATGACTGTCACCGACCCCGATCTGGACACCAATCCCGCTGTAGCCGAGACCGTCGACGTTACGGTTGCCAACACGACCACGAGCGAAGTTGAAACGGTAACGCTCACCGAGACTGGCGTTAACACAGGCATCTTCAGCAACACCCTCAACACCCAGTTCGGCACTGGTGGCACGGACGAAGACGGTGCCCTCGATGTCCAGGCCGGCGAGAGTGTACAGGCGAGTTACGACGACGCGTTGATTGCCAACGGCGACTCGGCCACCGTCACTGACACCACCAGTGTCAACGGTGGCATTACCGGCATCATCTCGTCCCGCCCGGGCGCAATCGCTGCAGGTGACACATTGTTCATCACGCTCTTCGATGCCGACCTGGATACCAACCCGGCTGTTGCTGAGACCGTCGATGTGACGGTCGTCAATAGTACGACCAACGAAACCGAAACGGTGACACTGTTCGAGTTCGGTGTGAACTCAAGTGTGTTCGTGAATACGCTGCCGACCCAGCCAGGTGTTGCGGGACCGGACGAAGATGGCATCCTGGATGTACAGGATGGCGATTTCGCCATAGTCACCTACAACGACACCTTCGCTGCAACAGGCGGGCCGAATGTGGCGACAGACGAGACCTTTGTTCTGACGCCCGGCGCGGACACAGATGACGACGGTATCGGGGATGCTACCGAGGCGCTGATCACGGGCAATCCGACCGCCGCGCAGGATAATTTATATTTTGTCGATCCCGATCCGTCGATTATTGTGCGTGATGGAACAAGTTGGGCCACGGCGTACTCGGACATTGAACAACTCGCCGCGGCGCTCGGTGGCAAGATTCCAGGTGGCTCGTCAGCGGCGACACCGGTTTATGTGGCGATCGCCGACACGCGCGGCTACGCTGCGACCGTTGCAGATCTCCTGCGCTGGTGGATAAGGCCCGGTAATCCCACCTGCAACAACCTGGTATTCATCGGTTCATTGGCCAGTGGCCTGGTCGATCCGCATCCACTCGTTGGAATCACCACCGAGTTGAACACGCCCGGGGACCGTGTGCTCGATGCCAACGGTTGTCTTAACCTTCAGCTTCATTACCTGAGATTTACCCAGAGTGGTGGACCGGCCGTCAGTAAGGGTGGCGCGGTACAGGTAACGAATGGTTACGCTGTTTTTGACACTGTTCGCTTCGATAATAACGAGGCCAGCGCCGAGGGTGGCGGTTTGCATGTTGCGGGTTCCATCGGACAGAACATCGTCCGATACAGCGTGTTTGAGCACAATAACGTGACCGGTCCACTGGATGGCGGCGGCGGGCTGCACCTTGCGAATGACGGCGCGGCGGTTGTCGAAGATTCGAGCTTCGTCTCGAACAGTGCGGATACCGCTTTTGGTGGCGCCTTGTATGCAAACAAAGATGCCGATCTGACAATTACCCGAAGCCAGTTTTCCGGAAACTATGCCGGGCAGGATGGCGGTGCTCTCTGGATTGACAGAAATATCGCTGCACCCCCACTGCTGATCAGTCATTCCCTGTTTAGCGGAAACGAGGCCGCCGTTGGTGGCGGAGCGCTTTATATAGATTGCGGTGACAAGACGGTGACCGTACGGTCGTTCAACAACCTGTTCACTGCCAATGGTGCTGCTGCGGGCGGTGCTGTCGCAATCCTTGATTGTGACGCTATCGAGTTTGACAACAACACCATGGTCTTCAATGAGGCAAGCACGTTTAACGGCGGTGGCGCCTTCCATATCGATACGACATCCGGTTCCGCCCCCGCCACTCGTCCCATGCCGGACATCTACGACAACCTGTTTTTTGGCAACATCGATCAGGGCGGGGTCAATGCCTATTCCATCAACAACCTGCCGGCCTGGGGCCAGGGCGAATCCCACGAAAACCTGATGGATGACGCCGGATCAGCGACCGCGAAAGATATTGTAATGATCGATCACACGATGGAGTTCGATGTGGCCTATTACCTCGACCAGACCACATCGAGTGCGCTCAATCTGAGCCTGACCAACGCCAATGCAGCGTCCAAATTCAGCGCAACGCCAAATCGCACGACTGATCGGCTGGGCGCGGTCGACGGTGGCAAGGCCGATTCGGCATTCCACTACGAGATGCTTTATCTGGGTGACGTGGTCAGCGTGTCTACGACATCGACATTGCAGGGCAATAACGGTCCGATTGGACAATCAATACGGGTCGGTTTGTACGATGCAGGTTCGGCGCTGGTCGGCAGCGGTTATCGTGTCGCCTTCGAAGTCGATGCGGCCAGTGCGCCGGTTATTCTTAAGAATCCCTCTGATGCACAAGATCCACTGGTCCCGGTCTCGCATATTATTGCGACCGACCTGGGTAACGGT
The DNA here is from genome assembly GCA_029862165.1 of Gammaproteobacteria bacterium. Lineage (GTDB taxonomy): Bacteria > Pseudomonadota > Gammaproteobacteria > Steroidobacterales > JABDKV01 > JABDJB01. Next base: position 21,684 of record JAOTXU010000019.1, read on the forward strand.
GAATACGAACTCGTGGCCAGTACGAACGGCGTTCCCGGGCCGGATACCGTGACATTACGTGTTTATGTCGATGGGCTTTTTATCGGGACCGTCGTCGTTCCCGTTCTTTAGTAGCCAACGGCAACACGTCATAGACAGACTAATGCTTGAGGATGCGCTCTTTCTGGCGTTTCCAGTCGCGATCTTTTTCCGTGGCCCGCTTGTCGTGTTGCTTCTTGCCTTTGGCCAAACCGATTTCGAGTTTGGCGCGGCCCTTTTTCCAGTACAGCGATAATGGCACGAGCGTAAATCCGCGGCGTTCCACGGCACCGATCAACCGGTCAATCTCGGAACGGTTCAGCAACAGTTTGCGGGTCCGCGTCGGATCTGTCTGAACATGGGTGGAGGCGGTATTGAGCGGCGTGATATGCGCGCCGAACAGCCAGATCTCATTGTCCTTTAATAACACGTAGCTCTCGGTGATCTGCGCCTTGCCAGCGCGCAGGCTCTTGACCTCCCAGCCCTCGAGGGCCAGACCGGCCTCAAGCCGGTCCTCAATGAAGTAGTCAAAGCGCGCCTTCTTGTTGCGCGCGATGGGTGTTCCAGCGGCAGAGTCGCCGGATTTCTTTTTTCGAGGGCTGGCCATTGGGTCGCCATTATAGGTGCTTGCGGTCACGGTTTGTGCGTTGCGCCCGATTGGCGCAAAATCCGCGGCTACACATCAGTGGGGGATCGCATGGCCGCCCAGGAAAAACGCAAATCACTTCAGGGACTCTGGTCCTCGCGTCTGGTTTTCATACTTGCGGTATCCGGTTCTGCCGTCGGACTTGGCAATATCTGGAAGTTTCCCTATATCGCCGGCGATAACGGCGGCGGCGCCTTCGTGCTGGTTTATCTGGTGTGTGTGTTCACCATCGGCTTGCCCATCATGATGTCCGAAATCCTGATTGGTCGGCGTGGCCGGCGCAATCCAATAATGACGATGAAAATTGTCGGCGAGGAGGAGGCCGGGCAGAGTTGGTGGCAAATCGTCGGTATCAGCGGCGTGCTTGCCGGTTTTCTGATCCTGTCCTTTTACAGCGTTGTAGCGGGCTGGGCGCTGGCCTACATATTCAAGAGTGCAACCGGGACATTCCATGGCATTGACGGCCCGGGAGTGGAAAAAGTTTTCGGTGACCTCACCGGTAACTGGCAAATACTGATGATGTGGCACACCTTGTTCATGTTAATGACCGTCGGGGTTGTCGCACGCGGTGTGCAACGTGGCTTGGAACAGGCGGTACGCGTCCTGATGCCTGCACTGGTGGGACTGTTGCTGATCTTGTTTGTCTATGCGATCAATCACGGCGCTTTCGTCGAGGCGCTGAATTTCATGTTCAGGGCTGACTTTGACCGATTGACCGCTGACAGCGTATTGGTTGCCCTGGGTCATGCCTTTTTCACGCTGAGCCTGGGTATGGGGGCGGTGATGGCTTACGGCGCCTACCTGCCCGAAGGCACTTCAATACTCTCAACCTCGATCGCCGTAGTATTTGCCGACACCATTATCGCGTTGTTGGCCGGCATGGTGATTTTCCCCATTGTTTTTGCCCACGGTCTCGATGCGGGGCAGGGCCCCGGTCTGATATTCCAAACCCTGCCGTTGGCTTTCGGGCAGATGACCGGTGGCGTCATTTTCGGCACGATGTTTTTTGTTTTGTTGTCATTCGCTGCATGGACCTCGTCAATCGGCCTGATCGAACCGGCAGTCGCATGGCTCACGGAGCGGTTTCACATGCAGCGGCCACAAGCGGCGTGGCTGGTCGGAGGCATCACCTGGGTACTGGGCGTGGGCTCGGTGTTGTCGTTTAATCTCCTGGCCGATTTCAAAATCTGGCGGCCCGGCAAGGATCCGGGCACCATCTTTGATTCACTCGATCATCTTGCGAGCAATCTGATGCTGCCGCTTGGTGGTTTGCTGATCGCTGTCTTTGCCGGTTGGGTCATGTGCCAGAACGCTACCTCGGAAGAACTCGATATTGGCGACGGTGGCATCTACAAGCTCTGGCGTTTTCTCACGCGAGTCGTTGCGCCCGCAATGGTATTGCTGATTTTCCTGCGTGGCGTAGGCTTGATTTGACGTGATTGGTCCAGAGTTATCTGACGAAGTCGTACTCGATGTAGAAGTGGCCTACGCGTTACCGGATCGACAATTGATAGTCCCGCTGCAGGTCCCGCAGGGAACTACCGTGTTGGAGGCAGCGTTGCTGTCGGGTATCGCTGATGAGTTTGAAGGTCTGGATCCACAACAATGCAAGATCGGTGTCTTTGGTCAGGTGGTTAATCCGAATCAGCCGTTACGCACAGGCCAGCGTGTTGAAATCTACAGACCACTCAAGGCAGATCCCCGCGAGGCGCGACGCCAGCTCGCCGCTGCAGGCAAAACGATGGGGCGGTCCCGACAAGACCCTGGATGAGTTATCAGCTACTCAGGTCATTGACGCGTGAAACGACATCACCGTCAAAATAAACCTCAAAACGGCGTTTGAATTCCGCGCCGGTCTTGCCATCACGAAAATAGTAAACGTAATCCCAGCGCTCGTTATGGAACGGATCTTCGATCATAGGCGTGCCGAGCAGGAATTGTACTTGCGAGCGGTTCATACCGGTCTCCACCTTGGCGACATCCTCCGGCGTAATAGGATTGCCCTGAAATACGCTGAGTTTGTAGACGCAGCCGCAGGTGAGAAAAATCAATGAAAGTAATATTGCCGCTGGAAATCTGGCCATGTTTGTCACTTGTACGCGCTCGCCGCTGAGCGCAAACTATACCGGATTCCGAAGCCAACTACAGGGTCCAAGGTTGAATGGTGAAAACAGATCTACGCAAGGCGGGTCTCAAAGTAACTCTGCCGCGACTAAAAATACTGGAGCTGCTGGAACGCAGTGACCGGCACCATCTTGGTGCCGAAGACCTCTACAAAGCGTTGCAGGAATCCGGCGAAGATATCGGTCTGGCCACGGTCTACCGGGTACTAACACAGTTTGAGGCAGCCGGTTTGGTGCATCGTCATCACTTTGAGGGTGGCAACTCAGTGTTCGAAGTGGATCAGGGGGAGCATCACGACCACATTGTCTGTGTCGAGTGTGGACGAGTCGATGAGTTTGTGGATGACGTAATTGAAAATCGGCAGGCGGCAATCGCCGAAAAGATGGGGTACGAAATGACCGATCACTCTCTACAAATCTACGGAATCTGCAAGACTTGTAGAAAACGTTAAGCGGATCGTTTCTTGGACCGCGATTTCTTCGATGCCGCGCGCTCAATCATTTCGCGAGCATGATCACGCGTTGCCTGGGTAATTTCCACGCCGCCTAACATTCGTGCCAGTTCTTCAGTGCGCTGTTCCTCGTCCAATTGGCTTAGCCGTGTTCGGGTTGACTTGCCGTCGGTGTGTTTTCTTACCTGGACATGGTGTTGTGCCTGACTGGCCACCTGTGGCAGGTGTGTAACACACAGCACCTGCGCGGTCTTGCCGACCTGGCGCAGTTTTTTCCCAACGATTTCGGCAATACCACCACCGACGCCTGAATCGACTTCGTCAAAGATCATCGTCGGCGTGGATTCTGCTGCATTAACCTCAATCGCCAGACTGATGCGTGACAGTTCGCCACCGGAGGCCACACGTGCCAGCGGTCGCGGTGTCTGTCCGGGATTGGCACTGACGTGAAACTCGATAATGTCACTGCCATTTGCGGCGCGGCGATCCGGATCGCTGTCGACAACCGTGACAAAGCGTCCACCGGGCATCCCCAGTTCCTGAATCGCCGCGGTAATGCGTCTATCGAGTTTTTTGCTTGCAGCGAGACGCGCCCCGGTTAACGCTGCGGCCGCCTCATCGTAGGCAGCGGTAGCCGCCTTCAGCGACTCATGTAGAGCTGCCAGATGCGTTTCGGCGTCGTCGAGCCGGGTAATTTCCAGGCGCAGCGATTCGGCGTGTTGTGGCAGTTGTTCGGGCTCGACGCGGTGCTTGCGTGACAACGACTGCATGCTGGCGAGTCGTTCTTCGACCGCGTCACGACGGGCCGGATCCAGATCCAGTTTGTCGCAGTATTCAGTTAGACGCGTCGCCGCTTCGCCCACCTGGATTTCTGCATCGTCCAGCAAAGCGGCGATCTCGGCCAATTTTGTGTCGATGCTGGTCAATGGTGCCAGCAGCCGGCTGGTCTCACCCAGCAACTGCTGTGCCGAGGTCTTGTCATCGCTCGACAACAGATTCAGCGCTGCACCAGTACCTTCGGCCAACCGACCGGCGTGCATCAGCCGGTGATGCTCGTCGGCCAATTGTGCCGCCTCGCCCGACAACAAAGCCAATGCATCCAGTTCCTGAATCTGAAACCGCAGCAAGTCCAAACGGGAGTCCTTATCTGACTGGGCCTGCTCCAACTCGGCCAACTCCGTGGCGGCCTGGTGCCAGCGTGCATATTCGACGGCTACTTTACTGACCAGCTTGCCGTGATTTCCGCTGTCGTCGAGGATTCGACGTTGCACCTGTTTTTGTGTCAACGACTGATGCAGATGCTGACCGTGAATATCCACCAGCTGTCCGGCCAGCTCGCGCATCGTTTGCAGCGTCACGGCGTGGCCATTGATCCACGCACGCGAACGTCCTTCGCGGCTGACCACGCGTCGCACGAGGCACTCGCCGTCAGCATCGAGTTCTTTTTCCTGCAACCAGGATGTGACAGATGCATCCGGAGCAAAGACCGCACTGACCTCTGTTTGTTGCGCGCCATCACGCACGATACCGGCATCGGCACGATCACCGAGCGCCAGACCCAATGCGCCAACCAAGATCGACTTGCCGGCACCGGTTTCGCCAGTCAATACGGTCATGCCCGGATCGAAATCCAGATCGAGCGCATCGATCACCGCATAATTGCGAACCTGAATCTCGCGCAGCATTAGTTTGATTTGTGCATCGTTTTTAGCGCGAGCGACGGGAGTCGTGGCCCCAGGCTAGTTTGGAACGCAGTATGCGAAAATAATCGTATCCCTTCGGGTGTAGTAGCGTGGCGACGAAGGGTGACTTCTCGATATCGAGCATACCGCCAGGATTGACGTCCGCAATGGGTTTGCCATCGCAACTGATCTGGCCGGTGACGCCCTTGCGGTCTATCAGGCGCACTTCGACTTTACTGTTGCCGTCAATCACGATCGGCCGGTCACTCAGGGTGTGCGGACAAATCGGGACAACGACGATGGCGTCCAGCGACGGCTCGAGTATTGGACCGCCGCAGGACAGTGCGTAGGCGGTCGAGCCTGTCGGTGTGGCGATGATCAGGCCATCGCTGCCATGCGTGTTCAGATAGACACCGTTGACGTAGGTCTCGATATCGAGCAGGCGCATGTCGCCGGCACGTTGCAGCACTACGTCGTTGAGCGCATAGCCACTGGCGGCATTCTCGCCATCGATCTTGGCAACCAGCATCGAACGGGTTTCACTGACATACTCACCGGCCAGGACTTCGTCGATGCGATCGGTCATCTCGTCGGGACTGATATCAGCCAGAAATCCCAGACGGCCCCGATTGATGCCCAGCAATGGCGTGTCTTTTGGTGCAGCGAGATGAGTGGCATACAACATCGTTCCATCTCCGCCGACGGACATCACCAGGTCTGCACGATCAGCCAGGTCGTTGGCGCTTACCATCTCGCAGCCCTTGATCTCACGTTTGTCCAGTGCCAGCAGCAACGGACTTGCGCCGCGCTTTTTAAGATAGGGGCCCAGGACCTCCAGGGTGTCCACGACGCTTTGATCCGCGGTATTGCCTACCAGGCCAATCGATTGGAACTTTGCTGACATGGCTGCGAGTTTACCCGCGCACTTTTGCGCTTGACAGTGCAACCGCGAGACTGCGAAGCTTTGATCTGGCAGTCTCCACCTGAGAGTGCTAATTCTTTGGGAAAAGATCAATTTTCGTGATTTACAGGCCTCGTCCATGACTGACGCAGTACCCAATGAACGCGCGCTACAGTTATTGAAGACACTGGTGCAGCGGTACATCCGGGAGGGGCACCCCGTGGGATCGCGCACATTGGCACGCGAATCTGCGCTTGATGTCAGCCCAGCGACGATTCGTAACATCATGGCGGATCTCGAAGAGTGTGGGTTGGTGTCCTCCCCGCACACATCGGCAGGCCGGGTTCCAACCGCCGCTGGTTTGCGGGTATTCGTCGATACGCTGGTCGCCGTTAAACCCCTGCAAAGAAAAATCGCCGACGAAATAGAGAGCGGATTCGCCGAACCGGTCGTGTCGTCACAGGAACTGGTAACGACCGCCTCGAAGCTGCTGTCACAAGTGACGCACCTGGCCGGCGTGGTGACCGTGCCACGCAGGAAACACGGGCAACTGCGGCAGATCGAATTTCTGCAGTTATCCAACAACCGCGTACTCGCGATCATCGTTGTCAACGAGCGTGAGGTGCAAAACCGCATTCTCAAGCTGGACAGGAACTACAGCGAAAGTGAGCTGCGTCAGGCGGCGAATTATCTTACTGAGCAATTTGCCGGAAACGATGTCAGCGATGTCCGCACCAGCTTGCTCGAAGAACTCAAGCAAGCACGCCAGTCGATGAACGAGATGATGCTAAACGCCATCGCGATGGCGCAACGCGCGTTTGCCCAAGGTGACAACGAAGAAGACTTTGTTTTGGCCGGCAAGACCAATCTGATGGACTTTGCCGAATTGTCTGATGTCGATAAGCTGCGGCAGTTATTCGACGTTTTTAATCGAAAACGCGACATCCTGCATTTGCTGGACCAATGTTCCAGAGCCGATGGCGTACAGATATTTATCGGCAAGGAATCGGGCTACGAAGCCCTGGATGAATGCAGTGTTGTAAGCGCGCCCTATACGGTCGATGACGAGGTTGTGGGAGTGCTGGGTGTCATTGGACCGACCCGAATGGCCTACGAGCGCGTCATCCCCATCGTGGATGTCACTGCACGGTTGTTGGGACAGGCCTTGAAAATGCCCTGATTGCCACGATATTGCTTAAGTAGGCTGCGTGACAATGGTATTCTGAATTAAGTTTAACTTGTAACTAACTGACAAAGGTAGAATTTGTGGAAGAGCAAACGGCCGCAAACGAGGAGGCCAGTAACCCGGAGATCGACCAGGCGGCTGAGGAGCCGACCGTCGAGAGCCTGCAGGCAGCGCTGGTGGATGCCGAAGCGCAGATGCAGACCAGCCAGGATCAGTTCTTGCGAGCGGCGGCTGAGCTGGAAAATTTCCGCAAGCGGGCCGGGCGTGATCTGGAGTTTGCCCGAAAGTACGGGCTGGAAACCTTTGCGGCGGAACTGCTGCAAGTACGTGACAGTTTGGAATTGGGGCTGGCCGCAGAGGAGGCTTCGCTCGAATCTTTGCATGAAGGGACTGAGATGACCTTGCGCCTGTTTGGTCAGGTCATGAAAAAGTTTGGCATCGTGCAGATCGACCCAAAGGGAGAACCGTTTGATCCGCTGTTGCACGAAGCAATGGTAATGCTGGAGTCGGATGCCGAACCCAACACGATCATTGAAGTCGTGCAAAAGGGTTACCAGATCAACGACAGGTTATTGCGTCCGGCGCGTGTGGTCGTGGCCAAAGCGGCCGAAGAGAATTCCGGGGATACGGCTTGAACTATGCAGTGCCGGGCCCCACTTAGAAGTTATTGATTATGATGTTTGGAGAATTTCTATGAGTAAGATCATCGGCATCGACCTGGGCACGACGAACTCGTGCGTTGCCGTCATGGAGGGCGATAAGCCCCGCGTAATTGAAAACAGCGAGGGCGATAGAACGACGCCGTCGATGGTCGCCTTTAACAAGGAAGGTGAGGTGTTGGTCGGGCAGCCTGCAAAACGGCAGGCGGTCACTAATCCGGATAACACGCTGTTCGCGATCAAACGGCTGATTGGCCGGCGATTCAGCGACGACGTCGTGCAAAAAGACGTTGACATGGTGCCGTACAAGATTATTGCGGCGGATAACGGTGACGCGTGGGTGGACGTCAATGGCGACAAGATGGCGCCACCTGAGATTTCGGCACGCGTCCTGATGAAGATGAAGCAGACGGCGGAAGACTACCTGGGTGAGAAAGTCACCGAGGCGGTCATTACCGTGCCGGCCTATTTCAACGATTCCCAGCGCCAGGCGACCAAGGATGCGGGCAAGATCGCCGGTCTGGAGGTCAAGCGGATCATCAACGAACCCACCGCGGCGGCGCTGGCGTATGGCATGGACAAGAAGCGCGGTGACGTAAAGATCGCGGTGTATGACCTCGGTGGCGGTACCTTTGATATTTCGATCATCGAGATTGCCGATGTCGATGGCGAGCACCAGTTTGAAGTGTTGTCCACCAATGGTGACACCTTCCTGGGTGGCGAGGACTTTGATCTTCGAATCATCGAATATCTTGCCAGTGGTTTTGAAAAAGACAGTGGCATCGACATCCGCAAGGATTCACTGGCAATGCAGCGGCTCAAGGAAGCAGCCGAGAAGGCGAAGATCGAATTGTCATCTTCACAGCAGACCGAAGTGAACCTGCCTTATATTACTGCCGATGCGAGCGGACCGAAGCATCTTACGATCAAACTTACCCGTGCAAAGCTGGAATCGCTGGTTGAAGATCTGGTCAAGCGTACGATCGAACCTTGTCGGATTGCGGTCAAGGATGCGGGCTTGTCGACCAGTGATATCGACGATGTGATCTTGGTCGGTGGACAGACGCGCATGCCTTTAGTGCAACAGGCCGTTAATGACTTTTTCGGACAAGAGCCGCGCAAGGACGTAAACGCCGACGAAGCGGTGGCCGTAGGCGCCGCCATTCAGGGTGGTGTGCTGTCCGGGGACGTTAAAGATGTGTTGTTGCTCGATGTAACGCCGTTGTCACTGGGCATCGAGACGATGGGTGGCGTGATGACGCGTCTGATCGAGAAGAACACGACGATCCCCACTAAAGCGACCCAGGTATTTTCTACTGCCGAGGATAATCAAACGGCGGTGACTATCCATGTGTTGCAGGGCGAGCGTCAGCGCTCGGCCGACAACAAGTCACTCGGCCGTTTCGATCTCAGCGATTTACCGCCCGCGCCACGCGGTATCCCGCAGGTTGAAGTTAGCTTTGATATCGACGCCAACGGCATTCTCAATGTGTCGGCCAAGGACAAGGCAACGGGCAAAGAGCAGAACATCATCATCAAGGCGTCGAGTGGACTGGCCGATGAAGAGATCGAGCAGATGGTTCGCGATGCCGAGGCGCATGCTGATGAAGACCGCAAGTTCCGCGAATTGGTTGACACGCGCAATCAGGCCGATGCTCTGTTACATGCTACCGAGAAGTCGCTGGAGGATCTGGGCGAGAAAGTCACTGCTGAGGAACGCTCGGCGATCGAAGCGGCCAGTAATGATCTCAAGGATGCACTCAAAAGCGACGACAAATCGAGGATTGAAGCCAAGACGCGGGCGCTTGCTGAGGCATCAGCGAGTCTGGCGCAACGTGTCTACGAAGAGGCGCAGCAGGATGCCAAGAGTGCCGATGATTCAGGTGAAAGCCAGGAAGATGATGTAGTCGACGCAGAGTTTGAGGAAGTCAAAGAGCAGGGCGGCAACAAGTAACACAGGAGCCGAGCCACGTCCGCAAAAACCATGTCACAACGTGATTTGTATGAAGTGCTCGAGGTAGCGCGCAACGCGACGGACGCCGAAATCAAAAAGGCGTACCGTCGTCTTGCTATGAAGCACCATCCGGATCGTAATCTGGACGACACTGAGGCCGAGGCTAGCTTTAAAGAGATCAAGATGGCGTACGAAGTGTTGAGCGATCAGCGCAAACGTGCCGCCTACGATCAATTTGGTCATGCCGGTGTCGATGGCAGTGCCGGCGGCGGTCCGGGTGGTTTCGATCCCGGTGATGTATTCGGCGATATTTTTGGCGATGTGTTCGGCGATATTTTTGGTGCTGGTGGGCGCCGGCGCGCCAGCCAGGTCTATCGTGGCGCGGACCTGCTTTATCAGCTCGATCTGGATCTGGAACAGGCTGTTGGTGGTGCCAGCGTCAATATTGATGTGCCGACTATGGTGGCCTGTGCGTCGTGTGATGGCAGCGGTGCAGCAGACGGCAGCAAGGCCGAATCCTGTGGTACCTGTGGTGGACGTGGCCAGGTGCGCATGCAACAGGGTTTTTTCTCCGTACAACAGACCTGTCCACGCTGTAAGGGCGCCGGTCAGGTCATCACCAAGCCCTGCGGCGAGTGTGCTGGCCAGGGTCGCACCCGCAAGACCCGGACCCTGTCGGTCAAAGTGCCCGCCGGTGTCGATACTGGCGATCGCATACGATTGACCGGTGAAGGCGAGGCCGGCCGCTCTGGCGGGCCGTCGGGTGATCTTTACGTTGAAGTCAGGGTTCGTCCGCATGCGATCTTCGAGCGCAATGGCGCGGACTTGTCCAGCGAAGTACCCGTCAACTACGCTACTGCGGTACTCGGTGGTTCGGTGGACGTGCCGACACTGGAAGGCCAAGTCGCACTCAAGATTCCTGCCGGTACTCAGTCGGGCCGTGTGTTTCGTTTGCGTGGCAAGGGCGTGAAACCGGTTCGTGGCACGGCGCCTGGCGATCTGCATTGCCGGGTGGTCGTTGAGACTCCGGTAAGTTTGAGTCGTGAACAGAAGGAGTTGTTAAAACAGTTTGACGATTCATTGAACGCCGACAGCGGACGCCATAACCCGCGTTCGCGTACGTGGGTTGACGGTGTGAAGACCTTTTTTGATGATTTGCGCTCCTGACCGGATCGCTTGGAGGTGGCCATGAGTCTGCGGGTAGCAGTGCTGGGTGCCGGTGGCCGGATGGGGCAGGCGCTGATCAATGCCATCGAAGCCCAGGACGACGACGGAATCACGCTGGTCGGCGCACTGGTTCGTGCCGGGAGTGCGGCTGTCGGCAAGGCGGCCGGGCCGGAGGCCAGCTATACCGATCAACCGGTGAGTGCACTCGACAACGCCGAGGTCGCAATTGACTTTACCCTACCGGGTGCTTTCAACAGCAACGTGACCGCCTGCCTGGAAGCACGTTGCCCGATGGTAATCGGTACTACCGGGTTGTCAGCGGCGCAAATGACGCGGTTGCGAGATGTGGGGCGCGATCTGCCTGTCGTGTGGTCGCCCAATATGAGTGTTGGCGTGAATCTATGCTTTCGCCTGACTCAGCTGGCTGCGGCCGCCTTGAAAAAAGACTACGACGCGGAGATTGTAGACGAGCATCATCGCTACAAACGCGACGTGCCGTCCGGTACCGCATTGCATTTTGGCGAGCTGATTGCGGCCGCCAGGGGTCAACCGTTTGACGAGGTCAAGGATTTTCGCGCGGCGGGGAAGAATCGTCAGCGCCATCGCGGCGCGATCGGCTTTTCTTCTGTACGAGCTGGCGCCGAGCCGGGCAAGCATTCGGTTTTGTTCTGTTCTGAGACTGAAACGGTCGAGATTCGTCACCAGGCCATGCATCGTGGCGCATTCGCCGATGGCGCATTGTTGGCCGCACGCTGGGTGTCCGCGCGCCAGCCAGGACTCTATACAATGGATGATGTCCTCGGGTTGTAGAGTTTTGACCGATTCCATCTGTCGCTCGCCCAGTTTGACACGCATTCTTAAAAAACAGTTTGTGCAGCAGCAGCCGGCCATGGCCAGGCATTGATCTAAAATGAATGATTCTTATTCATTACGGAAGCGCGCAGTGTCTGACCCAGGGTTTTATGTCAAGTCCGGCTCCGGCGGTGTCGAGCGGTGCTATATTCACTTCAACTAGCACTACTCAATAATCCAACGGTAGAACAACATGAAGACCAAGCATATTCTGGTGGGCGCCGTCGCGGTATTCGGTTTGGCCCTCGGCGTCCAGGTCTCGAACGCTGCGACTATCTGTTCGGGCTGCGAAGCGATCGACGGTGCCCCGGGAACCTATCTGGGACCGTACAACACGATCACTTCGGATCACGGGACTTTCACCCACACCGACCTCGTTGACAATGTCGGCAACATGACTTCCTTTGTGGACTTCTGGGTGTTCGATCTGGACGGGGGTGGTTCCGTGTCAATGTCGGCTAATTACACGACGTTGACAGGCATAAATAACTTCGCGGGAACACTGTGGAGCGATGGAGGTTCGACGAACTGCGGGTCTGCAATCCCGACTGGCTGTTCAGTTATCGCTCTCGGTTTGATGTTGGGCAGCGCCAGCGGCAACAACTGGGAAATCCTTACTAGTCTCGCAACCGGCCGCTACATACTCGAGATTAGCGGTGAGACACGCATCAACGGGTCCAGTGCTTATTCGGGCCAGCTGGGTACTGTCGTTCCGTTACCAGGCGCATTCATACTTCTTGCTACAAGCCTGATGGGACTGGGGTTTGTCAGACGAAAGCAGACCTGACCGATACTCACGATAGTCGACAGAACCCGACCGCTCCAGTAGAATCCTCGTCTCGGGACAGTGCCTGGTCGGCCTGTCCCGTTCGTGTATGTGCGTCTTGCGCATCACGCTGGCAGAGGAACTTCAGGGTTTGAGTAACACCGCGATTCTGGCTTTGGCTGACGGAAGCGTATTCCGGGGTCACTCAGTCGGTGCACCCGGTGCAGCCGTCGGTGAAGTGGTTTTCAACACCGCTATGACCGGTTACCAGGAAATTCTGACCGATCCGTCTTACGCCCGCCAACTTGTCACGCTGACTTATCCGCATATCGGCAACACCGGCGTAAACGACGAGGATGCCGAATCGGATAGCGTGCACGCTGCGGGATTGATAATTCGCGACCTGCCGTTGGTCTACTCCAATTGGCGTGCACAAAAAAGCCTTGCACAGTACCTGGTTGATAATAAGACGGTCGCCATTTCCGATATCGATACGAGACGTCTGACGCGATTGATACGCAAGGGTGGTGCTCAGGCGGGTTGTCTTGCAACCGGCATCGTCGATGCCGGCGAAGTTGTCGCTCGGGCGCAGCAGTTTGCCGGTTTACAGGGAATGGACCTGGCGCAGGTTGTGTCCTGTGCGAAGGCCTATGAGTGGAGTGAGCCACCGTGGCAACAGACTGCGCCTACTTCGCGATTTCATGTTGTGGCCTACGATTTTGGCATCAAGCGGAATATTTTGCGGTTGCTGGTGGCCAATGAATGCCGGGTAACCGTAGTCCCGGCTCGAACCACAGCAATCGACGTGTTGTCACTGGCGCCAGACGGTGTGTTCTTGTCCAACGGGCCGGGCGACCCCGAACCGTGCGATTACGCAATAGAGGCGATACGCGGCATTTTGACTGCGGCGATCCCCGTTTTCGGAATTTGTCTCGGGCATCAGTTACTGGCATTGGCCAGCGGTGCACGCACGATGAAGATGTCGGTCGGCCATCATGGTGCGAATCACCCGGTGCAGGATCTCGCGACCGGAAAAGTCTTCATCAGCAGCCAGAATCACGGATTCGCGGTAGACGAGGCGTCATTGCCAGATAACGTAGTGCCTACCCACCGGTCACTGTTCGATGGCAGTCTGCAAGGTATCGAGCGCAGAGACTGTGCGGCATTCGGTTTCCAGGGTCATCCGGAAGCCAGCCCCGGGCCGCAGGAATTACGTCCGCTTTTTAAACGGTTTTGTTCAATGATGGCGAAGGTCGAAAAACGGCGCGCCAGCGTAATGCCGGGATAGTTCGTTGCCCAAACGGAATGACATTAACAGCGTATTGATTATTGGTGCCGGACCGATAGTCATCGGTCAGGCGTGCGAGTTCGATTATTCCGGCGCGCAGGCATGTAAAGCGTTGCGCGAGGAAGGTCTGCGCGTCGTACTGGTGAACTCAAACCCTGCGACCATCATGACCGACCCCGAAATGGCGGATGCTGTTTATATCGAACCGGTGCACTGGCGTCATGTAGCCCAAGTGATAGCAAAGGAGCGGCCTGATGCGTTGTTGCCGACCATGGGTGGTCAGACAGCGTTGAACTGTGCACTCGATCTGGTACGTAAAGGCGTGCTTGAAAAGTACGGGGTCGAATTGATCGGCGCATCTCGCGAAGCGATTGATACCGCCGAAGACCGCGAACAATTTCGAAATGCAATGCGGGACATTGAACTGGAAGTGCCGGTGGCACAGCTGGTACACGACATGGATCAGGCCCTGGCCGTACAGCCGGAGTTTGGATACCCGATTATTATCCGTCCGTCGTTTACCCTCGGTGGTACCGGCGGCGGTATTGCTTATAACCACGAGGAGTTCGAAGAAATCGTCGCGCGTGGCCTGGAAATGTCGCCGACGTCCGAGGTGCTACTGGAAGAATCCGTGCTCGGATGGAAAGAGTTCGAGATGGAGGTCATACGCGATTGCGAGGATAACTGCATCATTGTGTGTTCCATCGAGAATCTCGATCCAATGGGCGTGCACACAGGTGATTCGATAACGGTCGCACCGGCACAGACACTGACCGACAAGGAATACCAGGTGATGCGTAATGCTTCGCTGGCAGTCCTGCGTCGCATCGGCGTGGAAACCGGCGGATCAAACGTCCAGTTTGCAATCAATCCTGACGACGGTCGCCTGCTCGTAATCGAGATGAATCCTCGTGTATCGCGGTCTTCGGCATTGGCGTCGAAAGCGACAGGTTTTCCGATTGCCAAAGTGGCGGCGAAGCTCGCCATCGGTTACACGCTCGACGAATTACGCAACGAAATTACCGGTGGCGCGACACCGGCGTCATTTGAACCTACGATCGATTACGTCGTCACGAAAATACCGCGTTTTACCTTTGAAAAATTCCCCAATGCCAACAATAAGCTGACGACGCAAATGAAATCAGTAGGCGAAGTGATGGCCATGGGCCGGACTTTTCAGGAATCCTTACAAAAAGCATTGCGCGGCCTGGAGACCGGTACTGACGGTTTGAGCGAGCGTCTGCCGGATGAGCTGGGCAAAGACGAGGCGGAAATCGTATTGCGCCACGAATTGAGATCGCCGGGTGCTGAGCGAATTTGGTACGTGGCGGACGCATTTCGCGCCGGTTTCGACTTCGCGGAAATACACGGTCTCAGCGCGATCGATCCTTGGTTTCTGGCACAGATCGAGGACTTGGTCAGAACCGAAAATGCTGTACGTCGTAGTCAATTGAATGCCATTGATCGCCATCAATTACTCAAACTAAAACGCAAAGGCTTCTCGGATCGGCGCATTGCAACGTTAACCGACAACACCGAGGAGCAGGTGCGGGAATATCGCCACTCGCAGCAGATACGACCGGTTTTTAAGCGCATCGACACCTGCGCAGCGGAATTTGCAACCACGACGGCCTACTTGTACTCGACCTACGAGGATGAATGCGAAGCGGAGCCTGGTAATAAGAAAAAAATCATGATCCTAGGCGGCGGGCCAAACAGGATTGGCCAGGGTATCGAATTTGACTATTGCTGTGTGCATGCGGCCATAGCGCTGCGTGAAGATGGCATTGAAACGATCATGGTTAACTGCAACCCGGAGACGGTGTCTACGGATTTCGACACATCGGATCGGCTCTATTTCGAATCGCTGACTCTGGAAGACGTTCTGGAGATTGCGTATTGCGAAAAGCCCGATGGCGTTATCGTGCAATACGGCGGCCAGACACCGCTCAAACTTGCGCGTGCCCTGGAAAAGGCCGGTGTACCGATTGTTGGAACATCGCCGGACAGCATCGATCTGGCCGAGGACCGTGAACGATTTCAAAAACTGATAAATCGGCTGGGATTGCGTCAACCTGCCAATTGCACCGCGCGTGACAAAGAAACGGCATTGCGTCTAGCCGAGGGCGTGGGCTATCCGCTGATTGTGCGTCCGTCTTATGTATTGGGTGGGCGTGCTATGGAAGTCGTGTTTAGCGCGCACGATCTGACCCAATACATCGATAATGCTGTCGAAGTATCGAATGAAGCGCCAGTCTTACTGGACCGTTTTCTCGACATGGCGGTCGAGGTAGATGTTGATGCGATCTGTGACGGTGAGACAGTATTGATCGGCGGCATCATGGAACATATCGAGCAGGCTGGTGTGCACTCGGGGGATTCCGGCTGCTCTTTGCCGCCAGCCACGTTGAGTCAGGCACAGGAAGACCAACTACGCGAACAGGTCAGGGCATTGGCAAAAGCGCTCGACGTTAAGGGACTGATGAATACGCAGTTTGCAATTCAGAATGATGAAATATACATACTCGAAGTCAATCCGCGTGCGTCACGTACCGTGCCGTTTGTATCGAAGGCGACCGGAGTTCCGCTGGCAAAGATCGCTGCACTCGCGATGGTTGGACGCACTTTGCGCGATCAAGAGGTTTTGACTGAAGTACGGCCACGGTATTTTTCAGTTAAAGAAGCTGTATTCCCATTTAATAAATTTCCCGATGCCGATCCGATATTAGGCCCGGAGATGAAATCAACCGGCGAGGTCATGGGGACCGGCACGACATTCGGAGAGGCATACGCCAAGGCACAACTCGCCTCTGGCGTAACTCTGCCGAATGAGGGGACGGCATTGCTGAGCGTGCGCGACAGGGATAAGCCTGGTGCGATAGAGCTGGCTCGGTTGCTTGTTGCACGCGGTTTCGATCTGATTGCGACGGATGGTACGGCCAAAACCTTGATCGAGGCCGGGTTGCAATGCGAGCGAGCCAACAAGGTGCGCGAGGGTCGCCCACACATTGTCGATATTATTAAGAATGACGAGATTGACTTTATCGTCAACACCACAGAAGGCAAACAGGCCATTCGTGAATCGGATTCCATTCGCAGACAGGCCGTGCACAACAAAGTGACTTACTACACAACTATTGCGGCAGCGCGTGCGACTTGCCTGGCGCTGGACTATATCAATGCAGCCGAAGTAAATCGTTTGCAAGATTTGCACGAGGAGTTGACCGCATGAGCAGGGCTCCATTGACTGCCAGCGGAGCAGAGGTGTTGCGCGACGAATTGGCAAAATTGAAGAAAGAGGACCGACCCAAAGTCATACAGGCGATTGCCGCAGCGCGAGAGCATGGGGATCTCAAGGAAAATGCCGAATACCATGCGGCGCGTGAGCAGCAGGGCTTTATCGAAGGTCGGATTAAACTTCTGGAATCGGTGCTGTCGCATGCCCAGATTATCGATGTTTCGTCGCTCGATGCCGGCAATCGCGTCGTTTTTGGCGCCACTATCAATTTGCTTGACCTGGAATCCGACGACAAAGTGACCTATCAGATCGTCGGTGAAGTGGAGGCGGACATCAATCAGGGCCGTATTTCGATCACGTCGCCGATAGCCCGGGCGTTAATTGGGCGCGAGGTGGGAGACGAGACTGAGGTTATGGCTCCGGGTGGTAGCCGCAGTTACGAAATACTCGACGTGCGTTACGTCTGATCCGATTGCTTGCGATATAACAGCGCAGTATTGCCGACTCGTTGTATCAACTCTGCGCCAGTATTTGCACAGATTTGTTTGATGAGCGCATCTCTTTCATTTCGATCGCCCACGCGTACTTTAATTTTGATTAGTTCATGTGCATCAAGGGCTAAATCGATTTCGGCACCGACAGCGCCGGTAAGTCCGGCCGTACCGATTAGTACGACTGCATTCAACGAATGGCCGGCACCACGCAACCGTTTCTTTTCACTTTCCTTCATAGATCCTATTGTCGTCTGTCATGAACCGTCGTAGCAAGAGCAATCACTGGCGAACCAACCAGGAAAAAGACGTCTTCGTCAGACGAGCCCGTACGGAGGGTTGGCGGTCGCGGGCTGTGTACAAGCTCGAAGAAATAGACCGGCGGCAAAAACTATTTAAACCAGGCATGACGGTTGTGGATCTGGGCGCCGCACCGGGCAGCTGGAGTCAGTATGCGTCGTTCAGGCTCAAGGGTCGGGGACGCATAATCGCGCTGGATCTCCTGGCCATGGACCGGTTACCCGATGTCGAGTTCATACAGGGTGATTTTGAGGAAGACACAATACTTGACCGGCTTATGGATACCCTCGGAAACCGGCCGGTAGACCTTGTTATGTCTGATATGGCCCCCAATATTAGTGGGATGAGGGTAGTCGATCAGCCGCGGGCTATGGCGTTGGCTGAGGTTGCCCGTGAGTTGGCAACAAATGTCGTCAAACAGGGCGGCTCATTTGTTGTCAAATTGTTCCATGGCGAGGGATTCGACCAGTACGTGCGGGAGACGCGCAATGCCTTTGAGTCCGTTTCGGTCAAAAAGCCGGCTGCCTCGCGATCATCCAGTCGTGAGACGTACCTTGTGGCGAGAAACTGTCGGGTGTAGTAGGGTCTAAGGGAGTGTGCGCCAGCCATCTCTGGGCACGCTTTGGAGTGACAAATATTGAGTGATTTGGCAAAAAACATAATCCTTTGGGTCGTCATCGCGGTCGTGCTGGTCTCGGTGTTCCAGAGTTTTGGCCCGGCCACCGAGCGGGTCAGGCCGTTGAGCTATTCGGTATTCCTCGACGAGCTTGAGTCGGGGAGCGTGAAAAAGGTCCTGATCGACGGTGAAACCATCACCGGCGAGCTGCGTTCCGGGCAGGGTTTCAAGACTTATAGCCCTGAGACGGACCTCGATGCGCTTATCGGCGAGTTGCACAAGAAAAAGGTCGAGTTCTCCGCCAAGGAGCCAGAACGGCAGACCTGGTTGATGCAACTGTTCATATCGTCTTTTCCAATTCTGTTGCTGATCGGCGTGTGGGTATATTTCATGCGTCAGATGCAAGGCGGCGCTGGCGGGCGCGGTGCTATGTCATTTGGCAAAAGCAAGGCCCGCTTATTGGGTGAAGATCAGGTCAACGTCAACTTCGGTGATGTGGCCGGTGTGGAAGAAGCCAAGGAAGAAGTCGGCGAGATCGTCGACTTCCTGAAGGATCCAAGCAAATTCCAGCGATTGGGTGGCAAGATTCCACGCGGTGTGCTGATGGTCGGTCAGCCCGGTACTGGTAAGACTTTGCTTGCTCGTGCCATCGCCGGCGAGGCACGTGTACCGTTTTTCACCATTTCGGGATCTGACTTTGTCGAGATGTTTGTCGGTGTCGGTGCATCGCGTGTGCGCGACATGTTTGATCAGGCGAAGAAGCACGCGCCCTGCATTATCTTTATCGATGAAATCGATGCGGTTGGACGTCATCGTGGTGCTGGACTCGGTGGTGGTCATGACGAACGCGAACAAACGCTCAACCAGCTGCTGGTCGAGATGGACGGATTCGAAGGCAACGAAGGTGTGATCGTAATTGCTGCGACCAACCGTCCCGATGTACTTGATCCTGCATTACTGCGGCCGGGCCGTTTCGACCGTCAGGTCGTTGTGCCGTTGCCAGACGTGCGCGGGCGCGAGCAAATTCTCAAAGTACACATGCGGAAGGTGCCACTAAGCGACGATGTGCGTCCTTCAATCATTGCCCGTGGTACGCCCGGGTTCTCCGGTGCCGATCTGGCTAACCTGGTTAATGAGGCCGCGTTATTTGCGGCGCGGGCGAACAAACGCACCGTCACGATGGACGAATTCGAAAAAGCAAAAGACAAGATCATGATGGGGGCCGAACGTCGCTCCATGGTAATGAGCGAAGATGAGAAAAAACTTACCGCCTACCACGAAGCGGGACACGCCATCGTCGGTCTGCACGTACCCGAACACGACCCCGTATATAAGGTGTCAATTATTCCGCGTGGTCGCGCATTGGGTATAACAATGTTCTTGCCGGAAGAAGATCGTTACAGTTTCAGCAAGCGACGTTTGCAAAGCCAGATATCCAGCCTGTTTGGTGGTCGCATTGCAGAGGAACTGATATTTGGCGGTGATGCGGTTACTACCGGCGCTTCGAATGATATTGAGCGCGCGACGGAAATTGCTCGCAACATGGTTACCAAGTGGGGATTGTCTGACAAACTGGGCCCATTGACCTACAGTGAGGAAGACGGGGAAGTATTTCTCGGCCGATCAGTTACGCAGCATAAACATGTTTCCGATGTAACCGCGCACGTAATAGATGAAGAAATACGTCGTATGGTAGATGACAATTACAAGCGGGCTGAAACTATTCTTAAGAACAATATGGATAAGCTTCACGCTATGGCCGAGGGTCTGATCAAGTACGAGACCATCGACCAGGATCAGATTGACGACGTCATGAAGGGCCGCGAGGTGCGACCGCCTGAGGATTGGGATGAGTCTGGTCCGCCGCCACCGGCAGTGAAATCCGACGTGGCCGACAAAGATGCAGAGAAGCCCATTGGCGGACCTGCTTCACAACACTGATTGAAACTGTACCTTCGCAACATCAAGCTCGAATTAGGTGCGCCTGTTGTCATGGGCGTGCTCAACGTAACACCCGATTCCTTCTCGGATGGTGGCCAGTTCGCCGAACTGGACTCTGCTCTGGCGCATGCTCAACGGATGTACAGGGAAGGTGCGACGTTAATCGATGTCGGTGGCGAATCGACACGACCGGGCTCACGACCCGTTGATGTAGAGAGGGAGCTCGAGCGGGTCATTCCCGTCGTCGAGTACCTGCGTGATGCCCGGATGGGTCTGATCTCTGTCGACACCAGCAAAGCTGAAGTGATGCGGGCTGCCATCGACAGCGGTGCCCACATGATTAATGATGTGAACGCCTTGCGCGATGAGCAAGCACTGGCCACCTGTGCGGACAGCGACGTGGCAGTTTGTCTGATGCACATGCAAGGTGAGCCGCGCACCATGCAGGAAGACCCATACTACGATGACGTGCTAAACGACGTCATCACATTTCTTAGAGAGCGCATCGATGCTTGCGTGAATGCCGGAATTTCGCGGGATCGTATTGTTATTGATCCCGGGTTTGGCTTTGGCAAGACGCTTGAACACAACTTTAGCCTGTTGCGCGGGATTGAGCAGATTTGTCAGGTGGGACAGCCGGTATTGGCCGGTTTATCGCGAAAATCGATGCTCGGCGCACTGCTGGACCGGTCTGTCGGGGAGCGGTTGGCAGGTAGTCTGGCATTGGCGACTTTGGCCGCATCGCGCGGTGTCAGTATCATTCGGGCACACGATGTGGCTGAAACGGTCGATGCGATGCAAATTGTCGGCGCCGTAACACGCGGGCACTGAAGCAGGAGACATATATGGGTCAGGTTTTTGGCACCGATGGCGTGCGCGGGACGGTCGGATCACAACCGATGACCGTGGAGTTCGCTGTACGACTTGCCAGTGCTGCCGGTCGCGTACTTGCACCCAATGGTGGCAGCGTTGCGGTCGGGAAAGACACGCGTATTTCAGGCTATATGTTCGAAGCCGCACTGGAGGCTGGATTCGTTGCCGTCGGAATGGATGTCAAACTGCTGCAGGTCATGCCCACACCGGGCATCGCTTATCTGACCAGGGTACTTGGCGCCGACCTGGGTGTGGTTATTAGTGCGTCGCATAATCGTTATGACGATAACGGCATCAAGTTTTTCGATCGTCACGGCAGTAAGCTTGATGACCAGGACGAGCAGCAGATAGAAAATTTGCTAAAAGAAGCACCGGTCACTCTTGAGTCTTCACGGCTCGGTCGGGCCGAACGCCGGTACGATGCGGTTGATCGATACGTCAGTTTTTGCAAGCAGTCGACCGTGGAGAAGCTCGATCTGTCTGGCATGCGTCTCGTAGTCGATGGCGCCAACGGCGCAACCTACAAGATAGCACCCAGGGTGTTTTCCGCGCTCGGTGCCGATGTGGTCACTATCGCGTGTTCCCCGAACGGGAAAAATATAAACGATGGGTGTGGTTCTACCTCGCCACATATTCTGCAAAGTACGGTCAAGGCCCTGGGAGCAGACCTCGGTATCGCCTTTGATGGTGACGGCGATCGTGTGCTGATGGTGGATCACAGTGGCGAAGTCGTCGACGGCGATCAGCTACTTTACGCCATAGCGCTGTCCCGAATTAAGGCCGGGCAGTTACACGGGCCGGTCGTCGGTACGGTGATGAGCAACCTCGGTCTGGAAAAGGCTTTTGCAGATCTGGGTATCGATTTCCAGCGCGCGGCCGTCGGTGATCGCAACGTACTCACTGCATTGCGCGAGTCGGGCGGTATATTAGGTGGGGAAGCGTCCGGGCATATCATGTGTCTGGATCGGACTACGACTGGCGACGGCATAGTGGCGGCGATCCAGGTGCTGGAAGCCGTCCGCAATGCGCGGGTACCACTGGCTGAGTTGGTGTCCGGCATGACCCGTTATCCCCAGCGACTCGTCAACGTGCGCGTTGAGCAAGAATTTGATCTTCAAGAGTCTGTGATCGTGAGTCAGGCGCTGGCTGCTGCCGAGCGCGCTTTGGGCGCGGAGGGCCGCGTTGTGCTGCGTGAATCTGGCACAGAGCCGGTGATACGGGTCATGGTCGAGGGTGAAAATGACCACGTGGTGACTGAATATGCCGAACAACTGGCCGCGGCTGTACGCGAGGCTGCGGCTGCCAGTGTCTGAGCGCTAACTAAAATTGATTTCCCGGACGTGGCTCGATACTCTTTCGCGTCTTTTTGGCTTCAGATAAAGTACCGATGAGAACACCCTTCGTAGCCGCAAACTGGAAAATGCACGGTTCACGCGAGATGACGCGAGAACTGATTGGTGCCGTACGTGATGGTCTGTCCGGCTCCTGGGATCTGGAAGTATTAATTTGTCCGCCGTACGTCTACCTCGACGAGGCGTCGCGGCAATTGGAAGGGTCCCGTATTTCGCTCGGTGCACAACATCTCAATCCCAACCCTGGCGGGGCACATACCGGTGAGGTGTCTGCTGCGATGCTGGCCGATCTTGGGTGCAGTCATGTGATTGTCGGGCATTCCGAACGACGTGCCATGTATGGTGATGATGATGCCGTGGTGGCGGCCAACTTTCAGGCGGCGCAGAGTGCCGGCTTGATTCCGGTTCTATGCATGGGTGAGTCCCTGGAGGAGCGGGATGCAGGGATTACAGCCCAGGTTGTCGGCGAGCAGACGCTGGCGGTCCTGGATGCCGCCGGTATTGAGGCATTTTCCGGCGCAGTTTTAGCCTACGAGCCGGTCTGGGCCATTGGTACGGGGCGTACCGCGACACCCGATCAGGCCCAGGAAGTCCATCGAACATTGCGGGGGCTGATTGCCGAAAGGGATGATAAAATAGCGGCAGAATTGCGGATTTTGTATGGCGGCAGCGTAAAGGGTGACAATGCCCGGGCGTTGTTCGGCATGCCTGACATCGATGGGGGACTCATCGGCGGGGCATCCCTAAAAGCTTCAGAGTTCCTGGCTATTTGTGAGGCGGCCGGCACACCGGTCTGAGTGGAATGATCAATACAGCAGTTTCTATCAGTCACGTATTATTGTCGGTTGCGTTAATCACCCTGATCCTGATTCAGCGTGGCAAAGGCGCTGAAGCCGGCGCAGCGTTTGGTTCTGGCGCATCGGGAACCGTTTTTGGTTCGGCCGGCTCGGGTTCTTTCCTGACCAGGCTTACCGGCGTCCTGGCAACGCTCTTTTTTGCCACAAGTCTGTCCCTGGCCTATTTGGCCGGCAAAGTTGTCCCGACCAGCGTGTTGGAGCAATCCATCGAGAATGTTGCCGTAGAAGAGGTGACACCCGATTTTTTGCCGCTACCGGACGACTTGCCAGATCAACTACCGGCTCTGCCGGAGCAGATCTTGCCGGAGGAACCACAGGACAACGTCGAGCCCGAACCGCAATAGCGGCCGATGCTCATAATGCCGATGTGGTGGAATTGGTAGACACGCTGTCTTGAGGGGGCAGTGGCGTAAGCCGTGCCGGTTCGAGTCCGGCCATCGGCACCACATATAGTTAGTTTTTAGAATCGTAGTTTAACCAAAGGGTTGGGGGTACCCGGCGATATGCTTGAGAACTACGTTCCTGTCATGATCTTTCTGATCATCGCCGGTTTACTTGGTGTCGTATTACTGACGCTGGGATTCCTGTTTAGCCCCCACAAACCCGATTCAGAAAAACTGTCATCCTATGAGTGCGGTTTTGAAGCCTTTGAAGACACCCGGTCGAGATTTGATGTTCGCTACTACCTTGTGGCGATCCTTTTCATCATTTTTGATCTGGAAATTGCGTTTCTGTTTCCGTGGGCAGTCGCCCTGGATGATTTTGCCGATAAAGGCACCCAGATATTTGCATTGGTGGCCATGGCCATCTTTGTGGCTGTGCTCGTTATCGGTTTTATATACGAGTGGAAAAAAGGGGCATTAGAGTGGGATTGAACGAGCCGGCTCAGGAAGGAGTGCCAGAACGCGGCTTTTTTGTCACGTCGATCGATACGGTGGTCAACTGGGCACGTACAGGCTCCATGTGGCCGATGACCTTCGGTCTGGCCTGCTGCGCTATAGAAATGATGCAGGCGGGCGCCGCCCGGTACGATACAGATCGCTTCGGCATCATTTTTCGCCCCAGTCCGCGGCAGTCCGATGTCATGATCGTCGCCGGCACACTGGTCAACAAGATGGCACCGGCTTTGCGGAAAGTTTATGACCAGATGCCCGAGCCCCGCTGGGTCGTTTCGATGGGTTCGTGTGCCAACGGCGGCGGTTACTACCACTATTCTTATTCCGTTGTGCGCGGTTGCGATCGTGTCATCCCGGTCGATGTGTATGTGCCCGGCTGTCCACCGACAGCCGAAGCGCTGCTTTACGGACTACTGCAACTCCAGAAAAAAATCCGTCGCACAAACACGATCGCGCGCTAGCGGAATGACAAGTTCAGCATTACAAAAAACCGCTGATAGCCTAGTTGAGCGCTTTGGTGGTGCGGTCGATGTATCTGTGTCGGAGATCGGAGAGCTTACGGCCGAATTGAACGACGCCAATCGCTTGAATGAAATGGCGACGGCCTTGCGTGACGATTTTGGCTTCGAAATGCTGATCGACATAGCGGGAGTCGATTACCTCGGATTCGGTGACGTGGAATGGAAGACCGAATCAGCGACGGACAGCGGTTTTAGTCGGGCTGTAGATAAGCACAAGGAGCCGTTGGCCGATGACAGCCCACGACGTTTTGCCGTTGTCTATCACCTGCTCTCTATCAGTCACAATCGAAGAATACGTTTGCGTGTTTTCTGCCCGGACACAGCTTTGCCGATGGTAGCCACGGTTACCGGTATCTGGCCATCCGCTAACTGGTTCGAGCGCGAAGCATTCGATCTGTTCGGAATTCTCTTCGACGGGCATCCGGACTTGCGGCGTCTGCTTACGGATTACGGTTTCATCGGTCATCCTTTCCGTAAGGATTTCCCTTTGATTGGCAACGTCGAAGTACGCTATGACCCCGAAAAGGGACGTGTCGTATACGAACCTGTGTCCATACAACCGCGAACGCTGGTACCACGCGTGATTCGACATGACAATCGATATTCAGGGGCACTCAACGATCGCGCGCCGGGGTCCGACGACGATGCGTGAAATCGAAAGTTACACGATGAACTTTGGACCGCAGCACCCTGCTGCGCACGGCGTGCTGCGTCTGGTGCTGGAGTTGGATGGCGAGGTCATTTACAAGGCCGATCCGCATGTTGGTTTGTTGCACCGGGCGACGGAAAAACTCGCCGAGAGCAAGCCATATAACCAGAGCATCGGTTACATGGACCGGCTCGATTACGTGTCAATGATGTGCAACGAGCACGCCTATGTATTGGCAATCGAGAAACTGCTGGGTATCGTGCCACCGGAACGCGCGCAGTTTATCCGCGTCATGTTTGATGAGGTTACGCGCCTCCTTAATCATCTGATGTGGCTGGGCGCACATGGTCTGGATATCGGCGCGATGACCATGTTTCTGTATTGCTTTCGTGAGCGGGAAGACCTCATGGACTGCTACGAAGCAGTATCCGGCACCCGCATGCACGCAACCTATTACCGGCCGGGTGGGGTTTATCGGGATTTGCCGCTGCAAATGCCAAAATACCAGCCGTCCAAATGGAAAAACCAGAAAGATGTCGACAAACTCAATGAGCAGCGCCAGGGCTCATTACTTGATTTCCTATGGGAGTTTACCGAGCATTTTCCGGACCGCGTAGACGAATACGAAACCCTGCTTACTGACAACCGTATTTGGAAACAGCGCACGGTCAATATTGGTGTCGTAAGTCCGGAAGAGGCTATGGCCTTGGGATTCACCGGTCCAATGCTGCGGGGGTCCGGCGTCGAATGGGACCTGCGCCGAAAACAACCCTATGAGGTTTACGACCAGGTCGATTTCGAAATTCCGATTGGATCAAATGGCGACTGTTATGATCGTTACCTCGTGCGCATCGAAGAAATGCGCCAGTCCAACGTGATTATTCGCCAATGTATTCATTGGCTCCGTGATAATCCCGGGCCGGTGATGATCGACGATTACAAGATTGTGCCGCCCACCCGCGAAGACATGAAAGGTGACATGGAGTCGCTCATTCATCATTTCAAGCTTAATACGGAAGGCTACTGCGTGCCTGCCGGGGAAGCCTATGCCGCGATCGAGCATCCAAAAGGGGAGCTTGGCGTATATCTTGTTTCAGACGGTGCGAACAAGCCGTTTCGCATGAAAGTCCGTGCACCGGGGTTCGCCCACATCTCGGCAATGGATTGTATGGTACGCGGCCATATGTTAGCCGATGTCGTGGCTGTAATAGGAACGATGGATATCGTTTTTGGTGAGATAGATCGATGAGTGTTAGCAACAAAGACACTTCACAATTATCCGAACACGCCCGGCAGGTGATCGATCACTGGGTGGCGAAATTTCCGCCCGATAAAAAGCGCTCGGCAGTAATTGAAGCGCTCCGTACTGTGCAGCACGAAAACAATGGCTACCTGACGGCTGAGTTGATGGATGCGGTAGCCGAGCATCTGGATTTGCCCACTATCCAGGTTTACGAAGTCGCTACTTTCTATTCAATGTTCGAGACCCGGCCGGTCGGCAGATGCCACATTTCGGTGTGCACGAATATCGCTTGTCATCTGCGTGGTTCCGCTGAGATCGTCGAGCATATTGAGAAAAGATTTGGCATTAAAACCGGTGAGAGCACACCGGACGGGAAGTTTTATCTCAAGCGTGAGGAGGAATGCCTGGCGGCCTGCGTCAATGCGCCGATGATGATGATCGATCACGTTTATTACGAGAACCTGACACCGGAGACGGTGGATCAGATCCTGGAAGGCTTGAAGTGAGCTGGCTGGACAAAAAGAATCTGGTCGCTTTTGCGACGTTGGGGCGTGACGAGCCATGGACGCTGGCCAATTACCGGGCAACAGGTGGCTATGAATCCTGGGAAAAGATCATCCGAGGCGAGATTAGTCCCGAAGAGATCATCGATATTGTGAAGGCATCAGGTTTGCGGGGTCGCGGTGGTGCTGGTTTTCCCACTGGCCTTAAGTGGAGTTTCATGCCACGTAATGCGCCCGGGCAGAAATATCTGGTCTGTAATTCTGACGAAAGCGAGCCGGGCACCTGTCATGATCGTGACATCCTGCGTTACAACCCACACGCGTTGATCGAGGGAATGGCCATTGCAGCCTATTCAATGGGCGCGACGGTGGCCTATAACTACATACGTGGCGAGTTTTACGCCGAACCCGTGCCGCGATTCGAAGCCGCACTGCGTGAAGCCTATGACGCGGGACTTCTGGGGAAACGTCTGCGCGGTTCCGATATCGATTTCGATTTGCACATGTTTGTCGGTGCAGGTGCCTATATCTGCGGAGAAGAGACCGGATTGCTCGAATCCCTGGAGGGCAAACCCGGCAAGCCGAGATTCAAACCACCGTTCCCGGCTCATTATGGACTTTATGGCCGGCCGACGACGGTCAACAATACCTACACGCTGGCATCCGTTCCGACGATCTTGCGCAAGGGTGCCGAATGGTTCGCCGACCTGGGACCGGAAAAATCCGGTGGCACGGCCATTTATTCAGTATCAGGTCACGTGGAAAAGCCGGGTAACTACGAACTACCGATGGGTATTCCTTTTCGTGAGTTGCTAGAGATTTGCGGCGGTGTGCTGGGCGGTAAAAAGCTCAAGGCGGTCATCCCGGGTGGTTCATCCGTACCCGTGGTGCCCGCAGAGATCATTATGGATCTCAATATGGATTACGACTCGTTGAGCGAGGCCGGTTCGGCGCTGGGTACCGGTGCCGTCGTGGTAATGGATGAAACTACATGCATGGTGAGCATGCTGGAGCGGATTTCCCGATTTTATTTTGCCGAATCCTGCGGCCAATGCACGCCTTGTCGCGAAGGTACCGGCTGGTTGAATCGAATGATCCTGCGAATCATGGACGGACGCGGTCAGGCTGAAGACTTGGATATGCTGGTTAACGTGGCCAACAAAATCGAAGGACACACGATTTGTGCGTTAGGTGATGCGGCGGCCTGGCCGGTGCAGAGCTTCATCAAACATTACCGGCACGAGTTCCAATACATGATCGAGCACGGCGGCAAGAGCATCGTCGAAGCCAAAGGTCGGGCGGCGGCATGACGGAAGAGTGATGAGCGACGACGACATCAAAATTGAAGTCAACGGTGTGCCTATGTCTGCCCGTAAGGGTCAGATGATCATTCAGGTGACCGACCCGGCCGGTGTCTACATACCGCGCTTCTGTTATCACGACAAATTGTCAATTGCCGCAAACTGTCGTATGTGTCTGGTCGAGGTGGAAAAGGCACCGAAGCCTTTGCCGGCCTGTGCCACCCCTGTTACAGACGGTATGAAAGTATTTACCAAGTCCGCGGCAGCAATAGCAGCTCAGAAAGCCACCATGGAGTTTCTGCTGATCAATCACCCGCTGGACTGCCCGATCTGCGATCAGGGTGGCGAATGCGAGCTGCAGGACTTGGCCATGGGTTTTGGCCGTGATGTTTCGCGTTACAACGAACGCAAGCGTGTTGTTGCCGACAAGGACATTGGACCGTTGGTGTCAACAGATATGACGAGGTGTATCCATTGCACACGTTGCGTGCGGTTCACCGAAGAGATTGCCGGCTTGCAGGAATTGGGTACGCTGGGTCGTGGCGAGAATATGGAGATCGGAACTTATATAGAACGTAGCGTCGATCACGAACTTTCTGGCAACGTGATCGACTTGTGCCCGGTAGGCGCTCTGAATTCCAGACCGTTCCGTTTTCGCGCCAGGTCATGGGAAATGATGCAGCAAGCCACGGTATCGCCACATGATAGCGTGGGCTCGAATCTATTTGCGCACACAATGCACGGCAAACTCTTGCGGGTGGTGCCACGGCCCAATGAAGCGTTGAACGAGACGTGGATTGCCGATCGTGACCGCTTTAGCTACGCCGGTATCTATACAGACGACCGGTTGGAGACACCCGTTTTTCGCGTCGATGGCGAATTCCGCCCCACCGATTGGGCGACTGCGTTGCAACGCGTAGCGACACGCCTCGGCGAAACGGCAAAAGAGGGCAGTCTGGGTGTGTTGGCCGCACCTGGAGCGACACTGGAGGAGCATTACCTTTTGCAAAAACTTGCCCGCGATTTGGGTAGCAACAACATCGACCACCGCTTACACGCGATGGATCTCGGCGATGACGACAATGATCCGCCGTTTCCATGGCTTGGAGCGGCCGTGGCCGAGCTGGAATCGGCCGATGCCGTACTTGTCGTTGGTTCGCACATACGGCATGAAGTACCGGTACTGGCTCATCGCCTGCGTAAAGCCGGGCTTGCCGGTTCGCAGATCAACTTTCTGAATCCGGCTGGCTTTGAATATCTGTTCCCCGTGCATGAATACGCCGAGACCCCACTTAGCCAGTTGCAGCCACAACTGGTTGCTTTGCTCGGTGCAGTTGAGGCGGTTACCGGTCGCAGGTCGGAACTCGCGGTCGATCGTGGTGCAATCAGTGACGCGCACCGACGTATCGCTGATTCATTAATGAGTGGTGATAAATCTCATGTCGTGCTTGGACATCTCGCGACTCGACATCCCGGTTATTCAAAGTTACGCGCGATAGCAACGGAAATTGCCAGGCTCGTTGGAGCGACGATGGGTTATATACCCGAGTCATGCAACGCCGCTGGCGCCTATATGGCCGGTGTCGTGCCACATCGTGCGCCGGGAGGAAAACCGGTTGCAGAACCCGGGCGGAATGCGCGACAAATGCTTGCCGAAGCCTGTGACGCCTATGTCTTGCTTGGATTCGAACCGCAACACGACACAGCCGAGGGACAGGCTGCCATAGAGACGCTCAGAGGCGCTTCATTCGTTGTGATGCTGGCCTCATGGTTGGATCCGACAGCGATTGAATATGCCGATGTAATTTTACCGATAGGTACTTTTGCCGAAACCGCCGGCACTTACGTGAATATGCAGGGCGATCAGCAGAGTTTTTCGGGTGTTGCAGAACCGGTAGGCGATGCACGACCTGGTTGGAAAGTATTGCGCGTACTCGGCAATCAGCTTGAGCTGGATGGCTACGAATACAACAATGCCGCTGAAGTTCTGGCCGCCGCCAACGCTGATATTGGTGTTATGCGTCCCGACAATACAATCGCGCGTAGCCCGGCAATCAACGGTGCACAGTATTCCGAAGCCGAGATGCCACGGCCAAGCCGGATTTATGGCATCGACCCGCTCGTGCGGCGCGCCCGACCTCTGCAACGGACACGGGATGCAAAAAGGACGGCCGATCGATGATCAGCTGGTTGCAGTCAATGTGGGCTCTGTTGCCATCGGCATTGCAGGATACTTTCTGGATTGCCATTGTCCTGGTTGTGCTGATCCTGTGTGTTGCGTTCACCACGTTGCTGGAGCGCAAGGTAATCGGCTACATGCAGTCACGTATCGGCCCGAATCGGGTCGGTCCACGTGGGTTACTGCAGCCATTTGCCGACACCCTCAAGTTATTGCTTAAAGAAATCATCATTCCGCAGAATTCGAATCGATTTTTGTTTCTGGTAGCGCCAATACTGTCGACAATCCCGGCTTTCGCCACCTGGGCCGTCGTGTCGTTCAGCCCGAATTTCGAGTTGGCTAATATTGACGCTGGTTTACTGTTTGTGTTGGCGCTGACGTCGTTCGGTGTTTATGGCGTGATTCTTGCCGGGTGGGCTACAAATTCCAAATATGCGTTTTTGGGCGCCATGCGTTCTGCCGCACAAATTGTGGCGTATGAAATCGCCATGGGTTTTGCGTTGGTCGGTGTGTTAATGGCCGCCGGCAGTCTGAATTTTGGTCAGATCATCTCGGCCCAACAAGGCAGCGTGCTGCACTGGTTTGTCGTGCCGCTGTTTCCGTTGTTCATGGTCTACTTTATTTCTGGCATCGCTGAGACCAACAGGGCGCCGTTCGATGTCGCCGAGGGCGAGTCGGAAATTGTTGCCGGCTTTCATGTTGAGTATTCGGGAATAGGCTTTGCGCTGTTCTTTCTTGCTGAATACGCCAACATATTGCTTATTTGCGTACTCGTGGCAACCATGTTTATGGGTGGCTGGCTGTCGCCGTTCGAGTGGTTTCTGAGTAGTGACAATTGGCTCGCCAAACCGAGCTTTTTCTGGCTCGCCGCAAAGAGCTCCTTCTTCCTGTTCTGTTTCTTGTGGTTTCGGGCCACCTTTCCACGCTATCGCTACGATCAAATCATGCGTTTGGGCTGGAAAGTCTTTATTCCTGTCACGATCGTATGGTTGACGGTGGTTGGTGTCCTGATTGGTTTTGATGTTCCTCCGTGGTTCGACTGAGTATTGACGATGAGTTTTTTACGAAATTGGTCCAAGACATTATTGCTTTCCGAATTGCGGGGCGGACTGGCGGTGACGTTTCGCAATATGTTACGCCCAAAAGTTACCGTGCAGTATCCGGAAGAGAAAGCGCCCCAGTCACCGCGATTCAGAGGACTGCATGCGCTACGCCGTTATCCCAACGGTGAGGAACGTTGTATCGCGTGTAAGTTGTGCGAGGCGGTATGTCCGGCGCTTGCCATCACGATCGAATCGGATATACGCGACGATGGAACCCGGCGGACTACGCGCTATGACATTGACCTGTTCAAGTGTATCTATTGCGGCTTCTGTGAAGAGGCCTGTCCCGTTGACGCCATTGTAGAAACCCGTATTCATGAATACCACATGGAAAATCGGGGCGAAAACATCATGACCAAGGACAAGCTGCTTGCTGTGGGCGATCGTTATGAAGCCATGATCGCCGCGGATAAAGCAGCCGATGCGGATTTCCGGTGAGGCAGAGATGATCGAATCGGGAATTTTCTATATTTTTGCTACGACACTGGTCGCCGCCGCGATCGGTGTGATCACCTTTCGCAACCCGGTTTATTCGGCACTGTGTCTGGTGTTGTCTTTCGTGACCAGCGCCGTGTTGTGGATCCTGCTAGAGGCTGAGTTTCTGGGGATTGTATTGGTCCTGGTCTATGTCGGCGCCGTGATGGTGTTGTTTTTGTTTGTCGTGATGATGCTCGACATCAATGTGGAACAGATGCGTGAAGGTTTCACGCGCTATGCGCCACTGGGTGTGTTGGTAGCGTTAGTTGTAGCGTTTGAAATTGGCTATGTCGTGCTGAGAGATGCAGGCGCGCAACCGGTCAAATCGCCACTGCCAGCCGAAGGCTACAGCAACACCGAGGCATTGGGTGCGGTGTTGTACACCGATTATGCTTATGCCTTTGAGCTGGCCGCCATGATTCTGCTTGTTGCAATAGTCGCAGCAATTAGCTTGACGATGCGCAAGCGGGCGCAGGTTAAGTTTCAGGACATTAACAAGCAGGTTGCAACGCGCGCCGAGGATCGAGTGCGTCTGGTGACGATGAAGTCGGAACCTCGGCAATGATCGGGCTCAGTCATTACCTGATCTTGTCCGCGATCTTGTTCAGCCTTGCCGTGGCTGGCATTTTCCTAAATCGAAAAAATGTCATCATTTTATTGATGTGCATCGAGCTCATGCTGTTAGCCGTGAACTTCAATTTCGTCGCTTATTCCCGTTTTCTCAATGATATCGATGGCCAGGTATTCGTATTTTTCATCCTGACTGTCGCTGCGGCGGAAGCCGCGATCGGCCTGGCCATATTAGTCGTTCTGTTCCGCAATCGTCGCAGCATCGATGTCGATGAACTCGACATGATGAAAGGTTAGGCATGAAAGCAACGTTGCTGACAATTGTTCTGGCCCCATTGATTGCTGCTGCGATAGCTGGGTTGTTTGGCAAGCGTATTGGCAGGGCCGGTGCACACTGGATCACGATACTGGCCGTTGGTTTGTCCTTTGGTCTGTCCGCCTGGGTCTTGTGGCAGAGCATGACCACCACGGCAGTGGTATTCGACGACACGATCTACACCTGGATGGTCAGCGACGGACTGAGCATGGAAATCGGCTTCCTGGTGGATCGTCTTACCGCGTTAATGATGACAGTGGTGACCTTCGTTTCCTGGATGGTGCACATCTACACCGTCGGCTACATGCGGGAAGACCCGGGTTATCAGCGATTTTTTAGTTACATCGCTTTATTTACTTTCGCCATGCTGATGCTGGTGATGGCAAATAACTTCCTGCAGCTGTTCTTTGGCTGGGAAGCAGTCGGCCTCGTTTCGTATTTGTTGATAGGGTTTTGGTACAAAAAGCCAACGGCGATCCACGCCAACCTGAAGGCATTCATCGTCAATCGTGTTGGTGACTTTGGATTCTTGCTGGCGATTGCTTCAATCGTCTACTTCACCGGTAGCCTCAACTACGGGGAAGTTTTCGCGAAATCGGGTGCGTTAACCGCCGGCAGGCTTGAGATTTTTACCGGCCAGTTATGGCCGGCGATAACGGTGACTTGCATATTATTATTTGTAGGCGCAATGGGTAAGAGCGCCCAGATCCCGTTGCATGTGTGGCTGCCGGACTCTATGGAAGGCCCGACGCCTATCTCGGCGCTCATACACGCGGCAACAATGGTTACCGCCGGAATCTTCATGGTCGCTCGTATGTCGCCGCTGTATGAGTTGTCGGAGGTTGCGCTAAGTACCGTGTTGCTGATCGGCGCTACGACCGCGTTTCTCATGGGTCTGGTTGGCGTCGTGCAAAACGACATCAAACGCATTATCGCTTATTCCACTTTGTCGCAGCTTGGCTATATGTTTGTCGCGCTTGGTGCATCCGCTTACGGGGCGGGCATTTTTCACCTGATGACTCATGCCTTTTTTAAAGCGCTGCTGTTCCTGGCGGCAGGGTCAGTGATCATCGGCATGCATCACGAACAGGACATCCGCAAGATGGGTGGATTGCGTAAGTACATGCCAATTACCTACTTGACGATGCTGGTAGGCACGCTGGCGCTGATTGGTTTTCCGGGCTTCGCCGGCTTTTATTCCAAGGACGCCATCATTGAAGCCGTGCACCTCTCGACGATACCCGGTCACGGCATCGCGTACTTTGCTGTCTTGTCGGGTGTATTTGTCACGGCACTGTACAGTTTCAGACTGCTGTTCGTAGTGTTTCATGGCAAGGAACGCTTTGACGATCACACGCGCGAGCATTTGAAAGAAAGCCCGTGGGTAGTGACATTGCCATTGATCTTGCTTGCGATCCCGTCTGTGATCATCGGCGCACTGACTGTCGGGCCCCTGCTGTTTGGCGGTTGGTTTGGTAGCTCATTGCAGGTACTGCAAAACCACGACGTGCTGGCCGAGCTCGGGCATGAATTTCATGGACCGATGGCCATGGTCACACATGGATTGCAACAGTGGCCGGTCTGGCTGGCTGCTGCCGGTGCGCTCACAGCGTGGTTCCTGTATGTCAAACGATCGGACCTGCCGGCGGTAATCGCAGAAAAGCTGTCACCGCTATATCGAGTGCTGGATCGCAAATACTATTTCGACGAATTCAATCAACAGGTCTTTTCACAGGGGGCACAACAGACCGGACGCCTGTTCTGGCGTATCGGCGATGAAACGATCATCGACGGCAGCATGGTTAACGGCACGGCAAAGGCGGTGGGGTGGTTCTCCGGCGTGATTCGCGGGATCCAGACGGGTTTTCTTTACCATTATGCGTTCGCCATGGTGATCGGCCTCGCAGCGCTTCTCGGCTGGCTGATTTTGGCGGGTTGACCCATGGATCAGTTGCCACTTTTAAGCATATTGACCTGGCTGCCTATCGTAGGTGGCGTTCTCGTGCTTTTTGCAGCGCGTGGCGGCGACGAATTGCCAAAACAAATTGCGTTGGGTGTGTCGGTATTGACGTTTGTCTTGAGCACATTCTTATGGCGCCCCGAATTGTATACGACGGCAACAATGCAGTTCGAGGAGTTCGCGCCGTGGATCGAGGCGTTCAAGGTCAACTATCACTTGGGTATAGACGGTATTTCCCTGCCGTTGATTTTGCTAACCACCTTTATGACCGTGCTGGTAATCATCGCCGGGTGGGAAGTCATTCAAGACAAGACAGCACAATATATGGCCGCGTTTCTGATGATGGAAGGCATCATGATCGGTGTGTTCAGCGCTTTGGATGCGATGCTGTTTTATGTGTTCTGGGAAGCCATGCTGATTCCGATGTTCATTATTATCGGCGTCTGGGGCGGTCCCAATAGAGTTTATGCGACACTAAAGTTCTTTCTTTATACGTTCCTGGGTTCGGTGTTCATGTTGGTCAGCCTGATCTATCTTTACTTTCAGGCCGGCAGTTATGAAATTCTCGATTTCCATACGCTTGGCATTGGCATGCAGGCACAGAAGTGGATCTTTATTGCATTTCTGCTTGCCTTCGCCGTCAAGATACCGATGTTCCCGGTGCACACCTGGTTACCCGACGCTCACGTGGAGGCGCCCACTGGCGGTTCCGTGATCCTGGCCGCAATCATGCTAAAAATGGGCGGCTATGGTTTTCTGCGTTTTAGCTTGCCGATTACACCAGACGCAAGCCAGAGCCTTGACTGGCTTTTGATCCTGCTGTCACTGATAGCCATTGTCTACATCGGTTTCGTAGCGTTGGTGCAACAGGATATGAAAAAGCTAATTGCCTATTCGTCCATTGCGCACATGGGCTTTGTGACGCTGGGATTGTTTATTCCGTTCACAATACTTCGCGCTACCGGTTCGCTCAGCGGTGTTGCCCTGGGGATGGAAGGCGGGATGGTACAGATGATCTCGCATGGCCTCATTTCGGGGGCATTATTTCTGTGCGTCGGCGTAATGTATGACAGGGTTCATAGCCGTGACATCGCCGACTACGGCGGCGTGGTAAACACAATGCCAAAGTTTGCGAGTTTCATGGTGTTGTTTGCACTGGCCAACGCCGGTCTGCCAGGTACCTCCGGTTTTGTCGGTGAATTCATGGTGATCCTCTCCAGCTTTAAAGCCAATTTCTGGTTTGCTTTTCTGGCCGGGACGACGCTGATTCTGGGTGCCGGATACATGCTTTGGTTGATCAAGCGCACCATCTTTGGCGAGATTGCAAACGAAAACGTAGCAAATCTGAATGACCTAAACGGGCGAGAGTTCATCGTCCTGGGTGCGCTTGCGGTGTCGGTGTTGGCCCTGGGGCTTTGGCCTGCACCACTGGTGGAAGTCATGCACGCCACCATCGATAACCTAATTGAACACATGATGCAATCCAAGATATGAGTGACGTCCAATGAATATGCCGGATTTCACGCATATCTGGCCGGAGATATTTGTCGCATCGATGGCATGCCTGGTGCTTATCGTGGATTTGTATACCGACAAGCGACGCGAAATTGTGTACTGGCTGTCGATGCTCACGCTGGTGGGTGCGGCATTAATCACGCTGTCAGTGCCAGCCCCGGTTCGGACCCTGTCGATGAGCAACACCTTCGTTGCCGAGCCGTTGACCGATGTACTCAAGATGGTGGCATATGCAGTCGTTGCACTTGTTTTTCTGTACTCGCGTGACTACCTGCGTGTCCGGGAACTGTTGAAGGGTGAATACTTCGTATTAGGGTTGTTTGGCCTGCTTGGCATCATGGTGATGATTTCGGCCCACAATTTCATCACCCTGTATCTGGGACTTGAGCTACTGTCGCTGTCACTGTACGCCATGGTCGCTTTCGACCGGGAATCATCTATTAGCGCCGAGTCAGCGATGAAATACTTCGTGCTGGGCGCCATCGCATCCGGAACGTTGCTTTATGGCATGTCGCTTGTTTATGGCGCGACAGGCAGTTTGGATCTGGCAGTGGTCGCCAACAGCGTGTCGGCCAACCCGGAGAGCATGAGTCTGATGATCGCGCTCGCTTTCCTGTTGGTCGGTATCGCATTCAAGCTGGGCGCAGTCCCGTTCCATATGTGGCTGCCCGACGTGTATCACGGTGCGCCGACTTCGACGACGCTATACATTGGTACGGCGTCAAAAATCGCGGCTTTTGCTTTGGTAATACGATTGCTGGCCGAAGGTTTTATCGGTCTGGAGACGGCGTGGCGGGACATGCTAATGGTCATGGCCGTGTTGTCACTCGCGATTGGCAACATCGTGGCCATCGCGCAAACCAACCTCAAACGAATGCTCGCCTATTCGACGATATCCCATATCGGGTTTATCCTGCTGGGTTTCGTTGCGGCCGACACGCAGGGTTTTCAGGCTGCGTTGTTCTACACAATTGTCTATGTGCTGATGGCTGCCGGCGCTTTTGGGATGATTATCCTGTTGAGCCGGGCCGGCTTTGAGGCCGACGAGTTGTCGGACTTCAAAGGCCTGAATCAATACAGCCCGTGGTTTGCGTTGATCATGCTGCTGCTAATGTTCAGCATGGCCGGTGTGCCACCGCTGATCGGTTTTTACGCCAAGTTGGCGGTTATCTCTGCCGTGATCAATGCCGGCTATATCTGGTTGGCGATTGCGGCCGTCGTTTTTTCAGTTATTGGCGCTTTTTATTATCTACGCGTAATCAAGTTGATGTACTTTGACGCACCTGAGGGAACGCCGAGTATTGACGCCGCACTTGGAATGCGTGTTGTGCTCAGTGCCAACGGGCTGGCGATGATCGCGTTGGGGGTCTTCCCGGGAGCCTTGCTGGCGTTGTGCGGCCTGGTCATTCCGGTGGGTCTGCGCTGAGCTTGAAAAAGGCTGCCGCTTCTGTACACTCCATCCTCCGGTGCGGGGTGGAGCAGTCTGGCAGCTCGTCGGGCTCATAACCCGAAGGTCGCAGGTTCAAATCCTGCCCCCGCTACCAAAAAATCGAAAGCCCGGTCTTGAACCGGGCTTTTTTTGTCCGGCAATTGCCTATTTGATGTCCGCTTTAGCCCCGGTTAGGTGCCATTGAACTAGAATGATGGCAATGAAACACTCGCGTTTTGACATCGAGGCGTTGCGCGCCAAACTCGTGCAGCAGCGGGAGGACCTGAACAAAATCGAGCAGACCGGCGACGAAGCCGCTGCTACGGTGGAACTCGATCAGAGTCGCGTCGGCCGTCTGTCGCGTATGGATGCAATGCAAGCCCAGGCGATGTCCGTTGAATCGAGAAGCCGGAGACAACTCAAGCTGCGACAGATTGAGGCGGCCTTGCAACGCATGGCCGGTGAAGACTACGGGGAATGTCTGAGCTGTGGCGAGGAAATAGCATCCGCGCGGATCGAGTACGATCCTGCTGTCACTTTGTGTATCGAATGCGCCAGCAAGTCCGAGAATTAGCTGTGATAGATGCTCTGGGGCTGGTAACGACTGCGACTTCAACCGGTCGATGCAACATCTAGACTCTCACTATAGAGAGGGGGATGTTGAATATGAAGTACAGGCCGAGAATCTATTACACCGAAACAGACAAAGCCTTGATGTGGGATCGCTGG
>JAOTXU010000021.1 GCA_029862165.1 Gammaproteobacteria bacterium
GGCCGGCGTGTACGCTGCGCCAGGTTTTACAATGAGGAGAGGTGGCCGAGTGGTCGAAGGCGCACGATTGGAATTCGTGTAAACGTTAATCCGTTTCGTGGGTTCGAATCCCACCCTCTCCGCCAGAACAAAAAGCCCTCCCCCCTCCGGGGGGAGGGTTGGGTGGGGGGCGAATCTTGCGAAGGGTTGCCCCTCCCCCTTAGCCCCCTCCCCGGAGGGGAGGGCGAATGAATCTAATCGGCCGAGACAACGTCGGAGCGTTAGCGACGACGGCCCGCAGGGCCGGCCCGGCAGGGAGCCGGGCGTTCGCAAGCAAAATCGATCCGGTGGGTCGATTTTGCCAATTGCTCACCCCGCCCTCTCCGCCAGAACAAACCCCCCCCCCCCCCGGGGGGGGGGGGTGGGGGGGGGGGCGAATCTTGCGAAGGGTTGCCCCTCCCCCTAGCCCCCTCCCCGGAGGGGAGGGGGAATGAATCTAATCGGTCGAGAAAAACAACCGCATCAGGCTGCATTAAGGGAGAGCAAGGAGTCGGTACGAACGCAGGCAAGGCAATTGAATCGCACTACATAGTTCAATTATTGATATCGTAATTTGAGGCTGATCAGTTTTTTCTAACATAGGAGCCCAACTAATTTATGAATTACGATTTGATTGGCGATATTCATGGTCACAGTGAGCCACTAGTCCGGTTGCTCGATCGGCTTGGTTACCGTTGCGACAATGGTGTATATCGCCACTCCGAAAGACAGATCATCTTTCTGGGCGACTTCATCGATCGCGGTCCTGAACAGCGTGAGGTTATCGAGATTGTTCGGCCCATGATTGATGCAGGTGCGGCCCAGGCGGTCATGGGAAACCATGAATTCAACGCGATCTGCTATTTCACACAAGACCCGGAAGATCCGAGCCGTCACTTACGAGTGCATTCCGCAAAAAATCAGGCCCAACATAAAGTGTTTCTCGAGGCTTATGATGGCACGCGGGACTACGCGGAACTGATTAACTGGTTCCGCACCTTGCCACTGTGGCTTGATCTCGATGGTCTGCGGGTCATTCACGCCTGCTGGGATGAGAAGCTGATGCGTTTCTTGTCGGACCGCTACCCGACAGTCAACTCATTTCTGGCGGACGATTTAATCGTCAAGGCGTCACGTCGAGACTCCAAGGAGTTCAAGGCTGTTGAGACCCTTTTGAAAGGAAAGGAAATCAGAATGCCAGGGGATACAATGTTTCGCGACAAAGACGGCAACCCGCGTCACCATATCCGCATTCGTTGGTGGGACGGAAAGGCACGTACATATCAAGCAGCTTTTCTAGGGCCTGATGCGGCATTAAGCCATATTCCGGAGGATCCGATCGACGCAGAACATCTCATCGATTATTCGGAAGGCGATCCACCGGTGTTCTTTGGCCACTATTGGTTAGATGGCGAGATTGACCGGTTAGCGCCAAACATTGCATGCCTCGATTACAGTGTTGCTGCCAAGGTCGGCGGCAAGTTGGTTGCCTACCGTTGGGACGGCGAGCAGCAATTGAGCAAGGACAAGTTTGTGCATGTGTCGCGTTGATTTAGCTTCGCAACCACGAACAAAGTACTGCCAGGGACGATCACGCGCCCCGTCGTAGGAGCGGCATCCTGCCGTGAGAGCATCCTCCGTCCACAGGACTCGTTCCACCGCCAAGAACACCTGCCTGGGTGGGGGGCGAAACTTGCGAAGGTTGCCCCTCCCCTAGCCCGTCCCCGGAGGGGAGGGGAAATGAATCCGCTAGCGCACGCGACGCAACGCTTTCTTAGCCTGCTTGTGTTTTGGATCAAGGGCGAGCGCGGTTTCATACGCGGCGCGTGCGTGGTCGTTTTCACCGAGATGCTCATGTATCAATCCCAGACGGTAGTTGGCCCACGCAACTGATGGCTCGCCCGGTTTGGGTATATAGCCATTGGTGTAGGCTTCGAATGCAGTGCGGCCCTGTTCGAGAAACTGCCCGGATATCGACGCTGTGCGCCCAAGCTGATAAAGGATGGCCATGTCATCGGGCTCGATTTCTAGCCGGTCTTCGTAAGTCTTGATTGCGTCGGCAAAGCGTTCCTGGTCCGTTAGCATAATGCCCAATGCCAGATAAGCGTCGCTTTTTTCAGGTGCCGCCTCAATCGCTGCGCGATAGGCAGCTTCCGCCTTTTCATGTTCGCCATCGTTGGAATAGACGCTGGCAAATGCAATGTGTCCCTGGTTCGGGTCCAGTTTCTGGATTGCAGCGGCTTGTACAGCGGCTTTTTTCGAGCTGCCGCCGGCAATCCCCGGCGCGTTGATGTAATAAGTGATTAGCCCGAAACGCGCTTCGATGTTTTCCTCATCCAGTTCCACGGCGCGTTCAAAGGCGTCGTGAATACGACCGGCCATTCTCATCTGTTTGAGGGGACCAACATCGCCTGCCAGCGAGCCGAGCGCCTCACCCAGTCGTTGGTGGTAAGCGGACACGTTTTCGTCGAGTTTGACGGCGTGCTCGAAGGACGTCACAGCCTCTTCGAGATTACTCTGCGCGAGTTGCGTGACGCCAAGATGATAAATCGCAGCGGCGTTGTCGGGTTGAGTCGCAACAATATCGGCAAAAATCGTCTGTGCGGCCGTGATGTTGCCGGTCTCGTACAGTGCGATTCCTTCGGCCAGGTCGCCCAGTGCCGGCTGGACGGCGAGCGTTAAACATAAGGCCAGCAGGGTGGCCAGAAGCGCTTTCATTGTGGTTTCTCCAAGTATCCGCACCAGATTCTAATACCAGAATAAGACTGGAATCATGCCATTTCCTGACTATACTCAGGAAATAGCCAAAAGAAACAACACGAAGCCGTAATAAATCAAGCTGCCCCGCGGGGCACATAAACTTGGGAGAGAAATAATGTTTGCTAAATCATTCAGTGTAATAGCCGTCGCTGGGCTGCTTTTTGCGGGTGCGGTTTTCGCGGCCGATCATGTCGATGCACCCTTGATCGCACAAGACCCGGCTGCCGATCTCGGCGACGTTTATGCTTTCGTGAATCCAAATGATTCCGGTGAAGTAATTTTGGCGGCCACCGTTGCGCCCTTTGCGATGAGCGGTTCACGGTTTTCAAACGCTGTAGAATATCGGTTTAATTTGCAGAATACGGCAGCCGGTGCACAAGCAATAACGATCACGTGCAGATTCAGCGGCCAAGCCGCCAGGTGCAGAGGATCGAGCGGTATCAATGTCACGAGTCAAATAGGTCGCACAGCCGAACACAAAGGCGTACGTCTTTTCGCAGGGTTGCGTGACGACCCATTCTTTTTCGATGGCGTAGCATTCAACGCGACGGTGGCGACATTGGTGCCACAGTTCACGGATCCGGGTCAGGATACTTTCGAAGGCGCAAACGTTCTGGCCATTGTATTAGGGATAGACAGCGATTTGCTCTCCAATGGTGGCGCCGATCCGGTATTGAGATTCTATGCATCCACACATAGAAGGGTTACTGATGACGATGATGAGGGTGACAATGACGGTGCACAACTCGACCGGACCGGGCGCCCTGGAATCACTACTGCCCTGATCGATTTGCTGGCATCGACCGGCAAAAAAGATCAGTACAATCAGGCAGCAGATATCGATACATGGGCTTCGTTGTTTGAAGATGAGATCGCGGCCAATCTTGCAGCCTTGGACACGCTGGACGGCGTGGTAGATAACAACCTGCTACCGCCTCCCGTGTTGGCGTCGGTGTTGGTCGATGACCGTCTGATTATCGACGTTTCAAATCCGGTCTGTGATGCGTATCTCGCTGTGGAGCTCGGCGTGCCACAGTGCGGTGGTCGAACTCTGGAACGGGATGTCATCGATGACACCTTTGGCGCTGTGGTTGGCCCGGGGGTCTCGGATTTTGTTGGTAACACCAGTGTATTTCTAGACCAATTTCCGTTTCTCGGTGAGCCAAACTGAATCGGATAGCCAAGAAACCAGAAGCTCGGTGACAGGATAGAAACAGGAAGCTCCGGCGTTTTCGCCGGAGCTTCTTGGCATACCAGGGTCATGAAATCGATGTCACGCTGCACAGTGTTATTTGCAATCGGCTTTTTGACGCAGGCCTGCGTCACCGGTGAGATCCAAATGGATCAAGCCCGGTATCTGGCGGAACTGGATGAAGCCAAAACACTGATTGGTCCAGAGTGGCCGCTGCCGCCGGACGTGCGGCTCACGACGTCGGGCGATGTCTACATGGCCAATCTGGACGGCCTGATTGCCAGTTTGGAGCAACAACTGCGCCGACGCACCGACGACAGCTTGGTAGCTCGCCTGGCGCGAACCCGATATCACAGATTTCAGATCACTGGTCTTCTGGCCGATGCAGAACAAGCGCGATCGCGATTGTCAGATGCGTACGACCGCACGCACGGCCCTGCCATAGATTTAAGTTATGCCGAAGTGCTAATGGGTTTTCATGAATTTCAATTGGCGCAGGAAGTGTTGCAAACGGCGTTGGGCAACGGTGCCGATCCTGACCAAGTCCTGGTAATAAACGACAGAATCAATCGTGCTACCGGAGCAGCGGTCTCCGGGCCAGTGAACGGAAACCCGGTGACGCTGGTCAGCCGTGCAAACGAGCTGGTCGACAGGGGACAGGTGCTGGGCGCATCGCGTCTTTTGAAAGAAGCGCAGGGCAGATATAGCGACACGGCGCCGTATGTACTGGCCTGGATCCAGGTGCAACAGGGGATAGTTTTTCTGCGCTACCGGGACTACAGCTCAGCGCGCTTGTTTTTCGCCGCCGCTCGCGATCGTCTGCCGCAGTATGCGTTAGCCACCGAGCATCTGGCTGAAACCGAATCGGCGTTGGGAAATCATCGGTTCGCCGCCGAACTCTATCGATCGGTGGCCAGCCAGACCGGCAACCCCGAGTTTATGCACCAGCGAGCCATTATTGAGCGACTCCTGGGGAATGATGCAGCGGCTGAACGCCTTGCGCAACGTGCACGAAATGGCTATGTCATGCTGCTGGAAAAATATCCACTGATGTATGCCGATCACGGCGCACGTTATTACCTGTCAGTGGGCGACACGCCAACAGCACTTCGTCTGGCTCAGATGAACATTGATAAACGACAGGACCTGGGAGCGCGGATTCTGTTGCTGGAAACGCACAGATCGCCGTCAAATATCGCAGCCGCGTGTGCTCAATTAAGGGCTCTGCGCCAGGCTGGATTTGCGTCACCTGAATTGCTTTATCTGGCGCAGGACATGCGTGAG
This sequence comes from Gammaproteobacteria bacterium, assembly GCA_029862165.1. Lineage (GTDB taxonomy): Bacteria > Pseudomonadota > Gammaproteobacteria > Steroidobacterales > JABDKV01 > JABDJB01. The sequence continues at coordinate 5,255 of JAOTXU010000021.1, forward strand.
GAATGCGGCCATCAATAGCGGGCGGTGGGCCAGTTTACAAAGATTCATAGTTGCTTGCTTTTGTGCAAAATTTCCCGCAATATCGCTCTGCGATCTACGTTTTGGCCTATCTGATACCCGCCCGGTTTCTCCCGGCGTCCGTTTCAAGTCACCCACTACGACCAGGTTGTTCGTTGCCGCGCCCGATTTGCGCGCGGGTTTTGTTATGGAGGCCTAATAATGGCTACAGGAACTGTTAAATGGTTTAACCCCACCAAGGGTTTTGGATTCATCCAGCCGGAGTCTGGCGATAGCGACGTTTTTGTCCACATCAGCGCTGTTGAAGCTGCTGGTCTGGGCACGTTGACCGAAGGTCAGCGCGTCAGCTACGAAATTGTCACCGAGCGTGGCAAGCAGGCTGCAGGCAGCCTCAAAAGTGCCTAAACGAGATTGCGGCGCCGCTAAGGCGCACGTTTCGTGAAGAAGGCGGTCCCTCGGGACCGCCTTTTTTTATGCGCGATTCAATCGTGCGTGTTGGGCTATCGATGTGGTGCGAACCAACTCAGATTAATGCCGATAAAGCGTCCCGAAGAAGAAATCGCCGATCGGGTAGGTGATATTGAAGTTATATCGAGTCATCAGTTCAGGTCGGTGGTGAGTCTGGTGCAAACGACGCAGCCGACCCAGTAGCGGCAACCGGGCAATCCATGAATCCGGCCCGGCATGATAGGCAAAATGCAGCAATTCGTAGTTTAGAAAATAGGCCACAGCCACGGCGATAAATAGTAAGGCGACGTTTTTGCTGAATATCAGCGCCAGCAGCGCAGCGGTCGGCAGCGCGAATAACCCGAGATAAAACACGATCAGGATCAGTGGAAACAAGACTGCCTGAAAGTCTGCGCTGCTGTCATAGCTCATATGCTCGTCAGTGAAATAGCGATGGTGCTGGCGGGAGTGTCGCGTGTGAATCAGGCCCAAGCCTCGAATTTTGTGGTGCATTGGTCCGCGGTGACCGAAATATTCAATCAGGTTGGCATACAGAAAGGTTAGCGGTACGGTGAACCATTCGAACGCGGTGACCGTGTCGAGCGCAGCGATCGCCACGAGTATCGCAATAACTGAGATAGAAGTGGTGCCTGCCAGGTGCGCGTAGCCGTTGTACCAGCCAGGCTGCTCGTTCGCCTTGAACTCGCCCCGGAAAGCGGCAATCCGTTCGATCTCAGCGGTGTCTGACGGCGTATTCAAAGGCAGAGAGTTCCCTCCGGCTAGTGTCTGACGTTAGCGCACCGGCACTCGGCTGTCGCCTCCTGCGGTAATCTATGATACTGTACGGACATACAGTTACAGCGCGGCTTCGTTTCGTTTCGTACTTTGGTAGAGTGCGCCGAGGTCCGCGTCGGTCCCCTCGCGACGATCAATCGTGAACCCCGTCAGACCCGGAAGGGAGCAGCGGCAGCGGTGACATCGGGCGCCGGGGTGCGGCTGGCGCGGGCCGCTGTGATCTCAAGTAAAACAAACCAGAGACCGGACACATGAGTTATACCGTACTCGCACGAAAATGGCGGCCCCGGAATTTTTCCGAGCTGGTCGGACAGGAGCACGTGCGTCGGGCGTTGGTCAACGCGTTGGACGGCGACCGCATCCATCACGCCTTTCTGTTTTCAGGCACACGCGGCGTGGGCAAGACGACCGTTGCAAGAATTCTTGCCAAGTGCCTCAACTGTGAAAAAGGCGTCAGTTCCGAACCCTGTGGGGAATGCGCCAATTGTCGCGAGATTGACGAAGGTCGTTTCATAGACTTGATAGAAGTCGATGCGGCGTCGCGCACCAAAGTGGACGATACGCGTGAACTACTGGATAACGTGCAGTACCGACCAACCCGCGGTGCATTCAAAGTGTATCTCATCGATGAGGTGCACATGCTCTCCAAGCACTCATTCAATGCTTTGCTCAAAACCCTCGAAGAGCCACCGGAGCACGTCAAATTTCTCCTGGCGACAACGGATCCACAAAAATTGCCGGTGACGGTTCTGTCACGCTGTCTGCAATTCAATTTGAAGAAACTGCCGGTCGATTTGATTGTCGAACGATTGAAGAAAATCACCCAAAGCGAAGCGGTTGCGAGCGATGAAGCCGGGCTGATCCGGCTGGCCCGCGCAGCCGGTGGCAGTATGCGCGATGCATTGAGTCTGCTCGATCAGGCCATCGCGTTTGGTGACGGTGCGATAAAAGACGATGACGTGTTGGTCATGTTGGGTAGCATCGACCGACGCGATGTTGCGCAATTACTTGAAACGCTCATCGCCGGTGATGCTGCAGGGGTAATGCAAAGAGTAAGCGACATGGATGAGTATGCGCCGGACTACGAAAGCGCGCTTACCGAGCTGGCCAGCGTGATCCAGCGTGCCGCGCTGGCAAAAGCGGTTCCGGAAGCCCTGGACGACAGTCAAGGTGATCGTGAACTCGCCCAGGCTCTTGCACAGTCTGCCACCGCCGAGGAGTTGCAACTCTATTATCAAATCGCACTGATCGGTCGGCGTGATTTGTATTTGGCCGCCAACCCGCGTGGCGGTTTTGAGATGGTGTTGCTACGTATGCTGGCTTTTCGTCCGGCCGCTGAGGGCGACACGCTCGGTGTTGTGCAACCCGTTGCTGCGAGCAGCCCGAAAAGTACGGTGTCACGACCAAAGAAGTCCTCGACAAAAGCCGCAACAGCAAAGACGCCTAAGCCGGACAGTTCGGCCGATGTGGATTGGGGGGCATTGGTCGAAAAAATCAATGTCAGAGGGGCGGCGCGGGAACTGGCTGCAAACTGTCTGTTCAGTCGGCGCCAGGGAAATGTGTGGCACCTTACGCTGGACACCCGCCACGAACATCTGCACACCGATCAATTACGGGAACGGCTCGGCAAAGCCCTGGAGAAAGTGGTCGGAGACGTGGTCATACTACGGATTCACATGGGCGACGCATCGGATGACACGCCTGCCGCAAAGCGCGAACAGGCAACCGAAGCAAGAATGGACGCGGCACGCGATGAAATAGAGAAAGATCCCAACGTCAAAGCATTGAAAGATCTGTTTGACGCGACGGTGGTGGAAGACACGGTGCGCCCGGTTGACCGTAACGATACTTCGGGAACTTAGACTAAGAGGCAAACGATGAAGCAGATATCGAAACTGATGAAGCAGGCGCAGCAGATGCAGGAGAATATGCAGAAAATGCAGGAAGAGCTGGCCCAGCAACAGGTAACCGGAGAGGCTGGTGGCGGCATGGTCAAAATCGTCATGAACTGCCGGCATGAGACTATCAGCGTGCACATCGATGAGCAGGTGGTCGGTGACGACAAGGACATGCTCGAAGATCTTATTGCCGCGGCGGTGAACGACGCGGTGCGAAAAGTTGAAGAAACCACAAAAGAAAAATTCTCCGGTCTAGCCGGAGGGCTAAACCTGCCCGGCATGAATTTGCCGTTCTGACGCGTGTTTTTTTCTCCCAGGCTGCAGCAACTGATCGACGCGTTGCGTTGTTTACCGGGCGTGGGCCCCAAGACCGCCCAACGAATGGCATTTCACCTGCTAGAGCGTGGCCGCGACGGTGCCACACACATCGCTGAATCCATCGGTGGCGCATTGGAGCATATCGGTCATTGCAGCAGTTGCCGTATGCTGACCGAGAACGAAATTTGCGAAATTTGCTCGGCAGGAAGCCGCGACGAGTCAGTGTTGTGTGTCGTCGAAACACCGGCCGATGTCATCGCGGTTGAACAATCCGCGGCGTATCGCGGGCTGTATTTCGTCTTGATGGGACACTTGTCGCCGCTTGATGGTATCGGTCCCGATGAGTTGGGCATGGACTTAATGAAACAGCGTATGAACGACGGCGCAGTCAAAGAGGTCATACTGGCAACCAATCCTACTGTCGAGGGTGAGGCTACGGCACACTACATCGCCGAACTGGCAGCGCGTTCAGGTCTTAGGACGACACGCATTGCCCATGGCGTACCTGTAGGTGGCGAACTGGAGTTTGTCGACGGTGGCACCTTGACCCATGCCTTTGCCGGTCGTAAGAGCTACGAATAAGAATCCGGATTGAGGTTGGCCAGCCGCTCGAGCAATTGCCGATAGCTGTTATAGCGTCGTTGGCTAATCTGACCATCGGTCACGGATTGTTTTACGCCGCAGTCCGGTTCGGTCAGATGGCGACAGTCATTAAAACGACACTGCGTTGACGGCTCGCCAAACTCCACAAATCCGGCAATCAGTTCTCGATCGGAAATCGGTGGTGGAGCGTAGTCGCGTACTCCCGGAGAATCAATGACTTCGCCGCCATTACTCAAGTGATATAGCACTGATGCCGTCGTTGTGTGACGGCCTTCGCCACTGCCGGTGGACAGCTCCTGGGTGCGACTGTCCAGTCCCGGAATCATGGCGTTTAGCAATGACGATTTGCCGACACCGGATTGGCCGACCAGGATGCTGGTGTGATCAGCGAGCAGGGCGACTAATAGTTCGAGCGTGTCGGCCTGTTTGGCACATACCGAGACAGTCCGATAACCGATATTTTGAAACTCCCTCAAATCCAGTGCGTCGATATCGTTCTTGTTGCCCACCACAGCACCGGCAACGCCAATTAACTCGGCCGACACCAGGTAACGATCGACCAGAGATAAATCAGCCGGGGGACGTGGCGCCACAACCACGACAATCTGCGACATGTTCGAGGCGACTACTTCAGATCGGCCCCGGTTGTCGGGACGAGACAGTTGTGCGCGACGGGGCAAAACTTCGGTGATGATGCCATCGCCGATGTCTGATTGGTGTGGACGCCAACGCACTTCATCGGCACAGACTGGTCGCAGACGCTTGCCTTTCATTCCACATCGGTAGCGCTTGCGATCAGCGTCCTCGACGATGGCGTGTCTGCCATGGGCCGCAACAATCCTGCCCGAACGTAGCGTTTCGGTGTCAGACTTAGTGCGCGTCATGTGCTTTCGATCTAGGCGGCCAGTTCGCTGAGACGGGCGACTCTGGAAGTGGCTGGCGGATGAGAATCATAAAACCCCGAATGTAGCGTATCCGGGGTCAGGGTGGTCGCATTGTCACGATACAGTTTGCACAACGCGCTGATAAGGGCATGCGCATTACTTTGTTCGGCGGCGTAACGGTCGGCCTCGAATTCGTCACGACGCGACAGATAAGCCATCAGTGGCGTCAGCGGAAAGACGAAAACGGGAACCACAAGGATAAAAAGCAACAAAGCGATGTGATTAGATGCGGCGTCCACACCTAAAGCGCTAAAAAACCACGGTTGTTTGATTAGCCAGCCGAGTAAGGCCAAACCGGCCAGACTGATCGCAAAACCCATGATCAGACGACGCGTAACATGCCGTTTCCGGAAATGACCCAGTTCGTGTGCCAGTACTGCTTCGATTTCCTCGTGACCCAGGCTTTCCATCAACGTGTCGAAAAATACGATGCGTTTGTTGTTGCCCACACCGGTGAAATAGGCATTGCCATGTGTGGAGCGCCGAGAGCCATCCATGACGAATATGCCTTTGCTGCGAAAGCCACAGCGATCGAGTAATGCTTCAATGCGTTGCGCAAGTTCCACATTGGACAACTTGGAAAACTTATTGAACAACGGTGCAATAAAGGCCGGGTAGGCCCAGGTGATAAATAACGTGAAGCCCGTCCAAACAAACCAGGTGTAAAGCCACCAGAGTTCTCCGGCGCTGTTCATCAGCCACAGGACCACCGCGACCAGCGGAATGCCGAGCAGTAACATGAGTACCAAACCCTTGAGCAGGTCCATCACAAAAAGACCAGGTGTGGTTTTGTTAAAGCCATAGCGGGCTTCTAAACCAAAGGTTCTGTAGATTGACAACGGCATTTCCAGCACCGACATGATGATCAGCGTGCTGACAATCACTGCAACGCCTGTCAGCAACGGACCCAGAGCGGCACCACGCCAAACGCTATCGAGCAGTGCCAGACCGCCGGCTAGCGTCCAGCCCAGCAGCAGGGCGGTGTCGATGACTTCCGAAAGCATCCCGGTGCGTACCCGTGACACTGTGTAGTCGGCGGCCTTGCGATGATCTTCGAGTGAGATCGTCTCATCAAAAGGCTTTGGTACCTCGGCCCGATGGCTGGTGACCGCGGCCTTTTGCCGCATCGCAAGCCACAAACGAAACACCGTGCCGGTAAGTAGCAACACAAGGAATGCGATAGTCAATGAATGCATGTTTTTTCTGATACTGCCTGCGCGGGGCGTCAAAGCTTAGCCTCTGTTAGAATCGGTCGCAACCACAGGGAGCCCGATTCGCTATGCCAAAACAGGCTGAAAACCTCGTCTGGATCGATCTGGAAATGACCGGACTGGACCCGCTCAACGACTATGTTATCGAGCTTGCGACATTGGTAACCGATCGGCATTTGAATATTCTCGCCGAAGGCCCGGTAATGGCCATTCATCAGTGTGACGAAGTTTTAGATGATATGGATGACTGGAATACCCGGCAGCACGGCAAGTCGGGCCTCATCAAGCGCGTGCGTGCCAGTGAGATTGATGAACACGAAGCGGAAAATATGACGATTGCGTTTTTGTCAGATTTCACAGAAGCGGGTCTATCACCGATGTGTGGCAATTCCATCTGCCAGGATCGCCGTTTTCTCGCTCGCTGGATGCCGGATCTGGAGCGGTTTTTTCATTACCGCAATCTGGATGTCAGCACACTTAAGGAACTGGCACGACGCTGGGCACCCGATGTCGCGGCCGGTTTTAAGAAGGATAGCTCCCATCTGGCACTGGATGACATCCGTGATTCAGTCCGTGAGCTGCAATATTATCGGCAACACCTTTTTGCCCCACACGTCGTGCACTCATCCCCGTCGCGATGACAGCCGGCTGGTCAGAAGCATCAGAAAAAAACAAGGATCCCATCCTTGCGGTGCTGCGAAAGGAACTGCCGACCAAACGCCTCAATGTGTTGGAGATCGGTAGCGGGATTGGCCAGCACGCAGTCTTTTTTGCCGAGCACTTGCCGCAACTGGACTGGCAAACCAGCGATCTTATCGAGCATCATGAAGGTATCACCGCTCGGGTTCGTGCATCACGTTTGAAAAACGCCCACGTGCCGCGTGAACTTGATGTCAAAAACTTTCCGCTGGACCGCAGCTACGACGTTGTCTTTACTGCCAACACGTCACATATCATGTCGATCGACGAGGTTCGGGATATGTTTGCCGGCGTCGCCGAAGTACTGGAGGCGCACGGTCTTTTTGTGCTGTATGGACCCGTCAATCGCGACGGAGAATTCACCAGCGAAAGCAATGCACAATTCGATCATCAGTTACGCGCTCGCGCTGCACACATGGGCATTCGTGACGATCGCCAGCTTGATCAGTTTGCCAACGACGGAGGCTTAAGCCGCGTTAGCGATCACGACATGCCGGCCAACAACCGTATCCTGATCTGGCAACGTCTTTAGAGCCGCAAGGAATCGCGGCTAAAGCCGCTCCCACAAGAACTAAAGGGACAGACCCCAAAGGGGTCTGTCCCTTTAGCATTATCATCGGATCTATTCCCTCCCCCCACCGGGGGGAGGGCTAGGGTGGGGGGCAAACTCCGCTTTGATTACGAACCGGCGGCAGAGCTGGAACCGGCAGTCGGCGCACCACCATTGTTGATCATGACGTCCTGACCGGGACGTAACCTTTCCGCGCCACGTATGACGACAGTATCGCCTTCCTGGATGTCGCCGATGATGGCGATCAGTTCGCCGTCACCGACGCCCGGCTGCACGGAAATACGTTCGGCTTTATTTTCGCCGGTTACCCGAAAGACCGCAGCGCCGTCGGCGCGCAATACCAAGGCATCACGCGGTACCGCCAGGACTTGCTGTGCTGTGGCGGTTGGCACCTGCACGCGTACGCTTTCGCCGATGATCCAGTCTGCGGCCGGTACATCGATGCGAACTTCAAACATGTGTGAGCGCGAGTCGCCATAGGGCACGATAGCGCGAATGGTGCCATCGCCAGCCTGACGTTCGCTCGCTACCGGTATAGTCGAACCTTCCTTGAGAAAACTCACCGCGTTCAACGGCGCGCGGGCGACCACTTCCAGCCGGTCCAGATTGACGACTCTCACAACCTCGTCGCCGACGCTGGCACGCTCGCCAGGGTTTATGAAACGTTCGGTAACGCGACCGGCGAAAGGCGCCCGTATAGACGACTTGTAAACACCAATTTGGATTTGCGCCAGTCGCGCGCTGGCCACACGCAGTTCGCTGCGGGCAACGCTGAGGTCCGATTCAGTCTGATCCAACAGACTGCGTGCGGCGTTATTTTGTGCCGCCAGACGACGCAGACGCTCGACTTCACGTTCCAGAAATGCAATGCGTGCTTTCTGGCTCGCGACGAGCCCTTCGTTCTCTTTCTGTTGTTGCAGCAGCAAGGCGTCTTCGATTTTTGCAAGCACCGCGTCTTTGGCCACACGCGTCCCAACTTCGGCGATTGATACGAAATTGCCGGCGACTTCGGCAGCGAGGCGGGCATCATCGCGGCTGAGTATCGTGCCTGGCACTTTGATCTGTGGCGCGAGTTGAGTTAATTCTGCCGTAGCCACCTCAACGGGTGCTGGAAATCCGCCCTGTGCCAGGGCAATCGTCCCTGTCAGGCTGCACACGCAAAAAATGGCTTTCAAAAACAACTTCATCAATCAGTCTCCGCGCCGTCGATCGGAATAGCCGCTGCCTGCACCCGCGGCCGCCTGCGCGGGTGTGCGGCCGATCAGACGTCCCAGTGTATCTTCTATAAATGTCGCGCGCAGGAGGCTGGGCAACAGCACCAAAGTAAACACTGTGCTTACACTGAGACCGCCGACAATAACGGCCGCCAGTCCGCGGTACAACTCGGTACCTGGTCCTGGAATCAGTAACAACGGCAGCATGCCAAACAGGCTGGTCAGGGTGCTCATGAGGATCGGTCGTAGACGTATTCTCACTGCACCGCGCACTGCGTCGTCGCGTGATTTGCCTTGGCGTTCAAATGCCCGAGTCTGGTGCACCAATAAGATGGCGTTGTTGACCACCAGTCCCAGCAGGGTGATGAAGCCGATCATTGTCAACAAATCCATCGGCTGAAACGTCAGCAGGTTGGTCAACTGTAATCCCAACACCCCGCCAACAGTCGCCAGCGGAAGGGCCAGGACGACCAGGAACCCGTCTTTAAAGGAACGGAACAAAGCACAAACGAGGAGATAAAGAATGGCAACGGCCAACAGCAAGCTGTCGCGCATGTTCGATAATGCGATACGGAGATTATCCGCACTACCGTAGTAGCTGACTTGGCCGTCTTCGGGGAGTTGCGACAGGATTGCCGGTTCGACCTCTGTGCGTAGTTTTTCAATGGTTTCCTGTAACGAAAGATCTTGCGGTGGCGTAATCTGCAGCGTGATGGCCCGACTGCGATCGACCCGGCGTATCTGGTCCGGACCGACGGTACGGTTCATAGACACCAGCTGGCTAAGCGGCACAACACCGAGTTCCGGCGTGGCCAGTGGCATCGCTGCCAGTTCCTCGGGTGTAATCCAGGGCGCCGCACGCAGGATAATGTCACGACGCCGGTCGCCATCGAAGTAATCGCCGACATAAAGTCCATCACCGACCGCGCGGATAACCCGCGCCATGGTTTGCCGGTTCCAACCAGCTTCGGCGATTAACCTTTCATTGGGTTCAAAGCGCAGCTCAGGTTCGGCCAATTCCAGACCGGGATCCGGTCGCACCTGCGCCGTTGGCAGCGCCTGCATTGTCGCGCCGAAACCAGCCTGTGCCGCAGCCATCATCGCATCGAGATCGCGGCTTTGGATGTTCAGCTCGATGCCGCGTCCGGCACCGACGTTGGCAAAAATTCCGCGCCTAGAGGCGAACGCCATAGTGTCGGGAAAACCGCGAAGTACCTCTCCGTTTAGCACGCCGAGTGTTTGTTCGACCGGATCGTCCCTGAATATTTGTCCAAACTGACACAACGAGCGGCCGATGCTCGTAATTACAGGTATGCGATCTTCTTCTTCCGGTAGCTGACATGGCTGCGTTACGCGTGCGCCCATAAAACCAAATCGTCCAAATATGCCTAGAAAGTACATGTCCATCTTTGGATCTTTTTCGCCGTTGATATAAGGCAACAGTCTGCTGTCAACGACCTTGGTGAACTCAGCTTCAGCGGTGTCTATACTTTGTCCGGGTGGTGGGATAATAAAGCCGAATACAAAATTCTGTTTACCCGTTGGCAGGTAGTCGGGTTTTGGTAGCAGTGCCAAACTCAAACCCACCGCGAGCGTGAACAGGCCAACGAACCACATGGTCCGTTTTGCCGGCGTCGCGGTAAGTGACATCAGTAGGTCAGTGCCATTTTCCCACCAATTGGTATGCGGGTCCTTGAGTTCGACATTACGCAACCAGGTCCTGGCAGCAGTGGGAACGACGGTTACCGCGATAATCAGTGAGATGATGACTGCCGTGGCCAGCGTAAATGCCAGATCGGCGAACAGTTGGCCGGATATATCCTTTAGAAAAATAATGGGCAAAAATATAGCGACCGTGGTTGCAGTCGAGGCGAGCAGGGCGCCCCACACTTGTGTCGCACCGTCCTCTGCAGCGGCCTCGCTGGATTCGCCTTTCTCGCGCAGTCTTACGATGTTTTCCAAAACGATGATCGCGGCATCGAGCACCATGCCCATGGCAAAGGCCAGTCCGGCCAGCGAGATAATATTGAGTGTACGCCCACCGACGCCTAAGGCCGTAAACGCGACAAACAAGGAAATAGGGATCGCCAGGGCAACAACCAGCGTTGCTCTGAACTTACGCATGAACCACCACAGGATCGATATCGCCAGTGCGATGCCGATCAGTAAGTTGGTGCGCAACATCCCAATGGAATCGTTGATATATATGGTCTCGTCGTAGACCTGCTGTATTCTCATCCCGGCCCGCTGCACCGGGCCCTCGTTCAGTTCAGCCACCGCTGCTTTCAACTCTTCCATGACTGAGAGGACATTGACGCCGACCTCGGCCTGCGCGTTGAAGGCAATCGAAGCACCACCGTTTTGACTCAGAATTCCACCGCGATCGACCAGGGTGCGTTCTACCGTGGCGATATCGCGCAGCCGCACCGGGCTGCCATCTCGCCATGCCAGAACCATGTTGGAAAATTCCGCCAACGCATACTTGCCGGCATAACGAACAGTGTAATTGCGCCGACCGACTTCGCTCGAACCGGCGGAGATATCGATATTGTTGCCGGTCAGGTTGGCCAGTGTCGGGATATCGATGTTGTATGCCGCGGCACGGTAGGGATCGAAGGTAATGCGAATCTCACTGGCGCGACCGCCGTAGATATCCGAATTGGCGATGCCCGCCACCCGCTCGACACGCGGCTGAATGGTCTCTTCCACAAAGTCCTGTTCGGCGGCCATGTCGATATCGTCGCGTCCGGGTATTGGGCGCACGGCAAACCATGCAATAGCAGACCCAAATTGTCCGCGACCGGCATATATCACCGGTTCGGTCACGTCCGGTGGATAGTTGGCGACACGATTGAGACGGTTCATCACTTCAATCAGTGCTCGCTCAAGTTCCATATCCACATTGAAGGTGATCGAAATGGTGGCGAAGCCACTCGATGCACTTGCCTCCATTTTGCGTGCACCGGGTAAGCCACGCAGTGCATCTTCCTGGGGTTCGAGAATCTCGGCTTCGACTTCCTCGGGTGCCGCAGCACGCCAGCCCGTATTGATCTGGATGATCGGTTGTTCAATGTTGGGAATCATCTGAATCGGCAGACGTAGCAGACTAATGGTGCCAAACAGCAGCACGAGCAGGACCGCGGCAATTACCGCGACCGGATTCGACAGAGCTGTACGAGTCAGATTCAAAGCAGATCCCCTATGCGTAGCCGAGCATTGTAGCCTTATCCCGGCCGTTCAGCCGCAGCGTTTGCTGGTTTCTTGTGAGATCATATGAGGCTGCAAAGGTTGCAATTACGATGACTATTTCGCCATTTGAGGTCCGGGCCGCGACTGACGCCGACGCTGAGGCTGTCCGCGGGCTGGTATTCCCCGTAATGGAGGAGTTTGGTCTGGGTGTGGTGCCCGACGGGGCCGATTCAGATCTCTACGAGATAGAGGCCAGCTACACCGATCGGGGTGGCTGGCTGGAGTTGCTCACCCGCGACGGCTCGCTGGTCGGGACGGTCGGTATGTATCCGGTCGGCGACGATAGTATTGAGCTGCGCAAAATGTATTTGCGCGCCGATATGCGTGGTGCCGGTCTCGGCAAAGCGCTGCTTGCCCGGAGTATCGAGCGCGCACAGCAGGCCGGATTTCGCGAGATCGTGCTGGAAACAGCCACGGTGCTCAAAACGGCAATTGCCCTGTATGAACGCTTCGGTTTTAGCCGCGATGTGGACGACTATCCCGGTTGTGGCAAGACAGCGTGCGACCAGGTCTGGCGTCTGCAGCTGGCCGGTTATGAGCTACCGAATACAAATATGCCGGAACTGCAAGACGAGGAGGGCGAACCCTGAGTGACCTGACGACTCATCGTGGTGGTTGTCATTGTGGTGCCGTGCGTTTTGAAGCGGATGCACCACGAGATGCTGTCGTGCAGGCCTGCAATTGTTCGATTTGCACGATGACGGGGTACCTGCACCTGATCGTTCCGCAAGCACGGTTCAGATTGCTTGCCGGTCAGGAAAATCTGGTTACTTATCGATTCAACACCGGTGCGGCACAACATTATTTTTGTAAGACTTGTGGCATCAAGTCTTTTTATGTTCCGCGTTCAAACCCGGATGGATTCAGCATCAACGTACGTTGTCTGGAGGGCGATACTGGCGCGACGTTTCGCATCGAGAGCTTTGATGGCCAGAATTGGGAGGCCAATGCGGCCGACCTGCAGCATCTGAGCAAGGATTAGTCCTGATCTTCTCCTTGTTCGCTGGCGAGTCTGTCCAATGCCCGGTCCACAGTCTTTTTCGCCGATGCGGTGATACCGCCTTTTTGATACTGGTCGGCAAGGATGGACTCAACCTTGTTGACTGCTTCGTCGATGCCGCGACCGCGACCGCCATATTTTCCGAACAAATTGATCCAGTGGTCGGTGCGACGACCCAGCGACAGAAGATTATAGAAACGATCGCCACCGGTAATTAGATCGATGATCGCCATCACCAGTGACACCGGGGCAAAAACGAGATCGCGCAATCCATCGGCCAGCAACTTGAACTGAAATACGGTGGCATCCCGGATCAGTTGCCAGCGACCCGTATGATGAGGCATTGCGTCTTCATTTTCTTTGTCGTCGTCGGCCATTTCAGTCGGTTTTGATCCCGGCGAGTTGCAATCGGGTCTGGATGACGGTATCCGGGTTGAGCGACATGCTTTCAATGCCCTGTTGCATTAGCCACTCCGCCAGATCCGGATAATCAGAGGGTCCCTGCCCACAGATGCCGATGTACTTGTTCCTTTTCCTGCACGCCGTTATGGCCATGTTGATCAGCATCTTGACCGCAGCGTCACGTTCATCGAACAGTTCCGCAACCAGCCCCGAATCCCGATCGAGCCCCAGTGTCAGTTGCGTCAGGTCGTTCGAGCCAATGGAAAAACCATCGAACAGATCCAGAAATTGATCGGCCAATAGAGCGTTGGAGGGCAACTCACACATCATGATCAATTTCAGTCCATTTTCACCGCGACGCAAACCATTTTCTGCCAGCGCATCGATTACGGCCTGTCCTTCGGCGACGGTCCGCACAAAGGGAACCATGATCTGGAGGTTCCTCAGCTGCATTTCCTCACGAACTTTGCGCATAGCACGGCATTCGAGTCGGAAGCAGTCGGCAAATGAGCTGTCGACATAACGAGATGCCCCGCGAAAACCCAGCATGGGGTTTTCTTCCTTTGGTTCATATTTTGTGCCACCGATCAGGTTGGCGTATTCGTTGGACTTGAAATCAGATAGACGAACGATAACCGGTTCCGGCGCAAATGCGGCAACAATCGTTGCGACGCCTTCGGTTAAGCGATCGATAAAAAAACTGACCGGATCAGGATAGCCTGCGATCTGCTGAGCCACTGTCGATTTTAATTCATCATCGAGTTGGTCAAATTCGAGCAGCGCCTTGGGGTGTACACCGATCATACGATTAATAATGAATTCCAGGCGTGCCAACCCAATGCCATCATGCGGCAATGAGGCAAAATCGAATGCGCGATCCGGATTTCCGACATTCATCATTATCTTGATCGGTATCTCCGGCAGTTCATCCAGCTTGATTTCTTTGTGTTCGAAGCTCAGTTCGCCGGCATAGACTTTGCCGGTATCACCTTCGGCACACGAAACAGTGACTTCGCTGTTGTCGTCAATTCGGTCAGTTCCGTCGCCGGTTCCAACTACTGCTGGTATACCGAGTTCTCGCGCAATAATAGCGGCATGACAGGTACGGCCCCCACGATTGGTCACGATCGCAGCTGCGCGCTTCATCACCGGTTCCCAGTCCGGATCGGTCATGTCTGTGACCAGCACATCACCCGGCTGCACGTGGGTCATTTCAGTGGGTCCGCACACGATACGTGCCACACCCTTGCCGATACGATGACCGATGCTGCGCCCGGTTGTTAGTAGTTTTCCTTTCTGATTGAGGGTGTATCGTTCCAGGATCTGTCCCTCGTTGCGGCTGCGCACTGTTTCCGGTCTGGCCTGCACGATATAGAGCTGACCGTCATTTCCATCGCGTGCCCATTCGATGTCCATCGGGCGCTGGTAGTGGTCCTCGATAATTATTGCCAGGTGGGCGAGTTCCTGAACTTCGTCGTCACTAATGGAAAACTGTTGTCGCTCTGCTTCAGGAACATCGATTGTCTTTACAGCGTCACTGCCAGCATCGTCATAGATCATGCGTATGGCTTTCTGCCCCAGGCTGCGACGCAGTATGGCCGGACATTTCTTACGCACCGATGGCTTGTAGACATAGAATTCGTCCGGGTTTACGGCTCCCTGGACAACTGTTTCGCCCAGGCCATACGCTGACGTGATAAAGACGGCATCACGGAAACCCGATTCCGTGTCCAATGTGAACATCACGCCACTAGCGCCCAGGTCGCTGCGCGCCATTTTTTGTATGCCAGCCGACAGCGATACATCATGATGCTCGAAGCCCTGATGCACGCGGTAAGAAATGGCGCGATCGTTGTACAACGATGCAAATACTTTCTTAACTGCTAGCAGGACGTTGTCCAGTCCGCTCACATTGAGATAGGTTTCCTGTTGCCCGGCAAATGACGCCTCTGGCAAATCTTCCGCTGTTGCCGAGGAGCGTACAGCGACAGAGGCTGTTCCCCCGGTCAGCGTCTCCCAGGCTTTTGCGATTTCCTTGTCGAGCCGATCTGGTAGCTGTGCAGCCAGGATCCAGCCGCGAATTTCCTTTCCAACTGCCGTAAGCTCATCGATATTGTCCACATCGAGCTTTTTAAGTCGCCCGTTTATGCGTTGATCCAATTTATCGGTTGCCAGGAAATCTCTGAACGCATCTGCAGTCGTAGCAAATCCTGCCGGAACCTGAACGCCGGCACTCGTCAGGCCTGAAATCATTTCACCGAGCGAGGCGTTCTTGCCGCCGACTCGGGAGACATCATCCATCCCGAGTCTTTCAAAGGGTATGATGTAATCCTTCAAGGAATAACCCCACTAAATGATGCCAGGCAGACACACCGTGATACACACATCATGAACCAGCGAACAGTTTTCTTCGTCTCTGATCAGACCGGTATTACCGCGGAAACACTTGGTCGCAGTTTGCTGGCCCAATTCGGAACGGTAAGTTTTCGGCAAGTGACTTTGCCATTTATCTCCAGCGTTGACAAGGCAAAGGAAGCTGTGCGCAGAATCAAGCTGACCGCACAGGTAGAAGGCCGTAGACCGGTAGTTTTTGCCACGTTTGCAGAGCGTGAACTGGGTGAACTGATCCGCGACAGCGGTGCGTTGTTTATTGATTTCTTCGACGCATTTATCGGCCCACTCGAAAAGGAATTCGACACCAGCTCGTCTCATACTGTCGGGCGCAAACAGGGCGTTTCCAGCGATCAGTCGTACCAGCGCCGGATCGACGCAATGAATTATGCGTTGTCCACAGATGACGGCATTGGCTTGCGTAGCTACGATCAGGCCGATGTCATATTGACCGGAGTGTCGCGCACGGGCAAGACACCGACATGCCTTTATCTGGCGTTGCATTATGGTGTTTTTGCGGCTAACTATCCGTTAACGGATGAGGATTTTGAAAAACCACATCCGCCCGAGGCACTTTTGAAAAACCGGAAGAAAGTTTTCGGTCTTACGATTACGGCCGAGCAACTGCGCCGAATCAGGCTCGAACGTCGTCCAGACAGTCGCTATGCTTCAGCACAGCAAATCAGTTTTGAACTGCGCGAGGCGATGGCCATGTTTCGGCGTCACGGCATTTCATATGCCGATACAACGGACAGTTCTATAGAAGAGATATCCAGCACGATACTCGATACCATGAGTATCGATCGGGGAGACAGCCGCTAACGCCAGAGTAGTGTGAACCCCGTCTCAGTATTTTATTCTGTCATAGCTCAGCATTAATCGGCAACCGTTTGGGTTGGATTCGCACGAGTGGGCGTGTGGTATAGTGATTTTTGATGACCTTACAAAGATCAATCGAACGGCAGACCGACAGTGTTGTCGTGTTGCCAAAACCAGCGCGGCCGGTCAGCTTCGCGGGCTTGATGACGCTCTACGAGAGCAACTTCATCCGGCTGGGATGGCTGCTGCCCGAATTTCCGCCAGCTGGCACCAGTCTGGTCTCCCGTGTGCCGGCGGATATACCGCTGTTTTTGCGAGTAGAAAAAATCGAGCGGTACACAACAACCGTCACGCTCACATACTATTTCAAAGATGGGCTTACGCCGATCGCAGATCCCGATTTGCAGGTACGCCTGTATCACGATGCGTGTCTTGCGGAAGCGATGGCGTGCACCGACAATCACCGGCACGCAGCGCTGCAACCATTCGCAACCGGCAACGGCACCGAGCTGCAGCGGCGATGGAATCGCAATATGATGCTGAACAAGTGGCTAGAGTACTGTGCCGACCAGGGGCATTCATTCGAGGACGGCTGACTGACGCTCCAGATTATTTAGGAGCCGTCCATGGGGATTAGTCAGATCATGTCAGGTTGGAGCGCGTCCGACACGTCGGCTACACCGGATTCGGCAGAAGAAGAGCGCCTTCTCAATCTGTTCTGGAATCGTGCGGAACTAAAAAAAGAGTTTTCCAATCTGCGTCACGACCGGGATCATCTCATCGAACGGCTGCGTGAAGAGGAAAAAAAGACAGAAGCGGTCAAAAAACAGATACGCAATATGGAGAAGATGTTGGCGGATCCGGACTCCGGGTTCAAGGCCATCGTTTATTATCAACTGCAGGCTCTTTGGCGGCTATGCCACAAGCAACTGGCAAAATTCAGCAGTCAGCTGAAGAAGCAGCAACAAGATCGCGAGCGCAAACGCCAGATTATGGAATTCAATCAGGAACGCCAAAAACGCCTGACTGAATTGAGCGGCAGAATCGTATCTGTTAAAGCAGAAGCCGACGATATGAAAAACCTGATCGCGGGCCACGAACGTCAGCGCGAAGGCATGAACGGTTTTTGGAATTACTTCAAGCGTCGCAAGGCGCAGGTCGAAATTGACGAGCGCAAAGTGCAGCTCACCGGCATTCGTGCAAGGCTCGAGGAGCTATTTGATCGTCGAATCAAGATCGAAAGCGAGCCCTGGCCTGATTATTCCGGTTTAGGCATCGATGGTAAACGCGCAATCAATCTGGCGATGATTGCTTTGGCCCAACATCTGTTTGTACAGCTAATGGATAGCTCCGTTGCGACGCTTGCCCGTTCGGCCAACATCAAGAAGGTAGCGGATGTAGACTACGGCGGTCGCTCTGACTGCGATTTCCTGATGGCGAAAGTGAAAGAACTCGGCGGTCTGCTAATGTCTGATCGTAACTATGCAGACGAATTGCGGGCGCGGACAGAATTGCTGCGCACACAAGTAGCATACAAGAGCGATACCGATACCGTTCCGGAAGCATTGACTTTGGCCAAACTGGCTACATCTCTGCCTGGCTTTGCTGCGGGTCGTGGCGTCTCAACAATCCCACTGGACGTTAATATCCTGGTGGACGACTACTGGGATACGCAGAAATTATTGATGCAGTAGTCTCAGGTTGAGACTGAAGCGGATTTCCGGGCCGTGTGCACGACCTTGCGCCACCAGCGAGCGAGTTCATCAAACCAAACATATACCGTTGGGACGACCAGCAGCGACGTGATGGTTGAAAAGGCCAGACCGCCGATTATGGCGCGTGCCATCGGATAGTAGGGCGGGCCACCGCCACCGATCTGGGTATGGCCGACTGCCAGCGGCACCAATCCCAAAATAGTAGTGGCAACAGTCATGAGGATCGGTCGCAGCCGATCGCGACCACCCTGCAAAATCGCCTCATGACGAGGCATACCATGGCGTCGTAAATTGTTGACGTGATCTATCAGAACAATACCGTTGTTAACCACGACACCGATAAGAATCATAATTCCTATCGATGCCATGAAAGAAAACGTCGTTCCGGTGAACAGAAAAAACCAGAACACGCCGAATATGGATAAAACGATTGAGCTGACAATCGAAAATGGATAAAGCGATGACTCGAACAAGGCAGCCATAACAATAAATATCAGCATGATTCCCAATAGAATATTGACAGCCATAATCTGTTGCGTTTCGTCCTGGCGGTCAAAGCCACGACCGAACTTCCAGGAGTACCCCGGAGGAAGTTCGAAGTCTTCCATCAGTGCTTTTACCTGAGGCTTTACTTCGTCCATGGTGACGTCAGTCATGTTTCCGGTGATAACGACAGCGGTCTCACGATCGACGCGGCTAATCTGTCGTTGTCCACGAGTGATATGAAAAGAGGCGACACTGCCTAGTGTCATGCGCTGCCCGGTGTTGCTAAACAGCGTCAGGTTTGCAAGATCTTCCAAGGTCTGCCGATCGCTGGCACGAAATGCCAGACGAACATTGATTTCGCCAGTCTCACCACGGAATTCACGCAGGTTGTCACCACGCATTGCAATCGCGACGGAAGCCGCGACCTCGCCGGTGGTCAGACCGAATTGACTGGCTCGTTCGCGGTCAACGATGACCTGCACCTCGCTTTCGCCGTTTGCCGCATCGGCTCGTAAGCTATCCAATCCGTCAATAGTTCCCAAAGTTCGGGTGACATCCTTTGCAATTGACGCGAGCTCTTCTGTGGAGTCACCACTGATTTGTACGCTGAAGCCCTCGCCACCGCCTTCCTGTTCAAAATCGAAGCTGGGTTCGCCAATAATGATCTCTGGCATGTTGTCTTCGACAAAACTAATGACGTCCGCAGTAGACTTTGTTTGTTCTTCGCGTTCAGTTAGTAATATGGTCGATTCTGCCCGGCCGGGTTCGAAATAGCTGTACACGGCAACGATGTCCAGTTCCTCACGGTTGTCGTACAAAAAATCTTCCATACGGGTCACCGCGGCCTCAACCTGCTCGAGCGGGTGCTGACCTTCAATATGGAACGGTAGGAACAGACGCCGCGCGGCTGCCTGCGGGAATGTTTCGAATTCAACCAGTTTGCCGGGGAAGGCGATGCTGAGTCCGATTATCGCGGCGCCGCTTGCGACGATAAAGACAATCCCCAGCAGACTCCACCAGCGATGTAAGAGCGTCCAGTCCAGCAAATTGGCATACCAAGTCGACAGACGCGCCATTACAGACCCGGTACGGGGTACGGGCGGGGACGATACCCGGGCCGCGAGCATCGGAACCAGCGTTTGAGCAATCACCAATGAGGCGAACATTGCCACCGAAATCGTAATAGCAACATGGGTCAGGAATACCGTGATATCGGTTCTGACCCCAAACATTACGGGAACAAATACTATTATCGAAGTTGCCGTCCCGGCCATGACCGCCACGCCGACTTCCTTGACACCCATCAGCGTGGCCTTGTACGGGTCGTTGGGATGCAGCTGGCGATAGCGGAAAATACTTTCGGTAACGACGACCGCATTATCCACCAGCATACCGACACCCAGCATCAGCCCCATCATCGACAGAATATTCAGAGTCAGGCCGGCGAAATACATTACAGCGAGTGCAATGAGAAGTGAGAAAGGTACAGACAGGGTGACGATTAGTGTCGTAGTCCAGTGCCGTAGAAAGGAATAAAGAACGATAATGGCGAGTACCATGCCAATCATTCCTGCATTGAGCAGGTCGCGTAGCGATGTACGCACGCCGTCGGCCTTATTGTCGAGGGTGAAAATATTTACGCCACGCATTTGCGGCAGAGATTTTGCTTCCTCAACTTCTTCCATGACCCGATCGGCAATTTCGACCATGTTGGCACCAGTAGTCTTGAAGACACTGATTCCGATTGCGTAGGCTTTATCCAGGTGCCGGCCAAAATTGCGGTCTGGTGTGTGTAGGGAGACAGTGGCTATGTCGCGCACACGTAAGCCCTGGTCGTCGATAACCAGGTCTCGAATCTCGTCCATGGATTGAAATTCACCGCGTGGGCGGATGCTGAAACGTTGACCGGAGTCAGTAATCCGTCCCGCGCTTACTGCAAAGTTGCTCTTTTCAAGCCGGTCACGCAATTCTCGTACGTTGATGCCGTGTGCAGCGATACGATTGCCATCCAGCAGAATTCGGATTTCCTGCGGCGACACACCTTCGAGCTGTACGCGGGATACACCTTCGACCCGTTCAATACGTCGTTTGAGCAATCGATCCAACATGTCATAGGAATCTTCCAGATCGCGTGTGTCACTGGAAATACGTAGTACGAGGATCGGTTGATCGCCGAAACTACCAGTAAAGACAAAAATTCGGCGTACATCGTCTGGTAGCTGGCCACGTATCGCATCGACTTTGGCGCGTGCTTCAATACCTTTTGCGGAGACCTCTCTGTCCCAACCAAATTGCACAAAAATCTGGGTCTGGCCTTCACTGGTACGTGACCGGATCTGCTCGATTCCGCTTAGTGTTGCCAGCGCCTCTTCCACGGGTCTCGTGATCTCGCGTTCGATTTCTTCGGCGGTCGCACCGGGGTAGGGAATTTGTACAAAGATTCCGGGGAACTCAATATCCGGGAATTCTTCCAGTGGTAGCAGACGCGAGCCAATAACGCCGACCACGGCAAGTGCCAGAAACACCATCACGGTGCCCACGGGTCGCCGGAGCGCGAGCGCGGTATGTCTCACCGCGCGGCCTCTGTTTGAGCGGTACCCAGTTCGGGATTGCTATAACGTGCGGTTTTGCGGTCGAGTAGCGAGTAGACGACCGGGATGACTAGCAATGTCAGTCCGGTCGAGACCAACAGGCCGCCGATCACGGTAATTGCCATGGGTGCCCGGACTTCAGCGCCCTCGCCAAAACCGATAGCCATCGGTAGCAGGCCGAGGACGGTGGTTAAAGTGGTCATCAGGATGGGTCGCAAACGTGCCTGACCGGCCTCCATTAGCGCGTCCAGTTTGCTTGCGCCGCGCAGGCGTAGTTGGTTGACCAGGTCGATCAGCACAATACCATTGTTCACGACAATTCCCGCCAACATGATTACGCCGATCAACACCACGACGTTGATCGGTGCGTTCGTAATAGTTAGGGCCAGTACGGCACCGACCAATGCAAGAGGAATGGTCAGCAGTATGACAAATGGATGAATAATCGACTCGAACTGTGCAGCCATGACCAGGTACACGAGGAATACCGCCAGTAGCAATGCGAATCGCATCGACTGGAAGGATTCCTCCATATCGCTGTTTTGTCCCGCTACCCTCGCGCCGATCTCCGCTGGCATCGGCGTAGCGGCAAGAATTTGCTCGACTTCGGCGACGGCGCTACCAAGATCGCCATAGCTGGTGTCTGCCGAAATCAGGATTACCCTTTCCTGATCGATTCTGCGAATTTCGGTTGGGCCACGGGCAATGACAATATCGGCTACTGCGTCCAACGTAACCGGCCGGTCGCTCTGCGGATTGACGATTAGACGACGCACGTCGTCCAGAGACGCGTCGCGTTCGTCAACGCTACGAATCAGTACGTCTATTTTGCGATCACGCCAGGTGTAACGCGTGGCCAGTTCACCACGTACCTTTGATACCACGCGGTCCGCAATGTCTCTGACTGATAATCCAAGCTTGGCTGCGCGTTCCTGGTCAAACAATATCTGCACTTCCGGATTGCCTGTCTCAGAAGAAGTGCGCAGATCGGTAAAACGCCCCGATTGTGTCATCGCATCGTATATGCGCTGACTGACTGCCTCCAGAGACTCAAGATCATAGCCACTGATCTCAACCTCCAGCGGATTGGCGAAACTGAACAATTCCGGGCGCCGGAACTCGTATTGCAATCCGGCCAGTCCATCCAGTTCGGAACGCATCGCGTTCATGACTTGTGTCTCTTGGGCACGGCTTGCATCGGGTTTAAGCTGAACGTTGAGCGAACCGCTGTTTTCACCGGCGTCGACCGGGCTGGCATCCAGGCGATTGCCGGTTCCGGCAACCGAGAAAGTCAGCTCGACTTCATCGAGGCCCTGCGTCGTCTGTTGTGCACGCTGGATCATGTCATCGGTGCTGTCCAAGGGTGATCCGGGTGCCAGTCGCAGATCAACACTGAATTCGCCCTGAGACAGTTGCGGGATAAGCTCTGTTCCGAGCCTCGGAACGAGCGACATCGTTGCAATAAAGATAGCCGTTGCTACGACTACAACGATCAGGCGATTACGCAGGGCCCAGGCCAGTAATGGCGGGTAAGTCTTCCTGGCAAAGACATTGATGCCCTGAAAGACAATGACAATCGGCGTGATCAGAAGCCGCAGGAGTTTTCCCAGAAGTGCGAACGCAATGAATACGAATCGCACAAGAGAGGCGATGATCCGGGTAAACAAAGCAGGCGGCCGGCTGTCTTGTGAATCGGAGAAGTGATGTCCAGCACGCCAGGCCGCCATCATCGGAATTAGCGTCAGCGCGACCAGAAGGGAAAACAGTAACGCAAACGTAACGGTTAAAGACTGGTCACGAAATAACTGGCCGGCTATGCCGTGTACAAAGACCATAGGAAAGAACACGGCAACGGTTGTCAGCGTTGCCGCGATGATGGCTGACGTTACTTCCTTGGTACCCGTGCGAGCGGCTTGCAAGACATCGGCGCCAGCCTCGCGCTTTCTGACAATGTTTTCCAGCACTACGATGGCGTTGTCGACGAGTAGTCCAACGGCAAGTGCGATACCACCAAGCGACATGATATTGAGCGTCAAATCGCTTGCATACATCAGGACAAACGTGCCTATTACAGACACCGGGATAGCGGCACCGATGATCAGCGTTGCCCGCACATCACGTAAGAAGCTGTACAGCACGATTACGGCAAGCAAGCCACCGAGCAGGGCGGCCGAAAGAACCTGATTGATGGCCTGCGAGATAAAAAGAGACTGGTCGTAGATTTCCTGTAACTCGACGCCCTCTGGTAGCGATTCCTTAATTTTCTCCAGTCGTGGCTTTATACGTCGTGCGACTTGTACTGTGTTTGCATCGCCTTCCTTGTAGACCGCCAGTTCTACCGACTCTATGCCACGAACCCGCGTAATCGCCTGTCTTTCCTTGTATCCGCGCTCGACAGTCGCGATATCACGCAAGTAGACCGGTTGCCCATCCGGTGATGCAACAATGGCATTGGCTATTGCGTCGATCGATTGAAACTCGTTGATCGTTCGGACCAGAAAACGTTGTGATCCCTGTTCCAGCCGCCCACCGGCGAGATTGACATTTTCGCCGCGAATTCGCTGGGCAACGACGCTTATGGGTATACCGAGCTTTGCCAGGCGCTGCTGATCAACCAAGATGCGAATTTCATCTTCCAGGCCGCCACTAATTTTGACCGCCGCGGTGCCCTCAATCGCCTCTATCTCGTTTTTCAACTGTTCTTCGGCATAGCGCCGGAGTGCTTTCAGTTGTGCGACTCGTAAAGCTTCTGTCTCAGTTGATTTCTCTTGTAGCAGGGCCAGCCGCACGATCGGTTCGTTGGATGGGTCGAAACGCAGCAGAATGGGCCGCACTGCTTCCAGTGGCAGCTCGATCAGATCCAGTTTCTCGCGTACATCGACACTGGCGATGTCCATGTCGGTGCCCCAGAGAAATTCGATAATGACATCGGACTGACCGGAGCGTGATACAGAGCGTACCCGCTGGACGTTTTTGATAATGCCGACAGCTTCTTCGACCGGCTTTGTGATCAGGTTCTCTATTTCCAGCGGAGCAGTGCCGCTCAACTCAGTGCGCACCGTGATAGTTGGATGCGCCAAATCTGGCAGCAAATTGACTTTTAGCCGTGTTAGCGAAACGATGCCAAACAGGGTAATGGCCAGTGTAAACATCAGGATCGTAATGCGACGATCCGTTGCGAGCTCGATTAATCCCATGACAGCGTCTAGCCGGCGGGATCAATAATCGGGGGTTCTTCTACAGCTGTTCGCGAGTCGGGCGGTTCAGCACCGATCACGCGGACTTTACCGCCGTCCTTGATTGTATTCTGACCGATTACAACAACCTGTTCCTGGCCCGACAATCCGTCGAGTACTTCAACATTCGCTCCGCTGGAATACCCTACGATCACCGGGCGCCGCCGGGCAACGCCGTCTTCAACGATGAAAACCGCGGCATCCGAATCGGTATCAACGAGTGCCGAACGCGGTACCAGCATGCTGTTGTCGCGTGTATCGTATATGACACTGACCCGGCCGAACATGCCCGGTTTGAGATCACCAGCGGCATCGACTACTTCCACAGTCACCTTGAAAGTTCCGGTATCTGCGTCTACAACCGGGCTGATTCTGGCGATTTCTCCCGAGTACATCTGCCCAGTCAGGGCATCGGCTTCCACAACGGCCTGCTGTCCCGCCTTGAGCTTGTTGAACTCTTTCTCGGGAACGTGCAGATAGGCAAGTAATGGATCGAGATCAGTAATCTTAAACAGCGCCTGACTAATCGTGATCGTGTTGCCACGTTTGACGTAACGCTCGGCGATAATGCCGTCGAAAGGCGCTTTAATTTCCGTATAGCCCAATTCCAACTGGGCTAAACGCAGCGCTGCGCGCAACGATTCCAGTTCATATTTCATGCCTTCAAAGGCACCGGCACTGACCAGTCCCTTGTCGTGCAGTTCTACATTTCGACGATAGTCCTGTTCGAGTCGTCGTACGTTGGCGCGTTGTCTTTCCAGTTCCAGCCTGAGGCGTTCTCCGTCGAGACGTGCAAGTACCTGGCCGGAGGTGACACTATCGCCTTCCTCAACCAGCAACTCGATTATCTCGCCGGCAACCTTGGAACTGACATCGGCCTCGGCGTCGACTTCCAGTGCGGCAGTACCGGAATAAATTGCGGTGATCTGGCCGCGTTCAACCAGTCGTGTCTCAACTGGAATTGGCGTGGTTTCTTCTTCGTCTTCCGCCTTGTTTTTTGCGCCTGATATCGCATCGCATGCGGTCAACGAGACCAGGACAATTACCATAATCATTAGCGTCACTGGTCGCGTGTCAAATCTTCGTGTCGTGCTCATATTCCCCGGTACCCCATCCTTCGAGTGTCGCCCCTATGCTCAGATGGCTCAACTGACGGTTTTGCTCACAATAGTTTACAGACAAGGGTCATAGTGTTGTAGTCAAGTATAACACTAAAGGGCCGAAGCGCAACAGATCCGGTCTCAGACCGAGACCGGGCAAATAAATTTAGTTAAATCAGTTACTTTCGATGAGGCTGGGGGTATCGTCACGATTGGCGATGACCGGTCCGGCCACGATATCGGCGACGATTTCGGCGGTTTCGCGCAAAAGGACATCAACCGGCTCGACGTCTTCGAGTTCTTCTGGCGTGGCCAGAGGTTCCAGACCCAGCGCGGCGCGGCGCGAGTTTTCCAGGGTCAGCCGCTCGTTTTGCTGGTCCTCACGTTCTTTCTGACGTTCCACCAGGTGCAAGGAGACTGATTTATCGCCGGCATCTTTTACGCGTTCGATAGAGCTGAGCAGGTAGCGATAATCCGGGCTATTGTCAGCACGTTGGGCATGTTGGCTGATCAACGTCGGCAACAATCCATCGGTGGTCTCTCCAAACAAGTCGAAACGGGTTGCGCGAATCTCATCCCAGGGCAGGGCGGTTTCCCTGGCCGATTCACCGACTTGCTCGGTGTCCACGGCGGAAGGAAATTCGATATCTGGCAAAACGCCACGATGCTGTGTGCTGCCACCGTTGACCCGATAGTACTTGCCGATAGTCACAGTCAATTGCCCGAATTCATCGTGACCGGGGCGTGCGGAATATCGATTCAGGTTATAAAGATTTTGCACCGATCCCTTGCCATAAGTGCGTTGACCGATAACCAGGCCGCGACCGTAATCCTGAATAGCGGCTGCAAGAATCTCGGACGCCGAGGCGCTGTAGCGGTCGACCAATACGACCAATGGGCCATCCCAGGCAATGCCGGGTTCTTTGTCTCGCAGGATTTCCACGCGCCCACTGGAATACTTAAGTTGCACGACCGGACCATCGTCGATAAATAATCCGCTCAGCGCAGTGGCCTCCGAAAGATGACCGCCACCGTTGCCGCGAAGATCGAGAACCAGCCCTTCGATGCCATCTTTACGCAGCTCCCCAATCAAGCGGCGTACGTCGCGTGTGGTACTGGTGAAGTTCTTGTCGCCGGACGTCTTGGCTTCAAAGTCCTGGTAAAAACTTGGTATGTCGATGACGCCTACGGGTACTTTGCGGCCTGCACGATCGACTTCGATCAGGTTCTTTTGCGCCGCCTGGGCCTCGAGTTTCACCTTGTCGCGTGTGAGTTCAATGATGTGCTCGTCAGCGCCAGGTGCCGCTCCTGCAGGCAGAATCTGCAGTCTCACCACGGTATTGCCGGGTCCCCGTATGAGCTGCACCACGTCATCCAAACGCCAGCCAACTACATCAATGACTTCGGGTTCATCGCCCTGACCGACACCCGTAATTCGATCCTGCCTTTGCAATTGACCATCAATTGCTGCCGGCCCACCGGGTATGACCTCGATGACTGTCACGTAGTCGTCGGTTAATTGCAGCGACGCACCGACACCGTCGTACGAGAGGCTCATCTGAATCCGGTACTCTTCGGAATTCTTTGGCGACAGGTAATTGGAGTGCGGATCCAGGGTGTCAGCGTACGCATTCATGAAGCTCTCAAAAACTTCGTCGCTGTTAAGCTGATCGGTGCGTTTAAGCACTCGGCTGTAGCGCTTGTTCAGAATCTCGCTTGCTTCTTTCCATTCCTTGCCCGTTAAAATCAAGCTAAGCATGTCGTTTTTGATGCGTGTACGCCAGAATTCGTCGAGTTCCGATGTATCTTCAGCCCATGAAGCTTCGCGGCGATCAAAGTAGTAGCGTTCGTCGACGGTGAAATCCGGTTCCTGCTCAAGCAAAGTGAGGGCGCCATTGATCGACGCGCGCAAGCGTTTTCTGTATTGGTCGAAAATCTTGAATATGGGTTTCATGTCCCCGCGCTTGACCGCTTCATCGAGCGTGAACCGATATTTTTCAAAACTCTCTACATCGGACTGGGTCAGATACAAGCGATTAGCATCAAGGACGTCCAGATAGCGATCGAGGATTCTCGACGAGAGAGAATCATCAACACGAGCATTTCTATAATGTGAGCGTTCAAATAGTGTGGTGACCAGGCGGGTTACCTTTTCATGTTGTGGGCTGGGCTCCAGTGTGCTGGTCTGTGGGAGAGACGCCCCGGTCGTCGGAACCAGGACAGCAGCCGGCAGTGCCAAAAAACAAGCCACAAGGAAAGGCATGTAGTATCTTTTCATCTTTGTCATAACGCGTTCGTCTTGCCCGACAGGTGATTTCGAGGATCGGTCCAGCCTAGTGGCGCGGCGGGATCATCGCAAGGGCCCGACGCACAATTTTGACCGCGCTGAAAGCCGAGGCATACCGTAATGCGACCATTGGCTATATTGACCGGTTTTGTGCTTGGGTCCGCTGTGTCCATCACATTCAGCATGGCCGTGGTAGGGCTTTTGCTCATGATCCTGGTCTCCGATTATCCGCAGGTGCGAGGCGAAATTCGGCCGCTGTTGACGGCGGCGGGCCTGTTCTTATGTCTGACCATCGCCGCCGGTCTCAGTTTCATCGGACTGCTGCGGGAACAGCCCTGGTGGTGGCTGGCTCAGCTCGTAATGTGGGTCATTCTGGGCGGAACCGTCCTGTATTTCCTGCCTGATTAGCTGTGTCGTCTGCTGCCGCCTAGCGTGGCTGGCGAATACTGAAGTGAATTCCGATAGTCCCTTCTTCGCTGATTCCAAAGTACAGGTTCTTCTTATCGTTTTGCACAAAGTGCAAAAGTGGCAGGCCATGTAACTGTCGCAGCGTGGTCAGAAAGGCATTGCGTTTTCTGAATACCGGTCGAAAAGCCGGTTGTTTGGCAGCCTTGGCCAGTTTGATTGTGGGGTGTTGGCTTTTCTCCAGCACTCGTGTCTCAGATAGACCGGGGTGGCCAGAGCGACGGTTGCCAATATCCGCTGCCTGCGCAGAGCCGATCCCTACAATCGTCAGTGCGAGAAAAAAAACGGGTTTGCGACACATACATCGAGCATACGTGTCAGCTCAAGGTCACACGTTGATTGTCGTCACACTGCCCGGGATTGATATCCAGCTTATGTCACATGGGTTTTTGCAAGTTTAAAGTGTGGTCGTGATCACAGCCGGTTACACCCCGCACCGTTACTCTTCCAAGGCTTGATGGCCGGGCCAGCCAGGTCGTCGTGTGCTTTCGATCGCCTATTTGTTTAGGGGCACCGGTAGTTGAATCGCAGTCTTTACACCTACAATTTGCTAACACTCATTGCACTGATTGTGGTGAGTGTCACGCTTACCGTTGTGTTGGCCGTGGTGTCTGCCCGGCAGCAGGCAATTACAAAAACGAATAAACAACTCGTCAACTCGCACGAGATGACGGTGGCATTGCTTGCTGAGCGGTCCAATTCCAATACAGACCAGTTAGCTGGATGGCAGTCTCTGCTCAAGCGGGTGCAAACTTTGACCGGCGTTGATGTCGAGCTCAAATCAAGTAGATTTTCCAATACCATTAGTACGCGAGTCGACACTGACGCAAAAGCCGATGTGCTGAGTCTGAGCGTGCCGCTCGAAAGACGCGGCGTGGACCTGGATTTCAAATACTCGGTGTCCAAACGGTCCGCATTGCGTGACTATCGCGAATTTGCCCTGAAATTGTCCGCAACAGCGGCTGCCCTGATGGCCATCACGATTTTGTCGGGAGCGATACTCCTGGGCTTCCTCAACAACCGTCTGATCAGGCGACCGCTACTGGCGTTGCGTGAGGGAGTATCACGCGTACGCCAGGGTGTTTACACCGAGGATATTCCGGTGCACGGCCAGGATATATTCGGGCGACTGGCACGAGCCTTCAATCTGATGCAGTCCGAAATTGCCGAACGTGAGTCCCGTATCGTGCAACATGCTGAGTATGATGCTCTGACCGGGCTAACTAACCGGGCAGTCGTTGCGGATCGCTTGCGGGTAATGTTTGGCCGGGCACAACGTAATGGCTCCACGACCGCGGCCATGACGATCGATATCGAGCGCTTCAGTGACATCAACGGCACACTGGGCACCGAAATAGGCGATGCGGTGCTAAAGGAAGTTGCCCGGCGCCTGGCCAGCAATACACGCGCCACGGATCTGCTGGCGAGAGTCGGCGGGGACGAGTTTCTGATTGTCATTGAGGACATGGAAGATCGTCTCACTTCGCACATGTCTGAATTCCTGGCCGAAACACTGGAAAGACCAATCAGTGTAAATGGGCGTTCCATTTCGTTGCGGGTACGCATAGGCACGGCGCTGTTTCCCGATCATTGCGGATCGCCCGAGGCGTTGCGTCGTCTTGCAAATGTTGCGTTGACGACCGCCAAGGAGACCGGCCAACGCGTTGTAATGTACGAACCCGGTCAGGATGAGCGCCATCTGCGTGAGCTTGCTGTACTCAACGACCTGGATAAGGCCATCGCCGAGGGACAGCTATGCCTGCAATACCAACCGAAGATCGACATGAAAACCCGGGCAGTCGAGCAGGTCGAGGCCCTGGTACGCTGGCACCACCCGCAATTGGGCTTCCTACCGCCCGACGAGTTTATTTCACTGCTTGAGAAGCACAATAAAATTGCTGCGCTTACTGACTGGGTACTCAAGACAGCCGTGGAACAGGCACGCCATTGGGCCAGTCGCGGCTATGATCTTCGCGTAGCGGTCAATATTTCGGCAAATGATTTGCTGGATATGCGTCTCTCCGATCGCATCGGCACGTTGTTGCATCATTACGCGGTCGAAGCAAAGCGTATTTCAGTCGAGATTACCGAGAGTGCGGTTATGCAGGACGCCGAACAGGCGACCCGGGTGCTGCACACGTTGCGTGAGATTGGTATCAAGGTGGCGGTTGATGATTTTGGTACCGGACAGACTTCGCTTTCGTTGCTGAAAAAGCTGCCGCTCAACGAGCTGAAGATCGACAAGTCATTTGTACGCGATCTGCGCGCGGACTCCGGTGATGGCATCATTATCAAGTCGACTATCGATCTGGGTCATAACATGGGGCTGGTTGTGGTGGCAGAGGGCGTTGAGGACAACTATGCCTGGAACCTGCTCAAATCCTATGGCTGTGATTCCGTCCAGGGCTATCTCGTCAGTAAGCCGCTCAGCGCCGAGGACCTGGAGGTCTGGTATTTGCGTATGCAGGCCCGGCAGGCGAGCCGTATTGACTTCAGTTTTGTCGATGGCCAGGCATCTGAGCGCCCGGAAAAACCGGCCTCAAAAGGCGATTTGATCGCCGAAATGCTCGGCGACTGACCAGCGCAGCGCCCGGTTCGGGCCTGATTCGCTCAACTACATTACAATCAGCTCCGTCGAATGGCTGATTGAGCGCCCATGAATCGTATTTCCGAATGGTTCCGCAGGAACATGGCAGACCCACAGGTCGTGTTGTTGGTTCTGGTTTTGGCCGTGACCACCGTGGCGCTTTATCTGTTGGGCGAGATGCTTGCGCCGGTGCTCGCAGCCGCCGTCATTGCTTATTTGTTACTGGGCATTGTGACCCGTCTAGAGGGCATGGGGGCACCGCACCTGGTGGCGGTGCTTGTCACCTACACGCTGTTCCTGGCAGTGCTACTGTTTCTGAGCTTGGGTTTGTTGCCGCTGCTCATTGACCAGTTGAAGCAGTTGTTCCAACAGGCTCCACAGATGTTCAACGAAGCTCAGCGCGCACTGATCAAGTTACAGGCTGAGTATCCCAATTATATTTCCGAAGATCAGATCAGAGATGTTGTTTCCAACGTCGGTAGCGAGGTGGTTGGCTATACGCGTGGGTTGTTGTCTTATTCCGTGGCCTCACTAGTGGGCCTGCTGACGGTTGCCGTTTATCTGATTCTGGTGCCGTTTCTGGTATTTTTTCTCATTCGCGATAAGGATCGCATACTCCGGTGGTTTACAAACTTTCTTCCGCATGAACGCCAGCTAACGGCGGCGGTGTGGTACGAAGTAAACGATCAGATTGGCAACTATGTGCGTGGCAAGGTCTGGGAAATATTTATCGTCGGGGGTACCAGCTATGGTGTGTACACTGTTCTGGGTCTGGATTATGCGTTGTTGCTGGCGTTCCTGACCGGCATATCGGTTGTCATTCCCTATATCGGTGCGGCTGTCGTGACACTGCCGGTCGCCCTGGTGGCATTTTTTCAGTGGGGGCTCAACGCCGAGTTTTATTACGCCGTAATTGCTTACGCCATTATTCAGGCTTTGGATGGAAATTTGCTGGCACCGTTGTTATTCAGTGAGGCGGTTGATTTGCATCCGGTGGCAATCATTGTGGCGATATTGTTCTTTGGCGGTCTGTGGGGTTTTTGGGGCGTTTTCTTTGCCATACCCCTGGCTACAGTTATCCAGGCTGTGCTACGCGCCTGGCCGGCACCCGCGCGTCATGAGCCGGCTGAGGCGGTTGCCATAGAGTCTGTTAGCGAGCAGCAAGCCTAGAGGCCAAACAGATTGCTGATTTTACGTGCCAGTTGCAACGCGCGTGAACGCAGATCTTCGTTTTCTTCTTCCACGTTGTCGTCTGAAAGACTTTTTTCATTGATAAATTGTCGCCGCGCCATTACCTGGCCGAGTTCGTCGGCTATGGACGGTCGGGCCCGCAGGATCGGTTCCAGATCTTCACGGCGTATTTTCAGCACGTAAACGTCGGTAAGGGCCGTGACAGTCGCGACACGTTGTGCGCCGGTCAGGACTGACATTTCACCGAAGGCTTGCCCCGGCTGTACCTTGCCAACTACATCCCGCTGCCCGTCTTCGTTGCGGGTAAATACTTCGAGGGCACCCTCGACCAGTACATACAAGGAGCTGCCATCGTCATCTTGTCTGACAATAGATCGGCCGGCGCCGTATTCCTGTCCCATGGCCACTTCTGCCAACTGATCCAATTCGTCGTCGGTGAGCATCTCGAGCCAGCTCACACGTGACAGGAGACGACGGGCATTAATACGTCTCTCTTTCCGGGGTTTGCGCCGTCGTGTCAGCACAACCTCGTGTTGTGCGTAGGGTATGGATATACCTGCCTGGCTCAGGAATTCCAACACATTGGCGGCCAGTTTATGCCGCAGCCGAACCTTGTCCGTGTAATCGTTGACCCAAAAACGGATTTGATAGACGACACCCCGTTCCTGAAATCCCATGATTCTCACATCGTGGCGTTGCGCTGCGAGGCCTTCGGTGGCGTGGATGGCCGACTGCAAGATGTTCTCCGTGCGCGACGGGTCGGTTGTGTAGTTGAGGACGATATCCAGCGATTCGCGATAATACGGATCGGGCCGGCTGATATTTACGAACTGACGACTGGCCAGGTTGTTGTTGGGGATTACGATTGATCGGCGTGACTGTGTTACCAGACGGGTCGCGCGCCAGTTCATCTCTGTCACACGACCAACTACACCGTCCAGTTCCAGCCAGTCACCGATGCGGTAGGGTTGTTCAATATTAATCGCCAGACCGGAGAAAAAGTCGGCAATCATGTCGCGTATCGCGAAGCCGATGATTACGGTCACAATACCGGATGTAGCAACCAGTCCGCCGACGGGCCTGTCAAAGACAAACTTGATGATGCAGAAAATCGTGGCGATGAATAACGTTGCCGATACGACGTTAGAGAGTATCTTTGGTGCCGGTGCGCCCGTGCGACTGCGGATTACCGGGTTCAGCAGTAGTGTATCGATGCTACGGCTTGCCAGCCATGAACCGCTAAACCATAGCAAGACCCCCAGGATGCGTCCTGCAAAAAGCCCGCCCTCTGGCAATGCGTCTTCCAGAATAGATGCCTGATTGTGCACAAACGCCAAGAGCAGGAAAACCATCAGAGGTGTTCCCAGGGACGTGATGCGACTGTGGTTTATCGTGTCTTCTTTCATGGTCTGTTACACAGAAGACCGTTTGTCATAACACAACCGCGTTACTCGGAGTCCTGCTTATAAAAAAGTGTCGCAGGATGCGACGTTGGCTTCTGTGAATGCGTTCACAGAAGCTTGCGGGGTTTTGTCAGAAGATGTGTTTGCCCTCCTCAATTGGCTGGTATCTCATAGAGATCTCGCCAGCGGCCGATCACTGATCGGCCGTTTTTTTTAGTCCAGGGCGCGTACGATGATCGGTGCGTTTCGGCCCAGCCCCAGGCCCTGCGCGGCGCTGCTTTCTGCACACGCGATTTCCACGACCCCAAAGGAATTGATTAGCGCGAGGTACTGCCCAGGCTGTACATCGCCGTAGGTTTGCCGCAACGGAAATTGTTGACCACCTGCAAGCACAATGGGTTGACGCAGGTGACGGATCATGTGGTCCTCGATGTTGGTAATCAGGTTGCCGAAGCTGTCGGTGGTAATAACGACGCCTGAGACCTGGTCGTCCTCAACGACTGCCGCTTCCTGCCAGCGTGGCACGATCTCGTTCACGGACGGGCCAATATCGACGGCGCTAATGTGACCGGCAGCGAGTTCCGCCGCGATGGGCGCAAAGATGTCGCGGCCGTGAAAAGTCGAGCTCGGTTGCTCGATACCAAAACGAGCCAGTCGGGTGATATCGAGACGATGCGTTTTGACCTTGGGATTTTGACTCAGCAAACCCAACAGACCGTTGTCGGGCGCCAGAAACAAGTGATCGTCAAGTTCCAATGCAATGATGTCGCGCCCGGTGCCCACACCCGGATCAACGACCGCAATATGGATCGTCCCGGTGGGGAAGTATTGATAAGACTTGGCAAGCCAGAATCCGGCTTCGTCCGGCCAGTGGGCCTGAATGCCGTGGGTCAGGTCGACGATTCGTGCAGCCGTGAAACGGCGCAATACCTGACCTTTCATGGTCCCTACGAAAACGTCGTGGTGGCCAAAATCCGTCGTCAGTGTGATGACGCCTGACGGTACGAAACTCATTGTCGTTCCTGGAGATTTACGGAATCTGCCAATTTTGCCGGACACCCGCCCGCAGGTCGATTCGGGCGGCATCATCACGCCCGAATGTGAAGTAGTTCTCACAATTTACCATAATTCTGACATAGGCTTGCGAGCGATAGCCAGATTCATTCGAGGAGGGGACGATGAATGCCCGACATACCCTGCTGCTGTTAGGCAGCCTGATGCTGACCCGCCCGGTATTGGCCGAGATCAGCTACGACTACGCCGAACTGCAGTTCGGCGTCACAACTGTCGACGTCGCCGCGCCACTGGATGGTGACGGTTTCGGTCCACTGGCTCATGTGTCCTATCAATTCTATGGGCCGTTCTACGCGTTTGGCGGCGGTAACCTCGTGGACTTTTCCAAGGACGATCTCGAACTTATCAATGGTGAATTCGGTTTAGGTTTGGCGCAGCCCCTGGGAAAGAATGCCAGCGCTTTCTTTAGAGTCTCGTATCTCTACACTGAGATCAATTCTGCAATACGGGCGACCTTTGATCAGGACGGCTATGGGGCATCGGTGGGCTATCGTGCTGAAAACCACACGCCCTGGGAATTCAACGCGACGATTGACTACGTCAACGTCGAAAGCGGGGTTGAGTTCGGTGCTGGTATGTCACTGGTCTACGACGCTACGCGTCGTTTCGGCATTACCGGCGGGTTCTCCTATTTCGACGATTCCGCGAGCGGCTTCCTCGGTGCGCGCTATTTCTTCAGTCACAAGCACTAAAGCGCTCTCGCGCAACTAACACGAAAAACGGCGGCCGGTTGGCCGCCGTTTTTATATGGCTGCTGGTTGCTTGACTTGTGTAGACTAGTTGGTTCCCAGGTAAAGACTCGTCACATGCAGCTTGTCCGGATCTTGTTATTTTGCTTTGTTTGGAGCGGTGCTCTTGCGGCCGAGAAGCCCGCAGTCGTCGTCACGCAAGCCGTTATCAGCGACTTCCCACTCACGGTCGAGGCTTTGGGGAACGCTCGCGCCAACGAAGCGGTAGAAATCAGACCTCAGGTGGTGGAACGCGTTTCAGCGATCCGCTTCAAAGAAGGGCAGCGGGTAAAAACCGGAGCCATTCTGGTGGAGCTGGAAAATACAGAGGCGGTGGCCGCCGTGGCAGCTGCCCGGGCGACGCTAGTGGATTCTGACAGCCAGCTCAGAAGGGCCCAGGAATTATTCAAGACACGGTCGGTTTCGGCGTCGGAACTGGAACAGCTCACAGCACGACGCGACGCCGACCGTGCCTTGCTCGATGCAGCGCAATCGCGTCTGACCGATACCGTGGTGCGGGCACCATTTGGCGGGCGGCTTGGTTTGCGTCGTATCAGCCCGGGTTCGCTGGTAGGGCCGGACACAATTATTACAACGCTAGATGATACCGACGTTATTAAGCTTGACTTCAACCTACCCGAAACGGTGCTTGCGCGAGTTGTCCCGGGTCTGACTGTTTCTGCCCGCAGCGCCGCCTGGCAGGATGAAATCTTCACGGGTGAGGTGGCTTCGGTGGACACGCGCGTTGATCCGGTCAGCCGGACCGTCATCGTTCGGGCGCATGTCCCTAATCCTGACGGCAAGCTCCGTCCCGGCATGTTTCTTACAGTAACATTATTAAAAGACGACATTACTGCGCTCACTATTCCCGAACAGGCGGTGGTTCCCGAGCAGAGCCGGCAATTTGTGCTCGTAATCGGCGCAGGCGATATCGTTGAAAAACGCGAGATACGCACGGGTCGTCGTCGCCCCGGTGAAGTCGAGGTTGTGGAGGGATTGGTAGCCGGCGAGCGGGTGATTACCGAGGGAACACAGAAGGCGCGTCCGGGCAAAGCCGTTCGGGTGCTGCCGACGGTCGGGCGTCGCGAGTGATTATTTCCGACATTTCTGTCCGCCGGCCGGTATTTGCCACGGTGATTTCCTTGTTGCTCGTGATTTTGGGGCTCGCGGCGCTTATCAATTTACCAGTACGCCAGTATCCGGACATCGATCCGCCGGTTGTGTCGATTGAGACCACGTATCGCGGTGCTTCCGCGGAGGTCGTCGAAACCAAGATTACCCAGATCATCGAAGATCAGATCGCCGGTCTGGAAGGTATTGAAAAGCTGACTTCGCGGAGCAGAGATGAGCGTTCCGACATACGCGTTGAATTCAAGCTCACCCGCGACGTAGATGAGGCGGCCAACGACATTCGCGATCGCGTTGCGCGCGTGGTGGATAACCTGCCCGAGGAATCCGAGCCACCGGAGATCGCCAAGGTCGACAATGACACGCGCGCAGTGATGTATTTGAACCTGACCTCGGATGTGATGTCGGGTTTGGAGATTACCGATTACGCCGAACGGTTTCTGACCGATCGTTTCTCGACAGTCGCGGGCGTCGCACGCGTGCGTATCTCCGGTGCGCGCCGTTACGCGATGCGTATCTGGATTGACCGTGAGGCGCTGGCCGCACATGCGTTGACTGTCGCAGATATTGAGACAGCGCTACGAGCGGAAAATGTTGAGTTGCCAGCCGGCCGGCTCGAATCCAGCCAGCGCGAATTCACGCTGCGTACCGATACCGGTTATACGACAGCGGACGATTTTAGCCGCCTCGTCGTCGGGCGTGGGCCAGACGGGCAGTTAGTGCGCCTGGCGCAAGTCGCCGAAGTGCGTGTCGGCGCCCAAAACGAGCGCAGTATCGCGCGCGCCAATGCAGTGCCGGCGGTGAGTCTCGCAATAGAACAGCTGTCTACGGCGAACACGATTGAAGTGTCACGTGGTGTGCGCGCCGAAGCAGAGCGCCTGCAAACCGACCTGCCCGGTGGTATGCGACTCGAGGTCAACTACGACCGGGCGGAGTACATTGAGGCGTCGATGAATGAGGTTTACAAGGCGCTCAGTTTCGCGATTGTTCTTGTCCTCGTGGTGATTTACCTGTTTCTTGGCACTTTGCGTGCCACGCTGGTGCCGGCAGTTGTCGTGCCCGTGTCGCTGATCGCGACTTTTATGGTTATGGGTGCACTCGGTTACACCATCAATATTCTCACGTTACTGGGCATGGTGCTGGCGATCGGCCTGGTGGTGGATGATTCAATCATTGTGCTCGAGAATATCTACCGGCGCATCGAGGGTGGCATGCAGCCTTTGCTGGCCGCGTTGGAAGGTTCCAAGGAGATCGGTTTCGCGGTCGTCGCTACGACGTTGGTGCTCGTATCGGTTTTCGTGCCACTCAGTTACATCAGTGGCGACGTGGGTCGCTTATTCAGTGAGTTCGGGATTACGCTCGCAGCCGCCGTGATCTTCTCCAGCGTGGTAGCGCTCACGCTTACACCGATGCTGACGTCGCGTATATTTTCGATCCAGAAGGAACGTTCGGGTCTGGCGCGGCAGGTAGACAAGTTCTTTCGCGCTCTCGCTGCGCGCTACCGGGCAACTTTGGTTCATGTTGTGCGCCATCCCTGGCTGACGCTGGCCGGAGCAGTTGCGGTGGGTGCCGTGTCAGTAGTGCTGATCGGGGCACTCCCGGCCGAGTACGCGCCAAAGGAGGATCGTGGTGTATTTTTTACAACAATACGCGGCCCCGAGGGCGCAAGCCTCGAATACACTGATCGCTATGTGCGTCGGGCCGAAGCAGTCACCATGGCAGAGATCGAAGACGGACCGGTGCTGCGAGTGCTCACCCGCTTGCCGGCTGCCTGGGGGGGAACTGGTGGTGTCAACACTGCGCGTGTGATTGTGCTGTTGCGACCGTGGCGCGAGCGGGATGAGAACGCCGAGACGATTGCGGCACGACTCGGCGATAAACTCGGCGAGCTACCAGGTGTACGGGCAAATATCGTCACGCCGGCCAGCCTCGGTATTCGCAGCGACGGCCGGCCGGTGGAACTCGTGCTCGGCGGACCCGACTATGCATTGTTGCAGGAATGGCGTGATCTTGTGCTGGCCGAAATCGCCGACATGCCGGAATTAGTCGACGCTGATTCGAATTACCAGGAACGCAAGCCACAGATGCGCATCGCCGTGGACCGGGATCGCGCTGCTGCCCTGGGTGTGTCCTTATCAACGGTGGGCCGCACGCTCGAGACCATGCTGGGCTCGCGTATCGTGACGACATATGTGGATCGCGGACGCGAATACAACGTTATTCTGCAGGGCGAAAACGCGGACCGCTCGAGTCCCGACGACTTGTCTAATCTCTATGTGCGATCGACTACAAATGGCAAGCTGATTCCGTTGGTCAACCTGGTGACACTGACAGAAGTCGCGGGGCCCGATGAACTAAACCGCTTCGACCGCATGCGAGCAATTACTATCGAGGCCGGGCTGGCTGACGGTGTGTCTCTTGGTGACGCGGTCGACGCACTCGGTTCGCGTGCGCGTGCTGTGCTGCCGTCCAGCGCGCGTATTGGCTGGGATGGTGAGAGCCGCGAGTTTCAGGAAACCGGCGGATCGCTGTACCTGACTTTTGCGCTAGCACTGGTTATCGTCTTTCTTGTGCTTGCGGCACAGTTCGAAAGTTTTATTCACCCGGTGATCATCATGGTGACCGTGCCGCTGGCATTGACCGGCGCTTTGTTAGGTTTATACGCTTACGGCTCCAGCATTAATGTGTTTACACAAATCGGTGCGATCTTGCTTATCGGACTGTCGGCGAAAAATGGTGTTCTGATCGTCGAGTTTGCCAATCAGTTACGTGACCGTGGCAGTGAGCTGATCGAGGCGGTAACGGAAGCCGCGACAATTCGTCTGCGTCCGATATTGATGACTTCGGCTTGCACGACCTTCGGTGCGTTGCCATTGTTGCTTGCCAGCGGCGCGGGAGCAGAGTCGCGTCAACCTATTGGAATCGTCGTGGTGTTCGGTGTCGCGATCTCCGCTGTATTGACCTTGTTTGCCGTGCCGGCTTTATACGCGGTGCTCGCGCCGTACACCAAATCGCCGCACTACGTGTCCGACATGATTGGAAAGCTACGCCGCGAAACGGTATAAGCCAGGCAACTGGATGGCCCGAAACCCGTCGTCAGCAAGACAAATAAACGACGATGGATCACCTATACTTCTCAATACCCTGAAAAAATGGAGACCTGTCATGCCGGCCACTCCTACAGACATTTCCTTCGATTCTGGCGCCACAACTTACAAACCCACCAACGCCTATTGGTTGGCACGGGCAGCGAATATCGCCTATCAGGACAAGAGCACCATCCAGGCGGCGGTCGCAGATATCGGCCTGGATAATTTCCAGTTTCTAAGCCACAGAGACACCGAAGGCTACATCGCCGCCAACGAGAGAAACATCGTTGTGGCGTTCCGAGGCACCGAACCCTCGCACATACAGGATTTGTTGTCAGATGCCAAGATACACAAAGTGCGTGGCCCCTTAGGGAGAGTTCACCGCGGATTTCTGCACGCATTCGAACTGGTCAAAGACGACATGTTCGACGGGATTCAGCGGTTTCGCAACGAGGACAAGCCACAATCAGTGTGGTGTACGGGCCATAGCCTCGGAGCCGCACTGGCCGTCGTTGCAGTCGCGGAATTGTTGGCGGAGGACCAGACAGTCAACGGTCTGTACAACTTTGGCCAGCCGCGTGTGGGTAATAAAGAGTTTGCCCATGAGTTCAACAGTCGCTTCTCTGATCGGCATTTTCGTTTCGTTAACAACAACGATACCGTCACCCGTGTTCCGCCCCGCGAGTTTGGCTATAAGCACACAGGTACGTTGCGATATATCGACAACAAGGGCGAAATTCGGGAGGCCATGGGCGCCTGGAAACGGTTTCTTGATCGCCTAAAAGGTCGTGCTGATGATCTGCTCGACCCGGGTACCGATGGACTCAAGGACCATTCGATGGGCCAATACGTGGAGCATATTGAGCACGTGCTAAAACCCGGTGCTTAGGACAAGGCCACCACCGGCGTAACTAGAGCCGGTTTTTGACGATATCGCCTGCTTTCATGATCAGCGCGAGCGCATTGTCAGGGTCTCGCAGGACTGAAATGTCCTCGAGTGGCTCGCCATTGATCAGCAGCAAGTCTGCAACCCAGCCTTCCCGAATTTCACCAAATGTGCCCCAGCGATTTAGCTTGCCGATCATCCGGATGACTTTTGCGCTTTCCGATGTTGCCTGAACCATGATTTCAGCAGGCGTCCAGTATTGTGCGCGTTCAGTGAGCTCGCGTGTCAGCATCGTGTAACCGCCCTGGATGAAGTCCGTGGCAAAGCCAGTGGTAATGTCGTATTTCTTAATCAGTCGGATCAGGTTTTCCTGTCCGGCGAGTACGACTTTGAGTTTTGCGAGGTTTGTTTCACTGATGCCGGGAAGATCCTGCAGTGTGCGGTAAACGACGAGCTGCGTGCTGACGACGACATCATTCTTCGCCACAAGCTTCGCTGTCGCATCGTCGATCAACAGACCGTGTTCGATACATTTGACGCCGTTTTCGACCAGTCGTTGTACGGCCTCACTGGTGTAGGCGTGCGCAAGCACATACGTGCCAAAGTCCCCTGCAGCCTGCACGGCGGCACGGATCTCTGCAGGGGAGGGCTGCAAAGAGTGAATCGGATCGAACGTCGACATGACACCGCCGCCACCCATGATCTTGATCTGCGTCGCACCCGCTTTAAGGTTCTCACGTACGGCCATGAGTGTTTGATCGACACCGTCGGCAAGCACGGAACTGTCATGATTGAGGTACGGTGTCCCGCCGACGAGTGTTGGGTGAGGCTCGTGAGCTGAGCGGAAGTCGCCGTGCCCGCCGGTCTGGGTTACAACGGCACCGGAAGGGAACAGGCGTGGCCCATAGACCGTGCCGGCTTCGATGGCTCGCGCGAAATCCGGGTGTGTACCGCCGGCATCCCGGATGGTCGTAAACCCACTATCGAGATAATGTTTCGCCATGCTAGCCGCGTGCGCCCCGGCCACTGTGGCGTGGTACTTTTTCATGCTGGCCGGGTTCTGGCCGGCAAGATGGGTATGCAAATCGATGAAACCGGGCGACAACACACGGTTAGCGCCGTCCAGAACCAGCGCACCGTCTGGCGCATCAATCGTGCTCTTTGAAACCGTTCTAATTATGCCGTCGACGACCAATACGTGACCCGCACTCAACCGGGCATCAACGCCGTTAAAAATACGTACGTTTTCGATCAGTATCGATTGGGCATTCGCCGTGACAGACAAAAACCCGATGCATACAGCGGTTGTGATACGAATCATCGGCTTTCCTCAGAGTTATTTTGGGCGGCCGTATTGTAGTGTATAAAACGCAACAAACCCATTTCTCTCCACCATCCAGATAATCAATAGCTTGGTGCACGTTCCTACTTGTATGAACTGTGTTTGTTGTTTTCGAGCCGCACGCGCCGCACTTTCATCAAGGTTCGACTGGATCACAGATCGTTTTATGTCCATCCGCTAGCATTGGAAATGCAAGGACGCAGCTCGTGAATGAGTGTCATTGGCGTGAATCGCCACGGAGGGAGCTTGAAAATTATTACACTGGTTGCAGGCACAATGATGGCCATCCAATTGGCCGGCTGTGCCACGCATGACGCCATGTATATGACACGCGGTGATTCCACATCTAAAAGAGCCGAGTGCACATACACCAAACGAATTGCTGGTCAGCGATGCCAGGTTATTCAAAGCGAGGAAGACATTCGGCGGCTTATGCGAGAAATGAGCAGGCTCTAAGAAAACCGTTTTAACGGACGCGGCGACCATAAAACGCTGTTCAATGCGCTAAAAATGCGATAGTTACTCCTTTTGTATAGTTCTCCCTATGCTGTCTCCGTTTCGCTGGCGAGTCGCGTACACACGCCGCCAAAGCTTCGGTAACTACGAATAGACAAAGCGTTGTCCACCGTCGAAACTAGACGCGCCAAGCGTAACTGCCTGCTTTCAGGCAAGGATGGCTGGGGTACTGAGACATGGTGAGAGCATCAAGAACCTTATTCAGTACCGGTGAGCCTGCCTATGCGGTGGATCACAGTGGTGAGATTGTCACCTGGAACCCGGCCGCCGAAAGCACGTTTGGATTCACCGAAGCCGAAGCCGTTGGCCAGTATTGCTGGGAACTCCTGGCCGGCCAGGACTTGTTTGGCAACCAGTATTGTGGTCAGGGCTGTCCGCTGCGGGAGATGGCGTTTCGTCACAAGTCGGTTAAGACCAGCGAGTTGGTGTTCAAGACTGCTTCCAGCGAGTTTAAGCAATTCAGTGTCACAACATTGGTCGTTTACGATCGCCCCGGTGATGAGCTGCTTGTACATTTATGCCGCCCCAGCTGTGAAACGGCTGAAGGCTGTCCCACAACGATCAATGCCGGCCAGCCAACGGCCAATCACCAGCGTGGCGCTCTGACCGAAAGAGAAAAAGAAGTGCTTACTTTACTCTCCCAAGGCAAGAGCACGAAAGATGTGGCCACGGATATGTGCATCAGCGCGGCGACCGTTCGTAATCACACCCAGCACATCCTCCACAAGCTACACGTGCACAGTCGGTTTGCGGCGATCAACCTAGGCCACAAACTGGGTTTGGTCTAGCCCGTACTTCGCCCGAAAACATTCGCATCATGCAAATGATGCAGATTTGTGACTCGTCACGGTTACGGCGATGCTCACGCCAGGCAGCGTGGCTTGACCAGGAAAGGGTTAGGGGGAAGCATAGTTCCATGACCCGATGAGGCGCGTCGTCACTTTGTGACCGCGCAGTTGCTCGCGCCGCCAGGCCTCGAAACGCTCCATCTGCAGGTCATCGGGGGCCGTCCAGTCGGCGCGCCGCAGATAAAACCAGACATACTCGCCGAGAAAACCCGCATTGCTCACTTCCGTGAGCGCGTCGAGATACGCGTCCTCCGACTCGGCCCGGGATTGCTCGAGCCAGGAGCGCACCAGAATCTTGCGCGCCTTGAGTTCGCAATCGAAGGAATTATTGCGTGCTGGATTGTCTCCACCGACAGCCAACTGGCAAGTGCTGCGGCCCAGGCTGTACGCCACCCAACTCCTGGTGTCAGGACTGTTGTCGGTCAGCGCATCCGGCGGGACAAAAAAGGCATCCCCATCGGTCACGCCGTCTTTGGTGTAGATGCGTCGATCGCAACCACTTGCGATGACCAGCCCGCAGGCCACCAGAATCAATAGTAAGGATTTTAGACTTTCAGTCATAAGCGGGCGTATCAGTCGGTCGGTAACTGCCAGTTTACTTGATTGGCATCGACGTCTCGATATGGCGGCAGTTTCAGTTTAATAAGTGTCATGTTTATTTTCTAGTTGTCGACTAGATGCCAAAGTAAATAAATCACAACCCACAAACAAGTTCGACAAGATCGTTATCAGCAGCTTGAGCGCGTCTGTGATTGCTCGTTGCTGATTCGCCAACCGAACTCAGTGCGCTGCAGGTCAAGGGTCTTCTCCACGACATCGCACCAACTGCTGGATTTGTAGGACTGCACAAATACGGCCTGGGCTTTTTCAGGATCGTCGATATTGAATCGCACAAGCACCGATCCGATGTGGACACTGATATCGCGTCGCCCGTCAACACGGCCACGGCGATGCTCGCGCCAGGCAGCGTTGGAAGAAAAATCGCCTTTGAATCCGTCAATGTAGTACGCGGTATAGTCATTGAAGCTGCCGGTACTCCAGGCGGCGGCCCAATCGCTAACAAGCTGTCGTAC
The DNA here is from genome assembly GCA_029862165.1 of Gammaproteobacteria bacterium. Classification (GTDB taxonomy): domain Bacteria; phylum Pseudomonadota; class Gammaproteobacteria; order Steroidobacterales; family JABDKV01; genus JABDJB01. The sequence goes on from JAOTXU010000021.1 coordinate 49,579, forward strand.
ATTGCTACTCTCTGCGTCAACCTTATCTATGGGGAAAGCGGCTTGCGGAATACAAACCAACAACAGACTCAAAACACAAAGACTTTTAATAACTGCTCGTTTCATCCGTTTAATATCGCCAAGTCTGTCACTCAGTTCAAGTAATGCTGGCATTTATACAGCACGCGGCAGTAATACGAAGTTAAGACTAATACAGCCTGCTATCCCATGGCGCACGGTGCGCGTCGGCGCTGGGCACTAACTACCGTTTCTTAGAGGTGCGGGGCCTGATCTGCCCGCACTTGTCTGAAATGGACTAGTTCATTTGCATCATGCAACTGATGCAAATTGCTCATCATCTCGTCAAGGTCCTTAGGTTGCAGGCACTTAACGGTTTATTTGCCGACACATTTGCATCAGTAAAATGAGCCAAATTGTGGATTCAACAATAGCCCCCACGCTGCTAGTTTTTCCACCAGAGCACCCAGACGAGGGGGAAGTCATGAAAACTCTGTCCTTTGCCATTACAGGTTTTATTTTCGCACTGTTCGCCGGAGCCTGGGTACCTGCGCACGCCCAGACCTATGTCGGTCACTACGAAGCGACGGTGGGCGCCGCACCACCGAGAATCCCCGAACCGGTTTTTATTTCAGGCACCTATGTGTTCGACAATCTGACACCGACCGGGGCAGTGCTTTGTGATGACCCAGGGGAGCAGGAATTTGGTCCCTGCTTTTATGAATTGATTTCTCACACAGTGACCATCGATGGACAAGAGTTCGAGAGTATCGTACACGATCAAAGTATCTTAGTGCGTAACAACTCCCCGGTGGGTGTGCTCGGAGGACCTGCAACCAGCGACCGGTATCAAGTAGCGGGGGGTTATCTAGCGGGGGAGGGTCCAATATTTAATTTGGGTGGTCCAGATTTGCGGCTTAATGCTTTCGGCCCTGGTTTTGACAAAGCTGCAGACGTTGTGAGTGATCCCCTTACAAGTGCCGCCCTTCCAACTTCGACGGAGGATCTTGACGGGTTTCCACAGTTCCAAAGGATCGCATTCATAAACGTCTCGAATCCCGACGGCGGTAGTCCTGGTTCCGTACAGGGCCCTCTGACTTCGTTTTCTCTGGGTCCCGCCCCTTCTTCGCAGGTGACCTATGACTTCGAAGACCTGTCGCCTGGCGCCCTGGTCGGTCAGGACAACTGGTCGGTGTTTAGCGGCGCGAGTCTGCAGGTGGGAGTGGGCTCCGGCAGCAACTTGACCCAGGTGGCCGCGAATCCCGGTAGCTCCTCCGGCTTGAATCTCATGATTCGCACCAATGACGGGAGCTTCAGCTTGCCGGCCTTCAGTGGTTTGGAAAACGACGTGTTCTTCGAGGTCGATCTGCAGGTAGATCGAACTGCAACTCAAGTCATGATCTTCTACGTTCAAGGCGCAACAAACACGGCGAAGATCTCGCCCTGGATCGGCGTGAACGCGGCGCAGAAATTCACGTTCAGACAGGCGACCGGCGCAACTCAAACCGTTGTTTCGATTCCGGCGAGCATTGACGCGGGAGACTGGGTACGGCTGCGCCTCGAGATGGACTTCACGGCCAATGCGGGGGCCGGCATCGGTGATGTTTCCTACCGCAATCTGACCGACGGCGACACGGCTTTCACTCCGGTGGCAGGACTGCAAAACCTCGACCTCCTTTTGTCGCCAAACGCTGACCCGGCGGCATGGGACCGGATGGTCCTGCGCTATGACGGTGCGCACCCTGCTGCGGTGATCGACAACCTGACGGTGTCTGTCGGCAACATGAATCTCGCCCCGACTGCCGACGCTGGCCCAGACCAAGCGATCCGCGCCGGTGACACGGTTTTCCTGAACGGAACTGCTTCGTTCGACGACAACACGGCCTCGCCAGCGCTGGTCTACGCGTGGAGCTTTGTTTCGAAGCCTGCGGGCAGCAACGCGGTGTTGTCGGATGTTGCTCACCCGGAGCCGGACTTTCTGGCCGACTTGTCCGGCACCTACGTGGTGGAGCTAGTAGTAACCGACGAGGCAGGACTTCCAAGCGCCGCGGACCAGGTGCAAGTGAGTAGCGACAACCTGGCGCCGACAGCGGTCGCGGGGAACAACCAGCTCGTAGTTACGGGTACAGAAGTTGTGCTTGATGGCTCGGACAGCAGCGATCCTGAGAACGATTCACTGACCTATCTTTGGACACTTGGCCCTGCGCCTGTCGGCAGTTTGGCTACGCTCAGCACTCCCGACTTGGTAACGGCGGGTCTAACGCCCGACATAGAGGGCCTTTACGTCGTGACACTTGAGGTCAGTGATTTCATCGGACCGGGGATCCCGGATTCGCTTGAGATTACGGCAACCACTGCCGAAGACTTTGCCGAGATCCAGATCGAATCTTCGGGTGAGTCTGTCGAAGTCCTGGATACTGCACAGGTAACCACGGGCGGCAACCAGACGGCGTTTATCAACTTCCTCAGCCAGGCGATGCTTGCCATCCAGGAAGAAGATCCTACTGAGGCGATCCAGAAACTGGAGAAATCGATTGCGCGGACGGACGGATGCGCGTTGCGAGGCGCACCTGACGGCAACGGCCCGGGCCGAGACTGGATCACCGACTGTACTGAGCAACAGCAAGTCTACACCTTGTTAACGGATGCACTGGAGGCCTTGTTGCAATAGGAACAAGTTGGGCAAATAAAATAAAAGGGGGCAGACCACATTTGCTAAGCGTGCAAGCTCGTTAATGTGGTCTGAACCCGATTCTTAATCGTAACCTCAATTCTTGAATCCACAATCGGATTCCACACTTGCCCAATTGAGTTGCGGTCGGATCAAGTCTCGGGCAACAAAATATACGGAGTACTTTATATTTATGCCCCGTGGCAAACCAACCGCCTGCAAATAGTGACTTATACTCAACAAGGTATAGAGCAAAGCTGGTCGCCGCATAGGCAGACACAGAGACGGTGGATCGCGCGAGTTGAATCACTCGGCCATTAAACCTGGACTGCTCGGTGCTCGTAAGAACGCCTGGCTGTTGCTCCGAAATTTGGGGTTCTTAATTGCAGGGTTGATTTGGGGTACGTCGTGACAACATTGAAGAGATTTCGAACAACTATACAGACGATCGTATTCTGCATCGCAATCGTATTGCTTGTCCCAGCGTGTGCTATCAACTGGACCCGCGTCGTCGTTGGCCTTCATATGATCGAACGATTTGACGAGGAGTTCGGAGTCCAAGTGAAATCCCCGCCAATTTGCTACAACGAAGAATTGGATAAGTGGGTCAGCGTTCTCTACATCGGCAACACCGTGTATGAGATGACCTTGGACGGCGGCAGCGATACCGCCGTCGGCAGAGTTTTCGAAGTACTGGTGCGACCGGAGGGCACGAACCAGGTTCTGGTGGTGGGTATTGATCGGCGCAATACGAGTTTGGCGACAGAATTTACAACGGAGTGGGTAGCCGCGCAGGCGGGTATCAATCGAGACCATGAACTCTATGCAAGTTCGATTGGCCTCACCACGCCGATCATCCGCTACGATAACAGCAATATCGTAATCCGCAGTTCGAGAGTCCGGCGGGTGGACCTGAAAAACATTGTTGAGGTTCGGAACATGCTCAGAGACGAGGGGCACGATCCCGATTTGCATTACATCATCGCGGTCGTGGACCTAGACCCGTCCAACCCGGACGGCGGGCTCGCCGGTTTTTACATCGCCTGGTTCATGCCGGCCCGCTCGGGCTTTGTGAACGTTTCGACTAGGGAATGGGAGTCGATTGCGCGGGCTTTGTATCATCATGAATTCGGCCACGCGCACGGCTGGCAACATCATTGGCCGAAAGATCCGGACGCCGACGACAACCTGATCACTTGCCCGGCTTTGTACGGTTGGACCGATACGGACAGTGACGGTGTCATAGAGATCCTGGACCCGACGCCATACGGCATGCCTTGATAAAGGTCTTCCGGTCAGATCAGCCTAAAACCGACCGCTTTATTGACCGTATCCTGTATAACCCTGACCGCCGCGTTGATCGCGTTCTCCACCGCTATCAGCCCAAGCCCCTCGACCGTCAACAGGACGGTCGTGGCGGCATTCTTCTGAATACGCAGATGAATCTTGGCGGCCTTCTGAGACATTTTGCCCGCGGCCGTCATGATCGAAATCATTTTAATCGTCTCGGCGATCTTCTTCGCCTCCGTATTCGCGTAGTCCTTAATTTCCGGCCATTTGTCGGTCAGTTCCCCCTTTGCCGCGTCCCGGATCTGCTTTGTTAGTGTTGCAACGTTAATCTTCGCCATCGCACTTCTCCTAATTAGTTTCCGCTGCCTTCGGCTTCACCCCGCTTCTTGGCCAGCTCGAGCTTCAGGATCGCACCGAAGCTTGTACTGAAGGCACCTCTCAGTGCCTGCATTTCATTGCTGTCCAGACCGAGACAGCGGTCCTCGCTATCGGCCACCTCATGCAGCCCTTCCAGGAGCTCCAGGCTGTCTTTCATCACGACGAGCTGCTTTTTGGTTATGTCGTTTTTCGTCCGGATCTCGTTACGGGCGATCAACAGATTGATATCGGTTGTCGCTTGCGCATAAAAAGCATCGTTACTGGCTCGAGTGCACGCCGGTTTGGTTGGATTACGTTCGAGCACAGTGAAAAAAGTCTCGACATCGCGATGTAGTTTCGTGACCTGCTGGTCGGTTGCTGCATCGTAGTCGCTGATAAGACTGATTTCGGCACACGCTGTGAGCGCCAGCAACACGGCTAACATCGAAACTCGTATAGATCGCTTGCGATAAGCGTAGCTAATAGAACTCATACTCCCTCCTTCTCGCCGGCGGAAGAAAGCACAGCGAAGTCAATCCCATATTTAGATTAGTAGGAGATGGGCAAATGTCCATGCAAGAGGAATAGAACTTCTATAGATGCACGTTCTGTTATATTTGGATATGCGTACCTGACCAGAATGAAACAAGAGCAGGGCGCGAGCGGCCGGTGGCGCGCCCGCGGGTGTCGAGCGAATCAGTTCGACCCGGTTTGGTTCTAGGGACACACTGCGGCGGGAACACCGGTATTCGGGTGGCTTTCTGCGAAATCCCACATCATTTTTGGCATGTCGCCAAAACCCGGGCACGAGTGCCCACCCTGGAAAAAACATTCCACGATCTCTGCATCTCCTACGCTCTCCCCTTGCCACGCAGAGCAGTCCAGAGAAGAAGAATACGCGTTGGCATCGTAATACGATGGGGCTGGGATCTCGGTTGTAGTGCTGTTCATGTTCGCCCACTCGGTGGTGATGCTGCGGGCGGTCCTGTAAAGCCAGCCATTAAAGTTGGTATCCAGAGCAACGTCAGTACCGAACAGTTCAGGGAAGTTCGCCATTCCAGGTACGGTTTCGTCGCTCTGCCCCCAGAATCCCATGAAGTACCGTGGAGGCGTCACTTCAGCCGTCGGTGACTGGCTGAATCCGGGGTGCGGGGCGCCAACCTGGGGCAGATAGCCGGCGAAGCGGGCGGATGTTCGGCTGTCCTTTGCCAGCTCGTACACGAACATTCCACCGTTGGAGCAGCCGCTCACCCAGACCATGCTGCGATCGATGCAATAGAGACTTTCGAGTTCATTCAAAAGCGCCTCGATCTGCGCGACTGAATCGAGGCACGTCGTCCAGTAGCACGTGTAGTCGCCGTCAAAACTCGCACCAAAGGTATTGCTGTTGCCGTTAGCCCCATCCCATTTCGGGCATTCACCATTATTGTCCTTGCAGGAGTCGTAGCAATAGTTGTGCTGGGCGCCGTCTATATCAACGCAAGTCGATGGTGATTGAGCAGGACCGGCATTGCAGTCCTGGGCGGTATGGCCGACGGGACATTCATTGAGTCTTGCGCTTCGAAATCCATTCCAGGAATTGTTGCCGCCGTCTCCGTAACCCCTTGGTGTAACTATGAGGTAGCCATGGTTCTTGCCGTGGCGCGCGAATGGCGCGGGCAATGACCGTTCATTTCCGCCCCATCCATGCAGGTACAAAAGCACGGGATGCCCGCCTGTTTTGCTCACGTCGTAATTGCTTGGCAAACGGACTTCGTACTTGGTTACGGGATTCGATCCGACAACCAACTCGCGGAAATACCTGCGTCCAGCCGCGGCTTGCGAACCCGAGAGACCGGTGCCGCAGCCGCACGATTCGGTTCCTGTCGGCGGAGGTGGTGGAGGCGGCGGTGGCGCATCGCAATCCGCCGGGCAGGTTCTTGCTTCGTTGCCCTCACAAACAAAGTTGCCACACACTGGTTTTGCCGCGAGAGCATGGCTGGAAAATCCGAACAGCAGCAACAAGCCGGCGACGAGAAGCAGGACCCGTGCCTGCACGCTCTCAATTTTTCGATTAGAGTTTATTTGCTGCATGGTCCCTGGCTCCCATTGATCTCTGGTCGGGTCTTCTACGGCACCGACACCTTGCATGCCCCTTGCTGAGGTCTGAATCGTCTCTGCTTATGCACGCTATTGCGGTTACACGCAATACTGGGTTACCGAAACACAATTGGAAATACGGGTCGAATCGCACGTTCTTGGTGCATTCGGAGCGAGAAGGTTGATCTCAAACGGCCTGGAAATACGGTCGAACCGCACTTTCTTGGTGCGTTCGGAGCGAGAAGGTTAATCTCAAACGCCCAGCTCTGAGCAACGTGTTTCTGGAAGTGACGCGGTTGACATGGCACGCCGAATTCAAGCAGGATCGTTCCCGAACACGCCAGCGTCAAAAAGTGCGGTTCGACCCCATTATTTTATTTGGTTTCTTCATGGGTAATAGCGCTGAAAACATCCTCACGCAACTTGATTGCTCCCTCTTAACAGTGAGGCCGTCAGGATTTGTCACTCCAATCAGTCTGGACGCATAGAGGAATGCAAAAATGCGAGTGATTCTCGTGCCAGTTGCCGATCGTCCCGAATGTGGTTATGCATTGCAGGCTGCATTTGGTCTTGGCCACACACTCGGCGCCAACATCTTCGGTTGCCATATTCGGCCACATAGCTACTC
>JAOTXU010000003.1 GCA_029862165.1 Gammaproteobacteria bacterium
CGGTCTCTCATTGATAAATAAAGCCAGAAACAACCAACCATGCGACTGAAAATCCGCGTGTCGGTGGTTCGATTCCGCCCCTGGCCACCATTCTTTCAAGGTCCATACCGGTCACATGGTTTACACTTTCTTCCGGACACATCGTTGGGCGGTACGGTTTAAGTGCAAAAAAATGCCCACCCGATTTTTCTGGTGTTAGCGAGGCGATCATGCGGGTTAGCGCAACCCGACAAGGATTCGGCAGACCATACTCCCGATTCTCCAGAGATAGCGCGTGCCACGCGAACAGCTGCTGCGGCAGCCAAACGTGTGCCTTAATTCATGAACGAGCCTCCCAGGCGCGCACTGAAGGTGTATAGGTATCGCCGGGATAGGCTCTGGCGAGCGCCTGGTGCAGTCGCTCGTTGGTAGCAGACAGGCCTGCACGATGTTCTGCTGGCCGTTGTAAACTGTTACGGAAGGAATCGTCGTACTATCCATAGTAAATTTGACCGGGCGGATAAAACTTTTTATTGGGTGCATGGCTGTTTACGCAGCCGGTGACTGTGCGGCGCGCTGCTATACTTTGGACGGTACGCACTCCTTTTCGGTTTCCATGTTTTTATCGATCTATGGTCTCACTAAACTGGATTTTCACTCGACCCGAACTGTGTGATCCTAACTTCGGCCGCCAACGCACGGCTGGTCTCAATAGGGTCGCGTAATGCACTCTGCCATGCGGCCCAAGGGGGCTCCAACAGATAGTGGCTGATCAATCTTTTTTCAAAGAGCTTCGCAAGCGCAAGGTCTTTCAGACCGCTGCGATCTATGGCGCGGTCGCCTGGGGCCTGACCGAAGTCATTGTTACGATCGTAGAGCAGCTGTTCTTGCCCACTTGGGTCTCCACATTAGCAGTCATTGTTTTTGTCGTGGGGTTCCCGGTAACCATGTTTCTGGCCTGGACATTCGATATCACATCCGAGGGTATCCAGCGCACCACGATTAGTAGCCGCCGCGGCAAGGCGAGCATTGCCGCATCGTTGCTACTGCTGATCGCAGGAACAGCGGGGCTGTTTTTTCTTATAAAACCAGCTATCCAGCAAGCCAACAACGTAACTGTTGCTGCCACTGTTATACCGAATAGTGTCGCGGTACTGCCGTTTGAAAACGTGAGCCGGCTTGCCGACGATTTATATCTAAGCGAGGGTTTGAGCGACGAGTTACGTGACCAACTCGGCCGGGTGACAGGTCTGCAGATCGCAGCTCGCTCATCGTCGGTCGCGATCAGGAATCAGGCCATTGGTGCGACAACGATGTCGGCAACTCTCGGAGTCGAATACCTGGTGGAAGGCAGTTTGCGCCGCCGAGGCAATCGGCTAAGTATTTCGGTACAGGTGATAGATGGGGCGACCGGGCTGGCTGTATGGGCTGACAACTATGAACGCGGACCGCTGGAAATGCTGATTGTGCAACAGGATATCGCACGCGCGGTGCTTAACGTTGTCTATCCGGAGAAGGTGTCAACGACCCTGCCTGCCCCGACAACGAACGATGCGTCGGCACACGAGTTCATGTTGCTCGCGCGGCACTATGAATACCAGGTTAGGGAGAACCCGGTCGTCGATTTCGAGCTGCAGCTTAAAGCGATAAACTTCTATCGGCAGGCGGTTGAGGCCGATCCGGACTCGGCCCTTGGCCACAGCCGCCTGGCAGCGGCATTGATGTATGCCGGAGATTTTGCCGGCGCCGAAGAGCCTATTGCACGCGCCATGGCAATCAACCCTGAGCTTTCTGACGTGCAAACTACTTTAGGAAATTTCCTGCATTTCACACTGGGCATTGACGCGGCCTATTCGGCACTTGCCCGCGGGGCCGAACTCGGTCCCAATAACGTCGACGCGTTGTCATCGTATGCGGCGATCGCATGGACGCACGAAGGGGCAGAGGTGGCCGAATCGTTATTTCGCCGTGCGATCAGCCTTGATCGGGTGTCGCTTTCACGATATGCAGATCTCGGAAATTTTTTCGGCAAGAATGGCTACCGGGAAGACACGTTGGAAGTAGTCGATACGATCGCCGCTACATTTGATACCGTCCGAAGCTACCATGTCATCACACGGTTACTCGAACTGACCGGTGATGTCGACGAAGCGATCGCCTGGGCTCTCCGGGCGCGCGACCGCGAACCCAATAATCCGGAGACCAGAAGTATTCTGACGGAGCTCTACGCGGCTATTGGGGATTTCGATACAGCCACTGCGCTAGCAAATGATATTCACATCGGTTTGTTGTTCCAGATGCGCCGCTACGATGAAGTGATAGACGAAGGAGGAATTTTGCTGCTCGACGAGCCCAATGACGTTTTATTGCGCTACTTGCTCGCGTTCGCCTTTAACGTCACCGGACAGTTTGAGAACGCTTTGCGAATGCTGGATTCCACCGGCCTGTCTGGCGACTTAGGTGAGACAAAACGTTTCGCTGACGTTGAAGCACTGTTATACCTTGTCGATAGCCTTAACGGTATCGGCGAAACCGATGCTGCGGACCAGATCGCGCAACAGATCGCCGGGAATCTTACTGCTAATCTTGACTGGTGGACAGATGTGCACCTGGCCTGTGCGCTTGCGGTGTTAAACCGCGATAATGAAGCACTCAAACACCTGGAAAAGACCAGATCCAGTCCACGCTTGCCGTGGGAATCGATGCTTCGTGATGCACCTTGTTTTTCGCGTTACCAGGAAAACCCGGATTATCTTGCGCTGCTCGAGTTCTTTGAAACACGTAAAACGCAATTGCGCGAACGGCTACCGGCCACGCTGGCTAAACACCGCGTCTCTTTGTAGTTGCCGCGTGATAATTGTGGCGATCGAACAGGAATATCCGCTGAGCTGGCAAACGCACGGTTTTTAGCTTGCGGCGATCTAATAGAACGAGCCTCGCTATCAGGCTGTGAGTCAGGACATCAATAAACGTCGCGTGAAATTACGTGAATGTTTGCTTACTCGCTTGGCGGAGCACGACGTCACCCTGTGACTAGTTTGAACCGGCTGAAAAGAAATGCGTGATGCCAAGCGACCAGGCCAATTCGACAATATTAACCTGTTCCGGATCCAGCATCTTGAACACGCTGCCGGATAGCTGGTATTTATCATTGATGACCCAGTCGAATCCGAGCCCAGCATTGACGTAATTGTGTTTGATTATTTGATCGTGTCTGTACCACCTCTCATCATCGAAAAAGAAGTCTGGTTCCCAATCCCTGGGCAATTCGAGGCCTCTGAAACCCTTCTTGGCGATAATGAAGGCTCTGGGAGCGAAGCGTGGTGTTACAAAATAGCTAACTGATGCGTTTACAAGAAAATGGCTAACATCGACCCCTAAGTTTTTTTCGGTAAAGACGTACGCAATATCCCAACCAAAAAGAAATTCTGAGAAAGGCGGGCTGTATGAGAAGGCCACGCCAACAGGAAGATGCCAGATTCCCTTGCCCACTGCGGCATGCGCGTAAAACTGATAATCATTGGTTGGGGTTCCGAAAGAAATAAAGGGAATGACCTGTATTGGCCCCTTGTTAGCAATGTAGCTTGCACCAATGTAAAAATCGCCAAAATCAGAATGATAGTTACCGTCATCAATCAGCGAAAGATCGGGAGGTGTATAAGCCGAAAAGTCGAGCACTGGGTCGTGCACTCCTGGGCCGATATGTCGCCGCTTTACCCATGGCAGGCTGCCGGTTACGGTCAAACGATCACTCAACGCGTAGCTAAGGGACAGTAGGACTGTATGACCATCGGTGTGGCCGATATCAAATTCGTCGCTCCCATCGGCGAATGCTCCCGTACGCAAGTACTGGTATTCGAGCCTCAGGCTGCCATCACCACGCTTCTGTTCGTGCTGTGCGGCAGCGGCGGCGCTCATCATCATCAGGGAGATGAATAAACCCGCCGACAACAGTCGGCCCCGTGTTGTCGTAACCCCTAACATCGGCGTCCCCTTATGCCCGTCAGCACTCAAGCCCCTTTCGTTCATAAGCATCTTGTTTCCAGTCTAGATCATGCTTCGTTGCGGGGCCATAAAAGCTGTTCAACTTGGTGCGGTGCAAGAAATCTGATGGTTAGTCAAAATACATCTCGGGCGAGCAAGAGTTGGAAAAAAGAGGGACACTGTCATGATGACAATCTGAATACGGGGTAACTTGGGCACGATGAACAAGCCCGCAGTCGCCGGCCTCGCCCTGGGTATTGTTGCCGGTCTCGCCCTATATAAGGCAGGTCTGGTTCTGGCCGGGCGCACCACGATTGCAACTGCGACACTGGAACTGCAGCAGCTGCGCTTGGCGGAACTGGAATCCGAGAACCTCAGGCTTGCCGAAGATGTGGAGTTTCTGACCCCACGCGAATCCGGACAGCAGTCACTGGATTCCGCTGACCCGCCTTACGATGAGCAGGCCGATCCCAGGATCGAATTGGCTGAGGCAAGACAGCGGGCCATGCAGCACAACAAGATCCTGATGGTCACTTTTGGCGCCAACTGGTGTCAGGATTGCCGTGCCTTGTCTCGAAATCTCAAGGATGCCGAAGTGGCTCGCTATGTTGACGGCGCCTTCGAATTCGTAAACGTCAACGTCGGCAAGTTCAACCGTAACCTGGAATTGGCCGGCGAGCTGGGGATTTCGCTGCAGCGTGGCATCCCCGTGGCTGTGTTTTACGATGCCGACGGGACACTCATCGGAACCACCAATCTGGGCGAGCTCGAGACGTCGCGTCGTTATACGTCAAAACAAATACTCAAGTTCGTACGCGATGTGGTCGAACGTAGCCGGATCGCCGCTCCGGATGCGCTCTAGGAAAAATGGTCATGCCTTTAAAAACAACCGCTTATGAGGCCTCGACTTTGCAACCTCCAACTAATGTGCTAAATGTCTTGTACTTAGGTTAAGAGTCCAGCGACGGGAGTTTCCTCATGAAAGTCCGCACGGCAATTACCGCTATTATCACGGTCGCCGCCGTTACCATTTCAAGCGCAGCCTTCGCCTGTGGCGAGAGCCTCTACCGTGTGGGAAAGGGCGTCTCGTACCGCGCCTATTCCGCCCCGTTGCCGGCCAATCTGCTCGTCTATGCGAAGACGGACCAGCAAAAGGAAATTGCCGCGCAACTGGCCAAGGCTGGTCACGGCGTGAGATTGGTCGAAAGCCCGGAGCAGCTAACAACAGAACTCAACAAAGGTGGATACGATGTTGTGATCGCACCGTTTAGTTCAAGAAGCAATATCGACACGACCAGTGCCACCTATCTGCCGATCGTCGCCAGCGGCACTTCCGAACAGAACGAGGCTAAGGGCTTGTACAAGCGATCCGTGACATCGGATGGCGATGTTAAGGAATACCTGAAAGCAATACACCGCGCACTGAAGAAAGCCGCGAAGGCTTAACTACAGTTTATGAAACTATGCCGGGAGCTTTTCCGGTTGTGCTCGACTCATTTTTTCCGAGAACAGGGTGCCGGGCACCGACTCCTTTGACAATTTGCCAAAGTGCCGGGTACCTTAACGCGCGTGCTGCGAGAGTCTTGATATTGCCTGCGGGGATTTTGCGGGGATCAGTTATGCACCGTTATGCACAGTCAGGCACTTACAGCAACGGGCGCCACGATAACTCATTGATAAATAAAGCCAGAAACGTCGACGCAGCGGACTGAAAATCCTCGTGTCGGTGGTTCGATGCTGTGCTGCACAGGACGCGCGAATGCCGCGGCGCACAGGGATGTGCGAGAGTGACCCCCTGGCCACCAATTTTTGGTAGCTTGGGCGGTTATTGCGTTAACGGCCGGGTATTTTCAACGTTCCTTTTTTTATGGAAACCGCCATAACAGATATGATGACTTGATCCAACTCAACCACACATCAACGCATCCAATTCGGCGCTCTACTTATTCCACGCTGATATTTGCGGCGTTCCTCCCCACGTTGTTCTCCTGTTCTGCTGGGGTACCGCAAAAACCGCCCGAGCAGTCTTCGGCTGTGAGCCCATTCGCAAAGCTGGTGGATCCCGGCGGCTGCGTCATCGAGCAGATGACCACGGGCAATCATGATGAGTATCAGGTTCAGGGGGCTTCCGCGGATGGAAAGTCACTTTTAATGGCCGGCAGACTCGAGGGAGCAGCCAGAGACGATCCGGTTTTGCAAGCCCATGAAATAGATCTGGCAACCGGAGAGAAGACGGATCTCTCGCACATCTTCGAGAATTCCGGAACATTTTCACCGGATGGCAGATTCATTGTGGTGGCTCAGGAAACCGAGAACGGAAAGACCGACATCTTCGAATATGAACGGGCAACCGGCGAACTGCGCTCCGTGGCATCACACGAGGATTGGGACTGGCTGCCGAGCTACTCGCCTGACGGGCGGTTCATCCTGTTCAATTCCTACCGCGTGGAAGGGCAGTCGGATATTCACTTGTTCGAAAAATCCACCGGAACTTTGAGGCGTCTTACCGAGGACCCCCGCTACGACGCCCACGCGCAGTTTTCTTCCGACGGGAAACGGATTCTCTATCATCGCCAGCAAGGCACGCGGGACGAGGGTGGGTACATTTTTGATCTGATCGTTTATGACATGGAAACCGGCCAGAAGACACAGCTGACGGACGCCAACTACGAGGAAAGCTATCCAGCCTGGGCGCCAGACGGCCGTCACATCGTTTACAGTTCCGACATCGGCGGGAAACACGGGAAGCACAACCTCTACGTTCTGGCCCCGGACGGTGAGACCACGGTCCGCCTGACTGAGGGAGACTGGAAGGACAGTTACGCGTTTTGGAGCCGGGACGGGAAATTCATTTATTTCAATTCGGACCGGGCAGGTGCAACGAACATCTACCGTATGCTGATGGATGGAGTCGAGTGTGTCAGGGAGGATGTTTGAGTCTGACTCTATTCGCATTGAGTGGCAGTTCGCGCGACATCGCTGCAATTGCTAGGAACGGCCTCGCACGACCCTGATTTTTCGTAGTTACAGTGTTGTGAGCTCTTTGGTGGAGCGGTCGGCGATGCCGAGTGATTCCGGCGTCCGCAAGGCTTCGGCCCTGTAGTCGCGTCCCATCACTATCGAGGCGACGTTAATAACTGCGTCTATGCCAGGCGTCGCAACACCGATTTGCTGGCCGAGCTTCGACATAAAAACCAATCCGTAACCGACATCTTCGTTGAGGTAGCGATGATCGAGCTGCGGCTGGGCACCGATACCCAGAAAGCCCGGTGCCTTGCGATAGGCAGAGCCATAGTTGGCTTCCAGCATGTAGCCCTGACGCATGCCAATCTCGGGATCGGGCAGAATGGAAATGCCCAGCTCCTTACCGATAGCGATGCGCTCCTTGTCGAGGGCTTCAATCAGCCGGCCGACCGAATCGCTCACACCTTCTTCGTAAAACAGGAAATCCCCGCCCGTCATTTCGATGCGGGCGGCGTTACTCAAAGTCACCGCCGGATGAATGATCGGGTTCGCATTCTGTAAGCTCGTTTGCAGGACGCTCTTTGCCGGTTCCATGCCAGGATAGACGTCGGCGATGAGATCCAGAATGTCGCCGGTATGCTTGCCCGGCAGTGCCGCCAACAAATTACCTGCCTTGAGTTTCAGGAAAACACGTATCGTGCCCGGTTCGGTTAGCCGTACGGCATAATGTAACGTCGAGGTCTCTGCGACACGGATGGTTTCATCGTTCAGTGCCAGCCCGGCAGCACGTTTGAAAGCCAACGCGCCGCCACAGGAACCCGGACTGACGATTACCGTTTGTCCAGAACGCAGTTTGCCGGCCACGGCTTCGCCGAATGGCTCGGTGCTATAGGCCGGGCCGACAACGTAAATCAGCTCAGCGTCCTGCAAAGCTTTGTCAATGTCATGGCCCGAATAGGCAATCGGTCCAAAGCCGGAGATATCACCCTCTGCGTTGATGCCGCCGTGCTCGGCGATAGTCGCGATGTTGTCCGGAAATTGCTCGAAATCGAACACGCGAACGTCGTGTCCGTGCGACGCACAATCGAATGCCACGGCAGTGCCGCCAGCACCTGCGCCTAGTACAGTGATTTGCATGAGTGCCTCTTGATGTTGTTTCCGACAGGACAGCCGCTGCCCATTCCCTCAGCCAATGCGCCCTGAGATGTGCCCAAGACACCCACCCCGCCGAAGTGGTGTTCTGAAATCAAAACGGCGCATCCTGTCTTGTTGCCCATGCAACAATACCTGGAAAGAAGCGCTTCAGGTAGTACGCTATCCATGCTTCCGGTGACACCGGCACAACACCTTTGCGTTTCTTGACTGCTTTGAGAATCGCTTTGGCAACGCGGTCTGGCGTGTAATTACGCTTTTCATAGAAGGCAACAGCCTTCTTCCTGAATTCCTCTGCGTCGTCCCCGGACAATTGTCCCTCAAAAACACTGCTTGCAATAATAGGTGTCTTGATTATTCCAGGGCATATGGCAGAAACACTAATATTCTGTTCATTCAGGTCCGCCCTCAGTGATTCTGAAAAACCTAATACTGCAAATTTGGATGCTGAGTAAACCGGCATAATGTTGGCCGCATAATATCCTGCCATGGAGGCGATATTTACAACTGCCCCGCCTTGTTTACGTGCAACCATCGCGGGCAAGAATACTTTGCAACCGTGAACGACTCCCATCAGGTTTATATCAAGTGTTTTTTTCCAGGTTTCGAGCGTGGTATCCAAAAACGACCCTGCTGTTCCAATACCTGCATTATTGATCAATACATCAACAGCACCGTATTTAGAATTTATTTCGTCTGCTAATGACTGCATCGCAGAAAAGTCACTCACATCGCATATATGTGTTTCTATGCTTTGTGCGTCAGACTGAGCCATGCCCACTGTCTGATCAAGACCTTCCTGTTTAATATCCAGCAGGATCAACTTTGTCTTTTCTGCGGCAAATGCCACAGCCGTTTGCTGACCAATACCACTGCCGGCACCAGTGATTAATACTACTTTGCCTTGCAGGTTTTTCATATCGTGTTTCCGAATGCTGATTCTATGCCGGAGTCTTGCTCGGCGATGCCTGGACCCCGTCGAGCGTGCTCATCGCAAACCCGATACCGGCTTCGGCGAAGTAGTTATGCGTGACGTCGCAACCTGCCGCGACAATCTTGTGGTGCTCTTCTGCGTGCAGGTACGTTGCACTGAGCAGGCCGGTGAAGCCTCGCTTGCGCAATTGCCGGCACGCAAACAGTTTTGCCTCCAGGTCAGGCACCGCCAGCAGAATCGCCGATATGCCCTTGGTGCTCACCAGAGCGCAAAAATCAGGATCCTCCAGATCGCCAAAAACCACCCGTCGTCCCGACGCGATGTTGCGTTCAACCTTCCCGGGATCACTGTCTACGCCGACGACATGCCACCCCTGTTCGAGCAGATAGTCAAAAGCGCCCGCCCCGGTGCGGCCCATGCCAACGACGACAACGTCCGCATCGCCAAGGGAGACGGGCGAGTCGTCCGGATGCTTGCGCTCCGATTCAAAACGGATCAGCTGGGGCTCGAATCGTTCGAACAGGGAGTGTGCAATCCGGTTGAGTGGTGCGCTGATCGCGAACGACAGCGCCACGACCAGTGCCGCGAACACCAGCCACTGCGCGTCGATCAAGCCCGTCTGAGCCGCATTGGCCGCAACAATCAAACCAAACTCGCTGTAGCTGGCCAGGCTCAGCGCCGCGACAAAGGCCGATCGTGCACGTAAACCGAAGCGCAGTAACAACCAGAAAAACAGCATAGCCTTGATTGGCATCAGCAGCGTTGCCAAACCCGCGAACATCAGCGTCTCGCTTGTGGGCGTACCGCTAAGACCGATACTGAGAAAAAACCCGATCAGCAAAAATTCCTTCAGACCCCAGATCGCATTGCTCAGTTCCTGCGCCCGCCGGTGATCGGACAGTAAGGTACCAAGCAACAACGCGCCGAGTTCGCTGCCAATTCCCAGCGTTTCGAATACCCATCCACCGGCCACCAGGGCCAGCACCGCACCAAACAACACCAGCAATTCGTCGTGACCGACCAGGTCGAGCACGCGCGCAAGCAACGGTCGCGCCAGTGGCAACAGCAGAATCAGCAACGCATACGGCGAAGGGGTGTGTCCGCCCGTGGCCGCTAATAACGCGACCGCGACGATGTCCTGTACGATCAGGATGCCGATTGCCACGCGGCCGTGAAACGCACGCAGCTCGCGGCGCGATTCGAGCATCTTCGCTGCCAGAACTGTGCTGGAGAAACCCAATGCCGTGCCGAGGATGAGCGCGACTGACCATTCCAGCCCGCCAAGGAAATGCAGGGACGCGCCGGCGACACTCGCCATAATGGCCAGATGCAGCATCGCCGTGCCCCAGACTTCAAAGCGCACGAGGTTTTTAAAACGCAGCTTGAGTCCGACTCCGAACAGCAACAACAATACGCCGGCGTCGGACAACTCGAGCAGCGTCGGCGTGGGTTCGGCCCCGAAGGTGCCAAACGCAAAACCCGCAGCAAGAAAACCCACCAGTGGCGGCAGGCCGAATTGCTTTACCAATACGCCT
Organism: Gammaproteobacteria bacterium; assembly: GCA_029862165.1. Taxonomy (GTDB): domain Bacteria; phylum Pseudomonadota; class Gammaproteobacteria; order Steroidobacterales; family JABDKV01; genus JABDJB01. The sequence continues at coordinate 10,549 of JAOTXU010000003.1, forward strand.
AGCGCAAACGCGCCGGCAAGCCACAACGCGAGCACATCATTCCCCTGTAACAGCGTAGAACACTATATCGGGAAAAATCGGTGTGCAGCAATCGAATCGTGATGTATGAAAGGTCCCGCGGAATCGATCAACCGGCCCGCAGTGTGCGTACCGGCGGCGTGTTGACTACGCCATGGGCCGCCAGCACGCCGCTCAAACCGACGACAACAACACCGGTCAGGGTGCCCAGCAGCCACAGCGTCGGGTCGAGCTGGTAATCGAGATTGAATAGCTGTGTTGCCGCCAGTCCGCCGACCACACTTGCACCCAATGCAGCAAAGATCCCCGCGGCCAGGCCCAGCGCAATAAACTCGGCGGCCAGGCCAGCAAATATAGTGCGACGGCGAGCGCCAAAGGTACGCAACAAAGCGCTTTCGTAGCGCCGTTCATCCAGTGTCGATTGCACCGCTGCGAACAATACGACCAGGCCGGCCGCCAGCGTAAAAACAAACACCGATTGCACGGCAAGTGCGGCCTTGTCGATTATCTGGCGCACCTGGTCGAGGACCGCTTCGATGTCTATGACCGAGACACTGGGATGCGTGCGCACAAGTTTGAGCAATGCACCGCGCTGGTCGTCCGGAACTTTCAGACTTGCGATAAAAGTCTTGGGGTAGTCGCGCAGGGAGTTGGGTGAAAACACCATGAAGAAGTTCGGCTGGAAGGAATCCCATTCGACTTCCCGCAGCGACGTAACCGTTGCTGTCAGTTGCACACCGGCGATATCGAAGGTGAGCACATTGCCAATATCGACACCCATGTCGCGGGCGGCCTCGGTTTCCACCGACACCTGCGGTTCGCCTTCGTAACCAGCCGGCCACCAGACACCCGCGACCAGCTGGTTGGATGCCGACATCTGCTCGGCATAAGTGAGATTTGCACCGCGTCCGGCCAAGCGCCGCCCGCGCTCGCTGCGAAAACGTCTGTCGCCGACGGCATCGGCGTCGACGCGTGTCATGCGGGCACGAACCAGTGGTACAAATTCAGGTGCGGGCAAACCATTGCTGACAAGTATGTCGCGCACGCCAGCGCGCTCGTCGGGCTGGATATTGATCAGGAAGTGATTCGGCGCCTCGGTATCAAGTGTCGCCCGCCAGCCTGCAAGCAGGTCGTTACGCACCAGGGTCAGGATCAGCAACACCATCAACCCGAGACCGAAGGCGACGACCTGTATGGCGCTGTCGCTGCCGCGCCGTGCGATATTCGCCAACCCGTAGCGCCACGCAACGCCAACACGGCTACGACCGCGCGACAACAACGTGATCAATAATCGCCCGACCAGGAACAGCACCAGGCCGGTTACTGCCGTTCCACCGACGATAATCACCAACAGCGTTACATCGCGTACCGACCAGTAGATCAGCAAAACCAATGCCGCCAGTGCGGCGCCATAAGTCAAAAATGCACCCGGTGGCGGTGGTGACAGGTCGCGGCGCAGTACCCGTAGCGGTGGCGTGGTCGATAATCGCAACACCGAGGGGAGGGCGAAACCGGCCAGCAATATCAACGCGGTGCCAAAACCAAGCGCCAGCGGTCTAGCCGATGGAACCGGCAGGTCGCCCCGTAGCAAACCGGACAGCACTACCGACAAGGCGCGCTCGGCGCCAAAGCCAACAAAGGCACCGAGCAGGCCGGCGACGATGCCGATTACAACAATTTGCGTGAGCGAACTGATCACGACAAAACGCTGTGGCGCACCGAGGCTTTTCATCAGGGCCGCGGTATCGAGACGTCTTTCGGCATACCGTCTTGCCGACATTGCTATGGCAACTGCCGCCAGTAGCAGGCTGACCAGCGACGCCAGCGCAAGAAAACGTCCGGCGCGGGAGATTGCATCGTTCAGTTCACGCCCGGCATCACCCCGATCGCGCAGTCTTGCGCTGGCCGGCAATTCCGGTGCGATGTCGGCGGCAAGCGCCCGGATTTGCTCGCGACTGCCGGCAAACAACTGTGCATGCGAAACACGTGACCCCTGGCCAAGTAAACCAGTTGCTTCGATGTCGTCGATGTTCATGATCAGGGCAGGCGCCAGGCCGGTGAATCCGGGCGTCTGGTCCGGACGATAGGTCAGTACGGCGGCGACGGTGAAAGTGCTCGCACCAACCTCGACCTGTGCGCCGGTATCGATACCGAGCCGGGCCAATACGGCAGTGTCCAGCCACACATCACCGCGCGCCGGGACACCGTCGATGATCGCAGGTTCGGACAACAATGCCGGTGCGATGCGGACCTGTCCACGCAACGGATAGCCTTCGCTGACGGCATTGATTGCGGTCAGCACGCTGTCGTCGCCGGAAAAAACAACACTGGGAAATGAAAGCGTGCGCGCAGTCTGCAGACCACGTTTGCGCGCCGTCTCCATGCGGGCCGGGTCCAGCGGCCGTGGCGAACTGACCCGCAAATCGGCCGCAAGCACTTCGGCTGCCTGCAAAGCGACAGCCTGCCCGATACGGTCGGTCAGAAAACCGATCGCCGTCACCGAAGCAACGGCAATGATCAATGCCGCCCCGAGTACCGCCAGTTCGCCGGCACGGAAATCGCGTGCCAACGAACGCATACCGAAACGAATTGCCCTCACGAGTCGGGCACCAGCCGGCCGGCGGCCAGGTCGATGCGCCGGTCACAACGCGAAGCAAGCTGCTCGTCGTGTGTAACCAGCACCAGCGTCGCCTGTTGTTCACGGTTGAGGTCGAACAACAGGTCGATGATCTTTTCGCCGGTGGCCGAGTCGAGATTTCCGGTGGGCTCGTCCGCAAACAGCACGGCGGGTTTGCCGGCGAATGCGCGCGCGATGGCAACGCGCTGTTTTTCGCCACCGGAGAGCTGGTTGGGATAGTGCCTGGTGCGCTCGGCCAGGCCGACGGCAGCCAAAGTATCCCGGGCCCGTTGTCGCGGATCGTTCGCGCCGTCGAGTTCCAGTGGCAACATGACGTTTTCCAACGCGGTTAGTGCCGGTATCAGATGAAAAGACTGGAAGACAAAACCGACGCGGCGTGCCCTCAGTGCGGCCCGACCGTCCTCGTCCAGCGAACCGAGTTCGGTGCCGTCCAGCCAGACGCTGCCACTGCTGGCTTCGTCCAGCCCGGCCAGCAGTGCCAGCAGTGTGGATTTCCCGGCACCGGACGGGCCGCAGATTGCAACCGAGCCGCCGCCGTCGATGTCAAAACTCACGTTGTCGAGAATGGTCAGTGCGCCCTCAGGGCTGTTAACCTGCTTCGTGAGGTTTTCAGCGCGCAATGCGATAAGAGATTCTTCTGTCATGAGTAAATGGTCATTTGTATTGCTGTTGCTGGCGAACCTGGCAGCCTGCGCAGGCGATAAACCTGCGGCGCCGCTGGCCGTCGCCGGTGACGACAACCGGCCAGTCATCCTCATTGTCGGTGATAGCCTGAGCGCCGGCTATGGTATCGAACTCGAGCAGGGCTGGGTCAGTCTTTTGCAGCAACGGCTCGATAGCAACGGCCACCGCTACCGGGTTTTCAATGCCAGCATCACTGGTGACACGACCTCCGGTGGGCTAGCGCGGCTGAAAACGGCATTGTCACAGCACACTCCGGCACTCGTGGTCATCGAGCTGGGTGGCAACGACGGGCTGCGCGGTATTCCGTTGCAGGTGGTCGAAAGCAACCTTAACGCGATGATCAAACAGAGCGAAACCGCCGGCGCGCGTGTTGCCCTGCTCGGTATGCGGATTCCTACCAACTATGGACCGCGATACGCGGAAAAGTTTCATCGGCTGTACCAGGATGCAGCCAGGCATCATGACGTTTCGCTGGTGAAATTTTTCATGGACGGTGTCGCGCTCGACGCCAGCCTGATGCAGTCCGACGGCGTTCACCCCAACGCTGCAGCACAACCCCGCTTACTGGATAACGCATGGCCGGCAATCAAGCAGGCGCTCACCACGCGCTAGCGGGTCCCGGTACAGGAGTTGGCTTCCGGAAGCCGAAGGTCACCGCGCCAATTTTTTTGTTAGTTATGCACCGTTATGCGTGCCCGATATCTAATTGAAAACTACGGCCTGATTGGAAGCAAAGGAGGGTTTGCGGTAGCACCAGCTACAGCAACCACAGCCGATATCCCGCCGGCATCTTAGTGATAAGCGCGTGGCAGAATGTCGTAGTGGCAGTCAAGCTTCACCACATAAACATGCCGCGCTGTTTAGAAGGAAACGCTCAAGTCTTGATGAGATTAGCGGTGAACTCGCCCGGAGGGACAGCGGGGGAAAAATAGAACCCCTGGCACTCCTCACAGCCCCATTCGCGCAGCATCTCGAGTTGTTTTTCGGTTTCTACACCTTCGCCAATGACCGACGCCTGCAGCCGTTGAGCCAGCACGACAATTCCGGAAGCAATCGCGGCCTCGCGGGCCGTGACACCGACACCACTGATATACGAGCGGTCGATCTTGATTACGTCCACCGGCAGGTCCTTCAGATAAGCGATGGAGGCGTCTCCGGTACCGAAGTCATCGATGGATGTGCGCACGCCTATGGCCTTCAGCCGGCTCACTTCTGCGACCACCTCCGGATGGCGCGTTAGCACGCCACGCTCGCTGAATTCGAATTCGAGCAGTTGCGGTTCGAGCCGATTGGCGGCGAGCGCCTCTTCGACCACCGCTATCACATCGCCGCGCAACAAGTGGCAAAGTGACAGGTTGACGGCAATCCGGATCGGGCGATACCCCTGATCGATCCACTCGCGAAGCTGTCGACACGCTTCACGGATGACGAATCGACCTATCTCGACCATCAGCCCTGACTCCTCGGCCACCGGCACAAACTCGGCCGGCGAGATGGCGCCCTCAATTGGATGATCCCAACGCAGCAGAGCCTCGGCGCCGGTGATCAGGCCGGTGTCCGTCGCAACGATCGGCTGGTAGGCGAGCCGGAGTTCTCGGTTGTCAATTGCCGAACGCAGCATCGTGTCGAGCGCCAGCTTGCGTGCGCTCGCCGAATCGGCGGGCTGCTCGTGCAGACGAAAACCGGTGCCACCTCGTTTGGCCTCAAGCATTGCACTCTCGGCACAGTGCAGCAACACATTCCCGTCAGTTGAATCCTTCGGAAATACCGCTGCGCCGACGCTAACCGACAGATAGATGCTGTGACCGCCGACCTCGAAGGGACGGCTCATTTCGGCTGCAAGAATCTGGCGCGCCCGCCGGATATGCGCGGATGTGCAGTTCGACAATGCCAGCGCGAACCGGACACCACCGAGCCGGGCTGCAAATGCGGTGACCAGTCTGCCATCGGCAATCCCAATTAACTCGCGATCCTGCATACAGGCTTTGAGACGGTCGCCGAACTGGACCAGCAACTCATCCCCAAATCCCTGGCCGACCGCATCATTGATGGTGCCGAAACGTTCAATGCCTAATACCAACACCCCGAGTTCGTGTGTCATCGAAGGCGGTACTCCGATCGCGGTGTGTAACAGTCGCCGGAAGCGCTCCCGGTTCGGCAACCGAGTCAACTTGTCGAGCCCACGGGTTTTGGTAAACAAATCGTGTGCGTTGTGCGCGTCCCTGACAGCCGACTCAAGTTCGTCACGAACACGAGCGAGTTGGGTACGTTCCTGGCAGGCCCTCACGGTGTGTACAACACGTTGTGCTATCAGTTGCCAGTCAAACGGGCGCCGTGCGATGTCGGTGACCCCGGCGTTCGTCGCCGCACGAACCTCCTTGTTGTTCGAACAAAGCGCTATTACCGGCACTGCATCGCAGAGCATGTCTTTGACCCGCGCGTACAAACGCTCACCGCTGTCGCTTCGCAGCGCAGCATCGATCATGACCAGACTCGGTTGCTCGGAATCGAGCAGCGATTCCAGTTCTGATGCGCTTCCGGCAAGCCGCACCTCGAGGCCGGTATGGCCCAGCCAGCGCGGCCCCCATACCCGGGAGACCGGGTCAGCTGTGGCAATCAGTGCAAGACCGTTGACGCGCTCCGCTCTCGGAGTCGGCTGCTGGATCGAATCAGCGTCGTATCTAAATCGTCCGGTCAGCTCCAGCGCGGCTTTCTTGAGTATATTTTGCATTGTCTTACGCCGGGTCGACCCAGCTGCTCATGCCGGCCATGTCTGTAAGACCATTGGTCCACAGGTACCCGTCACTCCAGAGGTAGCCGTTCAAACCAACCATCGGGTCGCGGCAACTGCCAGTGTGAATGTTCTTGCCAATGTTCTGCGGGTCATTTCAGAGTCCTTTGGTTAATGTCGCGGTCTTCCGTTTCGGGAACCGGCGATAATCAATACAGGCGCGGTTTTCGAATGTGGGGTGCATTAAGCCTGAAACACGGTGTTTTTCCCCGTATCTGCGAGGTGAAACACAGAGTGCTTTTTGTGACCGCGATCACATAACGAGGCGGTCAAAAAGATTGGCAATGGAGGCTGGCGAACCGTCGCCGAGGATAGCGTGCGGCCAAAACGACTGGGGAATTTGCGGGAATCAGTTATGCATCGCTATGCACAGGCAGGCACTTTAGCAACGGGTGCCCGGATTCACTTCGCACAAACAACAAACTACGTACTGCAGAGAAGCTTGGGGTCAAGTCTGCCCATTACGCAATTTTGGGGTTAGGAATGCGTATTGGGCACCCTTGACCCCTAAGTTCTACCGTGCGCCGCGTGCGCTGATGCGCACGCCGTCCATCACGCGATCGCTCGGGTGTGGGACGACCCGGTCGCCTTCATCCAGGCCGGCGATAATCTCGGCATCGATGCCGTTGCGCTGCCCGAGTTCGACGACGATCAGTTGGGCGCGGCCGTCCAGCTCGCGGAACAGGGCCCAGTCGCGATCGGCCCGGAACAGGGCGGTCAGCGGCACTGTCAATGCGGTGTTGGACTCCCACAACACCACCCGTGCCTCGACCTGGTAGCCGTGCCCCAGGCGTGACCACTGTTGTGGTTCGCCTTCGAGGTCGATGATCACATTGACCCGTTGTTCCTCGATGCCAAGTGCGGAAATCTTGGTAAAGCCAAAGGGCTCGACCCGGCGCACGCGGCCGGCGAGTGCCTCGTTACCACCGAAGCTGTCGATGATCACGCGCTGGCCCGGGTTGATGCGAACGGCATCGGCGGAGAGGAAATCGACGACGATTTCGAGATTGCCCGGATCGCCGATTTCGAGCAGCGCTTCGCCGGTGGCAACGACACGTTCGCTGCGATTGACAATCGTCAGCACCCGCCCGCTGACCGGTGCGGTGATCGGCACGCAGTCGCATTCGGCGGTCGGCTCCTGGGTCTGTGTCGGTGACAATAACTGGGCGCGGGCCTGTTCCAGTTCGAACAAACGCACCTGCAATTCTGCGCGAGCCGTTGCCAGCGCGGCGCGGCTGGTCTTGTGCGCACGTTCAGCTTCGTCGTAATCGCGACGTGAAATAGTCCCGTCGACGACAAGTTTGTTGGCGCGGCGTAACTCCGCTTCCGCGAAGTCGAGTTCGGCGCTGGCCTGTTCGACCTGTGCGGCGGCGAGCGTCCGGGCCGATTCGGCTGCCAGCACCGCGGCTTTCGCCTGCGCTTCACTGCGCGGGTCGAGCAGGCTCGGGTCGCCGGGTTCGATACGTGCCAACACGGTCTCCCCGGCGACGACCGCATCGCCGACATGTGCGGTGATGCGTTGTACCCGGCCGCCCACCGGTGCGGAGAGCACGAACACATCGTGAATGCGTGTTTTGCCTTCCTCGTCAACCGTCACCGTCATGGGTCCCTGAACGACCTCGATCAGGTCGACCGGCACCGGTCGTGGTAACAGGGCATAAATTATCCCGATCGCGAGGAACGCAACGATTATCGTCCAGAGCACGATTCGTTTGGTCGTTGCTGTCATGATTACTCCCGTGTCTTGAGTACTTCAATCAGGTTCAGTCGATCCAGCCGGCGCCGTACCAGCGCGGCTGAAATTGCGGTGGCGCCCAGTATGACCAGCACCGACTGGCCATAGGTCACCGGTTCGATGGCCAGCGGAACACGGAACAACTCGGTATCGAACGCCGTGGCCATAACCGATGCCAGTCCGTAGCCGGCGAGGCATCCCAGCGGCAGCCCCAGTGCGATGAGCAAGCCGAGTTCGCCAAGCAAAATGTAGGAAATCTCGCTACGGCGGAAACCGAGCACGCGCAGTGTTGCAAGTTCGCGGCCACGTTCGGACAAGGCAATACGCGTGGCATTGTAGGCGACGCCAAAACCCAGCGCACAGGCGAACACCGTGAACATCGTGACATACACGAGCAGGTGTTCGGCGAGTGTGTCATAAAAAGAATCCAGTGCTGCCTGGCGCAGCATCACTGCCGATATCGCCGGCAAGGCTTTCAGTTCACGATACAACGCGGCTTCGGCACGCGCATCGACGAGCAGGTTGATGTACTGCACACTGGGCCGCTCGCGCAGCATGCGGTTGAGCGAGTCGAGATGTACGTAGGCCGGCATGCCGATGTGCGTCTGCATCAGGTCGACTACCGGCAACTGCAGCTGCGGCCGCCGGCCTTCGAGCATGTTGACCCATACCCGGTCACCGATCTCCACGCCGAGCTTGCTGGCCAGCCGGGTGCCGAGCACCAGCCCCTCGGCGGGCGCTTCGATGACGGCATTGCGGGTTTCATCGAAGATTGGTTGCAGCCGCGCATCGCTGACCACACCGGTTAGCGCGCCGCGGTGGGTGATCGTGCCGACTTCGAAGTCGGCACTGACGAAACGCAGCGGTTCGACTGCAAGCACCCCGGGCAGATGTTCGAAATCGTGCACCACGTTGGCGGCCTGAACTTCGGCCAGCCCGATCATGACGTGCTGGCGCTGGGCATCGAAGAAATAACGTTGCGCCAGCCAGTTGAGCCCGTCGCCCCACTGCAGTGCCAGCACCAGCAGACCAACCGCCGACGCGATGCCGCCCACCGTCGTTAGCGCCCGTATTGGATCGCGGATGATGTGTCTGATGATGATGCGGGTCGGTTGATCCAGCCAGCGGCCGAAGCGGGTGCGCGCGAGGATGCTCTTGCGGTACACCGGCGGCGAGGGCGGGATCATGGCCTGCGCCGGTGCCAGCGTTGCCGCACGGCGCACGCTGCCGAGTGTGCCGGCCAGCGCCGCGGTAAAGGTTACGGCCGACGCAATCACAAAGGCGCTCGGACTGGCCTTGTACAGCAGCAGCGGAAAGCGGAACAAGCCGGCATACAATTCTGTTGCGAGTTTGCCGAACCAGGCACCGGACACAAGGCCCAGCGCAATGCCGACAGCAGCGATGACGATCACGAACTTGATGTAATGCCAGCCGACTTCGAGGTTGCTGTAGCCGAATGCTTTCATCAGCCCGATCTGCGTGCGTTCGGTCGCAATGAGCCGCGCCATGACCATGTTGGTGAGAAACGCCGAGACCAGCACGAAGATGGTCGGCAGAATCTTCGACATCTTGCTGAGCTGGTCGATCTCGTTCATCACGAACCAGTGTGACAAATGATCCTTGCGCGCAATTGCGCCGATGCCGCCATAGGGTTTCAGGATCCGGTCGAGCGCCGGCAATACGCTGTCGGCCGATGCACCACGGCTCAGGCGCAGGGCGACGTAGTTGAACGCACCCTGCTGATCGAAGGCAGCGGCGAGTGCCTCGCGGCCCATCCACATCACGCCGAAACGCAGATCGTCGGGTAACAACGCACCCGGGCCGAGGCTGTAGATGAATTCGGGCGACAAGGCGATGCCGACGACCTGCAGCTTGCGGCGGTTACCGTTGAGTATCGCCACGACTTCGTCACCGAGGGTTAGCCCGTGTGCTTCGGCGAACGGTTCATTGAGAATGATTTCGTCCGCGCGATTCGGTGCAATCGTGCGGCCGGTGCGTATCGCCAGCCGGTTGAGTGCCGCTGCACGGCCTTCGGGCACAGACACAAACTGCCCCATGACCGGTTCGGCAAAGCCCTCGATATCCAGCGTTGCATAGCGGACGACCCGGGTCTGTACCGTCTGCACACCGGGGATGTCTTCAATGCGATGCTTGATGCTCTCCGGCGCACGCTTCAGGCCGGCAAACACATCGGCGAAGCCATAACGCTCGTAATAGGCCTCGGCGGTATTGGTCAGCGCCTCGCGTGTCGACAGCGACATCACCAGTACGGCCACACCCGATGCGATTACGAGCGCGATGGCGAACACCTGGCCACGCAGGTGCCACAGATCGCGGATAACTTTCATGTCCAGTGCGCGCATGACTACCAGGCCAGCTCGGACGGTGCCCGGCGCTGGCTGTTGTGTTCAATGTTGGCGATCAGTCCATTAGCAATGTGCATGACGCGGTCGGCCATGCTGCCGATGACGGTGTTGTGAGTGATGACGGCGGTCGTTGTTCCGAGTTCGCGGTTGACCTGTTCGATGGCTTCGAGCACGAGGATGCCGGTCTCGCTGTCGAGCGCACCGGTCGGTTCGTCACACAGCAACATGTCGGGTTGCTTCGCGATGGCGCGGGCGATCGCGACCCGTTGTTGTTCACCACCGGAGAGTTGTGCCGGGAAACTGTCGAGCCGTTCGCCCAGACCGACCAGTCCCAGTGCTGTCGCCGGGTCCATCGGGTTGTCGGCAATCTCGGTAACGAGCGCGACGTTCTCCCGTGCGGTCAGGCTCGGAATCAAATTGTAGAACTGAAAGACAAAACCGACGTGTTCGCGCCGGTAACGGGTTAATTCGGCGTCACCGGCCCGGCCAAGCGTGTGCTCGCGGAACTGCACGGTGCCGGCTGTCGGTTGATCCAGGCCGCCGAGAATGTTGAGCAACGTTGACTTGCCCGAACCCGACGGCCCGAGCAACACGACAAGCTCGCCCTCGTACAGCGCCAGATCGACCCCGCGCAGGGCATGCACCTGGACCCCACCAGTACCGTAAACTCTGGTCAGTCCCTGTGCTTCGAGCGTGACGTTGGCCTGGCTCATCGGTTCATTCAAACCGGTACGGCGGCTGCGGGCTATCCGCAATTACCGAATTAAATAAGTAAACAGGCGTCAGACCGGATTTTTCGCGACAATTGTGGCAAAGAAATCCCGGTCTGACGCCTTCGACCCAAGTTTCTGCACTCTTTTAGTACGGTTCGACCCCGGTTTCTGTAAATGCGTGCGGCTCAACACTGCCGAAACGTCGTCCTAATGATCTGCTCGAGCAGTAAGCGGTCGGAGGCTGGGTATTCGGTTCGATCCATGGGCGCCGTTTATTCAATGCGTCCCCATGGGGACTCCGTATTCACAGTCGCCCTGTCTACTGGCACCGTATCACCCCTGCATCGCTGCGCTCGCAGATATCGATCTCACATTGGCGATTCCCAGCCGAGTTGCTGCAGTCCGGCGACATCGCTGCGAATCACGCCGGCAAATGTTTCGCTCTGATACAGGCGCTCGAGATAACTTGCGAGTTCCGGAGCAATGCCTCGATCGATCGTACGGCCTGTGTGGTAAAGTAACAGCAATACGCCGCCGACGGCGATATCAGCCAGGGTCAGACTGTCACCGACAAGAAACTGTCGGCCTTTGATTTGCGATTCCAAAAAGGTCGCGACAACAGGAATTTCCTCGTTGAGCGCCTTATCGATGTCGGATTGTAGTGCCGGGCGTTTGAATATGCGTTCCGCCAATACTTCTTCGGCGAACAGATGGCCGCCAAAGATAGGTACCAGCTTCGAGTCAGCATATTCTTCGAACCAGAGTGCGCGGGCAAAACCGCCGGGCGATTCGGGCAACAGGCTGGGGCCAGGATAAAAGCGTTCGAGGTACTGAATGATTACCGAGGAATCGCTGAATGCAGTGTGCTCATCGCGCCAGGCTGGAATCTTGCCCAGCGGGCTGGCCTCGCGGAAGCCGGGATCGTCATTTTGCGGTGGGAGCTGCAGATGCTCGTAGACAATGCCTTTATACGCCAGCACAAGACACGTTTTGCGCACATAGGGCGAGGCAAAAATGCCATACAAAGTCGGTTTGTTCATCATTAGTGGTCCTTTCCAAGATCGGAAGGGTCGAACCGCACTTTTTAGTGCGGTTCTACCCCCAATTTAAAACCGAAGTCCCGTTGCCGGTGTCCTCAGGCGTTGTTGCCCTTTGCCAGCAGATATAGACCGGCAACCAGCATCAGTAGTTGGAACTCAAACCCGCCGTTCATGACATTGAATCCGTTTTTGAGGTGCACCATGAAAATAGCCCCGATCATGATAACGATGACTATGGCAGCACCGAGACGTGTAACGATGTCCTTGGTAAACGCGCCGGCGATTAATGCCACGCCTGCAACCAGTTCGGCAATAGCGACTGCCCAGGCCATCGGCGCGGGCATGCCCATTGCCTGGACAAACTGGTCAATCGGAAACTTGCCATAGCCGTGGTAGAGAAAGGTCGCTGCCAACGATAACCGAAGACCCCAATGCACATGTGGCGACAACGCACTGAAAACACTATTCATCTTGATTCCCCTGAAGATGGACCTGGCGAGCCTAGCGTATTGTGGCCACGCGAATCATGTTGCGATGCGGGACTGCCAGAAAGCTCAGTGTTAAAAAGCGGTCGCGTAACGACCACGAGCACACCCTATATCCTGATCGGAAGGGTGGACTGTGGCTTTCACAGTCATCGGTTCCGGACCGACCGTCTCTCTGGGGGAAGAATTACTGTAGCCAGCTGATTGGTGGGGACAACGAGTGCACTCCGACTGGAATCAGCCAGGAAGAGATCGGCGCCGCATTGGCAGCGGCAGGGCCGTCAGGATTTGATCCACGGTCTGATCTGGAGATGTACCAGATTTCTGGGTATTGGTTCTATGGTGAAAACGATCATAGTGTTCCGGTCCCTCAGAGTGTTGACGTGTTGGAACAGATTGGGACAATATTTGGCACGGATTTCGCGATCGAGGTCTATCCCAATGCGAATCATTCCTTGATCGTTGACGGCGCCATATGCCAAGGCTTTCGAGGCTCTCATGTGCCCTCCATCCTCTCGCCTGAAATAAGGCTTACAGGCTCCGCCTGATCAGTGTTGGGCAAGAAAAACGCCTTGTCTATCCGTGTTTTCCGAATTATCCAACGTAAATGTATCCGGCGAACCGGCCGGCGCTGTCGCTTGGGATTGCCCCATGCAGGAATTGCGGGCCCGCATGAATACTTCGGATGGCCCGATCCGCTTTTGTAAGCACGGATATTGCAAGCCGCCAAGAGGGCGTAACTTATTCGCAGCTTTCTTAGGGTTACATGCCTGTCGCAGCCCGGGTCATTGTCGGGGTTTTGCCGGTTCGCGATCACAGGTGTTGGAATCTACAGCCGTATGCGCCTACTGTCGGTGATACTGACCGACAGGAGAATACGATGACGGGCGTGGCAGGACGGGTTGCATTGGTAACCGGAGCGGGTCGTGGTATTGGACGGGTCGCCGCGCAATTGTTGGCGTCACGCGGCGCGCGCGTGATGTGCGTGGCACGTACGGAAGCGGAACTTGCGACGGCGGGGCTCGACTACACGGTGGCGGACCTGGGCACGGCCGAAGGCTGCGAACACGCGGTGTCGGAAACGGTTGACCGCTTGGGTGCGGTCGAAATTCTGGTCTGCAACCACGGGATGGGTTCGGCCCACGAGCGTGTGGTCTGGGAACAGGACCCGCCGCTTTGGGCGCAGACGCTGCGCGTGAACCTGGACGGCCCGTTTTTTCTAAGCCGGCTCGTACTCAAGACGATGGTTGAACGGCGTTTCGGGCGTCTCGTATACACCAGTTCGACCGCCGGCGAGGTGGCCGAACACGCGTCCAGCGCTTACAACAGTTCTAAGCATGGGCTGTTGGGCCTGATGCGCTCGGTGGCCCGGGATGCAGGTTCGTTCGACGTGACCGCTAACGCGGTGCTGCCGGGGTGGGTACGCACGGAGATGGCCGAACGTTCTGCGCAGGCGGAGGCAGCGCAACGCGGTATCACTGCCGATGCGGTCTGGGCAGAACGTGCGGCGCTGTATCCGCCGGGACGCGTGGTCACGCCGGAGGAAGTCGCCGAGGCCATCGCGTTCCTGGCCAGCGAAGAGTCCAGCGGTATCAGTGGGCAGGCCATCACCGTGGCGCTCGGGGGCGTCGAGTAACGCTTAGAGTCTTCTTGATCATGGCGCGGCTGTAAGGAGCAAAACAGTTTGCCGACGTCGACCTGGACTGGGACAACATTGTCCATCTTGGCTACGTCATCGGGCGGACCTCGCACACGACGGCCCCCCGCTAATCGACATGTTTGGCGCTTTCGTCCATCATGGATCAATCCAACCAGGCAGCAATAACGATGTCGTTCTTTAACGAACTTAAGCGTCGTAACGTCCTTCGTGTAGCAGCCGCCTACATTGTCGCCGCGTGGTTGCTCATTCAGGTTGCTGAAACGATGTTTCCGTTGTTTGGTTTCGACGATACGCCCACACGTATTGTCGTGATCGTGCTGGCTATTCTTTTTATACCCGCTCTTATCATTGCCTGGGTCTTCGAGCTCACCCCGGAAGGTCTAAAACGCGATTACGAGGTCGATCGCTCTCAGTCCATCGCCCCACAGACCGGGAAAAAACTGGATCGGATCATCATGGTGGTTCTTGCTATTGCCCTGGGCTACTTTGCGTTCGACAAATTCGTGTTGTCGGATTTGAGAGAGACCTCAATCGCCGAGGCTGCACGCGAAGAGGGTCGCAGCGAGGCGTTGGTTGCGTTCTACGGCGACAAGTCCATAGCCGTACTGCCATTTGTCAACATCAGTTCTGATGAGGAGCAGGAGTATTTCTCGGACGGGTTGTCTGAAGAACTGCTAAACCTGTTGGCCAAGATACCTTCCTTACGCGTTATTGCCCGCATGTCGTCGTTTTCGTATAAGGACAAGGATGCGAGCATCGCCGATGTCTCACAAGAATTAAACGTCGATCATTTATTGTCAGGGTCCGTCCGTAGAGCTGGCGATAAGGTGCGCGTTACGGCAAAACTAATTCGCGCCCATGACAGTTTGCACCTATGGGCAGAGACTTATGAACGGACATTGGACGACATCTTCCTGATCCAGGACGAGATAGCCGCTGCAGTTGTGGCGCAGCTAAAAGTCAAATTACTGGGCGAAGTGCCCACCTCGTCACAAACCGATTCGAAAGCCTACGCACTCTATCTGCAGGCGAGGGAGCTAGCTCGTCAAGCCAACGCCGAGGCATACGAGCGATCCAATACGCTGTACCAGCAAGCGCTGGCTATCGCGCCGGATTATGCAGCAGCGTGGGCTGGCCTTGCCGAGAACTACATTTCCCTCGCGAACGGAGCTCTATTCGACATCAATGAGGGTTATGCGTTGGCCCGCGAAGCCGCGAATAAAGCGCTGACACTCGACCCAGACTTTGCTTTGGCTCACGCCAGCCTCGGGCGGATAGCAATGGTTCATGATAGTGATCTCCCGGGCGCAGCGCAGAATCTGGAGCGAGCGCTTGAGCTGGATCCGACAAATCCACAAATCGTCCGTGCTGCCGCGACCTTGTTGATCAATCTCGTTCGTTCGGACGAGGCCATCAAGTTGCTGGAATACGCCGCCGCCCGCGACCCGATAAACTCCGATGTTCATGCCAATCTCGCTCTGGGCTACTTTTGCGCCGCGCGCCCGGCTGAAGCTATCACTTCATACCGCACGGCGCTGAGCCTGGCTCCGGATGCTGTCGGGCTACAATCTTTCGTTGGCGCAGCGCTATTGGCGAACAAGGAGCCGGCCGCCGGACTAGCAGCGATGGAGCAAGAAAAGTACGAGGCGTGGCG
This sequence comes from Gammaproteobacteria bacterium, assembly GCA_029862165.1. Taxonomy (GTDB): domain Bacteria; phylum Pseudomonadota; class Gammaproteobacteria; order Steroidobacterales; family JABDKV01; genus JABDJB01. The sequence continues at coordinate 26,333 of JAOTXU010000003.1, forward strand.
GCTGATTGGCTTGGTAATGGCCCACCACGCGTTGGGGCAGTCCGCCGAATCTGATGCTACGCTCGTCGAATTAATCGAAAAATACGGAAAAGAATGGCCCTACAATGTTTCTTATGTGCTGGCGTTTCGGGGTGAGGCCGATCGCACCTTCGAGTGGTTGGATAAGGCAAAGCAGTACAACGACCCGGGCCTGTCAGAAACTGCATCGGCGCCCGAGTTCGCTGCTGTAAGGTCAGACCCGCGATGGTTGCCGTTCCTCGAGAGCATTGGTAAGGCACCAAAGCAGCTGGCAGCCGTAGAATTCAATGTTACGCACCCTGAATAGCCAATGGATCGGCGCCTTTCGGACCGGCAACCCTCGTCTTTGTTTGGAATAATCGGTGGTTCAGCCCCTGTTTTCTGGATTCTTGATTTATAGAAAGGGGAAACGGGCAGACTTAACGCCGGAATCAACAGTCGCGTAATACTGATATGTGTGAGAGCGAATAGACATAACGGGTTAGTTATGATGTTTCGAATCTCAACAAATGCAACACAATGTAACTTGCAAGCAGCAAATTTGCATATATAACGATATATAACAAACTTACTGGCGGTTATGTATCAAAGTCGTTGCAATGCAGTTCGCCAAACGCATAAACTGGATGCCGCTCAAAAATACGCGGTATTACTTACCGTAATAACAATAAACGGGAATCCGACAATGAAACACATGATTGGCAAACTTGCCGCAACGACGGCCGCTCTGTTCGTCCTGATACTACCGGCCCACTCTTCCGTCGTACCGGGTGAGCTACTCGGTGTATTTTCCGGCAATGATTCTGTCGCTGGCTTGCTCGATAACCTGGGTATTGAGGCAACGTTTCTCGCCAAAATCAATATGCCCTCGGCAATCGAAACTTCGGAACTTTCGAGTGACGGCCTGACGATCAGCGATTTTCTTCTGAACTCGAGTGACGAGGCGCTTTCCGGTCAATGGTCCTACTCTGGTCCAGAGATCGCCAGCATTATCGTTCTAAAAGCCAGTGGACAGTACGCGGTTTATGCATTCGACGATGAACTCACCAACAACATGCCCAACATCGGTCTTTTTGACACATCCGATTTAGACGATAAGGGTCTGTCCCATATCTCTGCTTATTCGACCGCTGTGGTACCGGTTCCGGGCGCGCTGTTGATGTTTGTTTCCGGCCTGCTGGGACTGGGCATCGTGCGTCGTCGTAAACCAGAATGAGCTAATACCAGTCCTGCGAGAACTCCAGGACCTGCTAATCAGAAAGATCCCGGCGGTATACCGGGATTTTTTTGTTGTGATTTCTCGCCCTTCGAATTTCAGCGCCGGACACGAGTAGCGAATGTTGGCAGAGACGCCAACTTATATGCAGGCAGACGCCAGGCATTCAGTCAAAATCAAAGGCCTCGCAACTGACCGGGCCTAAGATGACTCGGCGGGTGTATTTCGCCAGCGATCCACAGTGCGACTTGCACGGTCCTCCTCGCAGGTTTCCGGCGACGCCAGCTTGTCGCGCTCGAAAAACAACAGGTCGGCGTCCTGAAGCATGTCATCAATGCACGTGTACTTTTCCGGTTGATATTGGATGCGTCCGACCAGTGCAGAAAAAGAATGGTGTTTGGCGTCGGGGTAAATCAAATTTCTCGCATCTTCACACAGTTGACTAATTGCCTTTTCCTCATCAAAGGTCTCGTCTTCCTGCAGAAGAATGCAGAAATCCTCGCGCCCCAAATATGCTATCGATTGAGCATTCGGAAAATGATTGCGTACGAGTTTTGTGAATGTTTCTTCCGGCGGTATTTCCCTTTCGGCGTCGCTCTGTGCCGCGACGACATTAGTAAGGTCGAATAGCAAAAGGGAAAAACGACGTTCTGCAGGGTCCATATCAAAGCACTTCGCCCCGGCAATGAGTAACGCATTGCGATTATCCAGACCGGTTTTTGTATCGGTATAATTGACAATTTCACCGACCACCATGTCCGCTAAATTTCTCAGCATGACTTTCTCTGCATCGCTAAGGTGACGCGGGACTCGGTCGATGAGGCAAAGTGTTCCGAGTTTGTGACCGTTCGGTGCCGTAAGTGGTGCGCCGGCATAAAATTGGATATGTGGCCGTTGGACGACCAAGGGATTGTCACGGAAACGTGGATCGCGCCGTGTATTGCGAACTTCTAAAATATCGTCACCAAGGATCGCGTGACCACAAAAGGAAACACTGCGCGGCGTCTCTTTGCCTTCAAATCCCTCGGTAGATTTGAACCACTGGCGATAACGATCTACCAGACTGATTACGGCGACTGGCATGTCAAAAATTCGTGTGCTGATCCGCGTATATCGATCGAAACGATCGTCGGGGGGCGTATCCAGGATGTTCAGGCTATGCAGTGTTTCGAGCCTGCCTTCCTCGTTTTCCGGCAATCCAGGTTCTTGCATTACGATCTCCTGTCATTTTGCTGGCCCACCCTAAGAATAGGCCAAAAAAGGCGCTGGAGGCCGCCGCGTATGCGCGACTTCATCCATACTTTTACCGCCTTCCTACCTAAACTACAATCGACGCCGCAAAAAGTTGGTAAAAAGCCACAGGTGGATCTAGCTCCTGCGCGCCAGTTTGGTCGCAAGTATCGTTATCAGGCCACCCAGCATGAAATACCCCATCACGACCTCGGCCATGATCCACCACGCGGCCTCCTGTGTTCTCGGAACGATGTCTCCAAAGCCAAGTGTCGTGAATGTCACGACACTGTAGTAGAGCATTGGCGCCCAATCCCGCGGGTCATAGCCGGGTTCTTTGGCCAGCTCCGTCAGGACGAAGGACTCATTACCGCCAAGGTGAAAGTGAAAAATCAGGCTGAAGCTGAAAGCGATGAACGCGCACCAAAAGACCCATAGTGACAATGACCGGCCACAATTTGACGAGTACTTCCACAGAAAATAACGCCACGGCCGATTGACTTTGTACTCTTCTACATATGCTTGGTCCTGCGCGTATCGCTTAAACATCGCGTTCCCATGTGCAGCACTGATTTGTATGTCCTTACAGGTCTCCGTCTCATTAAACTGGATACCAGTTATATTGGCGTCGGAAAAATCGGCCGACGAAAGTATGGCGCCTTTCAGATTTGCACCGGTCAAATCGGCACCCTGAAGATCAGCATTACTCAGATCGCTGTCTTCGAGGTTTGCGCCTCGCAGATCAGAGTCATTCAAACGGGTATCGCTGAGGTCTGCGCTGGAAAGGTGTGCATTATTCAATCGCGCGCTCGTGAGATTGGCGCCACTCAGGTGTGCGCCTGTCAAGTTGGCGCCATTCAGGTACGCAAGTGACAGGTTTGCATTGATCAAGAATGCACGTTCCAGATCGACTCTGCTCATTATGGCGCCCGAAAAATCCGAATGAAATAATTCGGCTGATGTAAGGTCTGCACCACTAATGTCCGCAGCGGCAAAATCCACGCCACTCAGGTTGGTGCGATGCATGCTGGCGTGCCTCAGGTCGGCAGCTTGAAGAATCCTGTTACTTAGATTCATGCCATCGAGATTGGAACCACGCAAGTCAGCGCAGCTCAAGTCTTCCGCACGGAAGTCTACTCCTGCGACATTGTCGATAGTAGGCGTTTTATTATTGTGGCGCAGCATCATTTCAGAACGACTTGGCCCCGTCTTTTTTCGCAGGTATACGCTCGGAACATCTTTGTAATCAGCCGGTAGATAAGCGCCAAATAATTCAGCGAACGCGTTTCTCTTGCGTTCACATTTGATATCTAGATCTCGCAAGAGTTCATCGTGATAGTGCAGCGCATGCAACTGAATCAGTGAGCCGCGCGACTCCTGGTCCGGCATAATGGCTCTTTTCCAATCCTTCATCTGTTCGATTTCACGCAGCATCGTCTCTTGGTCCGGCAACCTTATATCTTCTTTCAGCATGGCAACCAACCAGCGTGCCTCAAGGTAGTCGCTCAATGAATTATTGAAGGTCGATGCCAAGCCGAGAAAAACGATATTCGGAATATTTGGGTGCAGGATATGTCTGTAAAGATAGAGACCGTCTTTTTCGAGCGTCGATTGATACTCGTCTGGCAGGAAGGAATGGTCGTACGTCCACCCAGTCCCGAGGACCACAGTGTCCGCGACCACGTGCACGCCATTGCTTAACTCAACACCTTCCGGCGTAAATTGTTTTATCGATGCGCACTCAGTACGAATTACATCCTTATGAATCAGGGGATAGATGTTCGGAGATGCGACAAAATCTCCCGTGAAAAGGTCGCGCTCCAGTCGACTGGTTGGCAGCGCGTTCGCAGACTTCAGGCGATACTGCATGCGGAGCACCAACTCCATCATTCGCCAGAAACCCCAAACAAGCCAACCACCATATTTGTGTAGCCGTTGCTCCCACTTACCAGGGTGCTGATACAGGGGCAGAAATGCCGAAATGAATCGACTGATCATGTACTTGCTGTCGAGCAAGTGCAGAAATTTTCGTGGCACAGGCCAGTGCGCCCGGCGAAAAACGAGTGTCACGCGATCGGCCAGTTGCGCAAACTCCTCCGCTCTGTCTAATGCGCTTTTTCCGAAGCCGACTACAACGACATTGGTGCCCTGAGCACGTTCTGGATCCAGAAACATCGACGAATGAACAATGCGACCTTTGAATTGATCCTGATTTGGAAAACTCGGTATGCGCGGCGTGGAGTAGAGGCCGTTGCAGACAATAACGAAATCAAATGTCTTTTCAAATTCTTCATTTCTATTCGTGTCATAGCAATGGAGTGTCCAGCCATTCTTGTCCGCGCGACGTTTCAGTTTGTCGACACGACAATTAAACTGGATTTTTTTGAAAACCCGAAAATGGCGCGCATAAGAATTCAAATAAGAGACGATCTGATCGCAGCTCGGAAATGTCGGGAAGGACACCGGCATCGGCCAGTCGAGAAACTCGTAGGATTCTTTCGGGAGCTGCAGGCGCAGCGAATGGTATCCGTTTGCCCAAACCCCACCGAGTGAATCCTTTCGCTCCAATATCTCACAATCGAACCCCTCCTCGAGGAAGGTCTTGGCGGCTATGAGCCCGCCGACACCCGCTCCGATGATGCCGATTTTTTTCACGTCACTTTTCATCTAGCCTGAGTTTAGAAGAAAAATGGCAAAAAATGGGCTGCGCCGGGCTGAACATTCGTGGCCATATTTGCCTCTCTTGACTAATCCTCCATCGGTGGTGCGATTATCAACATCGTCAACAACGCCGCCCGCACGAGCGTCTTGTCAATCAACAGGTGCTCATGTACGGCATGCGCGCCGTCACCCACTGGGCCGAGTCCGTCTAGCGTCGCCGTAAATTGGCTCGTCGTATTGCCATCGGACCCGCGGCCGGCACGTGCTTCGTGCAATTCCAGTCCAAGTTCCGTGCCTGCCTGCTTCGCAAGCTCCCACAATCGCCGGTTGCGCGGTGTCGACTCCATGGGTGGCTTGCCCATGCTGCCTTCAATTTGCAGGCGCACGTTGGGCGTTATCGGTTCCATAGCATGGATGATGCGCTCGATCTCTTCACCAGCTTCAACGGTTGGAACTCTTACATCGACAACTGCCTTACTGTGCGGTGCAATCACGTTTGGCTGAATTCCACCATCGATGGTACCAACGTTAACGGTAATGCCTTGCTCAACATCATTTAACGAAAAAAGAGTCTGAATAACGTGCGACAGCTCAAGAATCGTGCTGGCACCGCTTTCTGGATTGACGCCTGCGTGCGCCGACTTGCCAAAGGCTGAAATAGTAAAGTGACCGATGCCCTTACGTGCTGTTTTGAGGTCCCCCCGGGTGCCCAATGCAGGTTCCAGAACCAGCGCCCGGTCGACATGCTGCGCCAGCCACCGGATGTAACGCGTTGATGTGTGGCTGCCAATCTCTTCATCGGCATTGATAAATACCACGGGCACAGCCGGCATTTCCAATTCGAGGTCGCGAATGGCTGATAACGCGACAATCAATTGCGCAAGCCCGCCTTTCATGTCGAACGAACCTGGTCCATGAATAATGTTGTCGTTGACGGCAAACGGGCGACTGCCCACCGTTCCAATGGGCCAAACGGTGTCGCAGTGGCCCAGCAACAACTGCGAGGGCCGCCCTTTCGGTCGATCGGCTGGCACAGCAAACACATGGCGCGGTCCATCCGGAACACCGGTTTCCCGCGTTTCATACCCAACCTCGGCAAGCGCCAACTTCAGCACGCGGCGCACGTCGCCGTGAGTCTCCGGGCATGCCGAAGGTGATTCGGCACTGACGAGTGCTTTAGTGAGGCTGGTCAGCGCGATCGATTGCCCGTTGACGTAGTCGAGAACCCTGGACGCGATTGATGTGCGCATTCCGGCGTCACTTCTTCATTGCGCTCGGAAATGGAAATGCGTTCGAGTGATCAATTGCGGCAAATCGGTTCGGTGCAAGAAAAGCCAACAACGGCGAATCGTGGATCGTTTCCTGATCGTCAGCTTCGTCGTGCCGCAGAAATTTGTCGTCGGCGTAGGCCGCAATAATTTCGCCTGTAATAAGGCAATTCTCGCCAAATCCATCGATCGTTTTGTAATGTCGGCACTCGAAAAACAGATAGCCGTCTTCGATGAAGTGGCCGTCGATTTGCTTGGCTGGGAATGTCTTGAAATAGTCAATTATCGGCTTACCGCCCTGTTCCTGTCTCGGTGATGCAGCAAGGCTTGTGACGAGAACTTGCGAAGGTGTCGGATAGCTGACCGTAAACATACCCGTGCGCTGGATATTGCTACAAGTGTTATGGCGCGGTGTGCAGACGAAACCGAAATAATTCTGAAGACCCATTGGCGTCACCATGTGTTTCGGTGCCAGATCCAGTGAGCCATCCTCTTCGCTTGTTCCAATCAACACCAGCGGAGCGACTGTAAAGAACTGCTCCCAAACCGGTACCGTGGTGTCAACTTCGACGACGTTTTTGCCCAGCGGCGACTCGTTCATAGCAACACCTGTTGGGCCCTCTTTTCAAGGGCCATAAGGGAAACAATGATTGGTTCTAATTCGACATCGTACGTTGCGACTAGAACTTTCTGACAATGAGTGGATATCGGGTCGTAGGGGAATTTCATCGTTGTCATCCTTCGCGAGAACGTTACGTTGATAACTCAAAAATAGTAGAATAATCAATGCAGTCAAGCAGAAACTACTATAATGTTCGCCCGCGTCACCGAACCCCAGTGCTTGCCTGGCAGAACAAGTCTATACTAGACGAAGCAGGCCACGCTGCAGAAAAAGGACGCGACGTCAATGCGCCCCACAGCTCACAATCGTGAGCGACCGCCGGCACAAGGACGAATCGTCGGCCGAATAAAAAGAGAGTATCGGTTTTACCGGGCTCTTTTGGCGGATCCACGCACTCCGACCACGGCCAAGTGGTTGATTGGTGGTGGTGTTGCCTATGTATTGTTGCCATTCGATCTGATCCCCGACTTTATCCCTGTCATTGGCCAGCTCGACGATATCCTGATCGCGGGCTCGATGATCGGCCTTGGAGTGCGGCTGGTCCCCAAAGGCATCAGAGAAGACGATCGCAGCCGAAGTAGGCGAGTCCGTGTCCTTTTCGACGACGAGACCATGGGGCCGGTACTGTTCCAATGCGATGCGCTGAACGCCCCGTTCGGTATACACATCAACACCTGCGGTCGGGATGCCGACATACAAGGTCCGGTATTGTTTCCATTGCTCGACCTCATGTTTGAATATGGCTTGGTGACGGTTTCTGAATCAAGGTCGGGGAACAATCATTTCGATGATTACACTTTGCACATCACCAACGTCGATGAATCGCGGACCTACAATCAGCAAATAAGGTTGGATATCAATTTTCGGCCGTTGCCCCTTATCGCGGCGATCATGTACTGCAAATCGGATTCTGAGGATGCTGCCCGATTTGTAGATACAAGAGCCGCGTACCTTGCGCTGCCACGGAAATTGAAACGGCGAATTCAAGGCTTACGTCTGCGTTGGCAACCCTGCCCAGAGATAAGGCTCGATGCGGTTTTGGACGACGGCGTTACAACAGCGAACCGGAATGCGTCGCATGTTGTTACCGGTGCGCAATTTCTTAATTTGCTGATAAGAGAAAAATGCAGCATCGTCGATCTTAGCGACAAAGAGGCTGACAGCTTATTGACCAGCGTCTGCAATCATGCGCTGCAGGAGACCTTTTGTTACACGCATGCGCATTCAGATGGCGACCTTATTACCTGGAATCCGCGGCAGATCCTGCATGTTCCATCGGCAGGCGCGAAAGGTATGCCCAAGTATATTTATCCAAGAACGTTGAGTGGAACAATCTTGGGTGGAATTGTTGAGTCGTGAGACAGGCGTTGCAGTTATCCGGCATTAACGCGAGGGTCAGGCCATTCAGAATGGGGCTAGACCCCGTTTCGCATCTGGGGCTTCTATACCACGATGTGTAAAGGCTATCAGTCGACACCAAAGGCCTCGCGACTGACCAGGCCGATCCGAAAAATCAGACGCTTAAGCCGATTCAGCATGCTTGAAGGATCCCAGGCAACCGCGTAACGCGTTATAGTTCATCCATAGTCGAAACCATACCTCAACGCAGACTTGTTGGACGCTGGACTGATTATGAAGACATTCACAGTTAACGACCCTGATTCAGGCCTGATTCAATACGTTGATGGCAAGCGGTATTTGTGGCTGCTGGCAGTGATGTTTCCGCTGACGCCTTTTGTTGCCATGGGGCTCATGGCCGGGACTGGGCAGGAATGGACCATTTGGGCACCACTGATAGGTTTGTATGCATTACTGCCACTGTTGGATTACCTGTTTCCAAACGATCTTAACAATCCGCCGGAACAGATAGTGCCGCAATTGGAGGCCGACCCTTATTACCGCGTACTCAATTACCTGACGATCCCGCTGCATTTTTTCGCGCTGATCGCGGGTGCCTGGTTTATCGCCAACCAGCAGTTAGGCTGGTCAGGCTACCTGGCGCTGAGCCTGACGGTCGGTGTGATCAGCGGCTTTGGCATCAATACGGGTCACGAGTTGGGCCACAAGAAAAATGCCTTGGATCGCTTTGCCGCCAGACTGGTACTGGCCGTGCCGTTCTATGGTCATTTTAATGTTGAACACAATGTTGGTCACCACACCGAGGTGGCGACACCCGAAGACAGTGCCAGCGCTCGTTTTGGTGAAAGCATTTATCGTTTCGTGCTACGCGAAGTTCCAGGTGGCCTGACACGGGCCTGGAGATTGGAACGACAGCGTCTTGTTCGTCGTGGTTTCGGCGTATGGCATTGGCGTAATGAGATTCTTCAGTCCTACGCCATGTCTGTTTTGCTCTATGGTGTGCTGTTATTTAGCTTTGGCTGGCAGATTGCACCCTTCCTTGTGATTCAGACAATCTTCGCCTGGTGGCAACTGACCAGTGCAAACTATGTTGAGCACTACGGTCTGGTACGGCAAAAACTTCCCGATGGACGCTACGAACGTTGTCAGCCGCAGCACTCCTGGAATGCCAACCATATCGCGTCAAACCTGGTGCTGTTTCATCTTGAGCGTCATTCCGATCACCATGCTTATGCTGCTCGGCATTACCAGTCCCTGAGGAATTTCGACGACGTTCCGCAGCTACCGAGCGGTTATTTCGGGATGTTTTTGCTTGCCTATGTACCCCCACTTTGGCGCAAAGTGATGGACCCGAAGGTCCTCGCCTGGGCTAAAGGCGATATGCGCCGGGTAAACCTTGCCGCGAACTAAGTCGTCGACAAAAAAGGGTCAGGTCTATTGGTCGACTTATTTGGACGAAAAGAAGTGGTCGTTCGATTGGCTGGCGAACCCGGCTGCGCGAACTTGCGCAACCGGGTAGCCATTAGTGACGTCGTTTACTTATTCTTCTTAAAGTAAATTTCGCGTCCCGCAAAGCCACCGCGGAGTGAACGTATTTCCTCGCGGTCGATGTTCGATTGGGTCGCTTGCTTCACGCCACCCTGCAATCTCTTTGCAAGTTTGTCGAAGTAATCGTTGCCGCGGTCGAAGGCCGACCAGCTTTTGAACTCGACCATCAACATGAGGTTTGGCTCACCGTCGCGCGGAAACGCAATCGGAATCATTTTGTAGGACAGTACGTCGCCGTCCTTTTTCTGTTCATCGAGATAGCGACGCCAGATCTGGTCCAGGTTTGCGATGTAATCATCGAAGTGACCGGGCTTGGTCTCGATGAAGCTCACGTTCCAGACAGAGCCGCCGTCGGTGTAGACGCGGTCGTCAGCTTGGGCGACCGGCAGCAACAATGCGAATAACAGAGCCATTAATGAGGTAATACGTAAGAGAGACTTCATTTTGGTTTCCTTTGATATGGATATTAAAAGGACGCAGAGTGTAGCGTTTCCTCAAATCGGTTGCTAGCGGCCGGATTGATTTATGCATGATCTGACGGCAGGCGGACCAGTTTGCCCGGCGAAACAGGTGGTTGACGAAACTTTTACGTTGCAGCCGGTGGTCCGGCAACTCATGCGACGACGAGCCGTTTATGCCGATGCCGCTCTGGGTGAGGCATATAGCGCCCGGCGGCCGGAATCTCGTTTGATCCGAAGTGGGCTTTTGGAGCGATCTACTTCATCAACGCTTCAATTCTCGCGAGCCCCTTTTCAATCTTTGGATCGCCTGCGTACGTCGAATTGGCGAGAAAGTATATGAAATAACCTTGTTTGATCAGCCCGTCCGTGACCAGTTCATCGGCCATGGTCAATAGGTCCGGAATAGCATGTCGATGATCACGAATCGTCCCATCCGACAAATATCGTTGATAAAGGAGCAGGGCGTTTTGATTGTGTCCCTGCCGAAACTGTTCGTTGATTTGCAACGCAAGGCTACCAGGCGCTTCATATTGGAGCGCCGCATCCAGTACCGGATCTACACCATCAAAGTAATCGCTAGATGTAATCGGTGCTGAAATGTGCGGATTTATCGCACTACGAAAGTCATTCGCCAGCCAGCTGTGCCAGTAGATGGTCGACACCCGAAGAGTAAGACCGCTGTTTTTGAGAACGATTCGCTTTGCATCACCAAAATGACTTGGTTTCGCGCCACTTTGTTCACCAACAAATATCGCGTGTGTGAATTCTTCGAATTTATGCATGAAATGCTGCGCAGCTGAGAATGTGTTGCGACCGACAAGAACAAATAGGCGTCCATACTTGTTGAATTCGCTACCGCCCAGACCGGTGACGAAAGGCGTTACCCAGGCACCGATTCCTCCAGAATTATGACGAAGATCGATTACAAATCGCGACACGCCGGCAACCTGCGCTGCCGCAATCGTTTCGGCGACAAAGTCACCGTAGGGTGTAACCGGTTTTTCTTCAAATTGATTGACCTGCACATAGATCGCGTCGTGATCAGGCAATAACCGGTACCACCGGTATTCGTCTGTTTTCGCCAGCCATAACGGTAACGATGATGGTGTGCTGCTGACAAAGTTTTTACCCAGCTCGTTCAGAGTCTTTAGACTGGTCTTTGATTCTGTTCCGGCGTTGTCGACAGTGGTCAGTTCGACGACATCGCCTGAGACGCTGATGCCGAGTACTGCTGCTACGTCGGGTAACGCCAACCGGTCCGGAGCCATGAGTCTGGCGCGGCTGTCGTTTTCAAAAAAAGAAACGGACTTTACCCGTTCTATCGCGTCGTCGACCAGCGTTTTGTCAAAGGATAGAACCTTGTGTGTGATCAGATCGCGATACTCTGGCCGTGCGGCAACGACAAAGAGCCCGTCATTGAATAACTCGAAGCAAACTGGCGATTGCCCGAACTTCAGTGAGTCAAATTTCGGGGGCTCAGTGCCTGAGTGACCAAGTTCTGCGGGCAACGCGAGCTCAGGGTACAAGCGCGGAATGTGCAGGCGTGTATGGCCGTCACCGAGTCTGGCTACGATTTGCGCCATCCGAACGATGATTTCGCGTTCCGACAGATCAGAAATCTGCGACTTGAGCCTCGCAACGTCCGCGTCAAAATCGGATTCTGAAAGTACATGAAATGGCTTAAAATGGGTCTCTTTGATCGACGCCACGAGCTGTTGTAGGTCGTCCGCCCAAAGTTTGTCCGAAATCGTTCTCGATTCATTCGACGCGTGACACAGAGCAGAGGTGATGAGCAAAATCAGGCCGAGCGCAGAACTTAGGGCTGATCGCATTTCAGTCTCCAGGTAGTCAAATTAAAATGACGGAGCGACGCCACCATTTGCGCCCCGGCCAGTTTGGCGTTTCATCCTTAGATGCCGCCTGATTGGGCAGGGTTTACGGGTCAATTAGGATAATACGTCGCGTTCGATGTGTCAGGTTCAATTCTCATGGAGAAGCATCTCAGATGCCGTTTTGAATTAGAATAGAGCTGTCTGTGGGGACGACGGCAGGTCGCGTGAGCTTTTCTAAAGAACCAAAAAGACGAAACGCTTTCCGGGGGCTTGCGGCATACCTTGTTAGGAGCTGGTTTGTCGTGCAAGTGTCCGGACTCGCTTTGGTGCTCGTTGCGTGCACGCAAAGCCCGATCAAAGCAGTCGACGATCAACACGCAGATCTCGTTCTGACCAACGCGCGGGTTTACTCCCTTAGCTGGGATGAGCCATCGCCAAACGGCAAACCGGCCCCTGGTGCACCGCACACACCGCAGGGATGGCATCCGGATGCCGAAGCCGTAGCGATCAGGGCCGGGGAAATAATCTATGTTGGAAACGTCCAGGAGGCATTGCGCTTTAGCGGCGATGCAACGCACGTGGTGGACGTGGCCGGCAACACCGTAATCCCGGGGCTTGTTGATTCGCACACGCACATATTCGGACTGGGTGCAAAGCTCAGCCAGGTTGATCTCACTGACGTGGCAACAGAGCAGGAAGCCGTCGCATTGGTGGCGGAACGTGCAAAGACTGTGGCAAAAGGCGATTGGATCATCGGTCGTGGCTGGGATGAAGGCGCCTGGGCGGATCGCTATCCGGACAAAGCATTATTAAGCCATACCGTGCCCGATCATCCGGTGGTGTTGAACAGCCTTCACGGATTTGCCGCCTGGGTCAATCAGGCGACGCTCGACAAGGGGCACATCACGGCACACAGCGAAATCCCGGTTGGTGGCGACATGCGTCTGGGCGATGACGGAAAACCGAACGGCCTGTTCCTGAACAATGCCACCAACATGATCAAAGCGATCGTGCCGTCGCCCACCCACGACACGCTCACAAGACATGCACTGGCCGGACTCCACCAAATGGCCAAAGACGGTTATGTGACCGTGCATGACGCGGGTCTTGATACAGCGATGATGCGCGTTCTTGAACAACTGGAAAGTGAAAATCGACTGCCGATCCGTGTTTACGCAATGTTGTCATTACGTGATGAGGGGCTGATAAAAAAATGGATTGCGAAAGGCCCGGATACCGACAACGACAGCATGCTGGTCACTCGTAGTGTTAAAGCCTATTACGACGGTGCCCTGGGATCGCGTGGTGCACGACTGCTTGAGGACTACGAAGACAGGCCCGGCCATCGTGGCGTCAGCGGCGATGACTATGGGTTCAACCAAAAACTCAACGCTGAGGTTATGAAAGCCGGTTTTCAGATAGGGATCCACGCCATCGGCGATGCCGGCAATCGTGAGTCCCTCGATATTCTCGAAGCTGTTTTTAATGCGAACAGCTCAACAGCTGGCAACCGCCACCGTATTGAGCACGCGCAGATTATTCACCCCGACGATATCCCCCGGCTTGGGCAACTAAACCTGATAGCGTCGATGGAGCCACCTCATGCCATGGAAGACAAGGCCTGGGCCGAGGATCGTTTGGGCAAAGATCGCATGAGTGGCGCCTACGCCTGGCGATCGCTACGACAAAACAAAGCCCGGCTCACATTCAATTCCGATAATCCCGGCTCGGATCACAACATCTTTTATGGCCTGCATTCCGCCATCACCCGTCAAGACAAAAAATACGAACCCGAAGGCGGCTGGTATCCGCAACAAAAAATGAGCGCCGAAGAAGCCGTGCGCGGCTACACAAACTGGTCTGCTTACGCGAGCTTTCGCGAAAACGAAACCGGAAAAATAGAAAAAGGCCGCTGGGCCGATCTGACCATAATAAACATTGATCCATTCGTGCTCGCCGAGAAAGATCCGGGAGCAATTCTGGACGGCAAGATCCTGACGACCATTGTTAATGGCAAAGTGGTTTACAAACACTAGTTTGAGCGGTCTACGCAGTAGCCCCTGAGCAGGTGCGGAGTCGGACTACCACAAATACCCTCAAATTCAAGCAAGAGCAGGCGACCCTGTCATACCACCATGTGTACGTCGAACATGGCAGTAGCGATCAGTAAGGTAACGAGCGCTGCCACGCCTGTGAATGAAAAGAATATGCGATTTGCGTTACGTTCGACAACACCGTGTGACATTAATACGATTCTGAGACCTAGCGATGCGTGTACCAACAGGAGGAACACGCCGAAAATATAGTAGGGAGCAAGGTGTGCAGGGTAATTTAGCACGTGACCTGACTTGCTAACGCCGTAATACCAGTCCGTATCTATCCCAGCCTGTCTGGCAGTCACCACGGCTATCAGGTGAGCACAAACGAACAGTGCCACGTAGGTACCCGTGGCGGTCACCAAAGTATACCAACGAGTTGTATCAACGCTGCGGCATTGCCCACCGAAGGCCATCGGGCTCGATACCGACGTCGAGGCGTCGTATTTCGTTGCCTGACTCCAGGTCGATTTCAGCGATCGCGTTTTGCCGGGGAAGTGAGACATACGCCAAGTTACGTGCCGGGTGAATGAGCAGGTTGAGCGGTTGGTCGTCAAGACTAATCCGGTGCTGTGTCGTATAGCGGTCCTGGTCAATGGCGACGAGTTCGGCCGATGCAAAACACGCTACCCATACTCTTTTTTGAATATCGAGATTCAGGGCGATCGGAAATTTACATACAGAGTCGATGTGTTCTATCGCAATTCCCCTGCGAGGATCGACAACTGAAACAGATCCATCTATCGCGTTCGCAACCCATATGCGACCGTTAGCGGCCAAAGAGCCTTCGCTTCCCGCCGCCAGTTTCACAACCATTGTTTCGCCACTGTCGATATTGGCCAACGTGATGGAGCCCGAGTCGACATTGGAAATTGCCAGCGTCCGCGATTCGGACTCGAAACTGAGCACATGTGACCCTTGTTGCAGCGTCTGGATATGATCAATCGTTCGACCGTTTTCCAAATCGATGACGAGGACATACTTTTCCCTCTCGCAAGTCACATAGGCAACGTCGGCCACGATCCAGCTGGCGTGCGGCCTGGCACAATCTTCGATGCGTGCATCCAGTACGACGACCTGTTTGACGGTGTCGATTAACGTCAATCGAGAGTTTGGTGCCGCGACAAAGGGCGGTCGCTTGGAAACCGGGGCTGCATGCGGTCTGGGAAACTCGCCGAATCCCGTCGCCAATACTCGGCCATCGCTCACATTCGACAACAAATGCGGACCCTCACCGGTTGTGACGCGGGCAACCACCTCGCCGCGCGACAGGTCGACAAAAGTGACTTCGTGGGACGATCTGTTGGCGACCATCAGCGTCGGCGCATAGGAGGAACGCAATTCAGCGCGTAAGGGCGCCCATTCTGTGGCCACGATACTGGCATGCCCACCGATTGGCGCTGATGTGTAGTAAAGCGTCTCGCCATCAGGGTGTAGTCGCGGCATCAAGTCGCTGTTACGCGTATTCAGTTGCTTTATGGGTGTTGCGGCCGTCCACCCGGCTGACGTGCGCCAACTGTAATACAGGTCGCCCGATATAGAGATGTTTGTCGAGCGGGATGAAGCCTCGAAGATGATTTCGCTTTCGTCTGGAGAAACCCATAGATTCCATTCTCCCGTGGGCGTGTTGAGCGCGGGGCCCAGAGGCTGTGGTGCTGCAAAATCATCACCCATCGGTGCCGCTCGAAAAAGATCACCCTCTCCCGGTCCGCCGTCTCGGTTTGATGCGAAGTAGAGTGTGCCGGATGCAGTAACGACCGGGGAGTACTCTGCCGCGTCTGAGTTGATTGAAAGGTATTCCAGCCGATTGTTTTCTACCAGGCCGTATCGCCAAATATTGCGGTCGTTCAATTGATCATCGTCGCTGGTCGGGCGTTCCGAAACAAAGTACAGCCAACGCCCGTCGGGAGAGACGAACGGGCCGGAATCGGAGTGATTTCCCGAAAACTCCACAGGAGTGGGAGCACTCCATTTGCCATGTTCCTGCTGTGACGTATAGATAACCCACCGTGAAGCGCTGCGACTACCCCAGTTACCGTTCCAGGCGACCCAGAATGCCGTTGAGCCGTCCGGTGAAAATGTCAGACCGAGATGATTGTCTGAGTCCGTTTCGAAAGCCGCAGCATTAGGCGCACGCGCGGAATGCCCACATCCTGAAAAAATTAACGTGGTCAGGACATACATCTGGAGCAATGACCTTGCCCGGACACCAGTTTGTCTTGGGCTTATTTTTCTAATGCTCCGGACCATCCCTTCAATGACTCGCGTCATTTCCAGGATCACACACAAGAGCCTTCGTCAAAAGCCTGCCGCTTTTGATCAAGGCTTTCCATTTGTTTCTTCGCCAGCGCCATTTGGTCGGCCGACAAAATATTCGGTGACCCGGCAGCCAGTGCTGTCAGGTACAACCTGGAGCACCACTCGAGTGTCACGCAACGGCCAAGGGCCCTGTCCAGCGTATCTGCCGTCGTCAGTGTTCCATGATTTTTCATGATGACGGCTGAGCGGCCCAGTAATGCCTGCGATGTGACTTCAGCCAGTTCATCAGACCCAAACGTCCGATACGGTGCGACCGGCACAGCTCCGCCAAGTTCTACCATCTGGTAGTGGATCGTCGGCAACTGATCGAAAACCGTTGAAACGGCTGTTGCATACAACGAATGAGCGTGGACGATCGCTCCCAGCTCTGGACTCGACTCGTAGACTGACATATGCAGCGGTGTTTCAGACGATGGCAGCATCTCGCCATCTATAACGTTGCCTTTTAGATCGACAACGGCGATGTCACGCGGCCTTAGCGACTTATAGTCCCGGCCGCTTGGCGTGATAACAACATGCTCGCCAATGCGAGTGCTGACGTTGCCGGATGTGTTGACGACAAGTCCCGTAGTCAAGAGGTCAAGCGCAGTCTTGGCAACTTCGGCGCGTTGTGTTTCGTAAAGCATGCTTGTCCCTCTACCGAAATGTGGTCAGTGCATTCAAAGCCAGATCGATCGCGGTAACGATGCCGCGATCACGCGCACTCGCATCCGGAATCGTGTCGCCTTTCACTACATTGGCAACCCAACCATCGATACTAAAAACACACGCCGTCGGTACAGACAACAACGCACCAAGCGTCAGCACCGTAGCAGCCTCCATTTCGAAGGCAAGGACGTTCGCTTCCGCATACCGTGCGGCCTCATCGGCGAGACGCGGACCTTTGAATGCATCGGAGGTATGCACAATACCCACGTGTGCTTTGACATCTTGCGTCTTCGCAGCCCGCAACAGCTCACCCGTTAATCCGAAATGAGCCGTCGCCGGGTAATTCGCCGGAATGAATTTGTGGCTGGTTCCTTCATCGCGCACCGCAGCCGTGCCGACGACGATGTCACCCGGTACAACGTTGCTTGAAACTGAACCGGCAGTACCAACCCGAATAGCGGCTTTTACACCAAGCGGTTTCAGGTCCTGCACGACCATTGCGGCACCTGGGCTGCCGAGACCGGTCGAGATAACCGATACCGGGAGGCCTTTGAATGTTCCGGTGTAAGAATGAAATTCCCGATTCACCATGACGAGTTTGGCGTCGTCGAACCACTCCTCTGCGATCCTGGCAGCACGCGCCGGATCGCCCGGCAATAGTACATGGGGCGCGATCTCCCCTGGCATACAACGTGTTGCTCGAAATAAAGCTCGCTCTGACGAGTCGGGGTCCGGTAAATCTTTATTGAGAAAATTCCAGGCTGACATTGACCAATTCCTTGAGATCAGACTACCGCATCGGTGATAAAAGGTGTGGCGTCGACGTAAGAGGCAATTTCAGACGCCGGGAATGCACCGCGATCAGTGATGATCTTCGATACGAGATCGGGTGGCGTGATATCGAATGCCGGGTACAGCCCCTTTACATCCGACGGAGCAATGCGTGTTCCGCCAACATTAACGATTTCCTCACCATCGCGGAATTCAACCTCTACACTGGATTCACCGGCACTTTCGATATCCGGACCACTTTGGCGCAGCACGTAATACGGCAGTCCATTGGTCTTTGCGGCCAACGCGTGTTGATAGGTCCCGATCTTATTGCACACAGTACCGTCCATGCAGACACGATCGGCTGCGGTGACAAACGCATCGATCTCACCGCGACGCATTAGAAAGCCACCCATGCCATCGGTGATCACATGCACGTCGAAACCGGTCTGCATCGCACACAACGAAGTCAATCGCGCTCCCTGTAAATAAGGCCGGGTTTCGCTCACAATCACTTTCAGAGGTTTGCCGATCCGGCGCGCCTCGACCAGCATGTAGGCATAAGGACGATCCGGAAAGCAGTGGGTCAGAATCGTTGCATCATCCGGTAAAATTTCGCACGCGATACGTCCTACCTCATAGGCCTGGCGGGAAAGCGCTACCGCACCTCTTTCAACGGTGGCCAGTATCGCATCGCGTGGCGAGTTACCCTCGGCTAGCGCGTGTTCAGCCGCAGCCAGGCAAGCGACCATCATCCGGCTAATCGCCAAACCCGTTGGCCGGGTCTTTTTCAATCGCTCTGACGCTATCGTTAGTTGCGTACGGCAATCGGACTCCGCTTTATCGGAGACTGCAAGCGCAAGACCGTATCCGGCGGCAACGGACAACGAGAACGCGCCCTGAATAACCATGTTTTCGATGCATCGCGCCACATCTTCAACGCTCTCACAATCGATGTGCCGCTCATCGTGTGGTAGCGCCCGGCGATCAAGAATTCGTACGACACCGTCGCACCAATCGGCTATACCCTCCCGACGGATCAGCAGCGGCAGATCTTTTTCGATAAAAACCCCTTCGAGGCCCACGCGGTCGTTTTTGTTCATGGGTTTGATAGTCTCACGGTATGCCGTCAAAGCTATGTTGGAATTCAGGGGACAGTATACTCAGAATTAGCTCGCTACTTCGGGTCGTCAACTAAGCCAAATAAGTATACTGTCCCCCGATTGCCAGACAGAGTCACCAGAAGCATGCAGGCTGAAACAAGACAGGACTCAAAACGACTGCTCGGCTTCTGGGATTTAATGAGTATTTCACTGGGCCAGATCGTGGGCGCCGGGGTTGTCGTCCTGACCGGCATCGGCATCGGAATTACTGGTTACGGCACACCGTGGGCGTTTTTGCTCGCACTCGGGATCGTTTGTCTTCCTTCCCTTAGCATCGCAGCTCTGGGTGCCGCCATTCCTTCCACTGGTGGTACCTACACCTACGTTCGCGATTTACTGGGTCACAAAACGGCGTTTCTTTATCTTGGCCTGCTGGTCGCAGGACAGCTGGTATTGGCAACCTATGCTATCGGTTTTGCGGATTACGCAGACGCCTTAATGCCCGGAATAAATTTGGGCGTTGTTGCCGCGGCAGTGATGACACTCTGCTTTATCGCCAACCTTTTGGGCGTGAAAACTGCCGCACGCTTTCAATCCATGATGGTGCTCGTTCTTATTGTTTCGCTGCTCATGTTTATCGGTTTCGGTCTTTCCCATGTCGACAATTTGGAGAACTACACGAGCGTTGAGCGAGTCATGCCTGACGGTATAGGCGCTTTTATTGCCGCTGCCTACATTCTTCGCTTCGGTATGATCGGCAGCGAGTTTATATCCGAGCTCGGCGGCGAAACGAAAGACCCTGGACGGAATATTCCCAGGGTGATGATTACTTCCCTGACACTCGTCACTGTGCTGTATATGACGATCGGCATTATCGCCACCGGGGTGTTGCCGCTCGACCAGGTCAAGGGAAAATCACTAGCGTTTGTTGCCAAGGAAATATTTCCGCCTGCAATCTATATCTTCTTTGTCCTTGGCGGTGTAATGATTGCGTTGCTGACGACACTGAATTCTATTTTTGCCTGGTGTACCAAGGGTCTGTTCATGGCCACGCAGGACGGCTGGCTGCCCCATTCAATTGCTATCCGGAACAGGTTCGGCACACCCTTCATCCTGCTGACACTTTTTTATGTTGTTGGCATGCTACCTATCGTCACTGGTATGACATTGCAATACGTCACTATCCTCGGTAATGCCGTTGGCATCATTTTCGGCATCATCCCGGTGCTGGCTTTATATAATCTTTATGACAGAAACCCCGAGGCTTATCGGCGAGCGTCTTTCAAGCTACCGGTCGTCGCTATGAAAATTGTGCCCTTTGTCGCGCTGGCCGTTTATGCCGTTGGCGTTTACCTGAGTATGGGGTTTATCGGCATGACAGGTTTTGTAACTCTACTGGTCTACGCTGCAATGCTGCTGGCGTATGCGTTCTGGCGTGAGCCACACGTCATCGTTGCCAGGGAGTCAGCTTTGAGCGTCGATCTTTCCCAGTAGCCCCCTGTCAAACGTCGATTGCCCGTTTTTTCGCGATTGCAAAATAGCACGTGCCTTTTCTTTCTCGCCCGCACGCATACACGCCTCCAGGAGTGTCTCTTCAATGATGCGGCGCTGGGGGTTGCTACCGCCCAGCAATACGCTGTCTGACACGACGGGCTCTAGCAGGTTTACGGCAGCAGCATAATTGGAATCCGCAAACGCATTGAATCCTTTCGCAAACTGCAGCATGCATTTGGTCAGTTCCGTGCCGCTGTTCAGTGACAGGCGAGCCAGTCTATCGATGAGGCCTTGTTGTTGTTCGCGATTATTCAGCAGCGCCGTGGACATCACGCGATGAATATCGGCAAAGGCGAAACCACACACTGGATAATGAGTATCCGCATACCGCACCAGATCCTGAGCAATGTTGTCCGGGATATCCATACCGGACAGATAGCAGCGCCACAAAAACGCGGCATTGTCGCTAAACGTTGTTAACGGCATGGGATCGCTGACGGTGGGATCGAGTTCGCGTTCGTATATTTCCATCAACTCGTTAGTGCAGGCACCGCTTTCCCGGGCCAGCAATGCGAGGTGCCACATCAAATGGTGGCGCATGTCCGATTTATCGCCGTGCACAGTCTTCCAGTCATTTATGAAGGCCACACCTTCGTCCACGGCACCAGCTTCAAAATGCACATGCGCCAGTGAATGCGCGCAATTGCCATTCTCGCAAAGCGACCAGGCTCGTTCTCCGTCGTCGCGTGCCTGTCTTAACTCCCCAACTTCCGCACCCACAAAGCTGCGAGTCGTCATATGCCACCAGTTATCCGACGGATAGGCTGCCCTTGTCGTTTGTAGCAGCGCGACGTTTTGCCTGCGCCAGTCGCGCTGACCGGAAAACGCCAGCAGACCAAACGGGCCTGCCAGATGGGCCAACACAAATATATCCCGCGGGTAATTCTCAACATGGCTCTGGGCCAAACGCAGCGCCTCTGGATCGAACGATGCAGATGCTGTGATGACGTCGATTGCGGACTGTTCGCGTAGCGTCGTCCCTGTCTTCAGCGAGACAGACTTGTCTAAATGCTCTACGGCTGCACTCGCAAAGCCATGAATCTGCAATTGGCGCCCTAATGCAGCATGCGCCAGGGCAAACTCTTCATCCTGAGTGGTGGCGCGGGTTAATTCGGTAATCCCGGGTTCATCCAATCGCAAAGCGTTATCGATACCGGCCGAATAAGCCTGTTGGGCTTCCTCGCTGGCGCAGCTTAGCTCTAAGCCGTAGCAGTCTTTGTACAAAACGCTGCTCTACACCACGTCGAGGGCCTGGTCAAAGTCATCCAGGATGTCTTCGATATCCTCGATTCCGACACAAAAGCGCACAAGATTATCGGAGATACCTGCGGTCGCCCGATCCTCTTCCGAAACTCCGGAATGCGTCATACTGGCTGGCACCTGGATAACGCTGTCGGTGCTGCCAAAACTGATGGCGATGGTTGGCAAGCACAGTGCCTCGATCAATCGATGCGCAGCACCCTTGTCCCCGGCCACCTCGAACGACATGAAACCGCCGAAACCATTGAACATCTGCTGCTTCGCCAGCTCGTGAAACCGGTTGGAGGCAAGACCTGGATAAAGCACTTCCTGAATCTTTGCGTGTCCCTCCAGGAATTGCGCCACCGCAAGGGCATTCGATGCATGTCGTTCCATTCGAAGGGCAAATGTTTTCAGGCCCATACTCGTAAGCCAGCAGTCCGAAGGGCTCGGTGTTGCCCCGAACTCCATCGCCGCTTGTCCTAACTGACCCCAGAAATCGACAAATTCGGGGTGACGACTGACCACCGCCCCACCCAGTGCCACGCCGTGCCCGTTCAGAAACTTAGTCGAAGAATGAATAACCAGATCGCAACCCAATGTCAGGGGGCGCTGATGAAACGGTGTCGCGGCCGTATTATCTACAGCGATCCAGGCGTCGTTGTCATGCGCCAGGGCTGCCAGCGCCCGCAGGTCATACAATTCGATTCTCGGATTGGAGGGCGTTTCGACATACACAAGACGCGTTGCCGGATTGTCCCCCAGCACCTTTTGCCAGACCGCGAGGTCTACTGAATCGATAATGCTGACCGTGATACCCAGCCGGGGACAAATCTCTGTGAAAAGTTTGTGAGTACCGCTATATAAGCTGGTATGGGTCACAATATGGTCGCCGGTCTTCAGCAGCGAAAAAACTGTTGCTGCGATGGCGCCCATGCCGGACGCGGCGCAATGAGCCGCAACGATGTCTTGTGGGTCTTTGCCGGGTTCGGCCCGTACCAAATCGATTCCCTCCAGCATGGCGATTTTCTTTGCGAGCGAAATCGTGTTGGGATTCCGGCCTCGTGTATAGACGAAGTGTTCCTTATTCAATCCCGAAAATGTTTCCTCGGCTTCAGCCATATCCTTGAAGCCAAAGCTCGAGGTTTGATAAACAGGCATGACATGCGAGTGCAAAGGATGTCCATGTTCTTCATAGTGGTTCGCAATCGTGCCGAGCCCGTAGCTGCGCTTGATTTCAGACAATATCCATCTCCACACCGATCATAGACAATTCATCTTAACGTTTTTGCCAGCCTGGCGTAGTCAGTGTGGTGCCGGGAATCTTGACTCTGCCTGGTCGTTGTCACACTGTTATTCGTGATGAGTACGTGTTCTTCGACGCCGACTTCAGATCACTATGAGTTCTGCCCATGACTAAGACCATTATTCTTGCTTTCGTGTTGCTGGTACTTCAGGCGCCCCTCGTCTACGCCGACTGGTTCGACGACCTCAAAGCCGGGGGCAACGCCGAGGATTTGTATCGAACGCTGTATTACATGCCCAAGGGCGGTGACCTGCATAACCACCTGTCGGGCGCGGTATTCCCAGAGTGGTGGTACGAGTTGGCGTTGGCGCAGGAGTCACGGGGTTATCACTATTACACCAAGGTACGCATCAATAATTGCCGCAATCACGGTGGCAACGAATTTGGCTGGGCACCGTATTACCTGATCTTTCGGAACATCGCGGCGTTTGAGTACGAGCAATTGAACGATTGCGAAAAGCGTGAATACAAGCGACTGGATCAGCTCAATGAGGAAGAAAAATCGGCGTGGATAAACAGTCTAAAGCTCGACAAGCCACACGAAGGTCGCGAAGAGTTTTTTCAGACCCATTGGCAACGCCTCAATGCGCTCTTGTTTAATCCATGGCTGCAAGCCGAGATCCTGGCCAGAAACATCAAAACATTCAGCGCAGAGGGGGTCTCATACCTGGAACTACAGGTCGATGTACGGGGGGCGACAAATTACGACGGCACAGCTATTTCGCCGGACGAAGCATCCGCAATCTTGCGTGAAAGACTGCGCCAAAAAGATGTGGTTGAAACCGGTATGACGGTACGATTTCAGATATCGCTGCTTCGCTTTACACCGGACGCCGAAGAGGAGCTGCGTATTCTTTACCAGTTTGTCTATGACAACAGCGACCTCTATGTCGCAGTCAATATGGTCGGCCGCGAAGACAATGATAAGGGGCATCCGAGGCGCTTCTTGTCCACTTTGCGGGAATTGAGGCAGCAATACGGGGGGGTCAAGCTCTCCATACACGCCGGTGAAGTCGACGAGCCCAACGCCCATGTCCGCGAGACCCTGCTGCTCGGCGCCGATCGAATCGGCCATGGTCTAAACCTGATCACCGACGATGACACCATGCGCCTGATGCGGCATGGGCCTTATCTGGTGGAGATCAATCTGATTAGCAATTTGCTACTGGGATACGTCGGGGACTATTCACAACATCCGTTTCCCGAGTACCTGCGGACCGGCATACCGGTCGCGCTGTCCACAGACGATCGAGGTATGTGGAGCTCGACTCTGACCGATGAGTTCTTCGTCGCTGTAACCGAATTCAATCTCTCATGGGAAGAGATCAAATTGCTCAACCGAAACTCCCTGGCCTACGCTTTTGTCTCGCCAACGGTCAGGCAGGCGCTATTGGACAAATACGACGCAAAGATCACCCGATTTGAACGACGTATGCGCAAATCGGGTATTGCCAGTCTCGACGCCATGCCGGAAACACGGAACTTCGTATGTGGGCGGTATGCACTGTGCTTTTAGCACAGTCCGCCAGGGCCAATCGAATTTCTCTTCGAAGTACCCGCTAGGCGTCGGCAAGCTCGCGCACGGCGCGATAGGCCTGTGTGATGGCGGAGTTGGTGTTCGAGGCCGCCCCGGCATCAGAGTTGGCGATCGCAATACGTCCAAACGGTTGCCGGCCAATAACCCAGGGCTTGGTGTCGTCATTCGGCCAGTCCGGCTCCCACAGCAGGTCGGGGGAATAGGAATAGCCGTGCGCCCAACGATTGACGGTGATCGCACTGATATCGCGTTCGACATCGAAGCCCGCCGGGCCGAGGGCCTGGTCGAGCTGGTCACGCACGTGATGTTCGTAAGTCGAAAACGGCGTCGTCAGTAGCTGGCGGCGTCCCGCGCGCCACTGTGCCGGGCCTCGAATATCGGCAAAGTACGGCACATGGCACATGTGCAATACCATTGGTTCGTCGGGACTCGTTCCAAACTTGTACTTGCCCAGTGAAACCGGGTAGTCGAGCTCGACTTGTTTGTAGAAATCGTTGGTGTAGTAAACGAACGACACGCCGAGATCGGCGAATGCCCGCCAGTTTTTTGCCATCACCTTGGTGTACACCAGCGGTACTTTGACGTTGTACTGCAGCCCTTCGACCTGTTTTTCCGGTAACTCCGGACACAGGTAGGGAATCGCCATGTTGTAGCAGGCCATCACGCACCGTCGTGCGCGTACTGTGTGGACATGGCCGTTGTGCACATAAGACACGTCTACTCGGCGCTGGTTGCGTGTGTGTACTGCGTTAACCACCGTACTGTTTAGCCGAATCTTAACGTCAGCATTTTTCTGATCGAGCAACGAGTAGTCGATGCGTGACGTGACGACATCCTCCATTGTGCTACCGGGTACCGCCTGTGGCAGCAAGGCACGCACCAACAAACGGGCTACCGACGCGTTGCCATCAGGAAAATGAAAAATATACGGCTCGTTACCACGATGACCGACTCGCGGCATGGTATGCGTGAGCCCAGGCATACCGCCGCCGTCATCGTAGCCTTGCACCAGGATCGCCGGAATCTCATCGGTGCCGACACACCAAAAGCTGATACCCCAGCGCCGGTACATTTCCAGCACCTGCTGGTCGACTTTCGCATAATCCTTGAGAAAATCGTGATAGCTCAGTTTACTCAGCAGCTCGTGTTTTTGTGCTCGCGTCAGTCCCGCCAGGTAGTCGCGTTTTTCGGTAAAAACACGCACGAGGTCTGCTTTCGCCTTGTCGGTCATCGGCGTCTTTGCCGCAAAGTCTCGCCACGGGATCGCGCCGTAACCAGTCGCCATTTTGTGCGCGCCAAACGTAGCTTCATCGTAGACGATCGCTTTGCTTAACCCCTCATAGAGCTCCTGATCGAAATATTGATAGAAGCGCTCGACGTCGATGCCAATATCGACCAATAACTGACGCGCCGCATCCGTGTACGACGACGGCGTGTCGATGGATTCGGTCCCGCCATAGCCAATGCGGATATCACCGTTGACCGAAAACTCGTTGCGTCGCGCGTGACCGCCAAAATCGTCGTGATTGTCCAGCAGCAGAATGCGGGCGCGAGGGTTTTGCTGGCGGTAAAAATGGGCGCTCGCCAAACCGCTTATGCCGGCGCCGACGATAACGAGATCGACCTTTTCTTCCGGTTTGCCGCGTTGCCAGCTTTGGCCGGCGACCCGGGCGTGCATGGTTTCCCAAGTGCCGTCACGGCTGCCACGCAGACCGGTCAATGCCGGTGGATAGTAATTTGAACCCAGCGCGAAATGCGGTTCTTCGCTACCGAACAACGTCGTCCACGGCGACACCAGCGAGGCACCGATAGCCACCTGCGTGCCATTGAGAAAGTCACGGCGTGTGATCCCGTTGCGCATAGAGGGAGTTTACCCGCCACGCGGACTAATTGCTCTATGAGGCAAACCGACTTTCGGACCGGCAGCCAAAAAATAGTAAACTAAGCACTGATCCGCCCCCGAAAGGAAAGCTCATGTATCGACTGACGGCAATAATTGTTGTATGGGGCCTGTCGCCCTTCGCTGTGGCACAGGCTGACTCGCATCCTTTTGTCAGCACTCCGGTTGCCGAGTTCAATGAACCGTGGGCAATGACATTCCTGCCGGACGGGCGCCTGTTGGTAACGGAAAAACGGGGTCAGCTACTGGTTGTGACGCAGGATGGTGAAAAGTCGTCGGCGATAGAGGAAGTACCCAACGTAGATTATCGCGGCCAGGGTGGCTTCGGTGACGTAGTTCTTCACCCGGACTACGAGGACAACGGGTTGGTTTACCTCAGCTATGCCGAAGCCGGCGTCGGCAAGACCCGCGGCGCGGCGGTGGCGCGCGGCAAGCTGGAGATGAAAGAAGATCGCGGGCGGCTCGACAATGTCAAAGTGGTCTGGCGCCAGATTCCCAAAGTAACCGACGACGGCCATTATGGTCACCGCATTGCATTTGATAATGACGGTTATCTGTTTATTTCGTCCGGCGAACGGCAGAAGTTCGATCCTGCGCAGGACATGACCGGCAATCTGGGTAAAATTGTGCGTCTTCATGATGACGGTACGGTACCCGACGATAATCCGTTCGCCGATCGTGGTGACGTAACCGCGCAAATCTGGTCGCTCGGCCATCGCAACCCGCTGGGCTTGGCTTTTGATAAGAAGGGGCGCTTGTGGAACAGCGAAATGGGCCCGCTGCATGGCGATGAACTGAACTTGATTGTCCGCGGCGCCAATTACGGCTACCCAATCGTCTCCAACGGTGATCATTACAGTGGCGAACCCATCCCCGATCACGATACCCGACCTGAGTTCGAGGCGCCGAAAGTCTGGTGGACACCAACCATCGCGCCCGCCGGGCTGATGTTCTATTCCGGCGAGCTTTTTCCCGATTGGCGTGGTTCGGCGTTTATCGGCGGGCTGAGATCTGAGGCCCTGATCCGAATTGAGATTGAAGGTGACAACGCCCGCGAGGCCGAGCGTTTTGACATGGGCAAGCGTATTCGCGAGGTCGAGCAGGGTCCCGACGGCGCTTTATGGCTGCTCGAAGACCGCGACGGCGGGCGCCTTTTGAAACTGACACCGCGCTAGCGTCCGGTTCAGGGAAGCACGGTTGATCTCTTTCGCAGACGGCGTTCATAGTCGTGCCATAGTCTGATACGCTGCCTCTGGTCTCCGGTGAGGAGCACTTTGCTCAAGTATTCATGAGCCTTTTCTCTGAACTAAAACGCCGTAACGTATTCCGTGCCGCTATTGGGTATGTGGTCATGGGCTGGCTGGTTTTGCAGGTTGCCGAAACACTGAATCCAGTTTTGGAATTGCCACCCGTGGTGAGCAAAATTATCTTTTTGATTTTAGTGCTGGGATTCGTTCCGGTGCTATTGTTTTCGTGGGCCTATGAGCTGACTCCTCAGGGTATTAAGAAGGAGTCCGAGGTGGATCGGGCCGGCGCTATTTCGTCCGACACTGCCAAGAAACTCGACTTGATCACGCTGGTCGCGGTCGTTGGCGTGATCGGTTTAGTGGCGATCGACCGGTTTTTCCCAAAGGAAATCGCTGACAAATCCCAGGCGGTCACCGAAACGAAGCTCGAGCCAATTCCTGCAAGACTCGGCGATCAATCCATCGCCGTGCTGCCGTTTGCCAATCGCAGCAAACTCGATGACGATATGTTCTTCACCGATGGTATCCATGATGACCTGCTGACGCAGTTGGCCAAGTTCAGAGATCTGAAGGTGATATCGCGCACGTCCGTTATGGAATACCGTGGCACGGAAAAAAAGATTCCAGATATTGGCGGTGAACTTGGTGTTGCCAACGTGCTCGAAGGCGGTGTGCAACGCGCCGGGCCGAAGGTTCGAATAAACGCGCAACTGATTGATGCCGCCACTGATGAGCATCTTTGGGCTGAAACATACGAACGTGAAATGACAATTGACAACCTGTTCGATATCCAATCGGACATCACGCGTCGGATTGTCGCGGAAGTAAAGGGGCAACTATCGCCGGAGGAACAAAAGGCGTTGGCCAGCGCGCCGACGCAAAGCGTCGAAGCCTACGAAAACTATCTTCGGGCGCGGCAATTACTTACCGGTTCGGGTTACAACGTCCAGAAATACAAGGCAGCGCAGCCCTATGTCGAAGACGCTCTGCGTATTGACGCAGACTTTGCGCAGGCTCATTTACTGTTGGCTGAGATTCATGGTGCGATCTATTGGATTGAAGACGAGACGCCAGAACGGCAAAACGCCGCTAGCGCCGCGCTCGAGCGGGCGAGAACGTTGCTTGACCCCGATTCACCTGAACTGTTAGCCGCCCTGGGTGAGTATCGTTATCGCTTCGAACAAGATTACGAGGCTGCCCTGCGTGCACAGCTGAAAGCCCATGCAGCGATGCCAGGGAACACCGAGATACTGAAACAGATTGGTCTAACCCGCCGGCGACTGGGACTCTGGGATGAGGCGGCGACCAGTTTGCTGCAAGGCATGGAACTGAATCCGGGTGACGTGGACCTGGTATCCATAGCTGTCGATACGCTGGCAATGATGCAACGCTGGTCACAGCTGAGCGAAGTTTTGTCCTCGGCCCGTTTGCGGTTCGCCGATAACACAGATCTCGCGATCAACGAGGCAATGTTGCCACTGTGGTCCGAGGGTGATGTAAAGACTGCCCGTGTACGCTATGACAGCGTTCGACCCAATTTCGGTCCCGAATATGTTTATGCGACGCTTGATTTGCCTTGGTACGAGCGCAATTTTTCCGCTGCTGTTGAGGTTTGGGATCGGCCGGAGGTGGTTGAGTTGTCGGCAGCCATTGGCTGGACAGGCTATCGGGAGCTGAATCTCGCAATGGCCTATCAGCACCTTGGCCAGCACGAAACGGCCGATAAGTTTTTGCGTGAGGCCGTTCAGCGCCTGGCCGATATTGACCGAAGCCATCAGAGAGTCACGGTGGCGAGTCAACTGGCGACGCTGGCAATTGCGTTGGCACTGCAGGACGAGCACAAACGAGCGATTGAAATCGCGCAGGAAGCGGTCGAGCTGCACTCGCTCGAAAACGACAAAGTCGACGGAACAAACCCAATGAAGTGGTTAAGCTATGTTCTTGCTCTGGCTGGGGAATACGACCGGTCTCTGGATTTGATTGCACAACTGATAGATCAGCCAAGTGGCTTTCGACGTTGGGAGTTGTATCTACACCCACGGTGGGACTTTTTCCGCAATGACGAACGCTTCAATGCGTTGATTCGTCCAAACAATATCGAATAGTCATCATGCATTCGCGGCCGGCTGGAGACGGGCCGCCAGCTTCGGCACCATCTTCGCGTCCCGTACTATCGCTTCTTGAATTTGAGCACAAAGTCCGGGTTGCCGTAGTGGATGAAGTCGGCCCAATCCAGGCTCTTCGCCTGATGACGCACCGCCTGGCGCCCGTTGGAAACAGCGGTTCCGATTGATTCGCCTTGGAGCAGGGCGCCATAGAACTCCTTCATAAAGAAGGGCGCCGCCTCATCCCCAACCCACCAGTGGGTACCGACGTAATTGGCCACACCGCCCCGCAGGAAGGCTTCGGCCAAACCGATATTACGTTCCGTCGCGGTGGCCGCTTTCTGTGTGAGTCCGCCCACTCTCCCTGATTGACACGAGTTGAAGAAAACCAGCGCCGGGAGATTCTTCATCTCGCGCAAGTCGTTGCCCGACAAAATGTTCTTCCCGCTACACAGGATCCCCGACCAACTTGCGTCAGTCGGGTCGAAATTCGTGTGCCCGGCGTAGTGCAGCACGTCGTACTGTCCCGATTCCAGTTCTGCCTTCACTTTTTTCTTGGTCGCCTGGCTCCGCTTCAATGTGGTGAGCTTTACACCGGGGAGCTGCCTGGCCACACTTTCGATCAACTTGCCTTCCTCGTCGGCACCTTCGAGGTCCCGGGTCGGGTTGACGATTAACAAGACGTCCAGCGTATCGCCAAGCCGACGCTCTTCAAGCCAGTTCGTCATCGGCATGTCGTTGGTGAAGTACTGGCGGCTCATGCCCCCGTCGGCGGCCGGAAACCACCTGTTGATGCACAAGGTTTCCCAGGGAACGCGGGACATTCCGACATCGTGGGTAACAACGATGCGACGATCCTTCGCCATCTTCTTTAGCGCGGTTCTTATGTCGGTCGGTACGAGCTTTTTGCCCATCCAGTCGCCATATTCCTGCAGCGCATCCTCAAAACCTCTGCCCTTCCTGCCATACGCTCTACCCCGCTTGGGCCGAAGCGTGTTGTAAATAAACCCCTTCTCCTTGTCATCATCCGCCTTATTCACATAGGTGACGATTTCTTCGAAGCTCTTAATACTGACTGACTTGTCCCTGGTGAGACCCGTCGCCGTGGATACCGTGGGGAGAAGGGACAAGCGGAGCGTTATCGAGCGCTCGCTTCTGCCGCGCTCTTGGGTAGCCTGCAGTACGACAGGTCTCGGCCCGGTCTTAGCTTCCTTGCGCAGCGGCTCGGGCAGCGTGATCCTGTCTAGTGTCATCTCGACGACATCTTCGCGCTTCTTGTAAAACCGGACCAGGGCTGCCTCGATCTCGTCACAGCGATCCGCATTTGTATCGCAAATCGTGATCGCGCGTAGGGGATTACGTAGGGGGTTGCTCTTGCGCGAGTTCCGCACGCCTTGAAAAAAACCCTCCACGACATGACCCAACACCGCATCGAAGGCTTTCCTTTTGGCGGCGGCACTTTTTTTCTCCGAGGTGATCCGGGTCGCTCCGAACAAAATAATCGCGAAGTCGTCCACCCTGGCACGAACCAACGTTCGCGCCACATTCTCGGCGACCTTTTCCGACACCGCTGGCGTGAACTTCGCAAAGTCTCCCATTCCGGCGAAGATCACGAGGTCGGCGCGAATTTCATGGCGCGCGGCGGGAAGGATGAAAATTTCGCCCACCCGACCCAGAAACATGTGACGATCGAGAATCTCGGTGATCGCCCCGTCCATTCGCTGGTCGATCGCTTGCGCTGCCCCCGAAAGTCTCTTGACGCCTTGATAAAATCCCAATACCACAGCGCGAGTGTCGACCTCCGTGATGCTGCCGTGTGCCAGCCGTAGATCGACACGCGGCCTGGCAGGGGTCGCAAAGGGATTCTGGGACGATGCCGAGCGCTTCGCTGGCGTCGGCTTCGCCTTTCGCTTCGTGGGTTTTTGCTTTGCGCTGCGCCGTGGCTTTGCAGTGCCTCGTGTTTTTGTCGCTTTGCCAGCCCGCTTTTTCACCACCATGACACGCCCCCTTCAGATTTCGGCAACGGCGTGGCCCGAGGGGCACGCTGCTATTCATTCAGTGTAGTTGATTAGCGGGATGCAAGGCGCCGTAACAGGAGCGCCGCGACGACATTGGGCGCGCAATGTCGTTGGTTCTATTCAGTCGGGTAAACGAGCGAACGGGGTCGCAGCAAACAGTGGCAATCGCGGCTGGAAGCCGCTCCTACGGAACATCCGGAAAAAACTGACGTTGTTGCGAAGAGCGCGGAATATCCGCAAGAAAACCAAGGTGCCATGGAAAAGGGCCAAAAACCGCAACGATTAATTGTCCGCTGGCTGCAAATCGCTAATAATCCCTTCACATGAACCGGTGTAAAAACTGCGCTACGCAAATGGACGCGAATTTTTGTCCGCAATGCGGACAAGAAGATGTTGAGCTCCAGCGCCCACTTTTCGAACTGCTCGGGGAAGTGCTCCGTGAAACGTTCGACATCGATGGTCGCGCTGCTCGCACGATCTGGACGATGTTTTCCCAGCCGGGCGTGCTGACGGCGAGGTTTCTTGCTGGCCATCGCAAGGAATACATGTCGCCGGTGCGGCTATATCTGGTCGTTAGCGTGTTATTTTTTCTCGTTGTGGCCTGGGTCGTGCGGCAAGGCATCCTGTTCGACGTTGGCGCAGACGCTGCAGGCGAGATCCGCGTGCTTGCCGAGGACCTGCCAACCTTGATGTTTATTTTTCTGCCCGTCTTTGCGTTGCTATTGAAGGTCGCGTTCCGGCAGCGTTTCTATTTTGACCACCTGATTCATGCTCTGCATCTCCACACCGCTGCGTATGTTGCACTTGCGTTGTTGTTGCCCCTGGAACGAGCCGCGAACCAGCACTGGTTGCTGCTAATTGTCCAGTTAGCCTTGTTCGCCTACCTTGCCGGCCATTTGGCTATTTCTTTCAGGCGGGTCTATGGTGCGACATGGGTTGCCACGGCGATCAAGGTTACGGCAATTCTTTTCGGCTACACAGCGATACTTGCGACCTCACTTGAATTTGCGGGTAGTCTGAAGTAATTGCAGTCGAACCACAATAACGTTTGTGGACAGACCAGCGGGTCAGCGTCTGATAAAATGCAACTCAACCCGCCGGTTAGCCGCACGGCCGGCGTCGGTTGCGTTGTCGGCGACCGGATCGCTCTGACCATAGCCGGTCGCACGGAGGATTGAACGACTGACACCGAGTTGCACCAGATAGGCCAGTACCTGATTTGCACGTTTATCCGATAATCGCCGATTGTAAGACGCACCGCCGACATTGTCCGTATAGCCGGCAACTTCCACCATTACGTCTGTACGACGCGCCAGTTCCGCTGCCACGCGTTGCAGTGCCTGCTCAGATTCGGGTGTCAGATTCTCGGACTTGTAGGCAAAACGCACCACCGGCAGTTCGACACGTGTGCCGGTCACTTTGCAGCCAAATGAATCGACAACGGTGCCGGGCGCCGTATCAGGGCAGGGGTCGTTGCTGTCCGGAACACCGTCACCATCGCTATCGCTTTGGCTGTCACTGCGACTATCACGAAGAGGTGCATCACTAATAAGACGCAGCACTACGCGCCGGTTTTCGGCGCGTCCTGCCTCGGTATCGTTACTGGCGACAGGGTCGGCCTGACCGTAACCGGCAGAGCGCAGCTGGCTGCGATCCACGCCACGGGCGACCAGATACTCCAGCACCTGTTGCGCACGCTGCGCTGACAAGCCCCGGTTATATTTTTGCCCGCCAACATTGTCGGTGTAACCGGCAACCTCAACCATCAGGTCGGGTCTGGCGGACAGCATCGCGGCAGCGTCATTTAGTTTCATTACCGACTCGTCTGTCAGGCGATCAGATTTGTAGGCAAACCGCACGACCGGCAGGTCCGCATAGCCCTGGACCGGGCAACCATCCTGGTTGACAGTTGTGTTAGGCATTGTGCTCTGACAACGATCCAGCCAGTCGGCTACGCCATCGCCGTCTGTGTCGGGTTCACAGCCATACGCATCGACGGTCGCGCCCCGGCGCGTATTCGCGCAGCGATCCTGACTGTCGCTAACGCCGTCGGCGTCGCTGTCTGTCGCTCCATCGCGATCGATGTCGCGATCGATCGGTATCGGTTTCTTGGCTTTCCCCGGGGTGCTTTCTCTGTCGCCAAACGCCCAGCCGACCGACACACCGGCATACCAGGCATCACGGTCATACCAGTCCACATCGCCACGCAGAAACAACGGGTAATCGCTAAATTCGAATTCAACGCCGCCGCCGAGGGCGATCTGGATATCAGTCTGCTTTTCGAACGGCACGGGTCCGCCTTCCGCCTTGTTGGCAATCGCAGACAAACCGATTTTGGCAAACGGTGTCAGCATGTCATTAAAATGCCAGCGGTAGCCGGCCATTAACGAAGGTACTTTGTATGTGATCGCGGCGTTGGGGAAGGCCGCATCGATAACGGGGTTGCGATTGAGCAGTCCCGCCTCGCCCAGGTCAGCGTATTTGAATTCGCCAAACCAGTGCCGCGTGAACTGTTTACCCACAAATAGCTGGAATCCGTCGGAGTGGTTCTCGCTTGGGTCGTGCAGAAAGTTTTGTGCTTCTTTGTCGGGTGAGACGTAGGAATAGCCGTAACCGAGACCGGCGTACAAACAGTCACCCCACCGGAAATCGTCTCCGAACGCCTGCGCCTGATCGTTGGCGTGCAATCCGCAGGCGTCGTTGGCCATTGCCGGTGGCGATATCAGCAACGGCAGTGTTGCAACCACGCCCATCATTACGATCGCGAAACCCGCATGGCGGCGGCGCAGCAGCAGCAGG
Organism: Gammaproteobacteria bacterium; assembly: GCA_029862165.1. Taxonomy (GTDB): domain Bacteria; phylum Pseudomonadota; class Gammaproteobacteria; order Steroidobacterales; family JABDKV01; genus JABDJB01. Next base: position 61,190 of record JAOTXU010000003.1, read on the forward strand.
CCGAGCAGTGGCATCAGTCCACCAAGACCCAAACTACCCGCGCCAAAGCCTTCGTGAGCAGTCTCGAGGCTCTCGCCGGTATCGAGATAATCCGGCAGCCCGTTGTTATTGAAATCATTGGTGCCCTCGAGAGCATCGTCGATCCCGTCACCGTCGCTATCCAGGTCTCGATAATCCGGTGTGCCGTCGCCATCGGTGTCGACGGGGTTAGCAGGATCTCCGGCCTCCACCTCATCCGGAATGCCGTCGTTGTCGCTATCGGTGTCCTGAAAATCCGGCAGACCGTCGCCATCGGTATCACCATCACCTTCGACGTCGTCTTCGATACCGTCCCCATCGGCATCGGTGGCCGTGCCAAACCCGTTGGACTGATCGATCACGTCGGCGATGCCATCACCATCGGTGTCTGTTACGTCGTCGATCAGGCCGTCGCCGTCGAGGTCAAATGCCGCGGCCGGTGTGCCGAAGTTGTCGGGCACGCCATCGTCGTCGCTGTCCAGCTTACGCCAGTCACCGATAGTGTCGCCATTGGTATCGGTCGGATTCAGCAGCGTCCCCTGATTGTTCGCTGGGTCGTCGATCTCACCGTCGCTATTGGCATCGATACCCCCGGCCTCTGCAACATCGAGCAATCCATCGTTATCCGCGTCGAGATCCAGGTAATCCGGCGCACCATCGGTGTCGGTATTGGTTGGAGCAAGTGCGTCGTCGACGCCATCGTTATTCGCGTCGGTACCAAAGGTCACATCGACGTCGTAGAGGTCGTTGATCTGATCGCCGTCGCTGTCGGCGAGTACGTCAACGTCGCTCTCTACAAAATCAGGGATACCGTCGTTGTCGGCATCGGGGTCGAGGAAATTCGCAACGCCGTCACCGTCAGTGTCCGCCGGAGTCAGGCTGTCGTCGACACCGTCTGCATTGACGTCCGCACCACCGGTCACGTCGACATCGTACGCATCGTCGATACCGTCGTTGTCGCTATCGGTACCGATTGCCAGATCATCTTCCAGTGTGTCGGGCAGTCCGTCATCGTCGCTGTCCGGATCGAGGAAGTCCGCAACACCGTCATTATCGGTGTCCCCAGCGCCCTCGACCGAGTCGGGGATACCGTCGTTGTCGGAATCAGACTCCAGATAGTCGGCGCGTCCATCGCCATCGCTGTCGGCGGGGTGCAACGGATCGGCCCCGGCTTCGATCGCGTCCAAAATACCGTCGTTGTCCGAATCGGTATCGAGTGCATCGAGTATGCCGTCGCCATCGCTGTCAACATTCTCCAACGGATCGGGAATGCCGTCACCATCGCTGTCCGGATTGTTCGGATCGGTACCATTGGCCAGTTCTTCACCATTGGTGAGACCGTCACCGTCGCTGTCGCAGACCGCGGCCATATTGTCGGGCACACACGGGTTGGTATCTGCGGGAACGTCCGGTTCGACCGGAACCGATGTTGTCGGCGTGCCGAAATCTGCTGCACCATCATTGTCGGTGTCCAGACACGCCGGACTCGGGAAGTTCGGGCTGCACGGGTCCGCCGGATCCGGGTCGTTACCGTCGCTCAGACCATCGCCGTCGCTGTCGATCAGGTCATCCGCCCCATTACCAGCCGTGGGGTTGGTAAAGTCGTTGAGTACTTCGGCGCCGTCGAGAGCACCGCCGTCGTCAGTGTCGGTATCCAGCGGATCGGTAGATCCAATACCGCTCAACACACCGCTACCGTCAGTTTCGTTGCCGTCGCTCAGGCCATCGCTATCGCTGTCGGGATTAACCGGATCGGTTTCGCCGGAACCGCTCGTCCCGGTGCCGCCGATGACAACCGTCCCAGTCGAACCATCGCCATTGGCGTCCTCGACACCGTCCTGCAGACTGTCGTTGTCTGAGTCAGGGTCGGTTGGATCGGTCACGCTGCCCGGATCGGTGTCGGCCGTAAACGCCGGCGAGCTCACATCGGTGCCGTTAAACGCCGTACCGTTGCCATCGCTGGTGCCGCCCGGTACCGGCGCTGTCACACCGGACTCCAGACCATCGCTCAAACCGTCGCCGTCGGTATCTACCGTCAACGGATCGGTTTCGTCGCCACTATTGGGAACGCCGTCGGCGCCGAGTAGTTCGGGGCCGTCACTCAAACCGTCGTCGTCGGAATCTGCGTCGAGGGGATCGGTATCGCCGAGATTCAGAAACGCGTCGTTACCCAGTTCATCGCCGTCATCGATGCCGTCATTGTCGGTATCGGCATCGTTGGGATCGGTGCCAAGCACCGATTCCTGTGCATTGCTCAGGCCATCGGCATCCGGGTCAGCCGCAGCGTCGTCCGTGCCGTTACCGGCTACCGGATTGGTGCCATCGGCCAGAACTTCGGTGCCATCTTCCGTACCGCCATCGTCGGTATCGGTATCCAGTGCGTCAGTCGCGCCAAACGTCGCCAACGGTCCGGTGCCGTTTACTTCGTCGCCGTCGGCGAGGCCGTCGCCATCGGTATCCACATTATTCGGATCCGTCTCACCTGAACCGTTGGTGGCGGTGCTGCCGATAGTATTGATGACGGCGCCATCGCCATTGGCATCTTCTATACCGTCGGCAAGACCGTCGTTGTCCGAATCCGGATCGGTGGGATCTGTCGTAGTCGCCGGGTCCGCGTCAACCACGAAGCTGCCGGCCCCGATATCGGTACCGGTGTAGGCCGTGCCATTACCATCACTAAAGCCAAACGGTACGGCAATTGTCACTCCCGTTTCGGTGCCGTCGAGCACATTGTCATTGTCACTGTCGTCGACCAATGGATCGGTCTCATCGCCGTTGTTGGGGATGCCATCCTGACCCAGCGCCTCTGCACCGTCAGTCAGGCCATCGTCATCGCTGTCGGCATCGAGCGGATTCGTGTCGCCGGCGTCGAGTGTGCCGTCATTGGCAATTTCAGTGCCATCATCAATTCCGTCGTTGTCGGTGTCCGCATCGTTCGGATCTGTACCTAATACCGCTTCCTGGGCGTTGCTTAAGCCATCGCTGTCCGGATCGGCCGCGGCGTCGTCTGCACCGTTGCCAAAAACCGGGTTCGTGCCATCTGCAAGAATTTCGGTTCCATCCTGAGTGCCGCCGTCGTCAGTGTCGGCATCCAGCGGGTCGGTGGCGCCGATTCCACTGAGCGGCCCGGTGACGTTCACTTCATCGCCGTCGCTTAACCCGTCACTGTCGGTATCGCTCAGGTTGGGATCGGATTCACCGGTGCCGGATGTGGCGCTGTCGCCGATCGTATTTATCGTCTGACCGTCAGCATTCAGATCCTCCGCGCCATCGGGTAATCCATCCGCATCCGAGTCAGGTTCGGTTGGATCAGTGGTGCTGCCAGGGTCGGCGTCGCCCACAAATCCGGGTGGCGTTCCGGCGTACGGGATACCCGCGGCATCACTGACACCGGGATCCACGCCATCGGTGGAAACACCGGCTTCAACCCCATCGCTGATGCCATCGCTATCGGTGTCGGCGTCCAATGGATCGGTCGCACTGTAGATTGCCAACGGACCGGTGCCGTTCACTTCCTCGCCATCAGATAGTCCGTCATCGTCGGTATCTGCATCGAGCGGATCGGTTTCGCCGGCATCGACTACGCCGTCGGGTCCGGCTTCCTCACCATCGGTCAGACCGTCGTTGTCTGTGTCCGGATCGTTGGGGTCAGTGCCCAGTACCGCTTCCACAGGGTCGGAAATCCCGTCACTGTCTGAATCGACCGCATCGTCGAGTTCGTTGCCCGCAGTCGGGTTGGTGCCGTCGGTCAGGACTTCAGCACCGTCTTGTGCACCACCATCGTCGGTGTCGGTATCGAGCGGATCGGTCGACCCGAATAGCGCCAGCGGACCGGCGCCATTTACTTCGTCACCGTCACTGAGTCCGTCGGCGTCAGTATCGGGGTCAGCCGGATCGGTCTCGCCGCTGCCCGGCGCACCACCGGTGCCGCCTATCATGTTCAGCGTCTGACCGTCCTGATTACCGTCCTCAACACCATCTTGTAAACCGTCGCCGTCCGTATCGACGTTTAACGGATCGGTTGTTGATGCCGGGTCGGCATCGCCCACGAAAGATGGATCGGTACCCTGGATCGGGCCGACACCATCCGGATCGGCCAGACCGGCGGCGACACCGCTTTCCACACCGTCGTCTATTCCATCGGCATCGGTGTCGGCATTGATCGGGTCGGTCTCGCCGGGATCGACACTGCCGTTGGCGTTGACGTCTTCAACACCGTCGGACAAGCCGTCGTCGTCGGTGTCGATATCCAGTGGATCGGTATCGCCCGGATCCACGCTGCCATCGCCACCAATCTCGACACCATCACCAAGGCCGTCCGCATCGGTGTCGGGGTCGTTCGGATTAGTACCTAACGCAATCTCAACCGAGTCGATAAGGCCATCGCCATCGGAATCCGTAGTGCAGCCAGGAGCCAGTATCGAGGGAATACACGGATCGGTGTTGGCCGGGTCGGCCTGATCGTCGAAACCATCGCCATCCGTATCGGTGATTGAAGATTCCTGGTAATCCGGTGTGCCGTCGCCATCGGTATCGGTGAACTCACCTTCGACACTGTCGGGGGTACCGTCACCATCGGTATCGGTTGTGCAGCCGGGAGCAAACTGACTCGGGATACACGGATCGGTGTTGGCCGGGTCGGCCTGATCGTCGAAACCATCGCCGTCGGTATCGGTAATCGAAGATTCCTGGTAATCGGGTGTGCCGTCCCCATCGGTATCGGTGAACTCACCTTCAACACTGTCGGGGGTACCGTCACCATCGGTATCGGTCGTGCAGCCGGGAGCAAACTGACTCGGGATACACGGATCGGTGTTGGCTGGATCATCCTGATCGTTAACACCGTCGCCGTCGGCATCGGTGATCGAAGATTCCTGGTAATCCGGTGTGCCGTCCCCATCGGTATCGGTGAACTCACCTTCAACACTGTCGGGGGTACCGTCACCATCGGTATCGGTCGTGCAGCCGGGAGCAAACTGACTCGGGATACACGGATCGGTGTTGGCCGGGTCGTCCTGATCGTTAACACCGTCGCCGTCGGTATCGGTGATCGAAGATTCCTGGTAATCGGGTGTGCCGTCGCCATCGGTATCGGTTAACGCACCTTCGACACTGTCGGGGGTACCGTCGCCATCGGTATCGATGGTGCAACCGGTGCCGAACTGACTCGGGATACACGGATCGGTGTTGGCCGGGTCGGCCTGATCGTTGACACCGTCGCCGTCAGTATCGGTAATCGAAGATTCAAGATAATCCGGTGTGCCATCCGCGTCGGCATCATTGGAGACATTGCCTTCGCCTGAGGTCAGCGCACCGTCATTATCATCGTCCGTATCGCGCCAATCGCGGTCGTCAGCGGCATCACTATTTTGCAGCGGACTGTTGGTGCTCGTTGGGTTTGTGGCCGACGGACCCACCTCCGTATCGAAGTTGTCATTGAGACCGTCGCCATCGGCGTCGGCAAAGGCCGGGGCCGGATCGACGTCAGCGACGCCGTCACTGTTTGCGTCGTGCCCTTCAATCAGGTCGCCGACGCCGTCGTTATCTGAATCGGTATCGAGATAGTCCGGTTGATCGAGTGTATCGGTATTGACGATGATAATAGCTGCGCCACCGTTATCTGAATCGTAGCGATCGTCCAGACCATCACCGTCCAAATCGCTGCCCAGCGGTGCCAGGTAGCTACCCTCGGCTTGTGCTTCGACGTTGTCGACAATGCCATCGCCGTCCGAGTCGATATCGAGTGAATTGATGATGCCGTCACCGTCGGGATCGCCTGATCCTTCCGTAGCGTCCGGGATGCCATCATTGTCGTCATCCGGATCGATGCCATCGAGTATGCCGTCACCGTCGGTATCTACCGGCGGTGGGCCGACGCTGACCGTCGCGACAGCCGGCACGTCATCGGCCGGGTCCACCGTGGTGTCGATTTGCTGTAATCCCACATTGCCGAACGCACTATTGTCGTAGGCGGCATTCGGCGTCGTCGTATAGACCACATCATAGGTGAAGTCCACTGACCCCAAAGCAGGCACGGAAAACGGGCCGAGCCAGATTAATTCCTGCCCGTTTATAGTCAGGTTGCTGTCTGCATAGCCGCTACCTCCAAACGTCGCCGACGCGGCGACATAGGACACCGAACCAGCCCCTGGTGTCGGCAAGGTATCGACCAGATTTCGCAAACTCGCGCTGGTGGCCCCGGCGTTTGCCATCGTTACCGTGTAGGTAACGGTGCCTCCACCTGCGGGGAGTGTCGTCGGACTCGCAGTTTTGGTCAACGTTAAATTGTTTACCACTGGCAAAATAGGGGGAAAAGATGTGGCATCAATGTTGCCGGTGTGCTTGATCTGTGTACCGCTGCTGATGTAGTTGACCGGAACCACTGCGCTCGGTGTAAATGTGGGCCCCGTCACAACAAATGTGTAAGTGGAGGTGTAGTCAGTATTTGGGCTTAATAGTCCTGATATAAACAATGTGTCAGTGGCACTGATCGTATTACCGCCAGTCATTTCGATGCTTGTAGTGACGAGCTGCAGACTGTCTGCCGGCCAGTCCGCTAGGACGGCCGGAGTACCGGCGAATACACTACCTGCGGCTGAGCCGATCGTCCCGGTTGCACCGGTGATCGTGATGGTCATGACACCGCCAAGTTCCGGCGGGTTCGGACCCACAACGGTAGTCACGACTTTGTTGGCATTTGCACCAATGGTCGTGTCGGCGTCCAGCGAAAACTGAACCGCGAGACCATTCTGCACACCGCTGCCGTCGCCGGCACCACCCGGCGCAGTTGGTGCGGCCGTCAACTGCGTACCGCTGCCGCCCAAAGCGGCTGGCACGCCGTCATAGACCGCAACATCGTGGGTTTCGCCCGTGGTTATTCCGGTTGCTTTCAGATAAATGAATGCATAAGCAATTTGTCCGTTCGCCAGTGCACCCAACGACACATAGCCATTCTCGTTATCGCCATTGCTGATAATCGTGCCGGAAAAGTTCTCGGTGCCGACCCACAAATCATCAATGTCGGCACCGCTGTTGTTTGCTATCTCATAGCCAGCGTACATGCCCTCGAAGCCTTCGCCGGTATCAACATAGATTACTGGGGATGAGACCCGATCGACATCAACAGCCGCCAAACTTGCTTCCGCTGCCAACAGAGTGAATATCGTGAGGCAAAATGCTCCAGCGAGCGATTTGGCGCTATGCAACCTAGACATTGATTTTGATTCCCATTGTTGAAAGCAGTTTTTCGGGCCGCCATCGACGTCATTGACGCAAGCAATGAGCCCAACGGGTCGGAACCAGTACTGATCCCCATGCTGAACCGCGCTCGCGTATGGGTCGTCCATAACCGACCGTCTACCCGACTAATTCGGATAGAGCAGCATAGAGTGGGTACCCACTCCAAAGTTGTGACTTGCGTCGCAGATTATGCAAACACGGCTCGTGGATACCCTTAAACAAATGTGGCTGCAGAGGCGGCGTGTTCTGATTACGTTGAATGGCCAGGAGCGCCAATACCGATCAGCGTGCTTTTTTACTTCCGAAAAACACCTATGAATTCGAAGTATTGTTTTGGAAAAAATATTCGTACAGACGTCACATAGGCAGCAGCCCCGATTGCCACTGCCAAGAGGACAAGGGCCCAATTCTCGAGCACCGGGCCGGCGACGTGTGAGAAACCGAGAACCATAAGAAACATCAATGCGCCACATATTGTGGCCGGAAGCATTTTCATCAGCACATCTTTTGGCATTATTCCGAGAGCTTTTTTAGTCATCACCAGCCCGGCAATAAAGCCTGCAAATTGACCAATGCTCCATCCCACGGCGAGGCCCATTACTCCGAATGGCGCCATCAACACGAGGCTTGCCAGCATTAGCGGTGTCGACACGATTGCCAGGCGCAGATCGACTTTCGCAAGACCAAGTCCGTGTAACATTGGCCCGAGCAAATGGAGAATACTAGATATCGTGGACGCCAGCGCGATGACCACTGCAATTTCCGCAGCCGGCATCCATTTCGTTCCGAAAAGCAATTCGACCAACGGTGCCGACAAGGCGGCGATACCGAAAAACATCGGAAACGTAACCAGGGAAACCATGGAAACGGACTTCATAAAGTACCAGCGCACTTGTTGTTTGTCGTGTTGCACTTTCGAGTATGCTGGCATGCTTACTTGATGAAGCAACGGCAGAATTTTTGTCGCGGGCAATCTCGCCAGAAACAACCCTACGGCATATAGTCCGATAACTTCAGCCGAATAAAAACGGCCGCCGACCAACACATCCAATTGTAGGCAAAAGTGCCACGTAGTCGAAGAAGCCACCACGAACAAGCCGTACGAGAGTAGTTGGCGTATTTCATGTAAGGAGAATGATGGCCGCTTTGGCCAATAGCAAAATACGTTTAAGAGAATTGTTTTGGTCGCCTCCAGAATTAACTGACCTAACACCAGCGCCCACACACCGTAACCGGCAAATGCAAGCCCTAGCATTGCCGACGACCCGACAATGGTGCCCGCAGTAGTTGCAATGCTACGGCGTTTGTACTCGAGTCTTCTAGACAAAAGGGCTAGTGGGATCACTTGAAAAGGCTTGATAACAAACAATGCAATCAGTGCCCAGATGATCCATTTGATGTACGGTTCGCCGTAAAAATTGGCCAGAAACGGTGCGCTCAATGCAATTACAATTGCCAACACGCCATTGGCTAACAATAGGAAACCAAAAGTACTGCGAATAGTGGTTTCCGTGAGGTTCCGAGTTTGAACCAGGGATGTCGTCATGCCCGCTGCGCCAGCCACCAAGAGCACGCCGATTAGCGGCCCCGCTAGTGCTTTGAGCCCGTAGTCCGCGGGCGACAACAAGCGAATAACTATAAGAGTAATAACCCAAGAGTAGAGTTGTGCTACGGCACGCAGCCCGACCAGCCAGGATAGCCCGCTAACAACCCGCTTCTTTAGAGATTCTTCTGACTGCTTTTCGCTGACCATTTGCAAAGCACTCAGATGATTATTGCGGGAATTTTGTCGTGTGCATGCTGTTGAAATCGACATGCAGAGATTGCACCCGAGTTGATGCCATATCTGGATGCGACTTCCGTATCATACTTGATGGAAGCACACTGGTGATCGAAATTCTATCTCAAGAATGTTTAGGGGCAACCCGAAACCGTCATCCGGGCCAGTGACCAGCGTTGGGGAGATCGCCGGGGAGGAAAGCCTGCGGGAGTCGCTCTTGCCCTGATCAGCGCGGTAGAATCGCGAACGCCGGATTCTTGTCAAATCCCGGCACTCGTGGCGCGTTGAGCAATCGCTGCCAGGCAATCTGCGCGCCTTGGCGATCCCGCTCCAAAGCAGCAGCAATAACGGGTCGCAATGCCGCCGGGTAGCCTCCCGCATTTGCAGGGAACCCAGCAAACTCGCCAGCGCCGTCAAAGCCGGCTGCCGAGGCCATCGCGGACGAGCCACATTCGGCCTGGCTGATTGCTTCCCAGTTGTCCGAATAGGGACCGAGAAATTGCAAAGTCGGAATATAGGCATCGGCCATATTCGTGAACAGGTCACCCGTTTCTCCAGCACGCGCCAGGATGCGATAGGTGGTTGCGAATTGCCAGCAGTAGGTGGAATTGCCCATGCGTTTCAATGCGAACTGAAGTTTCCAGTCGAGGATTGGCACGGCACGCTCGAAACCAAGATGTCTCGCGTAGTTCATGATCATCGTGAAGAAGTCGTCCATCCATGGCGAAATCTGGGAAGGGCCAGACCGCCGCAAAAGCGGACCGATCCACCCAAGCTCGTTCGCCTCGGGATTGTTCACATACTCTGTGATGTAGAAATCGAAATTGTTATCCAGCTGGGTCTGGAAATAAGATTTCATGGGATGGGCGTCCGGCGTGATGAAAACCGTCTGCAGTAATGTTCTCATGGACCAGGCCTGACCGCGCACTTGCTGCCAGCGGTATTCGGCCCGGCCAAAGCTACGAAGTTCCGGTGCAGTTCCGAAAGAGTTCCAGTTTGTCCAGAAGTGCAGTTCTTCCAGATAATAGTAGTCGCCCGTTAGCAGGTAGGGCACAAAGACCATCGAGGGCTGGTGTGCTGTGTCCGGGCTAAAACCTGTTTCACAGTCGACGCATTCCGGCAGCGGATTTGACGCAAAGTGGGCAACATTGGAATGCGTGGTTGCGCCGGGATAGTCTTCCAACGACAAAGGCAGACCTGTTGCGGAGTCACGAAAATGGATGGGCCAGTGCGCAGCAGCATCGGCAGTGCCGTAGGTAGCTTTGATCGCGCGATTGTCCATCGTCAGTAAGTGGAGCGCTGTCCACGCCGGCAATAAGCCGATATCCGATCGACCGCCGGCCATCCACATGTTTTCAGCTGCAAGGCCCGCGCCCATGATGTTTTTTGCCGGAATGTTCGTGTGCTGCCCGACCTTGGTTTCCCAGCGTGATTCCAACTGCTCCAAAGCGCTCGGGTCGATAGCAATATTGCGATCGAAATTTGGAATAGCACCCGTGGAAATGAGGTAGCCGACATCATGCCCCAGTGTCAGCCGGGGTTCGGCTCCCAGCCAGAATGTTTTGCGCCAGCGAGAATGATGATTATGCGGAATCTGCTCGGCCGGCATTACTGTGGCGCCTGCCGCGACGATCTCCGCGGTGTAGACGAGATTGCGTGCACCGGGAACGAAGGCAGCCGAATTCTCGACGATGACATCAATTCGCGCATCGCCGGTCTGGTGCACACGAAGCTGAAAGCGGGCCGTAAGTAACGGATGGGCGTTGTCGTTCGCGTCAAGAAAGGGCGATTGGTAATGTGCTTCGGTCACTACCGGGCCACGCAACCAGTAGGACGGTGCGCGCAGATCCATGCCATGCCGAAGGCTGGCTGTATAAGTGTTCTCGCCGATCGTGATTGAAACGGTTGCGTCGCTATCTGATTGCAGGTCGCTGATCTCTACCGGAGCTAGCGGCTCGTACTCTGCACAAGACATCAGTTCCAAAGAGAGTTGTTCACCACCTTGCAATGAGGGAATGACGCTGGTCAACACCGCATGCTTCAAGGAACCATCCGCATACCAACTTTTCGCATCGACCTGTATTGGCACTAAGGATCCATCTTCTAAACGACCGGATATGGTGTAGTTATCCGGCACATCACCTTTGGCAAACAATTGCCCGAAAGTTACCGGCACGCTCAATGCCGTTTCGGAAATTGCTTCAACACTGTTGATGTCCAGAGTTGTGACCACCGGACCCTCGCCGGGCGGAAACGAAATGACCTGTTTCGACGTGTTTGCGCTCTGGCCGTCCGAGTCAGTAATTTTCAGGTTTACTGTATATTGGCCGGTCAGGTCCAGGACGATGGATGCGGAATCCCCATTTGGGGTCACGTTGGGATTGCTCCCGGACGGCCCGCCTGTTACGGACCAATCGTAGGTCTCTGACCCGCCGTTGGGGGCAGTATTAACAACTGCGAGAAACGATTCGCCATTAACCACGAAGTCCGGTGCGGAAAACGAAGCCTCGAGCGTCGCGTTCCCTGATTCGGATCCGCAACCCGCAAGAACGATCATTAGTAGAACCGACGCCACGTTTTTGGCCACCATTAGTTTCGGCTGTGTGGCCATACTGTACAACATGTCGATCGTCTCCCATTCCATGCAAATACATGTGTGACGATCGGCCGACCTGTCGGCGCAAAGTTACTTTTGGGGAGAAAACTGTGGACGGGAGCCACGAATACACTTCGTGTTCGGCAACTCCGCTGTCGTAGGAATGCACCCTTAGACCGGTAGCTTTGCGCCCCCACCTTTCGGACGGGTTCGCCTTTATCGTCGCGGTCATTTCTATCAGATTGATCGCAACGGGTCAAAGGCCTGCTTCCAGATTCGAGGAGAAAAAGGAGCTTACATAAGTTTTGAGGAAAAAATAGTGGTGAATCAAATCGCTATTTCAGACGCATTATCGTGTTTGTCGTTTATGCTGCTGATTTTTGGCATGAACCTTGCCCGGATCAATTTTCTCCGTTGCGGTGCACAGTTTGCTCTCCAAAGCCACATTAAGTCGCAACACGCGGCCCCTGGGCCCGGGCACCGAACGGGCTGCTGGTCTAATTCCAAGGACTTTGCGGCCCAAAACGATGGGATTCCAATCTTGATCGGCTTGCATGTTTATTGTCACGACGACTGCGAAACAAGTCCGTGACATACTGTTTGTTAACGGCGCGACGTAGTGTGTAACACACACCATAGCAGTGTTGTAAGTAGTCGATGTCGTTGAGGCAAGAGGAGTTGATTTATGGTCATTATTGGTTTGGGAACGGGACGATCCGGGACAGCATCCCTCGCGAAACTTCTAAACGCACAGACAGATGCGCACTGTTTTCATGAGTTGAACCCGAGCTGTGTCCGATTCTGTGACACGCCAAGACCCATTCTCAATACCATTGCGGAATTTCAGGGGATTATTGATGGAGGAGATCCCTCGAGACTGACTGTCGACTTATCACGCCCCGTATCGGCAAGCGCATATGAGCGCTTGATGGACATGCGAAGTGTTCGATTGATCGGCGACATCGCATTCTACTACTTGAGCTATGTGGAAGAAATCCACAAGATCAATCCCAATGTCAGGTTCCTTTGTTTGCGCCGTAACCGCGAAGAGACCGTTCAAAGTTGGATGAGAAAAACGGCCATCAATCGATGGCCATCCAAATATGTCGCCGATCGAATGGCAAGCATTATCACCAGAACGCCCTTTTACACTGCGCGAAATCCGTGGATGGAACATGACGGGTCCGAATGGGCGATCGACGAGGTTTGGGACAAGTGCTTTCCAAAGTTTCCGGGGCCCACAAGGCAGCAGGCTATTGAACAATACTGGGACTATTATGGCCAAGAAGCTGACAGGCTTTGCGCTAAACTCTCCGAAGTGTTTAAGATTGTTGATACAAATAAGCTGAGCGCAAACGATTATCAGAGTGAAATCTTAGAGTTTTGTGGCATAGCAAACGAAGATCAAGTTTTCACGGATGCACATATCCATAAATCATGAAACCAATCCATCGCTTCGATGTGCGTTGTTTGCCAAAGCCTGGATAAAAAGAATATGACGCCATTTTTCTCCATCATCATTCCGACCCGAGATCGGCCAGAAACATTTGAAAAAGCCTTGACGTCGGTGGTTGAACAATCGTACCGCGATCTTGAGGTGATCGTAATCGACGATGGCTCAACCGCAGAGCAGCGCAAAAGCATGGATCGCTTGCAAGCCAAGTACGACGAAAGGGTCAAGTGGTACCAGCTGGATCGCCGGCCGAGGGGGCACGGCGGCTCATTTGCGCGGAACACTGGCGCTGCAAAATCGAAGGGTGCGTACATATGCATGTTGGATGATGATGATCAGTGGACCGATATGGAGTATCTGTCCCGCGTGCATAAGGTTATCGCCGACAGCGATATCCAAGTGGATCTTCATTTTGCCAATCAAGAGGCCTACCGAGGCGATGATATCGTTTCGGCTGCAATGTGGATTCAGGGCTTGACCGAAATCATCACCAAGCAAAATAGAAGTCCCGATGCCAACGGTGCTTTTGATGTCGATGTCGCGGACTTACTACGGGCCGGCGGGTTCTGCCATCTCAACACTCTTGTAGTTCGGCGCGAATTATTCGATATGGTCGGTGGGCTGGACGAGAACCTTCGTTATGAGGAGGATCGCGATCTTTTTCTAAGAGTGATCGATGTAGCAAAGACGATCAAATACTCGCCAGCCGTTGTTTCTCGCCACAATGTTCCGGACCCGGCAAGGCAAGACAACGTCTCGACAATGGTTTCGAACATTGACAAACACTTGTTCCAGCTCCACCTGCTTGCCAAAGCAAGCCTCCTTGCTAACGATCCGGCAATTAGGGCCTATGGCCGTAGGCACCGCGCCTACACACTGAAGAAAATTGCCGAGGAATTGGTTGAAGCAGGGCGCGCACGGGACGCCCTAAATTATGCTCTCCAAGGGCTCGGGGCTAAACCAACCCTGAAATGGACCGCCTATAGTCTGCTGATCGCGCTTCGCGCCGTGATGCAACGTGGCAGGAAAAACGCGTAGGCGTGTTTGAGAAGAAAATCACCGACTATCGCGCTGTGATCGTCTAGCCGGATACGTCACAACATTTCGAGGTCAGAAACCCGGCAGTGTCAAGCCTTCGGGTTTGCTCTGGAGGCCAGGCTATTGATTGAAACCTCGATTTCTCTGAATGTCTTTAAGAATGTCTGTAGACCGCGCCCATACGGGTCTCGGATTTCCCACCCTTTGCCTCGCGGGTTGAATATTCCACACGGAACAAGCGTGACATTGGCTTTGGGGAATCGCTTTCGAAACGATACCAGATTTCTTTCGTCAAAATAGAGAATGAGATCGACGCGCTTCAGACTCTCCATATCGATTACGGCAGACCGGTGTTCAGTTAGGTCAATCCCCATCTGCATCGCCGCGTCGTGAGCAGTCCCATCGGCCGGTCGATTTTGAACCGGCAATGTTCCTCGTGAAATCACCTCCACTATCCGGTCGGCATTTCGTAGGGTTTTCCCCAGAAGTTCTGCTGCAAAAGGGCTGCGGCATATGTTTCCCTCACACAAGACCATCACCGTTACGCTGGTATCCGGCGACGCCAGTAATTGGTCCAAATACTGAAATGTGGCTTTCTTCTTATACCACCGATACAGATACGTAGACCGGAGTAGGTAGCTGAATTTATCTCGAAACAATTGCCATACTTCGACGAACCCGGGCGAGGGATCGTCTACAACAAAAGAATCGAGACTTTCCTTTCCTATTAGAATCCGGCCGAAACTTGCCGCCGACCTGAGATAAGCCCCGGCTTTATGCCATTTCGAACTAAAATCATTTTCTCCCCTGGTCCGAAGAAAATTGATGTCCTGCAGAAGGTTTCTGCCGTAGTGGCCAAGCCGATAGTCTTTATGAGTTACCGCGATGTCGTTTCTCAACAAATCGCACCACCATGCCGGAAAGTCCACGCCAAGCGACACTGGAAGCGGCAACGATCCCCACGGCCGCGCATTTACTTCAAGCAGAATCCATTCGTCGGTGGACAGGTTTCTCCGGAACTCGAACATTGCGAGCCCTGTATACGCGGTGTATTCAATGCACTTGTCACAGGCTGCCTTGTATCCATCGTGTAACGGCGCACTGATGCGATATGAACTCCCGCCACCCTTCGGTGGTTCGTGTACTCGGGCATGTTGAAAATATTGCAACACACGCCCCTTCGACGCCAGGACCGAGACTCCTTCCCCGATACCGGGAAAAAACGACTCGCAAAAATATGCCCCGTTGCCAAGAGAGCCGAGAACTTCAGTCAACTGCTCTTCGCTTTGAACTAACTTGACTGCTCGTCGTTGGTAAAGCGAGTCTTTCTCGAATGAACTTGTCGGTTTTACTGCTACGGGGAGGCCAAGGGCGCTGGCAATTTCCGCGCTGGATTTTTCCCCCGACAAGTACATTGCGGATGCCACAGGTATGCCCGCGTTCATTGCCAGCTCGCGTGTCTTCCATTTATCGAAAAATACCGAATACTGTTCATCGGTCGGGACTGCTACGACAGTCTCTTCTCTCAACTCGTCCTGGACATCTTTCAATGGAATCAGCGCCCGCTCGTCACACGGAATGAGAATGTCAATCTTCTCTTCTTGAACGATCCTGTGCAGCGCGTCCTTCCACTCTCGGCCTTCGCCAAAGTAATACGGAACAAAATGAACCTTCTTGATGAAACGGCTCGTCAGTGCCGGAGCGCGGAAGTTGAATGGCGCCGCATGTACATCGAGTCCGGCCCTGCTGAGCGAACGGCAGATTGTCAGAAAACTTCTTGTGTCGTCGCCAAAAACTAGGGCGGTACCGCGCGACCGGTTTTTAGATTCATCGGGCACAGAGCCCCTCCGATTCCGACTGATAGGTGTTCTCTAACTGAACAGATTGAGACTACAGCGTCTCACCGCGTTTCAGCGTCACAAGATCATTGTCCATCTTACCCCAAACTTCCTCGTTAGCTGGGCCGAGTGCGATTTTCAGCAACTCAATGTTCACCATGCGCTCCCTTTTTGAAAAGCGCCCGGTGCGTTGTCACAAGTTCTATCACGGTGTTTTGGCCGCTCCACGTCAAGCGATTGTGCCATCGCTTTGCTATGTCAAAAGGATGCCAAAACAGAGTCGAAAGCCCAAAAGCCTTTTCCAAAAAGATGATCTTGAGAAATACAGCATTACGGTTGTGTAACAGAAATCCGAACTCCGTGCAGAGTTGGCCCAGCAAACTGTCGCTCCGAAGATATCTAGGCGCGACTCTCGAGTTTATACGTGTCGAATTCAAGAGGCCGGGAATCTAGCAAATATTAGTATACTTGTCTCCAATGGAGTATAAACAGTCATATCAGGCGCTTTACACAACGGTTTTACAAGTTTGCAAGAAATCCAGCAACTCGCTTCAAATTGGGAATTGGATTGATGGCTTTCGAAAATGGCCGTCCCGTTCTCATTACCGCTGTTCACACTGAGGAAGAATTCGATTGGTCTAAACCTTTCGATCGCGCAGCCACCGCTTCAAGCCACTTGATCAACTTGCCACGTCTGCAGTCCATTTTTTCGGACTGGGACGCCAAGCCCACATATTTCGTCGATTTCCCTATTCTGAAGACGCGTGAATTTGACGAATATATTATTCCCGAAGCCCGGAAGGGGCATTGCGAGGTAGCCAGTCACTTGCACCCATGGGTGACACCACCATTCTGCGAGCCTGTCGACAACCACCATTCGTTTCCCGGCAACCTTCCTGAGGAGGTCGAATATGAAAAATTGGCCACCTTGACTGCGTTGCTCAGCGAAAAAGTTGGCATTGCGCCCAGAAGCTATCTGGCGGGTCGCTACGGCTATGGTCCAAATACCGGCAAGAGTATTTCTGCCCTGGGGTATCGCGTTGACCTGAGCATAGTGCCTCGTCATGATTATTCGTCTCAGGGTGGACCTAACTATGCTGCGCACAACTGCACGCCACTATTCGATCGAGAAAATAAGATTTGGCGAATCCCTCATACTGCCGATTACGCGGGTGCATTATCCGATGTTCCGGTTTTACATCGTTTGTATCGTTCTCCAACCGCAACAAAACTGAAGGTCAACTCTATTCTTTCCAGACTGAGAATTCTTAGTCGGCTTCGCTTATCTCCAGAAGGATTCAAATTGCCTCACTTGAAACAACTGACGAAAGCCGTTCTTGGACGTCAAGAAAAAGTTCTCATCCTGAGTTTTCATAGCCCGAGCATCAAACCAAAGTGCACGCCGTATGTGCGGAACGCTGAAGAGTTGGATGAGTTTCTTTCAACTCTCAATGCCTACTATCATTTTTGGCGCCACTCCGTCGGTGGCAGTTTCATGACGGTCGCAGACGTAGCCGAGCAACTCTCAACTAGCTCAAGTGGAGGAAAGGAAAGCACTGGTCACGACGGCATTGCCGGCGCGCAGACTTGACCCCGTTAGTTCCATTATTCGCTGGCTTCGACAGGCTCCGTCGTAACCAGCACCGCCGGGCGCAACAACGTCTTCAAGTTGAGGCCATTGCGGGTTAGTGCGACAGGTATACCGCGGCGCGGTCCGCGGGTTTGCTCAGCACGGGCCCAGTCAATGCGAAAACGGTCCGGCTCTATCGCGCGGCGTTGCAACGCTGCGGTGACAACCTGCCGCGTTGTTTCGGACAGTTTCTCTTCGTCGGGCATAGCGTAGGCCTGTAGATAGAGGTCTTTACCCTCCCAACCCGCCAGCACTGGTTGATCAACTATTCGTACTGGCGTACCGATCGGCATGCCCGAAAAAATTGCGGCGATGTCTTCCGGATATAGCCGGATACAGCCGTGACTGACCTGCATACCGACACCGGCCGGCTTATTGGTGCCATGGATCAAGTACCCGTCCAGACTCAATATCAGGGCATGGCGGCCGAGCGGATTGTCTGGCCCGGGCTCGACGATTGCAGGCAGAGGTTCGCCATTGTCGCGATACTCGCGTCGGATCGACGCCGGCGGATACCATGCCGGATCGATCACTTTCTCGGTGATGGTTGCCGCACCCAGGGGCGTAGACCACTCATCGCGACCGATCCCGACCGGATAGGTAATGACAACATCGCTGTCGTTGGCGGGAAAATAGAATAGCCTGCGCGCGGCGACATTGATTACGATGCCTTCGCGTGGAGCGTCGGGCAGAACGAAACGCGTCGGCAGTACGATGCGCGCACCTTTACCGGGCAACCAGATATCGACACCCGGGTTGGCGCCGACGATCTCGTCATAACCTAAGTCATAGCGTCGAGCCAGTGCCGGCAGAGTGTCCTCGTCTTGCGCGATAACGGTCTGGACCTGTCCGACCGCTTCACGTGATCCGTGCAATGCAAACTGGTTGGCTGGCACAAATGGCTTCGACGTGGACAGGAGGTCGTGCCACGGTGGGAGGCTGGCGCAACCGGTGAGCGCGAGGGCCGCAACGATCCCGCATACGCCCCGGCACTTCAAGTTTCGATTCATGTGCGCCATTGTTGCAGAAAAAACAGGCAGACCCCAGTCCTGCAGGGGCGTCTGGGTCGCCTCTTCAAAGGGTCGGTTACGCAGGAAGCCTGATATATGAGTTAATTGGGGTCAGATCGCACCACACCGTCACGAGCGCCACATCATGACCTCAGGCGTCGCCACCCAGTTCGTCCTGTTCGGTACCGACCACATATTGGCAATAGCCGCAATTGCCGCCATCGCAATCGGCCTGCCAATCGCCGCGAAATACGCAGAATCGGCAAAGACAGAGCGTATCGTTGCGCTGACTCTGGCCGCGACGTTGGTCATTCACGAGCTATTCAAAATTACCGTTCGCGTGTACGTCTATGACATGCCACTTGCCGGACAGCTACCCCTGCATTTGTGCGGCATTGCGCTGTTTCTGATTGTGTATGTGCTGGTAAGACACAGCTACTCGGTTTTCGAGGTCGCCTATTTTTGGGTCCTGGGTGGAACTGTGCAGGCGATCCTTACACCCGACGTGCCGTACGCCTTCCCGAGTCTCGCCTTTGTTGCTTTTTTTGTCGGCCACGGCCTTACAGTTGTTGGGCTCGTCTACGCGCTTGTCGTGTACCGATTTAAACCGACGTTTCGATCGGTAGTGAAGGCCGTGATCGTGACGCTTGCCTACCTCGGCGTCATAGCTGTAGTGAATATCCTGTTGAATACAAATTACCTTTATCTGCGCCACAAACCACAGCAAGCATCGTTGATCGACTACCTGGGGCCCTGGCCGTGGTACATCCTTTCATTGATATTGGTCGGTATCGTCATTTGTCTTGTTCTATACCTGCCATACGCAATCGCTGCCTACCGCGCGAAGCGTCTCGTGTAGTTAAAGATCGTTTGATCTTCGAACCGGCTAGCTATGCTGTGCCTCTCACAGATTCCAGCGTGATTTCGTTGCCGCTTAGCTGACCGGCGGCGAATGCGTCGATGCTGGCCATCGTCGTAGCGGCGATAGCGGTCATCGCTTCATCGGTGAAAAATGCCTGGTGACCGGTAATCAGTACGTTGGGAAACGTAAGTAATCGGGCAAATATGTCATCGGCAATGATTTTGTTGGACAGGTCATCAAAAAACAGGTCGCCTTCTTCTTCATAGACATCCAGTCCCAGATGCCCGACGTGCCCCGATTTTAGTGCCGAAATCACTGCTCGGGTATCGACCAGGCCACCGCGGCTGGTGTTAATTAGCATGACACCGTCCTTCACCTGCGCAAGCGCCGCATGGTCGATGATGTGATGTGTTTGCGGCGTTAACGGTTCTGACGAGAAGCATTGATTTTTCCCGGCCCAATCGTGCCGGGGACGTCATTTCCAGCTGAGAAAAAAGTAGAATCACCTCCTCGGGGCATCAACAAGAGGATCGAGCATTGAAAACTGCAACTATTGAAACCAATCGCGGGACCATTGCCTTGGAGCTTTATGCGGAGCAGGCGCCCAAAACCGTTGCCAACTTTGAAAAGCTGGCCGGCGAGGGTTTTTACGATGGCCTGACGTTTCACCGGGTCATTGACAAGTTCATGATTCAAGCAGGTTGTCCTGAGGGAACAGGTACAGGTGGGCCAGGCTACAAATTCGAAGACGAGTTTCACGACGATCTCGTTCATGACGGCCCAGGGGTGTTATCTATGGCCAATGCCGGGCCAAACACGAACGGCTCGCAGTTTTTTATTACTCATGTGCCTTGTCCGCACTTGGATGGCAAGCACTCAGTGTTTGGGAAAGTGCTCGAAGGTCAGGAAGTCGTGGATAGTATCGCCCAGGACGACATCATGGAAAAAGTAACTGTCGCTGATCGATAAGGCGCTATTTGCAAATGGGGAAAAATATGTCGCATGCGAGTGTGATTATGTTTATCCGCCTAAACACTGATCATGCGAGAAACAACGAAGCGTGACGTAGATCGCATTCTGGTCGGCTGCTCCTGCACTAGTGTTCTTAGGTGGGTAGCGCGGCGCTGAATCGGCGGCCGGCGATTTGGGATCATGAAATGGCGTCGGTAATGCGGTGCAAGGATTGAACCGCCGAACTTAACCCATAACGTAGTCTGTCCGCGATGCGATTCCGGCATTTGCACGTGGGTTAATGTAAGGCGCAAGAGAGTATTTACGATGTCCAGTCTCATCCGCAATTTAACGTTGCTATTGCTCGTTAGCAGCCCGGCGGCGTCTATCGTCGCGCAGGAGTTATCGGGAAACGATACGCGCAGCCTGGACGGACAAGTCCAGGAGATCAAGTCTGACGTATTGAACATCGCCTCAGAGCTCGGTGTTCTTGAAGAACGATTACTCTATCCATCAAATACGCAACTCGCAGTCTTTGTGTCAATGGCTGATGACGAGACTTTCCGACTCGACTCGGTACAGATCGAGATTAACGGCGAACCGGCGACACATCATATATACAGCTTCAAGGAACTCGAGGCACTGCAAAAGGGCGGGGTGCAACGTATATACACTGGCAACGTCGTTACCGGTGAACATGAAATCGGTGTCACCATGATCGGCAAACTGAAGAACGGAAAAGACGTCAACCAATCAAACAGTTTCGTATTCGCTAAAGGTGTCAAACCAAAAGCACTCGGCATCACCCTTGCCGGACAGGAATCTGGAAAAAGCGGAATCCAGGTCGGAGACTGGTAGATCATGAGTCGGGCACCGTTCTCGGGGATCGGGCTCCTGCTGTTCGCCTGTTTGGCGACGAGTCCATGCATAGGTGGTGAGCTGAAGGATTTGTACTTCGGTGAGGCGCTTTTCTACGCCCACCAGGGACATTTCTTCGAAGCGCTGGAGCGCCTTGACACAGAGGTCAAGTTGCACGACGCGCTCGACGAACCGGAGTTAGACACCCTTCACTATCACATCGACGATGCCGAGTTTTCGCTTGGCGATTTTGAGCTGCGGTATCGAATGCATCATCGCGCCGGCCGGGCCATTAAGGCCGTTCTAGAGGGCGCCGTCGATGAAGTCATACGAAATGATGCGGCCTATAGACTGGCCCGGATCCACTTTCAAAAGAGTCAGATGGCGGATGCGATGCGCGCGCTCGAACGGATCGATGGCGAAATCCCCGCATCGATTCGTGACGACATTGAATTCCTGCGGGCGAATGTATATCTGGCCCAGGGCAAACCGGCCGACGCCGTCGGGGCATTGAAGCGTCTGCAGGATTCCGACACCTTTGGCGGCTTTGCTGCCTACAATCTCGGCATCGCGTATCTGCAGGACGGACAGCAAGAAGCGGCGCTGACGCAATTGGACCGGGCCGGGCAGATCGCAAGCGACGATCCCGCCGAATTGGCGATCATGGATAAGTCGAATCTGGTGCTCGGCACGATGTTGCTCGATGCCGGCGAGTACGACAAAGCCATCCCTTTCTTGAACAGAGTACGTCTCGATGGACCGTTCTCTAATCAGGCGCTGCTCAGCTCTGGTTGGGCCAACATGTCGACGGGCGAACTCGAAAGAGCCGTGGTTCCCTGGAGCATTCTCGCCGAGCGCGAGGTTACCGATCCCGCGACACAGGAAGCCATGCTTGCGTTGCCCTATGCATACGGCCAATTGAGTGTGTATGGCCGAGCAGCCATCTCTTACGGTCGTGCATTGGACTCATTCAGCGCCGAAGTCGACAAGCTTAACGCGTCGATCGAAAGCATCAGAGAGGGTAAGTTTTTGCAGGCGCTGGTCCGTGAGGAAATACGTAAAGACAAGGACTGGGTTATCCGGTTGCGCTCACTGCCCGAGACACCCGAAACGTACTACCTGATGGAGTTACTGGCGACGCACGACTTCCAGACCGGACTACAAAATTATCTGGATCTGGCTGACTTGCGCAGAAAGCTTGTCGCGTGGCAGACGAGTTTTGATTCCTTCGATGAAATGGTCGATATCCGTTACGATCACTACGAACCGCTGCTGCCCGACGTGGACAATCAGTTTCGCGAATTTGATTCGAGAATGCGTCTGCGCATCGAGCAACACAAAATGCTGGTCCAACGGCGTGATGACTTGCTCACAGCGCCACGGCCCGAATTTCTGGCGACACCGGACGAACAGGCGGTCCTCGAACAAATCGAAAATATCGAGACGCGACTGCAGGGTTTCGACACGCTCGCGGCCGATTCCGCCATGCAACGCGCTCGTCGCCTGAAGGGTTTGCTGTCATGGACGCTTGAAACGCAATATCACGAACGTTTGACTACATTCGACCGCAATCTGCGTGGTCTCGACGAGGTAATGGCAGTCGCGCAAAAACAATACGACCAGTATGTCCGCGCTCGGCAGGCTGCCACACACAGCTATGTAGGCTATGAAAAACCAATCGAGCGTCTAAGGGCGCAGGCAGGACAGGCCGTCGACAAAATCGACTTGCTCATGGCGCGCCAGGGACGCTTGCTGGAGGTCGTGGCTATCGAGGAACTGGTCGCGCGCCGCGGTCGCCTGGAAAATTACGGAGACAAAGCACGCTTTGCACTCGCTGACAGCTATGACCGCGCCACGCAGAGCCAGGCCAGGAGAGATGAGCCGTGAAGCGACTGCATCCCGTAATTCTTGTGTCGGTTTCAATGAGCCTCTTTGCCTGCACGACAGGCAGCCGGCAAGGTACGCTTGGCGAGTTGCAACAGGTACAGGCAGATGTCGAAGAGGTGTACCTGGACGATAGTCTCAACCGCGCAGCGCAAAGTTATCGTCGATACCTGGACGAGACCTCAGAGAGTGCACGGACGCCCGAAGCCATGCGACGTCTCGCGGATTTGCAGCTCGAACAAGAATACGGTGTCATTGGCGGCGGTGGGCAGTTCGTGGAGATGGCGGCGCCCGAAACCGCGGCCCAGTCCGAGTTGACCGGCGTCGGCAAGCAAACCGAAGGTTCGATCGAACTTTCTGAATCCGAGCAGGAATTTGAGCAGCGCGCTACGCGTCGCGAGCAGCTGTTGTCCAACACAACAGGATTTGACGAGCAGCTGCCGGATACAGATGGAGCGGTCCCAGCGGGCCCGCGTGAAGCAATCCAGACTTACTGGAAGATACTGAAGGCCTACCCTAACTACGAGCGTAACGATCAGGTGCTCTATCAGCTGTCACGAGCCTATGACGAAATTGGTGAGCCCGACAAAGCGATGTCTGTCATGGACCAGCTGGTGGCAGGATACCCGTACTCTAAGTTTGTCGATGAAGTCCATTTCCGGCGTGGCGAGTATTTCTTCGTCAGAAAAAAGTATCGCGACGCGGAAGAGGCTTATGGTTCGATTATTAACGTGGGTGACACGTCGTCTTACTACGAGCTTGCTTTGTACAAACTGGGATGGACATTGTACAAGCAGGAATTTTACGAGGAGGCGCTGCACAAATACGTCGCGATGCTCGATTACCGTCAGTCAATCGGCTATGACTTTGATCCCGATCAAGAACAGGAAGATGAACTCCGCGTAGCTGATACCTTTCGCGTCATCAGTCTGAGCTTTTCGAACCTTGGCGAGCCCGGCGTTGTCGACGAGTACTTTTCCGAACACGGTCACCGCGGTTACGCGGACAAAATCTACGGAAACTTGGGCGAATTCTATTTCGGCAAGCTGCGTTACGACGATGCCGCATCGGTCTACAAGTCATTCATAAAACTGAATCCCTATCACAAGGTATCTCCGCATTTCAGTATGCGTGTCGTCGAAATCTACGGCGAAGCGGGATTCTCGAAGCTCGTGGTGGAATCCAAAAAGGAATTCGCGACCATTTATGCGCTGGACGCAGAATACTGGGAGTATTTCGACGTCGAGAATTCGCCGGAAGTCGTGGGCTTTCTCAAAACGAATCTTACCGACCTGGCCGGTCACTACCACGCGCTCTACCAGAACGAAGACTTGATCGACGAGCAGCCCGCTAATTTTAACGCAGCGCATCGCTGGTACGGCCAGTTCCTGCAATCGTTCCCGATGGCCAGCGAGTCGCCACAGATCAACTATCAGCTGGCCGACCTTTTGTTAGAGAACGAGAACTTTAGCGAAGCGGCCAGGGAATACGAACGCACCGCTTATGAATATGAGCCGCACGAACAGGAAGCCGCGGCCGGTTATGCCGCCATTTTTGCGCACCGCCAAAACCTCGATATCGCAACTGATGCGCAGCGGTTAGATGCCATGCAGGCTACCGTTACGAGTTCGCTCAGGTTCGCGGAGGCTTTCCAGCAACACGAGCAGGCGCCCGTCGTGCTGGGTGCTGCCGCCGATATTCTCTATGAGATGGAGGATTTTCAACTCGCAATCGACACGGCGCACAAACTTGTCGATCGGTATCCTGCTGCGGATGAAACGTTGCGCCGCTCGGCCTGGGCTGTCGTCGCGCACTCGTCGATCGATCTGGCTGAGTATCAAAACGCCGAGCTTGCATATTTGCATGTGCTTGAACTGACAGCAGACGACGACGAATCGAAACCCGCTGTAATTGATGGTCTGGCGGCCGCCATTTACAAACAGGGCGAGGCGGCAAATGTCCTCGAGGACTATCAGGCCGCGGCGGATCATTTTCTCAGAATCAAAACGGCCGCACCGAGTTCGACTATACGGAGCGCTGCTGAATATGATGCGGCGGCAGCATTGATGAAACTTCAGGACTGGGTCACGGCGTCTGCGGTGCTCGAGGAATTTCGAACAAATCACCCGGAACACAAATTACAGTCGGAGGCGACCAAGAATCTTGCGTTCGTATACCGTGAAAGCGGTCAGATCGAGCGGTCGGCCGCCGAGCACGAGAGAATTGCCGCGGAGTCGACAGACACGGGGTTAAGCCGCGAAGCGTTGCTGACCGCCGGCGAGCTGTATGACGAGGTGAAGCATGTTGCAGACGCTGTTCGGGTATATCAGCGCTACGTGACCGAGTATCCGGTACCCCTCGATGTGGCAATGGAAACACGCTCGCGGCTCGCCAAAATATTCGAGGCCGAATCCGACTATGGGCAGTACCACGCGCAGCTGCGTGAAATCGTCGCCGTGGACCGCAATGCCGGCAACGAGCGCACGGATCGCAGCAGGTATCTTGCGGCCAAGGCTGCTTTGGTGCTCGCCGAACTCAGCTACGAGGCGTTCGCGAGTCTGAATATCGTACAGCCGATCGAAACGAGCCTCGCAGAAAAGCAATTGAGTATGGATGCAGCGATGTTAGCACTCGAATCGCTGGTCGATTATGAAGTCGCGGAAGTAACGGCTGCAGCGACCTATTACATTGCCGAGACTTACCTGAATTTCAGTAAATCACTTCTGAACTCCGATCGTCCGACGGATCTGAGCAAGGCGGAGATGGTCGACTACGAGATGGCCCTTGAGGAAGAGTCATTTCCATTTGAGGAACGGGCCATTGACGTGCATGAATCGAACTTTGAGTTGCTTGCAGGCGGCGTATATAACCCATGGGTGCAAAATAGCCTCGACAAGTTGACAGTACTTATGCCCGGGCGCTACGCGAAGAAAGAGATCAGTGCCGGTTTCGTGGGATCAGTCGATATGTATGCATACCGGATGCCGATAGCGCCAACCAGCATCGAGGAGCAAAACGATGTCGGGCTTTCGGAGCCGGGCGAGCTTGAACAACCGCAGCCGGGTACCGTGCGGACATCGAGTGCTTTGGATAGCGATCTGAACTAGTTATTAAAGAAAGCATTTATGATCTCAGCAAATTCAGCTCAAAAACAAAACTGTAAATGCCGTGGCGCATCGCTGGTGGTAGCCGCGTTCTTTGTCTCCGCCTGTGCTTCGACAGGGCCTTCGAGTACGCCGGCACACATCGAAATCCAGGAAGCAGTGGGATTCACGATTACCGAAAAGGCGCACATTAGTAACAATGTGCGTACCGAATATGAGGATGCGCTGGCACTAATCGAGCAGGGCAACCCTGATCAGGGTGTTGCAAAACTCGAGGCAGTCGTCGAAGCAGCGCCTCATTTGAGCGCGCCGAGCATCGATCTCGGTGTTGCATATCATCGGGCCGGCAATCTCGAAGCAGCCGAAACCAATCTGCTGCTGGCGCTCGAGGCAAACCCGAATCATCCTATCGCGCATAACGAGTTGGGTATTGTCTATCGAAAAGTCGGGCGTTTTGCCGAGGCGCGGCAAAGCTATGAAGCC
Organism: Gammaproteobacteria bacterium; assembly: GCA_029862165.1. Classification (GTDB taxonomy): domain Bacteria; phylum Pseudomonadota; class Gammaproteobacteria; order Steroidobacterales; family JABDKV01; genus JABDJB01. The sequence goes on from JAOTXU010000003.1 coordinate 87,934, forward strand.
GCACTCGAAATATATCCTGGCTATCACTATGCCCGACGCAACCTAGCCGTCCTTTGCGATTTGTATCTTGCTGACCTCAACTGCGCGCTGGATAACTATGAAGCGTATATGGCGACCGTACCCGGCGACGAAGAAGCTTCGATTTGGATCGCTGACATTCGCATGCGCATGGGTCAGTCGGAGGAATAATGTTGAGATCACTCTTGTTAAGCGCAACTCTGATGTTCGCCAGCGTGACTGCGATTGCCGACGAAGCGTTGGATGATGCGACAGATGAAGCGACAGATGAGGCGACTCAGGAGACACAACCGGCAACGGCGCAGGGAGATGGCATCGAGAAACCGAAGACGATGTCCGGGATGTCGATTCTGGGCAACGAGGAGGCACCAAAATCCCTCGTCATCATCCCCTGGAAATCATCCGAACTCGGCGACGACATCAAGCTTTCCGACACACTCGACGACCGGGCGAGACCAGTTGATAAGGAAGTTTTCTTACGCGAACTAGGTTTTTATTTGATCCGCTCCGGCAAGTAACAGACCAGGGGTCGGCAACGACTTCGTTTTTCACCCAGCTTGCACAAAAAAACAATATGGAAAATCGGGTGAGGCGATTTCAAGAAAATAACGTTGAGTTTAGCCGACATCTAGCGTGAACGTGGACTGCGTCACATTCAATGTCGTGATCGAGCACTATTCTTGCTCATGTCGTTGGGGAGTACCCAATGCATTTTGTCAAACGAGGATTTGGTAATGGACTTCTTCTATTCGGCTGTAGGGTTTTTCACATCGGGTGGCGCATTCATGTATCCGATACTAATTGTTTTTGCCGTGGGACTTGCCATAGCAGTCGAACGCTACGTCACGCTGACGATGGTAACGCGCAAGAACCAGGCGGTTTGGAGTGAAGTACAACCGCTACTTGCCAATGGTAATTTCGACGAGGTTCGGAAAAAAACCGGTAAGGATGAATCTACAATTTCTCAGGTTCTGAACATGGGTCTGGCCTTGCAGGGTGCTGTCCGGCGACGCGATGACATAGAAATCGCCATGGAGGAGAGCATGATGGAAATTGTTCCGCGGCTCGAGAAACGCACGCCATACGTGGCACTGGCGTCGAGTATCGCCACACTGCTCGGGTTGCTAGGCACGATCATGGGCCTGATTCAGGCGTTCACGGCGGTCGCCAATGCAAATCCGGCTGAGAAGGCCGATCTGTTGTCGGCCAGTATTTCAGTTGCCATGAATACAACAGCGTTTGGACTCATGGTGGCCATACCGCTACTCATTACGCACGCGATACTAACCAGCAAGACCGGGGATATCGTCGATAGTCTCGAAATGGCGACGGTCAAGGCGCTCAACGTATTCTCCAGACGGGCGAAGCGTACGGTTCCGGTTGCTGCTGCGGCCTAGCCGACATGGCCAGACGGCATCATTACAAGCGGCGACACAAAACCGCCGCGCATGAGCTCGATGTAACCACCTTTCTGAACCTTATGGTGGTGCTCGTGCCTTTTCTGCTGATCACGGCGGTTTTTTCCAGACTGACCATCATCGAGCTCAACCTTCCGAGTACGGCAGGTGGACCGTCGACCAGTGCAGATAGCTTCCGCGTCGAGGTTATTGTCAGGGAACATGGTATCGAGATTAGCAATGGCAAGGAGATTATCGCCGCGATACCCAACACGGACGAAGACTTCGATTTGCCGACACTGTCCGATTACATGGTTCAACTCAAGAGACAGTATCCGGAACACGACGCCGTATCGGTGTTAATGGAGGCGCAGATTCCCTACGACTATCTCATCCAGGTCATGGACATCGTAAGGAGCATTGAAGTCCCGATCGAAAGCGTAGATGAGGACGAACAAGAGTATGAGTTAGTCGCCTTGTTCTCGGAGATATCTGTTGGAGACGCGCCATGAGAGGCTCTTCACGCAGAATCCAGCGCATGTCGCGAAATCGGGTCAAGATCACAAAAATGAATCTGACGTCACTGATGGACGTTTTCACAATTCTTGTGTTCTTTTTGTTGGTGAACTCCGGATCTGTCGAAGTGATGGAAGCACCCAAGAACGTAGCGCTGCCCGAAGCGCAGGTCGAAGCTAAGCCGCGCGAAACCGTGGCAATCTTTGTGAGTCCGGAAGACGTGTTAGTGCAAGGAGAGATCGTTGCCAAAGTCGCGGATATCCTCGAAGGGCAAACGGCAAGTTACAACCCTATTGTGACGCGTCTCGGAGAGTTGCGAGGAAGCGTCATCGGGCCGAGCACGATGGCTGCCGCGGAAAGTCAGGAGGTCACGATCCTGGCCGATAAATCGGTTCCCTTCATAGTCGTCAGGAAAATCATGTCGCTTTGCACCAGCGAAGGTTACGAAAACGTCTCCCTGGCTGTTGTTCAAAAAGAATCGCGAGTCGCGGCCAACCAGTGATGGTAATGCAGTGAGCGAGACATTTTCTGAAAAAGAAACTTCTCTGCGCCAACAGGTCGAGCAGTCTGAGGGTGCCTTGCAGGATTTTGAGCAGCAACTGCAGGTCATCAACAACGAACTCGAGGAGCTGACGCGAGAGAGTCAACAATACGATCTTCTGTCGAAGGCGTGTCAATCCCTGGAGCAGTTAGACGCCCTCAATGCCACCCAGCTGTTCTGGGGTGACTCGGGCCAGTCCGTCGACCATCTTGGCAACGTTCGTCGCAAAGTTGATCATTTTTACGCACAGGTCGACCGGGTGGAAAGTCGCCGGCAAGCGGTCATTGACCACATTGGAAATCACAGCGATGACCTGGACGATCTGCACTACGATCTAGAGAGCGTCATCGCACAGGAGCAGCGGCGTAAGAACAATTGGGTTATCGAACGTGAACCAGAAGACTGGCCATACCGCAGACAGATCATCATGCCCTGGACCAGGGGCTTCGAGGAGGACAAACGTTTTCGTCGGACGCTCGTCGGATCAATGGTGGCATCACTCGCGCTTGCGGGGCTAATCGGCACGGTCGCTTTGCCGGTCGTGGAGCGCTCCGTGACCAATGAGCTACCAGAGCGCGTTGCCAAACTCGTTCGCGAGCAAAGGATTCCGCCCCCGATGCCCGAACCTGTCGAAGTGCCAATCGAGCCGCTAGAGGAGTTGCCGCCGCCCGAACCGGAATTTGTGCAAGAGCAGCCGCCAGAGCCAAGCGACGAGCCGGTGATTGCAGAAATCCAGCAACCTGAGACTAAGGCGGAAGTTAAATCGAAAGGAATCCTGGCGTTTCGCGATAGCTTCGCCAACCGCGCCAAGCTTGCACCGACTGCACAGCTCGGTTCCCAGGCGAGACTTTCAGCCGCGGGCGAGACTGCCATCGGGCGATCGCAGCGATCTATGGTTACGACGTCGGCGCCCGGCTCCAGTGGCGGGATCAATCTTGCCTCCATCAGCCGGGACGTTGGCGGTGGCGGTGGCGGCGGTCAGGGCATTGATGGCGTTCAGGTGTCCCGTGTTGCCAGTTCGATCGGTGGGGGCGACGGGCCCTCTCGGCCGCTCAGCGGTGGCGCATCGGCGGGGCGCACCGATGAAGAAATACAAATCGTTTTTGATCGCTACAAAGCGGCATTGTATCGTTTGTACAATCGTGAGTTGCGCAAAGATCCGACCTTACGAGGTCAGCTCGTACTGCGTTTGACGATCGAACCAGACGGTAGCGTGTCGTTGTGTCAATTGCAGGCTTCTGATATGAACGCACCTGCGCTGGGACAACAGATTGTCGATCGCGTATTGAGTTTTGATTTCGGTGCCAAACAAGACATCGTTGCAATGACAATTATCTATCCGATCGATTTCCTGCCCGCGGCCTGATCGGGCTCGATTTAACAAAATATAGAACATGGTTTTGGGGCTGCGCGCCTCTCGTAATGCAGGCCTTTCCACCGCTCTCGTGATGACATAACAAAGGCGTTTAAGAGTTTGCTTCGCGCCGCAAACAAACGTTTTGCAACGATTTTTCAAAGGATCGCTAACATGTGATCCAGTTCACCATTCCGCTGCTGGCATTGCGCCATAGTCTTACTTGGAACAAAGGCAAAGCCACCGAAAGGTGGTGACGCAAAATCACCGGCCTAAAGAGCAAAAGGTGCTTTATGGCAGCGGGATCGCTCGAAAATGATCAAGGATCGGGTGGGCCACATCGGTGAGTTACGCCTCGCTTGAGTTGCGACTGAAATGGCCACATTCGACAACAAGATGCGAGCTTTGCTCGGTGAAAGCTCTAGTGCGAAACGAATCCTTATTCTGCGATTCGCCCTCGCTCTGTTGACGCTGAGCGCCTTCCCGGCGCAGGCGGAGGATTGTTCCGAATACCCCGGGGGCCTGATCGACGGTTTTGCCGGCACCGTTGCTCCTTCCCAACTCCAGATAGACAGAAACTGCACGATAAGAAATTTTCCGGCGTCTAATCCGCTGCCGACTAACTTCAGCTTCTTAACACAACCGGGCCAAACCGACGACAGATGGTTGGTTGTCTTCGACAACGTTGTGCACACCGGTCAAATGGCGTGTAACAGCGTTGCTGGTCACAAAATCTGGTTTACTAACGGCTCGTCGACCACGATCCAGGAAGACTGTCAAAATCTTTTAATACCCGTAGAAAAAATCGATAAACAAAACCCTGCGGGTCAGAGCACCGCCACAGTCGGTGTGCCCTTCACGTACAGCCTCACGATGCCGGTTCTGTTTGATCCAGCCACAGGCACCGTCATCAACGAGAGTGGATCACTCAACGACTTGCATGGCGTCACGGTCGTGGACGATCTCAACGCGACGGGTGCTGATCTCAACTACGTGAGTCACATAGCCTACTGGCTGGACACCGGCGATCCGGTGCCACATACATTTTCCAACGTGGGCGGCGTGCTCACGTTCGATAACCTTCCCATCATCCCGGCCGGACGGCAGATTGTGGTTGAGCTGACGGTTGTGCTCGATAACACGCCGACGAACACAATAGGGACGCAGTTCGTGAACACCGCCAAGTGGGAATTCGGGCGCCTCATCGATAACGTGTTCCATCAGCCCCTCCCGGGCGAATGGGGCATCACACTGCCCATGACCATCGCCGGGCCCGAGCTCGTGATGACCAAGACCGGTCCGGCGACTTTGAACCTGGGCGAGTCGGGAGACTTCGCTCTCGATATTCAGAACACGGGCCTCAGTGATGCCTGGAACGTAACAATCCTTGATATGTTTCCCAACGACGCCAGCGGGGGAATGTGCGACGCAACGCCCGGCGTGCAAAGCGCCCAGGTTTTCGCAGCAGATGGTGTAACGCCGGTTCCGGGCAAGCCCGCGCTGATTCAGGGTACTGACTACTCGCTTAGCTATAACGTCGCACCGGTCTGCGAACTCACCCTGAGCATGCTTACGGCTGCGGGAGTCATCGGCCCGAGCGAGCGTTTGATTATTACCTACCAAACCCAACTCGACGCCGACAGCCAGAACGGTGTTTCACTGACCAACGTCGCGGGAGCCATCGAATGGTTCAACGGCGACAGTAGCAATATCGACCGCCAGAGTTACGCGCGGACGTTGACCAACGGCACGGTGGGCACGCTCGACCACGAAGACGCCCACACTGTCACGACCGCGCTGACCGGCAACTTTTTCGAGAAGAGCGTCGAGAATCTTAGTACTGGAGTGAGCCCGGCCACGACGGCTGCCCCTGGCGACACCCTCCGGTATACCTTGCGGCTGCAAACGACCGATGCGCCGCTTAGCAACGTTTCCTTCTACGACGATCTGGGCGCCCTCAACGCCCAGGCCGTTTTTGAGTCTGGCACGCTCACTATTGTTCCTGGCACTCTCCCGCCCGGCGCGAATACCAGCAGCACGAATCCCAACGGCGGAACAAACGGAGCCGGAATACTCAACATCCGCGGCCTGGGCGTCGGAGTCAACAGCGAGATTCGGATTCAGTTCGATATCACGCTGGCGGCGGCGCTCATTGACGGTACTGTCGTGATTAACCAGGCCGAGTTGAGGCGTGGTATCAAACTTGCCGATAGCGACGACCCCAATATCAACGGTCAGGCCGACCCCGATGTGCCGGGTGACGAGGATCCCACACGGATAGTAATCGAAGCGGTGCCGCCTCCGGCCCTGGCAAAAGCAAACACGCAAGACACGGCAACAATCGGGGAGCAGTTCAGTTATCAGATCACCGTGCCGTCCGTACCACACACCGCGCCGTTGTTTGATGTACAGATTGTCGACGACCTGGCCGCAGCTGCCGCGGATCTGCAGTTCGTCGATGTTACGAAAGTCTCGGGCTCCGGTTCGTGGACACCGGTCAACACTGGCACGTCCACGAATCTAGTCATCGAAGATCCTGTCAACGGCATTGATATTCCGGCCGGCGAGCAGGTTGTGGTCCAGATCACCGTGAGGCTGATGGATACGGCGACTAACGTAGCCGGCCTCACATTCACCAACACAGCCGCGTATACCTATAACCAACTCGATAATAACGATGCGACTGAACTGTCGGGTCAGCCCCATACCACCGGGCCGATGACTATCGTCGAGCCGGAGCTGACTCTTGAGAAGAGCGGTCCGCTGACAATGCGTATCGGACAGCCCGATACGTTCACGCTTGATATTCACAACATCGGTACTGCGCCGGCCTTTGCCGCCACGATCACCGACGTGTTGCCACACACAGCTGCAGGCGGCATGTGCGATGCAGCCCCCGTGTCGGTCACCGCGCAGTTGTTTCAGACCGATGGCGTGACGCCAGTTGCGCCGGCGCTTAGCGAAGGCGCCGATTTTGCCGTCACTTTCGACGGTGATCCTCTCTGTACATTTGTTCTCACGATGCTGACAACGACAGCTGCGATCGGTCCCGATCAGCGACTGATCGTTACGTATCAGGCATCGCTTGATCCCGACACCCAACGAGACGCCGCAGTAACCAATGTAGCGGGCGCAACCGAATGGTTTAGCGTTGATGTATCGACGCCGAACGATCAGGCGCGCCAGTACGTGCACCCGCTGACCGACGGCACCGTCGGCGTGCTGGATCACGAGGACGCCCACACCGTAGTCGAGTTTACGCCTCTGATTATTTTCGAGAAGACGGTAATCAACACGAACGGCCAGACGGTTGCAATGCCGGGAGACACACTGCACTACACCCTGCGGGTTGAGAATGCGAGCGACACGACACTGGATAACTTTAGCGTCGTCGATGAACTGGATCATCTCAATGCTATCCAGGCGTTCCAGGCCGGCACACTTAATCTGATCACGGTACCATCCGGCGCGGATACGGGCGGCACGAATCCAGCCGGTGGCGCTGCCGGCAGCGGCGTGCTCGACATTGGCAATCTGAGCCTCAGTGGTCTCGGCGACAGTCTGTTGATCGAGTTCGAAATCGAACTGGTAGCGGTCCTCGATAACGGCAGCTTTGTTTACAACCAGTCAGAGGTACAGGTTGCCGGTATACCGGTGGCGCTCAGCGACGACCCCAACATCAACGGCGTGGCGGACCCGAACGTTGCCGGTGACGAGAATCCCACGCAGATACAGATCCAGTCCGCGGCTGCTTTCCAGATTGAGAAGGTTTCCTCGTACATAAGCGGTGATCCGAACGTGTTGCTTGCAGGCGAAACCTTGCGTTACACGATTACCGTACAGAACACTGGCACGGCGAATGCCGACGGCGTTGAACTCGTCGATCAGATACCCGCGAACACAACATATGTAGCGGGTAGCACTACTTTGAATGGGACCGCAGTCGCGGATTCGAGTTCTGGCGGTTCGCCGTTGACCGATGGCATTTTGATCAATGCGCCAGAAAACTCCACGCCTGGTGTTTTGAATGCGGGTGTAGCAAATAATGTCGCGGCGATCGTATTTGACGTTGTTGTTTCACCCGACGTTGCCGACGGCGCAGTGTTATCGAACCAGGCTTTCGTCAGCGCCGTCGACCACGGTATTGCTGATCAGCCGTCCGACGACCCGCGCACGCCGCTGGTTGACGACCCGACGCGCGACGTAGTCGGCAATTTCCCGCTGTTGTTCGCCACCAAAGCAGCCGCGCTCGAGGTCGACTCCGGTTCGCTCGACATCGTGGATCCGGGCGATGTTCTGCGTTACACGATCACGATTTACAATAACGGTCGGGCCACCGCGACGGCTGTCGAACTGACTGACATGGTGCCGGCAGACACGACCTATGTCGCCGACTCGGTAACGCTGAACGGTTTGTCCATCGGGACCGATGGTGGCGTGTTCCCACTGATCGACGGCATTCCGATCAGTTCCGCCGACCTGACACCACCTTTGCCCGCAACGGGAGCAGGAGCTCTGACACCCGGCCGGTCAGCAGTCGTTCAGTTTGACCTGCAGGTTAATAATGCAGTGCCTACGGGAACCCTGATCACCAACCAGGCCGTCGTCTCCAACGACGAAACGCCGAACCTGCTGACCGATGGCGACGGCAACCCGGCAACTGGGCCGGAGCCGACCGTGGTGGTTGTGGGCGATGCGCAACAACTGTCCATCATCAAGGAAGTATCGGTTGTCAACGGCGGTCCGGCATTGGCAGGCGCCACACTCGAATACGTCGTGACAGTCAGAAATATCGGCGCGGTGCCGGCGCACTTGGTCGTTATCACCGACGATCTCAACGTTCCTGTTCCGGCCCATCTGACTTACGTCGACCAGTCGGCGACGATGAATGGCCTGACCGACGGCGTCAGCGTCGCCGGCACGGTCATCACGGCAGATTATTCCGCCAACAGTGGACCCTTGAATCCGGACGAGACCATCGTTGTGCGCTTCAGGGCGATCATCAATCCGAATCTTGTTGCAGGCACGACGTTAACCAACACGGCACAGGTGGCATGGAACGACCCGGCGCAGTCGGCGATTGCAAGCGTCTCGATCGACGTGGGTGCGATGCCGGATGCCGGAAGACTAAACGGCAACGTTTGGCACGATGCGGACCACGACAACACGCTGGACGGCATAGAGCGCTCGCTCGAAGGCTGGACCGTCGAGCTTCTTCGCGATGACCAGACGATTCATTCGACCCTGACCGACGTTGACGGTGACTACGTGATCGTTGGCGTGACGCCGAATGACATGACCGGTGAAAGCTACTCACTACGCTTTAGCGCCCTGGGTGCCGGTAGCAGAACAGCGCTGCTCGGTGAAACTGAGTCGGACTTCACCGACGGCCTGCAACGTATCGATGAAATTATTGTCCGCGAAGGCAGCAACCTGCTGGGGCTGAATATGCCGATCGATCCGAACGGTGTGATCTATGATTCAGTCGGGCGGTCACCGATCGCCGGTGCGACTCTTACGCTAATCGACGTGCGCAATGGCGCGCCTGTCCCGAGTAGGTGTTTCGACGATGCGAACCAGCAGGGTCAGATTACGATCGCAAACGGCTACTACAAGTTCGCAATAAACTTCTTAGATCTCGCATGTCCCAGCGGCATTAACTATCTGATCCAGGTGGAGGCGCCAGACAACCGCTATGTTAGCGGCGTATCCGAGTTGATACCGCCAACATCCGATCAGACAACATTGCCGTTTGACGTGCCTGCGTGTCCGGGTTTGGCAAGCGATGCGGTTCTGGCCACGATCGATCACTGCGAGGCCCAGGTCTCGGAATTTGCACCAGCCCCGTCAGTGCCGGCGAGAAGCTCGGGTACGGATTACTACTTCTTCCAGAAGCTAGGCAACAGCCAGGGGGGAAGTCAACTGTTCAATAACCACATTCCGCTCGACCCACGGCTGGATGGCGCGGTGTCGGTCACCAAGACAACACCGAAGTTGAATGTCTCCCGCGGTCAAATGGTGCCGTACACAATCCGGTTCAATAACTCGTTTGGTGTCGACCTGACCGATATCAGTATTGTCGACCGCTTCCCGGCCGGTTTTCGTTACGTCAAGGACTCGGCACAGTTAGAGGGCATACAAACCGAGCCGGTAATCGTCGACCGTGAGCTGGTCTGGTCAAATTTGTCACTGGCCGCAGACGCTCAGCATACGATCAAACTTCTGCTCGCTGTCGGTGCCGGTGTCACCGAGGGCGAATTCGTTAACCGGGCGCAGGCTGTCAATTCGATTAGCGGCACTGTCATGTCTGAAGAAGCACAGGCAACCGTTCGTCTCGTGCCGGATCCGACCTTCGATTGCAGCGATGTGACCGGCAAGGTATTCGACGACAGCAACCGCAATGGCTACCAAGATGGCGACGAGGGCGGGCTTGCAGGTGTGCGGGTCGTTACTGCACGAGGACTGGCCGCGACGACGGACAAGCACGGCCGTTACCATTTTACCTGCGCGATAACGCCACACGAGGCCCGTGGCAGTAACTTTGTTCTGAAACTGGATGACCGCACACTGCCGACTGGCTTCCGCGTTTCAAACAGACCGGTACAAGTCCACAGAGCGACTCGCGGTAAGTCATTGCGTGTCAACTTCAGTGCTTCGATTCATCACGTCGTGGGACTCGATATCGCGGACGCCGTGTTCGAACCGGGCACAATCGAAATGCGGCCTCAGTGGCGGCCGAGAATCAATCTGTTGCTCGAAGAGCTGCAAAAACGCCCGGCGGTCCTGCGGCTTTCCTATGTCGGGGATGTCGAGGCTGAGTCACTCGCCCAACGACGTGTGGACGCGTTAAAAGATCAGATCGCCGTCGCCTGGGAGGAATTGAACTGCTGCTACGAACTGGTCATCGAACCTGAAATTTTCTGGCGCCTGGGAGCCCCGCCAGACAAGAATAAGGAAAAGACCAAGTGAATGTCATTTCGAAGCTAAGTTGTTTGTTGCTGTCGAGCATCGCGCTGGTCTCGCTACCGGCCGCCGCTGTAAGCGTTGACGAGGCCCCAATGGGCGAGGCCGTCGAACGGCATCTGCCGGATGAAACGTTTCTAAAGTGGGTGCAGGATCCAGAGCGTGTCGAAACCGAGAAAGGCGATACCCTGGAAATTCGCGAAACGACGGCCGACGTACTCGAGACCGTGAAGCTCAGCAATCTCGTGCCGGACATACATTTCGAATCCGGCGTAGCAAAAATTCCTGAAACGACTGTGGAGTCGCTGGCCGCAGTTCTAGGACGGATGCGCGATCGGATCAATGTCCGGCTACATTTAATTGGCCATGCGGACAATCGACCGTTGTCGGCCGCACTTGTGAAGATTTACGGTGACAACGCGGGCCTGTCGCGGGAGCGGGCCGGTCAGGTGGCAGAGCATTTCCAGACAGCGCTTACCTTGCCGGCGGAGGCAATTTCCTTTGAATGGGCCGGTGACACGCGCCCGGTCGGGTCGAACCTCACGGAAGAGGGCCGTGCGCTGAACCGGCGTGTTGAAGTCGAAGTCTGGTATGACGAGACAGCAGAAAAAGTCGCGCTTGAGGAATTCCTTGTTCCGCATGAGATACAACGGATCAAAGTATGCCGCATGGAGACGGTCTGCAAGTTGCGTTTTGTTGACGGGCATGCCCGCCGTGCGCGTATTCAGAACCTCATAGCACCGTTGCGATATGAAACTGAAACGATCAATGTAAACGAGGCGTTCATGGAGCGCGTTCGGCAGGGTTTCGACAATCTGAGCGGTAAGCAGAACGTCGTCGTTAAATTCGTCGGTTTCACCGACGATCGGCCGCTGACCGGGCGAACGGAGCGTATCTACGGTGATCATCTGGGTCTTTCCAAGGCACGAGCGCGGCGTGTCGCGCTGGCCGTTCAGGACAGTCTGAATCTGCCGACGTCTGCAATCGAGAGCGACGGACGTGGCGCAGCGAAGCCACTGGCTACCAACGAAACAAGCGATGGGCGCGTTTTGAACCGTCGCGTCGAAGTCGAGTTCTGGTACGACGACCCGTTACAGGAACTGCCAGACGAGCCACAGCTTTGCCCGGAGTCTGCCGGTGCCGTTTTGGTGACCAGAACTTACGACCCACCGTGGGGCCGTGTAGCGGATATCGAATTCTCCGACGGCCAGCCGCTTGTGCCGCCAGGTTACAGCAACAACCTGGCTCGCGGACTGGCAGAAATTGCAGACAGGACAAATCCGCGCTTGCGGTTTGTCGGTTACACGCGCAACGAGCGCCTGCCACGTCGAACCGCAGCCGTGTACGGAGACGACATCGGGTTGTCTGCTTCGCGAGCGCGACGGGCGATGGAACTGGTAGCGGAGGAAATGCAGCTCGAGGCACGACAAAGCGAGTTTGAAGGACGCGGCTACGTGCACTCGGATGACGTTGTTAACGCCGGCTTCATTCAGGGCGAGACTTCGCATGTCGCTGTGCAGCTTGTGTATGACGAACTGGCCGTTCTGGACGAATACGAGGGCGTGGATATTACCCGGATTACTCGCGAGCTTGAGCCCGAGAATCCACTCGGCCTCAACCTGATGCGCATCACCGTCGATGGCGAGCCGATCGACGATCCCAAGAGAAGTTCATCTGACATCCAGCGGTGTACAGATGTCGCACTTCAGAAGGCCGATATTCAATTTGGCTTTGACAACCTTCGCTCTTCTCCAAGACTCAGTGTTGCAGCAAAACCGGATCGAATCGCAGTTTCGACAGGCGCGCAGCCAATGGCAGCTGAGACTACTGTGCAATTCCGCATGTACACGAACTATTCCTACTACATCGACCGTGCCGAAGTTCGCGTTTTCGACAACGGGCAGTCGCTTGAGTCGGAGCCGTTCGACATCATTGACATCGACATCGATGACGTGGCCAATTGGGAGCCACCCATGGCGTGGTTCGATGCACCGGTACACGAACTGGTGTATGTACTTCGGGCATACGGTGCGGACGGCAATTTCGATGAAACACGCCCGCAACCGCTATGGGTTGTCCGCGATACCGGCGATCGAGCCGGCGAAGACAGTGACGATTCCGCGCTCAAGCAGGAATTGCTCGGCGCCTATGGCGAAAATGGCTTGCGTCTGCATAACATCGAACTCGGCAGCGGTACGGTCAGCGTCCGGGGCAGCGGTATAGCGGCGGAGCACGGCGTCTGGGTCGCCGGCCGGCCGATACCGGTCGATGAACATGGCAGTTTCGTGACAGAAGAGATTCTGCCCGAGGGTGCTCATACCGTCGAAGTGGCCGTGCTCGACAAGGACGGCAGCGGTGAGCTGTATCTTCGCGACCTGGAGTTCAAGACCAAAGACTGGTTCTACGTGGGCATGGCCGATCTCACGCTGTCACAAAATTCGGCGCGTGGCCCGATCGACCTGCTGCAAGGTAGCAATTCCGATTACGACTATGACTCCAATATTGATGGACGATTGGCTTTCTTCGTTAACGGAAAATTTGGCGACCACTGGAAATTGACGGCGAGCGCCGATACAAGAGAAGGATCGTTAAAGAGTCTCTTTAGCAACTTTATGGACAAATCGCCTGACACGCTGTTCCGGCGGATCGATCCCGACTACTACTATCCGACCTTCGGCGACGACGCTACGGTCGAAGAGCTGACACCGAGCATGGGCAAGTTCTTTGTCCGACTCGGCAAAGACGATGACTACGGCCAATGGGGCAACTTCAAGATCGCTTATATGAATAACGAGCTGGCACGGGTCGACCGCGGCCTGTACGGCGCAAACCTGCATTATCAATCCGAAGAAACGACCAGCTTCGGCGAACGGCGTCTGGTGGTCGACGGCTTTGCGGCCGAACCGGGCACGGTTGCGAGCCGGGAAGAATTTCGCGGCACCGGTGGTTCGCTGTATTTCCTGCAACGCCAGGATATCCTGGCCGGATCCGAGCGTGTGCGTATCGAGTTGCGAGACAAGGCTTCGGGCATCGTGACCGGTGTGGTCAACCTTAAACCGGTCATGGAATACGACATTGACTACCTGCAGGGCCGCATTCTGCTGGCGGAGCCGCTCGCATCGACTGCCGCAGACAATCTTCTTGTACGCAGCAGCGCCATTTCCGGGGACGAGGCCTACCTGGTTGTGCGTTACGAGCACACTCCGGGATTCGACGACATTGACGCACTGGCGACGGGCGGGCAAGCCCACTACTGGTTTGGCGATCGTGTAAAACTTGGGCTTACCACGAATGTGAACGAACAGGGCGACGCCGACAGCAGTCTGACGGCTGCCGATGTCACGCTTCGGTTGAGTGCCGGATCGTGGCTGAAAGTGCAGACGGCAAAAAGCGAAGGGCTTGTTTCGCTGCCGCAGTTATCCAATGACGGCGGCTTTGAGTTCAATGGTTACGATCCAACATCGTTCGTGAACGCCGAGGCGCAAGCGGATCGCGCCGATATCAGCATCAGCTTGGACGACTTTGTCAGTTTCAGCGACGGCAAGTTGTCCTTGTATGCGCAGAATATCGATGCCGGCTATTCCGCTCCTGGTCTGACCGCGCTGACGGACACGAGAAATTACGGTGGTGCATTCAGCTTGCCGATCGCGGACCTCTTTTCTTTCGGCGCCAAAATCGATAGCCGGAGTCAGGATCAGGGAATAGAAATCCGAACCCAGGAGTTCAACGTTGGTTACCAGCTTGGCGATCACTGGGATATCAGCGTTGGTTACCGCATGGACGACCGCACTGACGGGTCGATTATTGTGCCGCTTACTCAGGAACAGGGTAAACGTGCGGACGCGGTCGTGCAGCTCGATTACGATTCCAAGTCGACATGGAATGCCCACCTATTCGCGCAAGACACGTTATCGATGACCGGCGATCGTCGCGCGAATTCACGTGCCGGTATCGGTGGATCTTTTAAACTATCGGAAAAACTACGCCTCGACGCCGAAGTGTCCGACGGCGATCTGGGCGCGGGTGGCCGGCTCGGAACACACTACGTTTATTCCGACCATACGAGCTTGTACCTCAACTATGCACTTGAGAACGAGCGCACCGACAACGGCTTGCCCAGTGGCCGTGGTAGCGAAGGCAATCTCGTCGCCGGCATAAAGTCACGCATCGCAGACAGCGCGAGCGTGTTTCTCGAAGAGCGCTATCAGCATAACGATACGATGACTGGTCTCACGCACGGGACCGGTATCAGCTTCGCGCTTGCACAAAAATGGAATCTGGGAATCACTACGGACATCGGCACGTTGCAGGATGTTCAGACCGGCGCCGACACGGATCGTCTGGCCAGCGGCGTTCAGCTCGGTTTCGCGTCTGATAGCTTGCAATTGTCAAGCGGGATCGAGTACCGCAACGATGATGCGCAGCAGCTAGATCTCGGCAGGACGGAGAGAACGACGTGGCTATTCAGAAACAGTTTCAAGTACCAGATCAGTCCGGCGGCGCGGTTTTTAGGAAAGCTGAATCACTCGGAGAGTGAGAACTCGCTCGGAACGTTTTATGACGGCGGATTCACCGAGGCTGTGATCGGTTATGCATACCGCCCAATCCGTCACGATCGCCTAAATGCCCTGGCCAAATACACCTATTTTTATAACACGCCGACGACCGATCAGATCGGCCTGCAAAATATCGCCGCCGAATTCATACAGAAAAGCCACGTCGCCTCCGTCGATGTCAGTTATGATCTAACGCCAGCGCTCTCTCTGGGTGGCAAGTATGCTTACCGCCTCGGTCAGGTCAGTCTTGATCGCGAAAGCCCTGCGTTTTTCGACAACAACGCCAGTTTGTTCGTGCTTCGTGGCGATTATAGTTTCCGGAAGAACTGGGAGTTTCTCGCAGAAGGTCGTCTGCTTGACATGTCAGATCTGAACGAGCGTCGAAGCGGCGCAGTGGCAACAGTTTCACGTTATCTGGGAGATCACCTGAAAATCGGCCTCGGTTACAATTTTACGGATTTCTCCGACGACCTGACTGACCTCAGCTTTGATCACCACGGTGTCTTTCTCAACATCACCGGATCGTTATAGTTTTTTAATACCGCTGCGTGACTACGCCCCGATAACCGTGATGCTGCCCCGTAAGCGTATCGAATTAAAGCCCGGTGCCCGCACCCACAAATCGAAGTACGCCCGCCAGGCTTGGCCATCCTTATGTTAAGTTTCGCGTTATAGGCTAAGCCTCTAAAAGATATTGTTATTTCGTGTTCGTGCGTCTGTGTCCGGTCACAGACAATACGTCGCGTATGGCTTTTCTCAGATGCGTGTTAGACTTGTTTACAGAATCAGTGAACAGGGTTCCAAGATCAACGCTGTTAGTTGGCCGGGGCCTTAATTTTTGTGCATTGAGCGCAAGGACGACTGCGTTGACACCATCAATGGTGCGAACAGCGACAGTCAGTCTGTTCGTTTAGACATACGATTCAGTCAAGGGGGACACTATGAAGAGCTTTACCAGACTCCTATTCGTGGGAGCCGTATGCGGCAGCATGGCATCATGCGGCGGCGGCGGCGGCGGCGATAAAGGAGTCGACAGCGACCTGTCAAAACGGCAGGACACGAATGCGGTCGAGACCGAGACTGCCTTGGAACTCTCAATACCTGCAGCGGACACGGTGAAGTCGCGTGTCTACATCGTCATGATGAAAGACAATCCGGCCGTTGCTTATGAGGGTGGTATCGAGGGCTATCCGGCGACCAAGCCGAACCAGGGATCGAAGATCAATCCCAACAGCCTCGATGTAAAAAGATATGTGCATCATCTGCGGTCGACGCACGACAGAGCATTAAGAGCTGTCGGCGCAGACGAGAAAATCTATAGTTACAACTACGCCTTGAATGGTTTTGCGGCGGTTCTGTCCACAGCGCAAGTCGAGGCGCTGGGTGCACGAGATGATGTCGTACGAATCTGGCGCGATGAAATTCGTCAGCTCACCACCGACAGCACGCCCGATTACCTTGGGCTCAGAGGTGGAGTTTGGGATGCCCAGGGCAAGGGTGAAGACGTCATCGTCGGTATTATTGACACCGGCATCTCGCCCGAGCATCCAAGTTTCTCGGACCAGACCGATTTCGCATTTGCTCCTGGAGCTAGCGGAAAAAGAAACCTCGCATATGGCCCACCGCCGGCACACTGGTCCGGAACCTGTCAGACAGGCGAACAATTTTCGAAAGACCACTGCAACAACAAATTGATCGGTGCCCGCTACTATCCCGATGGATTCGCTGCACACGGTCACAACGGAATCCTGACGTCTGACTTGCTGTCCCCGCGTGACAGTGACGGCCACGGCAGCCACACCGCGAGCACGGCTGCAGGTAACGAAGGCCCGCTCAACACGCTTAACGGCTTACCTGTTAGCGGCGTCGCACCGCGGGCACGCATAGCGGCCTACAAGGTTTGCTGGGAGCCCTCGTCGGGTCCCGGTGGTTGTGCCAGCTCAGACTCGGCAGCAGCCATTGACCAGGCCGTCGCTGATGGCGTCGACGTTATCAACTTTTCCATTGGCGGTTCCAGCAATTTCTTCGCCGGTGCCGACGATGTCGCCTTCCTGTTTGCCGCCCACAATGGTGTGTGGGTAGCGACGTCGAACGGCAATGCCGGGCCGCTCCCGCAGACAACCGGAACACCGTCTGGTGTACCCTGGATCACGGCCGTCGGTGCCGCCCAGGATAACGAAGTGTTTTCCATAAACCTCGCCGTATCGGGTGATCTAGACGATAGCTACTTCGCTCTGGAAGGTGGCGGCGGAGGTCCGCGGTTTAGTGGACTTACCAGCGGCGACTTGATACCGGCCGAGCCACTCGACGGTTGTACTCCGTTCAGTAACGACATCGGTGGCGAATTTGCGCTGGTGATTCGTGGTACTTGCGCTTTCACGACCAAGTACAACAATGCGGCAGCAGCCGGTGCATCCGCTATCATCGTTTATAATGACGGCACCAATGCCGGTCGCATTGATCCGATCACTATGTTTGCTCCAGGGACAACCATCCCCGGCGCGATGATTGGGTTTTTTGACGGTGATCTGATCAACTCAACCGTAGCAGGCGGTGGTTCGGTCAACGGCAGCATTGACGCAGACGCGTTGGTCTCCAGAGATAACCGGATTGCCGGCTTCTCCTCGCGCGGACCCAATGGCGGTGCGCTCGACGTAATCAAACCGGATGTCGCTGCACCTGGCGTGGGAATTATCGCAGCCGAGACGCTGCTCCCCAATGCCAATGCTGGCGGCGGTGTCCCCTATCAGTCCATTAGTGGCACCTCGATGGCGAGTCCGCATGCAGCAGGTACGTTTGCGCTATTGAAAGAAGCGCATCCTGGCTGGTCACCGGCCATGGCAAAATCAGCTCTCATGACGTCAGCCAGACAGGATCTGATGAAGACTGCCAGGGATGTTGCAGCTGATCCGTTCGATATCGGTGCGGGCGCTATCGTACCGGCCGGTGCATTCGCGCCGGGCTTGGTGTATGACGCGAACGTATTTGATTACCTTGCTTTCACCTGCGACAACAATTTTAACCTTGCACAATTCTTTGTTAACGGTGGATGTCCGGCGTTGATAGGAGCTGGCTTCCCGACCGATGGCAGCGATTTAAACCTGGCCTCGATTGGTATTGGGGACTTCGTCGGTACCCAGACGGTCACGCGGACAGTAACGAGCGTGTCTCCCGATGGCACCGAATTTACGGCCGCGGTCGAGGCACCCGCGGGGGTTGATGTGGTTGTCGATCCGAGTTCGTTCACGCTGAATGCGGGTGATACACAGACCTTCACGGTAGAGTTCACCGCCAACGCAGATGTGGTCCTCGACACCTGGGCATTTGGAGCGCTGACCTGGAACAACGATTCAGGCCAGACACCGGCCCGCAGCCCGATTGCGGTTCGGCCGGTCCAGATCAACGCCGATGCGGAAGTGGATGGCAGCGGAACCGACGGTTCGGTCGATATCTCGGTCGACTTCGGCTACACAGGCGACTACACGGCAGTGCTCAGTGGCATAGAGGAGAGCCTGAGCGTCACGGACAGTGTCAGCACAGGCGATCTACTCGATGCGTTCTGCCTCGATCTGCCCGCGCATACGCATTTCCGTTTTGCGACCTTTGATGCCGATACCACACCGGGTGGGGCGGATCTCGATTTACGCCTGTTCTATGCTGACGATGGTTGCGCAGGAACGAACCCGCTAGCGTTTTTTGGATCGAGTGGCGGTGCCACCTCTGAAGAGATCGTTGATGTTGTTAATCCGCCGGCCGGAGGCTATATCATCGTTATCGACTATTTCTCTTCCTCGACGGGGACTATCGATTACACCGCATGGGTACAGCCGGTCTTGGGTGACAATGACAACGCGACAGTGACGGCACCTGCTTCCGCTGTTTTGGGTGCCAGTGAGACGGTCACTGTCGAGTACAGCGGCTTGACTGGTGGCACGCGTCACCTCGGTGTTGTGCAGCACAATGACGGTAGCGGCGAAATCGCCAGAACCGTCATCGACATCGATACACAATAAGGTCCAGTCCATCGACGTCCATGCGGCGTCGATGGATTGATTTTCAGGAGATTGACGCCCGCGTTTCGACGCGGGCGTTTTTTTTTAGGGCCCGGTCGGGCCCCTACATCACCTCGCCGCCCTGCCCGTAAACCGGCAGCTCGGCCCGATTGGTCGGACAATAGAACGGTGTTCCGTTGCGACGCCCGTGATATCGGTACTCCTCACCATCAGCCCGCAGAACGATTAGTATGCCGGCCACAATTGACATGGTGTAGGACATTCCGGGCTTCGGACATCCGGTGGCTCCGGAACGCCAGTTGACGTGCCGCACACTATCGATTTCTATCGTGTCCACCTCGACGCCCAGGCGCTGTGCAAGGTCTTGTCTGGCGGTCGACACCTGGCTGTCTGTATTCATTGGCTGCTGTGCTTCGGGCATCGGTTGACTATCGACTCTTTTTGGTAATGGTTCTGTGCTGTGTTTTTCGGTCGATTGCTGATCAGCGCATGACACCACGCCACTGTACACGGCCGCAAGTGTTGCTAGAGAAAGGCGCAGTTTACTCGGTTGGTTCACGATGAGCCTCCTGTTTTGCAGCATCTTGCCACTATTGCCACGAACTGGGAACCAGCGGACGAGTGCGAGGCAGGACTATACCCCAAGGACGACCGTGCCACTGGTCTAAGCCGCTCGTGCGTGGCAAGGTATGGTTTAGCTGCCGGGACAACGTCACGCCGCTGTTCCGCGAACAATATGGTGCAACGACACAGGATCAGGCTCATGCTCCTCAATCCCCAAAAACACAACCGACGCTATCAAGACGAAACCTCCACGCAAATCATGCGCAAGACCATCGAGTTTTTCGAGAACAAGGGTCGGCGTCGCATCAAAGAAGATGACCACGAACGTGTCTGGTACGCTGATTTCCTCGAGTTTGTCGGCCACGAGCAGATCTTTGCCAAACTGATGACGCCACCGGCCTACGCGGGCGGTGCGAAGGATGTTCGCTGGGATAGCTGGCGCAACTGCGAATTCAACGAGATTCTCGGTTTCTACGGCCTTGCGTACTGGTATACCTGGCAGGTCAGCATGCTCGGCCTCGGGCCTATCTGGATTTCCAAAAACGAAACGGTGAAAAAGCAAACTGCGCAGCTCCTGCGTGACGGCCATATTTTTGCATTTGGCTTGTCCGAAAAAGAACACGGAGCAGACATTTATTCTTCGGAGATGAAACTCTTCCCGCAAGCCGACGGGACTTACGTGGCGCGCGGCAGCAAGTACTATATCGGCAACGCCAACAAGGCGGGTTTGGTCTCGACCTTCGGCAAGATCGACGGCACAGACGATTACGTATTCTTCGTCGTTGACCCAAGGCACGAAAAGTACGAGTGCGTGAAAAACGTCTGCAACTCGCAAAATTATGTCGCCGAGTATGCCCTGCACAAGTACCCCATTACCGACGCCGAGATTCTGTCACGTGGCAGAGAAGCATGGGATGCGTCGCTCAACACCATAAACTTCTGCAAGTTCAACCTTGGCTGGGCCTCGATTGGAATGTGCACTCATGCTTTTTATGAGGCCATAGATCACGCCAGTGAACGCCGTCTTTTCGACAGCTATGTAACAGACTTTCCGCATGTTCGTCAGCTGTTCGTCGATGCCTATGTGCGACTGGTCTCGATGAAACTGTTTGCCCTGCGTGCAGCGGACTATATGCGTGCCGCGTCGCCCGAGGACCGGCGTTATCTGCTGTACAACCCGATGGTGAAGATGAAAGTGACAACCCAGGGAGAGGCGGTCATCGACCATCTTTGGGATGTCATCGCGGCGAAGGGTTTTGAGAAAGACATGTTCTTCGAGATGGCGGCGCGCGACATCCGTGCGTTACCGAAGCTTGAAGGTACAGTGCATGTGAATATGGCTCTTATCATCAAGTTTATGGGCAACTATTTTTTCAAGCCGGGTGAATTTCCAACCATCGATCGGCGCGACGAACCGGTTAATGACGAGTTTCTTTTTGACCAGGGTCCGACCAAGGGTTTGGGTAAGATTCGCTTTCACGACTACCGCAAGACCTACGCCGGCGTCAGTTTGCCGAACGTGAACGTCTTCAAGCGGCAAATTCGCTATCTCAAGACATTGCTGGCGGTGGCACGGCCCACCAAGGAACAGGCAAAGGACATCGATTTCCTGCTCAACCTCGGTGAGTTGTTTACGTTGGTTGTGTACGGTCAGCTGATTATCGAGAACGCAAGGATCTACGCTATTGATGATGACCTGCTCGATCAGATTTTCGATGTAATGGTACGCGACTTTTCGCGCTACGCTCTGCAGCTGTACGGCAAATCAGTCACCACCCGGCGCCAGCAGTTGTTACTGCGCCGGATGATCAAACGACCCGTGGTCAACACCGCACGCTTTGACAAGATTTGGGCCGAGCATGTTGCCCCCTTGCGCGGTGCCTACGAAATGAATGAGGAGCCGGCCGCCGGGCGGGATGGATCCGTGGCCGACGTGGCTTAGCTCAATTGGGGGTCGAACCGCACTAAAAAAGTGCGGTTCGACCGATTTAAGATTTAGTTAGTCGTTGTCTGGTTCGTCACCGCAATGCCAAGCGATAAACCGCCATTTGTTACCGTCCTTGGCCAGCACGTCCGTGCAGCGACCATGACTGGTCTCACGTTTTCCATCCTTGTCCTCTGAGGCATTTGAGTAATAGTAATGGGCAACGGCGGTGGAGCCGTGCACGACGATAGCCGTCGGCGTGTACTCCGATACATGGTTTTTGGAATTGGGAAACTGATAGGCGTCCCAGCGTTTTACACTGTCACGTCCGCGCGGCATCGGATAAGTCGGTCCCCACACCATAGCATCGGCGAACACCCACTTGTCGGACCAATTGGCGTTCTGGGCATCGATGTCTTTATAAGACTCCAAGACCGTATCCCAAATTTCGCCTTGTGCTTTGGACCAGCTTTGTGCGCCTGCCGGGCCGGCCAGGATGAACAGTAATCCCAGTAGAGATGAAATGAGCATTGTATTTTTCGTCATGGTATTCCCCCTTTGTGAAAGCAGCGCGGAGTATAGTGGCTCCAGGCACACTATGCGACCGAAGCTTGGGTTCAGCGTTGGCAGACAAAGTTGACTGCAGGAGATGCCAACTGTCCCCGCAGAGGCCTGCGACCGATGATTGACTACCAATATATTGAGTAAACTGTTCTCTTGAGTTCACCGGGGAAAACGCCATGAACCGTAGTTTGTTGTTTGTCTGCGCGCTAGCCAGCCTGGTGGCGTGCACAGAGCCTGCCGTTGAGCAGTTTGGTACTGCACCTGCCGATGCGACACCCGATTCTGTCGATACCGGTCAGATCAACACAGACCAACTATCGGAAACGGTAAAAGTGCTGGCCTCAGACGAGTTCGGTGGTCGCGCCCCTGGCACACCCGGCGAAGAGAAAACAGTCGCATACCTTATTGAGCGCTTCGCCGCGTTGGGTCTGGAGCCCGGGGGCGCAAACGGAACATGGACACAGTCGGTACCACTAATCCACACGCAGATTGAAGAGCCGTCGAACATCGGTTATTTGGCCGACGGTCAACGGCATCCATTGCAACAGTCAGAGGATCTGGGCGTCAGCACAACCCGGTCCATTAAAGCCCTGAAGATCGAGCAGGTACCGGTTGTGTTTGTCGGCTTTGGTGCTTACGCACCCGAGCGGCAGTGGGATGACTACGGTGACATCGATTTAATCGGCAAAGTTGCGTTGTACTTAGTCAATGATCCGGATTTTGCCGCCGAACCGGATGAGCCTGCGGCCGGGCGTTTCGGCAACCGGCGTATGACCTACTATGGTCGCTGGACTTATAAGTTCGAAGAAGCAGCCCGGCGCGGTGCCATTGCAGCACTGGTAATCCATGAAACCAAAGCCGCGGGCTATGGTTGGAACGTGGCGTCGTCTAAAGCCGGAAGCAACTATTCGATCGTGCGCGAGGCCGGTGCCCCCAAGCCGGTCAGTCTGCAGGGCTGGTTGCACGGTGATGCCGCAAAGCGCCTGTTTGATCACGCCGGGCTGGACCTGGAACAGCAACGCATTGCTGCGCGCAGCCCGGACTTCCAGGCGTTTGTAATGGAGAATGTGTCTTTGGACGCCGACTTTTTGGTATCGCTCGAACAGATCGATAGCCAAAACGTGTTGGCGAAATTGCCTGGTAAAACTCGCCCCGATGAAACCATCATGGTCTCAGCGCACTGGGACGCTTACGGTATCGGTGAGCCCGATGCGCAAGGTCGTGTCGTGCGGCCGGGTGCCAATGACGATGCGCTGGGCACCGCAGGGGTGCTGGAACTCGCGCGCGTGCTCAAAGCCGATCCGCCCATGGATCGTAGTGTAATCTTCGCGGCCTGGACCGCGGAGGAGAGCGGTTTGCTGGGATCAGAGGCCTATGCCACCAAACCGATTTATCCGCTTGAAACCACGGTGGCCAACTTGACGTTGGATATTCTGCAAACAGCGGGTCCGGCGCGCGATGTGATATTGGTTGGCGATGGACAAAGCGAACTCGAAGACGACCTGAGTCGCGCAGCGGCCAAACAGAACCGCGTCGTCACACCGGAGAACTTGCCAGAAAACGGTTTGTTTTTTCGTGCCGATCATTTTTCTCTGGCCCGCCGCGGTGTACCGGTGTTGTTGATTATGGGTATCGCCGGTGGCGCCGACCTGGTCGAGGGCGGACGAGAAGCCGGCAACCAGTGGATCGCCGACTACACCGGCAAGTGTTATCACCAAACCTGCGATGCGTGGGATCCGGACTGGGATTTGCGTGGTGCCGCACAGGATGTCGCGTTGTTTCACACGATTATTCACGATCTGGGCAATTCAACGCGATGGCCGCAATGGAAACCGGGTTCGGAATTTAAGGCCTTGCGTGATCAATCCAACGACGCCAGACAATAAGCGGAACATGACCAACGTTGTTATTAGTTTCTATCAATTCGTGCGGTTGCCAGATTGTGAGCAACTGCGTGAGCCACTGTTGGGTTGTTGCCGGGAAAATGACCTACGCGGCACGATCCTGCTGGCCCCGGAGGGCATTAATGGAACGTTAGCAGGCCGGCGTGACGGTATCGAAAACGTTTTGGACTTCATCCGTTCGGACCCGCGCCTTGCCGAACTTGAGTACAAGGAATCGGTTAGCGAGGAAATGCCGTTTCATCGCATGAAGGTGAAGACAAAAAAGGAAATTGTCACCATGGGTGTTGCGGATACGGATCCGGCTCGCCTGGTGGGCACCTATCTGGACGCAAAAGCATGGAACGAAATACTTGCCGATCCTGACGTCGTGGTGATCGATACGCGTAACGAATACGAAGTGTCAATCGGGACATTTCCGAATTCAGTTTCACCGGAAACAAAAGCGTTTCGGGAATTTCCCGACTATGCCCGGCGAAAACTGGCCGACAAAAAGAGTCAGAAGATTGCGATGTTTTGCACCGGCGGTATCCGCTGCGAAAAGGCAACCTCGTTTCTTAAAGCCAATGGCTTCGAGTCTGTGTTTCACTTGCATGGCGGCATCCTTAGGTACCTGGAAACCGTGCCCGAGAAAGAGAATCTCTGGGATGGGGAGTGTTTTGTCTTTGATGATCGTGTGTCAGTCGATAAGGGCCTGAACAAGGGCCGCTACGATATGTGTCATGCGTGTCGCCGGCCGATCAATGAAGCCGACAAAGCGTCAGAGCACTATGTTGCGGGGGTATCCTGCCCGCACTGTATTGACAACTACTCTCCGAAACAGCGCGAGGCCTTTGCCGAACGCGAAAGACAGGTGCGTATCGCCGAGTCCCGGGGTCAGCAACACATTGGTGCAACGATGCCCAACAAGCTGGCCGACGACAGTGGCTAAGCCAGACACGACACTGCCCGTTTTGTACAGTTTTCGGCGTTGTCCTTACGCGATGCGCGCAAGGCTTGCATTGCTAAAGTCCGGTATCGGCGTGGAATTGCGGGAGATACTACTCAAAGACAAACCACCGGAGATGATTGCAATCTCCAACAAGGGTACGGTGCCGGTACTGCAGTTGGCCGACGGAAAGGTCATCGATGAAAGCACTGAAGTCATACAGTGGGCGCTGGCCCAGCACGACCCCGACAACTGGTGCACTGCCGATCCCGAGCTAAGCCAACAGCTGATAGAGGAAAATGACGGTAGTTTCAAAACCGCATTGGACCGGTACAAGTACTTTACGCGTCATCCGGAGCACCCCCAGGAGTATTACCGTGCACAGGGCGAGATGTTTATCAAAAAACTCGAAGCGCTACTGGCATTGCAGGAAGGCAAGGGCCTGGTACGACCCAGTACGTCATTGGCCGATATAGCGATCTTTCCCTTTGTGCGACAGTTTGCAGGCGTCGATGCCGAATGGTTTGCAAACGCCGGCTACCCGCTCGTTTGTCAGTGGTTGTACGATCACCTCAACGCACCGGAGTTTCTACGCATCATGATCAAGTATCCGCTCTGGTTAACCCGCCGCATGCGGTATGTCGAGCGCTGGCACGAGCCCGGTTCGGATTAAAGTGAAGAAACGTATCGTATTGGCCACTAGGCTCCATTATTGATCAACGACTATGACGATTGACGCGGAGCAACCAGCAACAGGTTTCGCAGTCTGGAATCTCGGCTTCAGGCCATTCTTTCTTGGTGCAGGCGTCTTTTCGATTATCAGTATCGGGTTGTGGTTGTTCGTCTATTCCAGTCGCACGCAGGTTTACCCACCCGGAATCGCGGTGACGTTGTGGCATGCCCACGAAATGTTGTTTGGTTATGCATTCGCTGTGATTGCCGGCTTCCTGTTGACGGCGGTCAAAAACTGGACGGGCTTACAAACGCCTCATCGCGCGCCACTCGCAGGATTGTTCGGGTTATGGGTTGTTGCACGTGTGTTGAATCACCTCGGTTCGATGCCCCTGGCAATCGGCGCCACCGTGGATGTGCTGTTTAACTGTCTGATCGTTGCAGCCGTTTCTGCACCGATCCTCAAAACCCGACAATGGAAGCAGACAGCGATTATCGGAAAACTGGTGTTGCTGGCAATTTTGAACGTTTTCTTTTATCTCGATGCCTTCGGATTTTTTGAACATGGCGCTTTCTATGCCGTTTACGGTGCTTTCTATACGATCCTTGCTCTGATTCTGATGATGATGCGACGCTTGATTCCATTTTTTGTCGAGCGCGGCGTGGATTACAAAGTTACGTTGCGAAACTCGAAATTTCTGGACATCGCCAGTCTGATATTGTTCGTCGAGTTAATGATCAGTGAGTTATTCGCGGTCTGGGTCGGACCGACGCGTTGGGTGGCGGGCGCCTTGTTTCTGATCCATCTTGCGCGCCTGGTGATTTGGTACACGCCGGGTATCTGGCGTCGTCCGCTGCTATGGAGCCTGTACCTTGCGTACGCCATGCTGATAATCGGCTTCCTGCTGTTTGCGCTGAATACTTTACTGGGTATCCCGAAATTATTGGCACTGCATGCGTTCGCCATCGGTGGGATAGGCGTGATTACGCTCAGCATGATGGCTCGCGTATCGCTTGGTCATTCCGGCAGGAATATTCATGAACCGCCTTTTGTAGTCAGCATTGCATTCGTACTGCTCACTGCAGCGGTGATCACACGTGTGGTGGGGCCGATAGTCGACGGCGCACACTACTCGCGCTGGGTTGAGGTCTCGGGGGGAATGTGGATATTGGCGTTCGCCGCTTTCACGGCCGCATATGCGCCGATTCTGCTAAAACCCCGTGTCGATGGGGCTTATGGATAACGTCTCTTGGGGATCATTGCGTCCGCCTCTTCCGGCGTGATTTTCGAGACTTTAAGACGCCAGTTCGCAATCGACGCAATGACACGAAAGCGGAATCGTCCGGTGTTGCGAAACAGTTTTGTGCCTGCGCCCGGATAGCGGGCCGTGAGTACGTTGCCTTCGTGGCTCAGGAACACAGCCTCGACAAGGTCGATTTCAATTCCGGTCTCACTGGCATATTCGCTGGTGATGCTCCAGTCCAGCAGCCAGGGACCATCGACCCTGAACTCGTCAGTCAGTTTGTTGCCCGAACCGACCAGTTCGATCACAACTTCCTCAGCCGAAATACTGGTGGCCAGACCTATGGCAGCAACAAACAAAATGAGTCGGAGATACATGACACCAGGGACCTGCTTTTTTGAACGGTTTAGAGAGCATTATACTCATGCCACAGCGGTAATGTGTCTTATATTGTTAACGGTGCAGTAACTTGGCCAGACTGCCGGAAAATAGCTCCGCCAGGAGCTCACTTATGGTGTGTTGCTTGTACTCGGTGAACTCACCGGCATCGAAGAAGGCGCCGAAACACACGGTGCATGCCTCGTAATGAATGTGTGGCCGGTCACGATCGACCATGCTGATCATACTGGTGTGACAAACGGGACAATTGCAACGCGTCGTTTTGTCGAGAATTTTTCCGACACGCGATTCCCCGGTGTCGATAGCCTCAGCGCCTTTAAGTTCCTTGAGCACTTCGTGTTCGAGTGCATCAAACCAGATACCCATGCAACTGGTGCAGCGGTCCACCTCGATCGTCTTGTACACGACCGTCTCCATCATTTTGTCGCACTTAGGGCACTGCATTAGTCCACTCCTTGACTATAGGATAGTTCAATCTCAGGCATCGGGGGATACCCGGCCAGGCTCGTTCAGAATCACTGGCTTAGGTATTATTCACGATTAAAGTGTCGACGCTTTTTTGGTAGCTTTTATCTAGGTGAAAGCATCTGAGGAATATGCGCGGATGCAGTACGATGTCGTTCAAAGCAGCTCCCGGCCGGACCAGGTCGTCAGAACGCCAGCACAAATAAAGGCGATTATCGACGAACTGGCCTTGATCCGTCGCCACGCGGAGAGACTCGAGCAGGATTTCGCTGACGATCTCGCAAAAGTCGATCCCCGGTTTCGCGAAAGCGCGACGAACCTGTTGCACTACATGGCGTTGCGCCACGTCGATATACGTCCGCTGCAGGTGCGGCTGGCTTCATTGGGGCTGTCATCGCTGGGTCGTTGTGAACGCCATGTCATGGCATCGCTAAAAGCGGTACTGGGCGTGTTGCAAACGTTGGCGACTGGCGCCAGCGCGGAGCTTGAGACTACGAACCTGGAATTTGCCCAAAGCAGCGAGCGTCTCGACAAACATGCGGCGGAAATTCTTGGTTCAGCACCTTCCGGACGCAGCGCCCGCATAATCGTGACACTGGCACCGGAAACCGCCATGAACCAGGAGCTGGTGGCCGGGTTGATGAAAAACGGGATGAACGTCGCGCGCATCAATTGCGGTCATGATGACGAGAAAACCTGGTCGGCGATGATCGATAACGTCCGGACAGTCAGCGCTGCTACTGGCAATGAATGCAAGATTGTTATGGACCTGGCCGGTCCGCGGTTGCGTACGGGCCCGCTGGCACCGGGCCCGAAAGTGCTGCGACTGCAGCCGCGACGAGACGCATTGGGCAGAGTCATTTCCCCGAAGCGCATGCGAATCGCACTCGAGCCGCCGGAGGCAGGCGTAAAGGGCACTGTAATACCGGTGACGGATAAGGCCATCCTCAAGGCTAAAACCGGGGATTTTCTCAAATTCCGCGACACGCGCGGCAAGCGGCGAAAACTCCGGGTAGTCGGCAGAGACGAGCGTGGGCTGCGTGTCGAGTGCTACAAGCCAGCCTATATCGAAACGGGAACAAAGTTGACACTAAACCGCCACGTAAAGGGTAACCCGGTCAAGGTCAGAGTGGGCGAACTGCCCGCTACCGAACAGCCCATCTTGTTGCACGAGGATGATCAGCTGATCCTGCATAAAGGCACGACACCGGGCCAGCCGGCCGTCATCGATTCCAATGGCGAGGTCAGTGTGCACGCGCATGTGGCCTGCACTTTGCCGGAGGTATTCCGGTTCGTGCAAGTAGACGAAGCGGTCTTTCTCAACGACGGCAAGATCAAAGGCAATGTGGAATCTGTCACCGAGGACCGGATTGTTATCAGGGTTACTCACGCCAAGGCCTCGGGGAGCAGACTCCGGGGTAGTAAAGGGATCAACTTCCCCGACAGCGAATTACATATCGACGGGCTCAGCGACAAAGACAGAGAGGACCTGAAATTTATTGCGGCCAACGCCGACGCTGTTGCTTTTTCATTTGTCAGGAAACCACAGGACATACTCGATCTCTACCACGAGTTGGAGCAATATCGGTCCACAAACCTGGGCATTATCCTCAAGATCGAAACTGAACAAGGCTTCAATAATCTGGCCCGATTGTTGTTAACCGCAATGCATGGCTATCCGGTCGGTGTAATGATTGCCAGGGGCGATCTGGCAGTGGAATGTGGCTGGGAGCGGCTTGCCGAAATCCAGGAAGAGATACTTTGGCTCTGCGAAGCTGCACACGTGCCGGTTATCTGGGCCACGCAGGTGCTGGAAGGCAAAACCAAGAACGGCAATCCGTCACGCGCAGAGATCAGTGATGCTGCGATGTCACAACGTGCTGATGGCGTGATGCTCAACAAAGGACCACACATTATCGAAGCCGTCCGAATGCTCGATGACATCCTGCGGCGTATGCAGCATCATCAGGATAGAAAAACCGCGACGCTGGGTAAACTGGCAATTGCCGACGCGCTCGACGACGGATAACGTGCAAAGGCACGTGTCGCGGTCAAAACACTTACACCTGGTGCTTGACCCGTTGCCGAAACACGGTTATCTACAGTTTTGATGAGCATGAGACCAATCAATCTCGCGATAACGCTGGCATCGATGTTGCTGGCGGCGTGCACCTCTGTACGCGAGCTGCAGAATCCGGGTTTTTATTCCCGCCAGGTAACCATCGAGTCACGTGGTGTGCAAGTTCCCGCAACTTATGTGGTGCCGTTGGCAGCGGGCGCGCATCCAGTGTTGGTGATGGCACACGGGCACGGCGGCACTCGCGACGAAGCCGGTGGTTTTGTTCGCGTAGCAGAAGCGCTTGGCCGACTCGGCGTTGCCTCTATAAGAATGGACTTTCCCGGTTGTGGGGAGTCCACGGAGTCCTTCGCTGAAAACAATCTGGACAACATGCTCCGCGATATCAAATCCGCGCGCGCCTACGCGTTGGCACAATCCGGCGCCGACTCAAAACGTGTGGGTTTGCTTGGCTACAGCATTGGTGGTCGGTTGGCAATGATGGCCACTGGCCAAGATGCCTACACTGCTCTGGCGTTATGGGCTCCGGTCGGCGATCGCGACACGATGGTGCAGTTTCTGGGCGGGCCTGAGGCCTGGCAACGACACAAGGCCAGCGCGCGAACCCAAGATTCGACTGTTTTCACGACGCCCTGGGGCGACCAGCAACAGCTGGGCATTGAGTTTTTTACCGATCTCGAACGCAGTGCGCCGCTGGACTCAATCAAAATGTTTTCCGGTCCGGTCTTGGTTGTCTATGGTGACCAGGATCAGGTAGTCGCACCCCAGGTTTCTCTCTCGGTGGCCGATGCAGCGCGCGCCAGCGCCCAGGTTGTACGCCGAGAGATAAC
Source organism: Gammaproteobacteria bacterium (assembly GCA_029862165.1). GTDB lineage: Bacteria > Pseudomonadota > Gammaproteobacteria > Steroidobacterales > JABDKV01 > JABDJB01. Next base: position 118,860 of record JAOTXU010000003.1, read on the forward strand.
CGGCGCCGATCACGGATTGGGCTTTTACAGCGGCGAAGCGGCACACGCGGCTCAAGTAATCAGTACGACTGTGCGTTTCTTAAGCAAAAGTCTCGCCCAGTAGTACCCAGCCATAATGCATTGCAGCATTTTTTATGGTGCTGCGAATGTTGAAACATTTGCTGCCGGTAGGTTTAAGCGCCAATATTCCCATCCAGCGCAGCTCGATTTAACGATTCACTATAAGGGGATCATCGTGGGAAACAGCAATCTGACATCAGTCGCCGTCATCGCCATTGCGAGCCTCGCACTGAACGGTGTGGCCATGGCTGCCGAGGAAGCAACAGTTTTTGAAGAGGTCACGGTAACAGCCAAGAAACGCGAACAAAGTATTTATGAAGTGCCTACCTCAATCAGCGCGTTTTCTGCGGCAACGATCGAAAAGCAGGGCATCGTTGACTTAACCGATGTCGGCAAGTTTGTACCTAACCTGAACGTGACTGGGTTTTCTGCCGGTCATACTTCGTCGGTCAACCCGTTTATACGTGGAATCGGCTTGCAGGATCACCTTATAACAACCGACCCCGGTGTCGGTGTGTATATCGACGGTGTGTACCTGGGTCGGCAAGTAGGCCAGAACTGGGGTCTGGCCAATGTCGAGCGTATCGAAGTATTGCGTGGCCCGCAGGGAACCCTGTGGGGTCGCAATACAATTGGTGGTGCTGTCAATATCATTACCCGAAAACCTGGCAAAGATGTCGGCAGCTCGATGAGTTTGGAATTGGGTAGTCGTGGACGCGTGACTGCGGAGTTTTACAGCGACACGCAACTTAGTGACGACACCGCTGTGTCAATATCAGGTTCATTTACCCGTCGCGATGGTCTAGGCGAGTTTCTAAACCTGCCTAATGCCGAAGCTGACGTCGGCGAATTGCAGGATATTGCCAGCCGCCTGGCATTCCAGTGGAACCCTACTGACCGTTTAAGTCTGTTGTTAACCGCTGACGGCAACCAGGGGCGTAACGGCATGCGCCCCTATACGACACTGATCGACGAGCTACCCAATGGTGCAGTTTTTGGCGCCGGTTTTCGCAACTCCGATGTGTCCGCCGACCCATACGATAACAACACTGGTGAAGTCGATCAGACTGCAGTAACCAACAAGGCTTTTGGCGTGTCGCTGACCGCAGATCTGGAGCTAAACGACAACTTAAACGCGAAATTAATCATTAGTGATCGGCACTCGGAATATGAGAGCGGTCTTGATGACGATGCGTTTATCGACGACTTCTTATCTTTTCCCGAGGTCGGTGAGGCCGATCAGACCTCAATCGAAATACAGCTCAACGGTGAGTACGGCGATTGGGATTTTGTCAGCGGTATTTACTTTTTTGACGAAGAAGGCCAGAACGACCAGGATCCGAATATCTTCCTGGGCGGCGCGGGCGATTTCCTCCTCAGTCAGGACGCCCAGAGCCGGGCCATTTATGGCAATGTTGGTTTTGCCGTATCCGACCGGCTGCGTGTCTCCGGCGGTCTGCGTTATACCGAAGATGAAAAAGACGCAAAAATTAATATCAATTCCAGTTTGATCGATACCGGCGCCGGACGCGATTGGGACGAGTTGAGTTGGGATCTGTCTGCCTCACTCGATCTCAATAACGACATGAACGTTTATGGCAGCATAGCCAACGGCTATCAGTCCGGTCAGTTCCCGCCGCGGCCGTTTTGTTTGTTCGGGTCCCTGGACTTCGACCAACCGGGCAATGTCAGTCAGCCAAACTGTTTCGTGGCTAATGAAAACATTACTGCGACCAACTATGAGATTGGTATCAAGGGTACACCGTTTGAGAATCTGAAACTTAGCGTCGCCGGATTTTTTACTGACTACTCCGATTTGCCTTATCAGGTCAGTACGACTGCGGGTATGGGATTTGATACCCGAAATATTATTGTCGATCAGGAATCGACGGGTCTCGAGATCGAAGGCTCCTGGGCAGTTGCGGACAATTTCTACGTGCATGGCTCACTCGGGCTCATCGACGTGGATGTCGACGATCCAACCGCAGTGGCTCCACTGACACCGGAGACCACGATGTCGTTAAGTCCAGAGTTCACGGTGCCATTGGCCAACGGTGGCGAAATGACTTACCGTGCTGACTGGTCGTTTCGTGATGACATGTTTGGAGAGCCGACTGCAGATCCGGGTCGGTTCACCTTCATCGACAGCCGTGACCTGATCAACTTTGACATCAGCTACAAATCGCCGCGTGGCGACTGGACCGTCGGGTTGTACGGACGCAACGTAACCGATGAGCGTTACGACAACGCCCGGCTTAATACCGGCGACTACATCCTTGTCATGCTGAGTAATGACGCCAGCGAATTTGGTTTACGCTTTACCAACGAGTTTAACTAATTGAACTGTGGGAGCGGCAAGGATGCCGCTCCTGGGGGACACACCCCATTGCGGGACATCAGTCGAGCTGTTCTCGTATTTATGGCGCTAACTTGTGCCGCGTGCGTGCACAGCGGTGGATGGTCTGGCGGCGGCGTCACGCTGGAATTTATCGGCGAGGCGACTTTTCCGACAGGTTTTCAGTACAAGGGTTACGAGGTCGGCGGTCTGTCGGGTATTGACTACGATCCGGTAACCGACCGTTACATCGTGATCAGCGACGATCGGGCGCAATATGGCCCCGTGCGCTTTTTCGATTTACAGGTTGATCTTTCCGACGGGGTACTGGATCCGGGCGATGTTGTTTTTGCTGGGGTTACGCAGATCCTCGACAAGGATGGGGATTTGTTTAAGCCGTTATCGGTAGATCCCGAGGCTATCCGTTTTTCGCCGCTACCCGACAGAATAGTGTGGACCAGCGAAGGTGATACCGATGTAGCGCCATTCGTACGGGTCATGACCCGAGATGGCATTCACATCGATGAGTTCATTCCACCGGTGAAGTACTGGCCAACGGCGACGGCAGGCACGCGCAGAAACATGACATTCGAGAGTCTCACTTTTGGTCATGATCCGCGCTCTTTGTTGACTGCAACCGAGAATGCGCTGCGTCAGGACGGGCCACACGCGTCGTTGTCGGAGGGCAGCCCTGTGCGTGTCCTGGTACTGGATGCCGGCAATGGCGAACCGCAGGCCGAGTACGTTTATCGCACCGAAGCGGTCGCGACTGCCCCGGAACCGGCCGATGGGTTTGCGACCAATGGTCTGGTTGAATTGTTGACCTTCGACAACGAACGCTTCATGGCATTGGAGCGTTCGTATTCGACCGGCGTCGGCAACACCGTCAGGTTGTTTCTGACCGCTACTAAGCATGCGACCGATGTCCGTGCTATGGATTCGATAGCGCAACGCAAAATCAGGTTCATGCCCAAGGAATTACTCTTCGATCTGGACGAACTGGATCTGGCGCTCGACAACATCGAAGGAATGACGTTCGGGAAAAGTCTGGCGGACGGGTCACGCACGCTAATTCTGGTTTCGGACAACAACTTCAATAAAAAAGGGGGCCAGTTCACACAATTCCTGGCATTCAGATTGTCCCTGGACGATTGATCGAGGACTCGAAGGAACTCCGCTACTAACCAGCCAATGCTGCGCGTACCGCGTCCAGCGTGCGTGTGACGTCTTCATCAGTAGTTCGGTAGTTGCACACCGAAATCCGCATCACTCGCTTGCCGTTCCAGTCAGTACCACCGAACCAGGCCGTGCCGCCATTACGTATGCGTTCGATTACTTCGTCGGTACGTTGGTCGTGATTGCCGTCGGCTGAAAGGAATCGTACGAGTCCCTGATTGATTACTGGTTCGGCCATCTTTTCAGCATCGTCCATCGCATCGATTGTGTCGACCAGTTGACGAGTGATAGCGCAGCAACGGTCGACGATTTCGGCGACACCCGTGCGGCCGAGTTCACGCAATGCTGCATAGACCACAAAGCCTCGGGAGCGTCGTGACCATTCTGGATTCCAGTCAATCTGGTCGCGTGCCGATTCAGGTGCGGCAACAAAGTAGCCGGCACGCGTTGTCAAAGAGGCAAGATGTGCCTCGGGGCGTGCAACAAACACAATGCCGCTATCAAACGGTACGTTGAGCCATTTATGCGCATCGGTCGCCCAGGAATCTGCCTGTTCGGCACCGCGTAGCAGGTGACGATACTTGTCACTCGCCGCGGCCCACAAGCCAAAGGCCCCGTCGATGTGAACCCAGGCGCCGTGTTTGTGTGCCAGCGGACAAATCTGGTCAAACGCATCAAACTGGCCGGTGTTCAGATCACCGGCCTGCAAGCAAATAATCGTCGGGCGGCCGGATTCGTGACGCAACATTCTGTTCAGGTCTGGCACCGACATACAGCCGGAATCGTCGCCGGGCACGTATTCGATGTTGTCTAATCCCAAACCCAATAGACTGACGGCACGGTTGATCGATTCGTGCCGCAAGCTGCTCGCGAATATGCGCATTGGCGCGGCACCGGCCAGACCCTGACGCGTCACGTCCCAATCTTTGTCACTGAGCAGTTGGTGCCGCGCGGCGGCCAATCCAGTGACGTGCGCCATCTGGCAACCGGTCACGAATGCAACGATGCATCGGCAGGAAGGCCGAGCAGATCTTTCAACCATCGGCCGGCCACTTCTTCAGCCACACTGGAAGCAGGTGAGACCGCATAGGTTGCGCCATTTTGGTCCCACGCCGAGGCTAGCCAGTCAGCACCCAATGCTGCGGGCAACGTGCCGCCGATGACCCAGCCAAAGAAGCGACCTGTCGTGCTGCCAAGTAAACCGGCTTCTGCGTCGCGGGCAAGCTCGTCGATCACTTGCTCGGGTGCGACGCCCTGGTCGGTTAACTCCTTATCTAACGCTTTACGTAGTTGCTGTAAGGTTGCCGTAACGGCAACAGGTCGCTCGTCCAGGCTATCGAGAAAGGCCTGTGCGTGCATGACTGCATGTTCAAGGGCTGGATGGCTCGACATTGCTGTTTCCTTATGGTTGCGCCGACCGGTTAGGTTATCTTGAATTCACACATTGAGGCTGATTTCACGGTTCGCAACAGCATCAGTCACTTCAAGGCGAGGGCGTTGTCTGCCCTACCCGGACTGCCGGACGACCGCTGTGCAACTCTTCCTATCGCAATGCAACATCAGGGATGGAGCCTGAAAACCGACGTCCCCGTAGCAACCTGGCGCACAAGCGCCTATATTTATCGTATCAGAGGGGGGCGATGCATCTGGTTGTTTCAGATCAAGAATATTCTGAGCCATACCGTTTGGGCAGAGGACTTGTGGCCGGGCCAAGCGACTACAAGGTGATGCAGCAACCTCAATCGGCGCCAGGTTATTAGTCATTGAACACACCGAACGAAATTTCACGCGAATCGCTGGTACAGATTCTTGAGATCATGCACCGGCTGGCGGCACCCGAAGCGATGCCGGAACTATTACGCGAGATTATCGAGGTTGGCAAAGTGGCCATTGTGGCCGAGGCCGGCGTGTTGTGGTTGCTGGATCGAAAGTCGCAGGAGTTGGTGATGGTGGCTCCACCGGCAGATCCACCTGCAAGACTAGGGTTCGGCATAGGTTGGGCCGGCGAATGCGCCGATAATCATCAAATCACCAACATTCATGACTGCCGTGACGACGGGCGTTTTCAAGAGCACCCGGTTCACGCAGCGGGTTTCGAAACGCGTTCGTTACTCAATGTGCCGATACTGGGGCAGGAAGAATCGTTGCTTGGCGTGATGCAATGGCTAGGCGAGGAGGTCGGTCAGTTTGACGAGCACGATGAATGGATTGGACCCGCACTCGCGGCGCAGGCCGCTGTTGCGATTCAGCATTCCTACATGACCGACGAATTACTCGCCAACGCCATTTTGGCGCAGGAAGTAGCCGTTGCCCGTGAGATCCAGATAAGTACTTTGCCAAAAGTTATGCCAGACGTGCCGGGTTACGATCTCTACGGACACTTTCTGCCTACGGATCACACAGGGGGCGATTTGTATGACCTGGTCGTACTCGACGGCAAGGTGTTCATGTTGTTGGGTGATGCGACTGGTCACGGTTTTGGCCCCGCATTGTCAGCGACTCAAATGCAGGCAATGTTACGGGTTGCTTTCCGGTTGGGTGCCAGCCTGGATCAGGCTTATATACAGGTCAACAATCAGTTAAACGAAGATCTGCCCGACGACCGGTTTATCACCGCTTTTATCGGCTTTCTTGATCCACAAACACACGAAGTGGAATTTCATTCAGGTGGTCAGGGACCGATTCTGCATTTCTGCGCCGCGAGTGGTAAGTGCGAATGGTACAAGCCGACCAGTTTTCCGGTAGGGATCATGGAACTCGATGGAACCGACGGAGCGCAGCGACTGAAACTGGAGCCAGGAGACATACTCGCCCTCATATCTGATGGTGTCTACGAGTACACGACGCTTGACGGCGCCGAATTTGGTGAGGAGCGCGTGGCAGACGTGATCAGGAACGGTCATGCCCTGGAGATGTCGGAGCTCAGTCAGCGGCTCGTCGATGCGGCTTTTGAATTTGGCGGCGAAGCGCCACAAGCGGACGACATCACTCTGGTGCTGGTCCGACGGGAGTAGATTAATGCAACGAAAATTTTCAAGAAGCTTTGACGAGATTAAGGAAATTGTTTTCTTCACCGAGCAGTTTTTCAAGAAACACGATATCGACACTTCCAAGCGTTATCTTGTCGATCTCTGCGTGGAGGAAATATTTGTTAATATGGTGACATACGATACTGAGACCGATGCCGATATTCTTATAGAGATGTTGCCACATGAGAACGGTGTTGAAGTAAGTCTGACGGATTATGGCGTAGAGCGTTTCGACCCACGCGAAGCCGGTTCAGTAGATATCAACGCACCGCTCGAGCAACGTACGCCGGGTGGGCTCGGGCTCTACCTAGTCCTCAAGATGGTTGATGAGATTCATTACGAATATAAGAATCGCACTAGCAAGATCAGTTTCGTCGCAGGTGGGAAATAAGAACATGTTTCAGATCGAATTTAACGAAGCAGGCAGCGTGGTTGTGGCGGGGCGCCTGGACGCCGCCCAAGCGCCCAGGGCTCAGGAATTTCTCGATGAGGTGAAGGATGAGTGCGTAGTCGATATGGCAAGGCTGGAATACGTTTCCAGCGCCGGTCTGGGCGTTTTGCTGCGAACGCACAAACGTCTGATGGGGGATGGCCGAGGGCTGAGACTGATCAATGTTAGTAACCATATCAAAGACATATTCATGTATTCTGGCTTCGATAAACTGTTTCAGATCGAAGTGGCAGATCAATCCGGCCCGGATTAGCCTGTCTTAATGAGCACCAGTCTCGGAAAACCACCAACTTTTCGCCCAACCGATTGTACTTATGCATAAGGAACGCGAAAAAGCGTTGCTGGAGGACTGTAAAGCCGGTGATCGTACAGCCATGGAGACTCTCGTCCGACAATATGAACGCCCGGTTTACAACGCCGCGTATCGGATGCTGGGAAACCCGGACGATGCGGCTGACGTTACCCAAACTACTTTCACCAATGTCCTGGAACATCTCGATCAATTTAATCCGAAGTTTAGATTCTTCAGCTGGATATACCGAATTGCCGTCAACGAATCCATTAATCAGCTCAAACGACGCAAAAGCTGTGAGCCGCTGGTTGACACACAACCTGCGGCCGGCCCGGGCATTGATGAAATTGTCGCCTCAGGGCAAGTAGGCAAAGAAGTGCAAGCGGTTTTAATGAAATTACAGGAAGACCACAGGGCAGTGATTGTGCTGCGGTATTTCACCGAGTGTAGCTATCTGCAGATAGCAGAGATTCTGAGAATTCCAGAAAAGACCGTAAAATCTCGTCTGTTTAGTGCCCGACAACAGATGAAAAGTAAATTGAAAAAACTTGGAATTCTGGAAGGATGATTGAAGAACGTACAATGGAGCTAATCAACGACGCCATGGATGGCGAGTTGAGCGAAGCTGAACAGGCGGAGCTGGCCGGACGCCTGGCGCAATCCGAAGAAGCCCGCAACTATCAGACCGGCATGAATGAGCTAGATGTTTTATTGCAGGAACTACCGAATCAGCCTATGCCGGAAGAGTTGCATAGAAATATCATCCACAACATCAAGCTTGCCGACCGGCCGACGATGAGACCGCTGTCAAGAATTGGTAATTGGTCTGGTTTCGTCCGTTATGGTTTCGCCGCGGCAGCCGGTTTGCTGCTGGCTGTCGGTATATACCAATTTGGGTCGGAAACCGGTCCGAAAGATGTGGACCGAATGATCGGAACGATCGCGCCCGGTGATACCAATGCGGTCGTGCTAGGTACCTATGCCGTCGATTTGGATGAACTGAACAGTTTGGTCAGTCTGGAGCGTCGCGGTGCTGCGATAGTTTTGAATGTGGAACTCGATTCCACGCTACCGGTTGACCTCAGAGTTGATTTTGCCGGCAGCAATCTGCGTTACGACACAATGGCACAAATGGACAATGATCTCGAGTCTTTTGAATCGGCCGATCAGGTGATCCGGTCAAGTAGCGGTGTTGGGCGGCAGAAGTTTGCTGTGTTGTTGCGCCATGCAGACGACACAGTCACTCACAAGGACGAGGCCATCGTGCTCGAGTATTCGAGCAATGGCAATTTGATACAGCAGGGTACGCTCACTCCACGTTGGTGAGTGCAGAGCTTTTTTTAGGGTTACAACAGGAGCAGAGCGATGAGTAGCGAGCAAACAAAATCGAAAATGCCAATGCTAATAGCGGCATTTGCGGTTGTTATCGCAGTGGTTGCCTATTTTGGCATCAACTATCCGGTTTCGGATGACGAGGCCGTGGGCACGATTTCCCCCGCTGAGCGTTATCGTGGTGAACAGATAGAAAGCGGCGATGTTGTCCTGGGCGATGAATCAGTCGCGCAATTTATGCAGACCGATGAATTCGAGTTGCTGGTTAATGATGAAGTCTTTATGGAGGCTATTAGCCAGGAAGCATTCCAGGCAGCATTGGCTAACGAATCATTCCAGGCAGCATTAGCCGATCAGAACTTCCAGGCGGCTTTGGGTAATCAAAACTTCCAGGCAGCATTAGCCGATCAGAACTTCCAGGCGGCTTTGGGTAATCAAAACTTCCAGGCAGCATTAGCCGATCAGAACTTCCAGGCGGCTTTGGGTGATCAAAACTTCCAGGCAGCTTTGGGTGATCAAAACTTCCAGGCGGCTTTGGGTGATCAAAACTTCCAGGCAGCTTTGGGTGATCAGAACTTCCAGGCAGCTTTGGGTGATCAAAACTTCCAGGCAGCTTTGGGTGATCAGAACTTCCAGGCAGCTTTGGGTGATCAAAACTTCCAGGCGGCTTTGGGTGATCAGAACTTCCAGGCAGCTTTGGGTGATCAAAACTTCCAGGCAGCTTTGGGTGATCAAAACTTCCAGGCAGCTTTGGGTGATCAGAACTTCCTGTCTGCTATGAGTGATCAAAACTTCCAGGCGGCATTGGGCGATCAAAACTTCCAGGCAGCTCTGAGTAGCCAGGCGGCCAGGGATGCACTCGGCAGCCAGGCGGTCAGATCTGCACTGGGCAGCCACGCGGTCAGGTCTGCGCTGGGCAACCAGGCAGTCAGGTCTGCACTGGGCAACCAGGCGGTCAGGTCTGCACTCGGCAGCCAGGCAGTCAGGTCTGCATTGGGTAGTCAGGCGATGGGATCTGCATTGGGTAACCACGCCGTGAGGTCTGCGTTGGGTGACCAGGCGATTCGGTCAGCACTGGGCAACCAGGCAATCAGGTTAGCACTGGGCAGCCAGGCGACGCGGTCAGCACTGGGCAGCCAAGCGATTCGGTCAGCACTGGGCAACCAGGCAATCAGGTCTGCACTCGGTAACCAGGCGGTCCGATCTGCATTGGGCAACCAGGCAGTCAGATCTGCACTGGGTAGCCAGGCGATCAGATCTGCACTGGGCAGCCAGGCGATGCGATCTGCGCTGGGCAATCAGGCGATGCGATCTGCACTGAGGAATCAGGCAGCTGCCAATGCTTTAAAAAGTAATCTACGCTAGGGAAAATTAGGTTACTAATAAATTACAAAGTGCCCTAATCAGGCCGCCTGCTTTTGCAGGCGGCCTTTTTGTTTTTGTCTGGTGATCATGTATGCTAATAAATAAGGGAGAAATCATCATGATGTCAGGCACAAGAGTGATGCTGACTGGCTTTCTGCTATTCGTCACCCTGGTGTCAGGCACAGTTCGCGCAGATCCGTTCGTGCTGGATGTTTTGGAGACGGATGAACTGCGGCTGCTTTATTTTGACCCTTTGCAAACCTACCTGGTACCTCATGTCGGGAGGAGTTTCCACAACTCCATAGCTTTCCAGCGCAACATATTGAACTGGGCACCCTGGGAAAAAACCACTGTCATGCTCACTGATTTCAGTGATTATGCCAATGCCGCAGCAGGTGTAGTCCCGCATAATTCGATTCAATTGGATGTTGCCCCGCTCAACCGTATATTCGAGACCTTTTCGGCCAGCGAACGGGTCTACATGATGATGAATCATGAACTGGTGCATGTGGCAACGATGGATGGCTGGAATGAACAGGACCGCCGATGGCGCCGGTTTTTTCTGGGCAAGCCAACGCCGGAGCAAGTTCATCCGGAGTCGATACTTTATTTCTACCTGACTGCTCCACGTGCTGTAGCGCCGCGCTGGTATACGGAAGGCAGTGCCGTTTTCATGGAAACCTGGATGGCAGGGGGGATTGGAAGGGCCCAGGGCGCCTACGATGAAATGGTGTTTCGATCGATGGTGCGCGACGACGCCCACTTCTACAGTAACCTCGGCCTCGTTTCGGAGGGGACCCTGGTGGATTTTCAGGTCGGTGTGAATGCCTATTTGTACGGAACACGGTTTTTCAGCTACATGGCTTACCAATACTCGCCGGAGCAGGTCATTGAGTGGTTAAAGCGTGATGAAGACAGCGAGAGATATTACGCCAGTCAATTCAGGAAAGTTTTTAGCAAAACTTTGGAGGATGCCTGGGATGACTGGATTGCATTTGAGCATGAATTTCAGGAGAAAAACCTCGAGGCGGTCAGGCAACATCCGCTCACAGCTAGCGAGCCATTGACCGAGCAAGGCGTGGGTTCCATTTCACGCGCCTTCATTGATACCGCCAGAAACAGCATGATTGCAGCCTTTCGCTACCCTGGCGTAGTGGCTCACATAGGTGAGTTTTCTCTGGATGAAAGAACTACGCGCAGAATCACGGACATCAAGGGCCCCATGTTGTTCAATGTCACATCATTGGCTTTTGATGAAAGCAACCGTACGCTGTTCTTCACCACCGACAACAACGCCTTTCGCGATTTGATGTCTGTCAACGCCGATAAAAGCAAGCCACGGATGCTGATGAAGGATGCCCGTATTGGCGATCTTGTGTTCGACAAAAGCACTCAGTCCCTGTTGGGTCTGAGGCACCAGAACGGATTTGTGACACTGGTAAAGATTCCGCCGCCGTATGAGGTTTGGGAACAGGTCCATACCTGGCCGTATGGCGAAGTTCTTTACGATATTGATATTTCGCCAAACGGAAAACTACTTTCCGCATCCATGGGCGAGGTTAATGGCAATCAGTACCTGCGTGTTTTTCCGCTCGATGACCTGGCGAACGGAAAAAGCGAACCCATGCTGCAGTTTGATTTTGGTACTTTTGTGCCCGAAGGCTTTGTGTTTTCCCAGGATGGGCGCTTTCTTTATGGCAGCTCCTATTACACTGGAATTTCCAACATTTTCCGTTATGAAATCGCGACAGCCGACATCCAGGCTGTCAGCAATGCTGAAACCGGTTTCTTTCGGCCTGTTCCGATGGACGATGGCCGCTTGATGGTTTTTGAGTACACCGGACAGGGTTTCAAACCGACGATCATTGATCCGGTACCATTGGAAGACCTCAGCGCGATCAAATTTCTCGGTGCAGAAATTGTGAAGAAACATCCAGTGGTCAAAGACTGGGCGGTTGGATCGCCTGCAGATGTGCCACTGGATGACCTGGTGAGTCATCGGGGTAAATATAGCCCGACGCATGAACTGGATCTCTCATCGGGTTACCCGGTAATTGAGGGTTATCGGGATAGCGTTGCACTCGGTTACAACCTCAGCTGGTCAGATCCGATGCTGTTTAACCGATTGACAACCACGCTTTCTCACAGCCTGGACAGTTCTCTGAGCTCGAGCGAAACACTCCACGCCGACATCGAATACCGCAAATTTAACTGGCGCTTTCACTACTGGCATAACACTGCCGATTTCTACGACCTTTCTGGTCCAACCGAACGCAGCCGCAAAGGTGATGCCTTCATTGTTGGTTATGAGAAAGCGTTGATCTTCGATAAACCGAGGCGAATGGACCTGGATGTCAGCGTGGCCCACTACACCGGCCTGGACACTTTGCCGAATAATCAGAACGTCGCTACTAGTTTTACAAAACTTTCGTCTGCCAATATTGATTTATCCTACAGTCACACTCGAAAATCACTGGGTTCAGTAGATCATGAAAAAGGCTTTCGCTGGGATGTCGCGAGTTATGCAGATTATGTGGGCAGCGATTTCATCTCAAAGTTTCGCGCAGGCCTGGATTTTGGTTTTGCACTGCCGTTGAAACACTCTTCGCTTTGGTTTTACAACTCGGCAGGCCGATCGTCTGGCGACAGGAATAATGCGTTCGCCAATTGGTTTTTCGGTTCATACGGAAATAACTACGTGGATGACGGTGAAGTCAAACGATACCGCGACTTTGACAGTTTTCCTGGTTTCGATATTGATCAACTCAGTGGTCAGGATTTTGGTAAATCCATAATTGAGTGGAATTTACCACCAGTCACTTTCAAGGAAGTCGGTATACCGGCTTTTTACCTGAGTTGGATGCGCACAGCGTTGTTCGCCGGCACGCTGGTCACAGACATTGGAAGCGGGACATTTGATAAGACCTATAATAGTCTGGGAATCCAGACCGACCTGCATTTTACCATCGTCCATCGGCTGCCAATGACGCTTTCGGTCGGTTTTGCACAAGGATACGTCGGCAGTAACAAGTTTGATAATGAGTGGATGGTCTCGCTCAAGATTCTTTAGAAACCTCTCAGTTCTGGTCAGCAGCTCAAGCGCCGGCGAAGACCGCACATGTTTTCGCCGAAAATATTGTGAAACGATCCCGTATTCAAGCACTATAACGTTTCAATCTGAAGTTTAAGCGGTCTGTGGCCGGCAGCAGGAGTCCGGTATTGGGAGGTAACGCGGCATTTCTTTAGAGCTACTCATTAGAGCGCCCGTCGGCTTACTACCGGTACTGATATTTTTGGTAGTGCTGTTGTATCTGGACAGCTACAAACTGGTCCGTTTCAAAACCATTTTGTGGGTAATCGCCGGCGGTGGCTTGCTAACCATTACAGCCTATTTTGTGAACGGCTTCATGTTGTCCATGGCCCCCATGGAAATGAAGTACTTTAGTCGTTACGTCTCGCCGGTTGTTGAGGAATCACTCAAGGCGCTGGTAATTGTTTATCTATTTCGTAGCCACCGAATCGGATTTCTGGTCGACGCAGCGATTATGGGGTTTGCTGTCGGCGCCGGGTTTGCTGTGGTTGAGGCCTTCTATTATTTGTACACGGCCGGCGACGCCAATTTGGGTGTTTGGATCGTACGTGGTTTTGGCACCGCCGTAATGCACGGTGGTGTAACGGCCATCTTTGGCATCGTGTCGCAGACGCTCACCGAGCGAAACATGAAGATTAATCCGGTGCTCTATCTGCCCGGCTTACTGGCGGCGATTGTATTGCATTCGATGTTCAATCATTTTGTGCTGCCACCAATCCTGATGACTCTAAGCATCCTTGCGGTGTTGCCACCGATTTTGTACATCGTTTTTGGAAGAAGTGCCGCTCACATGCATGAATGGTTGGAGCTGGATTTCGACGCGGACGCCAATTTATTGGAACAGATTAACTCTGGCAAATTTGCCCAAGGCAAGATCGGCCGGTTTTTGCAGGATTTCAGGAGCAAATTTTCTGGGCCTGTGGTTGTGGACATGTTGTGTTATCTACGCCTGTACACAGAGCTTGCTTTGCGGGCAAAGGGCGTATTGATGATGAGAGAGAATGGCCTCGACGCACCGGTCGGCGATCGCACCAAAGAAAAATTCACCGAGATGGTGTACCTCGAAAAGAGCATCGGAAGAACCGGGGTACTCGCGATGCGCCCATTTCTTCACATGACCCGGAAAGACCTGTGGCAGCTATACGTGCTTGACAGCTAATGGCCCTGCCCCTACGCGCCATGGACCAACTTTTCCGTCGCTCGGGTGTACTTATATTGAAACCACACAGAACACGGCGATATTGCGATGCAACATAAAATACACAGATCTTTGATTGGCAAGCACCCGGCAACGGATATGAGCAGAGTGGCCCTGGCGATTATCGCTGCTATCTGTTTGGCGTCTGTCAGCGCCAGCTAGCACCAGCTAGCACCAGCCAGCACCAGTAGCCACCAGCTAGCACCAGTCAGCCACCAGCTAGCACCAGTCAGCCACCAGCTAGCATCCGGACAGGAGCCCCCGCGGGGGCTCCGCTGATATCAGGCCTTAGATACTGATCAGTTTGGCAGGCGGATTGGCGTCGCCCTTGGCTTGCTCGGCCGGCACTTCCCAATCTGTTGGCATGCGACTGAAGTCAAAGAAAGGTTCGGTATCCCCGTCGTCGATGGCGTTTTGTACTTGCTTGTAGAATTCGCCGCCTGCTTTGTTGGAAAAGGTAATCTCAACTTCCTTGGCTTCGTCTGCTGTTTCGGGTCGCTGGCAATATTCCGGGAAAGTCGCCTCGCCTGCGTGGCCGGTCGCGTAGCCTTTGGCAAACATCTGCTTCAGAATTCCGAAACCATCGTCCTGCACGAGTACGTCGCCACGCTGATGCCCGCCTAGCGATTTCATATGCTTGATAAAATTATCCAGGTTGTAGCAATCATAGGCGACATGCTGACAGGAGTGATCGCCGTGTTTTTCGACAAAGTTCGTCACCTGCGACTTTTCTTCGCGATCGATACCCTCAATCAGTGCAATACCAAAATCACCGTAATCAATACACCAGATTTTCATGCTGCTGTTTGGATCGCCCGGGCGCGCGTCGTCGATACGTTTAATCAGTGTGCCGCCCTCGACTTCGATATGAAACCAGGCCCATTTTTCGATGTTGCCTGAGTCCACGGCATAGGAGATGTGATCGACTTTCTTAAGGTGTGACATGGGCTGCTCCGGATATCCGTACGGCTAAGCCGGCAGTCTAGCGAAAAAGGCAGGCAGGGAGCTGGCGTTTTTTGCCCTGAAATCGGTATACTGCGCAGGATCTCATAGTTTTTTATATATCTAACGCAGGATTACTGTCATATGGATAAATACGACGCCCGCATCCTGTCCACGCTCCAGGCCGACGGGCGTATTAGCTGGTCGCGGCTGGCCGGGCAGATCAATCTTTCAGCGAGCGCCTGTCAGCGCCGGGTCGAGGCCCTGATTGAACGTGGCGTCATTGAGAACTTTAGCGTCAACATCAACGAGGCGGCCTTGGGGCATCACGTCAAGGCGTTTGTCGCGGTCAACGTCGATCGGCAAAACACAAAAATGGCACAGGATTTTCGCCGCAAGGTACGCGAGCACCCACAGGTGCAGGCATGCCACATGATTTCTGGTGGTATTGATTTCATGCTCGAAGTGGTGGCGTCGGATCTCGACTCGTTTGGCCAGTTCATTGACGGTAACCTACTCAGCATGCCGGCGGTAAAAGACGCGTCCTCTTCGATCGTGCTTAAAGAAGTTAAACCCAAGCAAACCATGATCGCGGCGGACCGTTAGCGCGAACCTCCGTAGTCGTGTGTTTGTGGCGCGATACCGCGATGCAGCATCCGACGGGGATATTAAGTCAAGTTGAATCAGCCGGTGGGGCCCGTTTGTACTATGATTGGCGGGCGTCGAGAAAAATAATAAGGATATGAGTATGTCGATTTTCATTAGAACCGTAGCCGTGATTGGGCTATTCGGTGTTATTGCGACGGTCCGCGCAGAACTGGTTGGCGAAGGCCCGGCGCTCGGGGCACCAGAGCTGCGCATGTCCCAAAGCGAGGTCGAGTCGGGCCTGCTTTCACTACATGATTTACGCCAGGCAGGCCTGAAGATCTTCGGCACGCAATTTAACCAATACGACGGTTATGGCGACGGACCAATGAATCCGGCCAACCCAACCGCCCTTGGCGGACGGCCGACCCTTGGTGGCAATGGTACCTTTTTGCGTGTTAATGGTCTTGATGCGCAAAGCTGCAACGATTGCCACGGCATAGTTAGTTCCGCGACGGTACCTGCAACGCTTGGCGTCGGCGGCGCAGGTGGCTTGAACAATGCCGTCATGTTCATGCCAACCAACATCGACGTAAACGATAGTGACGTGAATGGTCACGCGGGATTCAATGGCCGTCTAATCGTACCGCCTGCGTTGTTTGGCGCCGGTGGGATCCAGTTGCTTGCGAAAGAGATGACCATTGAGCTGCAGGCACTCAAGACCCACGCGTTGGCCAACCCTGGCAAGACCATAAGACTCACCACAAAATCGGTAGACTTCGGTGTCTTAACGGCCGATTCTGGTGGCACTCTGGACGCGTCGGGAATCGAAGGAATCGATGCGGACCTCGTCGTGCGACCGTTTGGGCGCAAGGGCGAATTCGCAACTGCAAGGGCATTCGGCCAGGGTGCGATGATGTTCCACTTTGGTATGCAACCGGTCGAAATTGTTGGTGTGGGACTGGACGATGATGGCGATGGCGTAACGGACGAAATCCTACCCGGTGAGTTGTCTGCCCTGGAAATATTTATCACGACTCAGAACACACCGCGGCGGCTGCAATTAGACAGCGACAGCCGTCGTGGCCTGCGAAATTTCCGCAGGGCCGGCTGTACGGAGTGTCACCGACCACAGCTAACCACCAAAAGCCGAATGTTAACCTATAGTTTTCCGGAGATTGCAGACCAACCCGACGCCAACGTTTACTATGCGTCTAATCTTGCTGCGAGGCCAGCGAGTTTCCCACAGCATCGTGGTGGCCTTGTCGTGCAATTGTTTGGCGATCTAAAGCGTCATGACATGGGTTACGATCTCGCGGAGAATTTTCAAGGGGCCAGCGAGCAGGCAAATCACGAATTTATGACTGCCGAACTTTGGGGTGTGGCCGACACCGGTCCTTACCTGCACGATGGACGTGCATTGACACTTAACGCGGCCATACTCGCCCACGGTGGCGAGGCCGAAACGGCACGCACTGCATATGCCAATCTGGGTGAAACAGGGCAGAGCGAGTTACTGATATTTCTGCGGACGCTGCGCAACCCCGTGTCGCCAAACGCTGACGTGCTCGGTATCGATTCCAAATAACAATGGCGTGGACGCCGCAACAGTCGCCCCCACTATTGCGGGGCGCTCGGCGAATTAGCCGAAACGATCGATCCGACCTCTGCACAACACAACCCGTCAGCTTCTAGTAAGCTAGAGCGGCCGGCGGTGATGGCCCGCTGCGTATTTCCAGATATCCCAGGATTCCCGATGAAGCCACAGCCCGCATCGACGGCGTATCGAAGCTACGTCATGTTCATCCTGGTGGTGGTGTACACCTTTAACTTTATAGACCGTCAGATAGTGAGCATTCTGGCGGTACCTATCAAAGCAGATCTGGGACTCAGCGACACCCAATTGGGGTTGATGGGTGGTCTTGCCTTTGCTCTTTTTTATACGTCACTGGGTATTCCCGTTGCGATGCTTGCGGACCGCTGGAACCGCACGTGGATCATGACCGGCGCACTGACCATATGGAGCGCTATGACCGCCGCGTGCGGGTTTGCTCAGAATTTCTGGCAGCTATTCGCGGCGCGTCTCGGTGTTGGCATAGGTGAGGCGGGCGGTGTTGCACCAGCGTATTCATTAGTTTCGGATTACTTCCCACCCGAGCAACGCGGGCGGGCACTTAGCGTTTATTCCTTTGGTATACCCATTGGCAGTGCCTTGGGTATCGTCTTTGGCGGAGTTATTGCAAGTCTGGTCGATTGGCGTTATGCGTTTTTTGCAGTCGGTCTGGCTGGTATCGCCATTGCGCCGATATTTCGACTGACGGTGCGTGAACCGCGACGCGGACAATTCGATAGCAGCAGCGCAGAGATCGCACCGGTCAGCCTAAAAACAATCGTACAACAGTTGTCCAGGAAACCCAGTTTTTGGACGATGTGTCTCGGCGGCGCTTTCACGTCGATGATCGGTTATGGTCTGTTTTTCTGGTTGCCTTCTTTTTTCGTGCGCAGTTACGGCATGTCGCTACTGGATGCATCGTTGTTTTTTGGTGCCATCGTGCTGATTGGTGGTCTGGCCGGAATCTGGATCGGCGGTGCGCTGGCCGATCGTTATGGGCAGCGCAACCGGTCGGCGTACGCTTTGATTCCCGCTATAGCTCTTTTATCGACACTGCCGTTCTATGTTGTTGGCGTACTCTCACCATCGCTCGTGCTCACTTTTTTTGTGTTACTGGTGCCGACGGCCCTGGGACTTGTATGGTTGGCCCCGGTAATCGCCGCAATTCAGCATATGGTCCAACCCAATATGCGCGCCACAGCTTCGGCGGTATTCTTATTTATCAATAATTTGGTCGGAATCGGCGCAGGCACAGTGTTGTTCGGTGCTCTGTCCGATGCCCTGGAAAGCCGTTTCGCCGAGAATTCCTTGCGGTATTCTATACTCGCCGGCTCGGTTTTTTATATCGTCGCGGCGATGTTTTTCATCGTTGCAGCGCGCGGACTGGCACGCGATTGGGAAAACGGGCGTGATCAGACTGGTCAGAAAAGACCTGTTTAGCTTGGCGGCTTCAGGTTTTGTTTCTATGGTTAAGGTAGTACAGGAAGGAGAGGAGCCTTGATCAAGGTTAGAGAATTACAGAAATCCTATGGGGATTTTCTGGCGGTGAAGAAAATCAGCTTTTCTGCCGGTGAAGCCACTGTGTTCGGGCTGCTCGGCCCGAATGGAGCTGGTAAATCAACCGCCATAAACTGTATTTCGGGCTTGCTTAAGCCGACCGCCGGTACCATTGAGGTCGGTGGTTTTAATGTAGTTACACAGGCGGTAAAGGCCAAAACATCGTTGGGGATTGTGCCGCAGGAACTGGCTATTTATGAAGATCTGTCAGCCACGGACAACCTGAACTACTGGGGCGCGGCTTATGGTCTGAGTGGGACTAAACTAAAAGATCGCGTCACCTACGTGCTGGACCGTATTGGCTTGACCGACCGTGCGAAGGATCAACCGAAGAATTATTCCGGCGGTATGAAAAGACGCCTGAACTTTGGCTGTGGATTGGTGCACGAGCCCGGAATATTGTTGCTCGATGAGCCCACCGTCGGCGTCGATCCGCAGTCGCGCGAACGTCTGTTTGAACTCGTAGAGGAAGAAAAAGCTAAGGGCACCTGTGTGCTCTACACCACACACTACATGGAAGAGGCAGAGAAACTGTGCGACGAATTAGCCATCATGGATCACGGTGAAATCATCGCCGCTGGAACATTGCAGGAACTGCGAGCCGAAGTTGGCGAGAAGGATATTATCCAGCTATCCGGAACTTTTGATGTCAGAAAAGTCGAGCGGGAGGTCGCGCGGCTAAACGCGGACGCTCTTGTCCTGGATACAGAGACGGTGATGATTTCAGTCCGCGATGGGGCCGGTAGTTTACAGTCCTTTCTCAACGCTATCGTTGCCACCGGGGCCGTCATTCGGGATACGCGTCTGTCCGAACCCAACCTGGAGAGTTTGTTCCTTAAGTTAACAGGCAAGGAACTCCGGGCCTGATGCGTTTCGTTTTTATCACTGTAGCGAAAGAACTGAAACGGCGTTTTAACGATCCCGGTGGTCTGCTGTCCGCGGTCCTGGTTCCGTTCGCCGTCGGTTTTCTCATGGCTAGTGTCATGGGCGGCGGCGGTGGGCCGTCGATCAAGGCCGCGCTGATGGTCAGCGATCTCGATGACAGCTTTGTCAGCCAGGGACTGCTGAGCGCGTTGGGCCAGGACCAGGTCGCGGAGATGATCTCTGTCGAGAAAGTGGCCCAGGAAGATGGTGACCGGCGTATCAACAAAGGCGAAGGTGCCGCTCACCTGGTAATACCGAAAGGATTTGGCGACGCCTGGTTGAATCGGGAAGCTGTGAACTTGCATTTGACCGTGAATCCCGCCGAGAACATTGCGCCGCGGCTGATCCGCGAAATGCTTGAAGCCTTTCTGGACCTTGGCGATTACCTGCACAAGGTTTTTGGCGCAGAGCTAAATATCATTTCCCGGTCCCTACAAACCGGGCAGTCCGATATTTCCGTGTCCGATTTATCCGGCGGTATTGCCGATAAGGTTTCAGGATTTGCCGGTTTCGTGTTTCCACCGGTATTGAGTGTCGAGGATGTGACGGCCCAGACAACCGGTCTGAATGTCAGCATGCCGCTACTGATGTTTCCTGGAATCTTGCTGATGACCGCGTTTTTTTCCGCCAACGGCCAATCTAGTAATTTCTGGGCCGAAAAGGAAAAGGGCACGCTTGCGCGGTGGGTCGCCAGCCCCAATGCTTTTTTCTCTTTTTGGATCGCTCAGTGGTTTACTGCCATGATTTTGACGGCGCTGGTTGCCGCTCCGATCATGCTACTGGGGTTTTTCTATCTGGGTATCAGTTTTGAAAAGTACTTTGCGGCGCTAGCCTGGCTGGCGTTGACCGGTCCGATACTGTTTGCGTTACTGACGCTGATTCAGGTACTGGCCCCGTCCAGAAAAGCAGGTGGAATGATTTCAACGTTGGTCATGTTTCCGTTGCTGATGGCAGGCGGCAGTTTCTTCCCGGTTGAAACTATGCCTGATGTCATTGCCGCTGCAGCCGATTACACGCCAAACGGGCGAGTGCTTGAGCCCATGAAGGGCTATTTTATCGGTGAATATGGCGTGACCGGCCTGTTTGCTGATCTGTGGCCTATTCTGGCTGTTGCGGTCTTGTTATTGCTTCTGGCCGGCCGGTTGTCGGCCAGAAAGACGCTGGCGTAGATCGCGATGACAGGCTTTTTCAAGAAAATCGCCCTGCTTGCCAGGATTGATCTGAAACTTGCGCTAAAGGATCGGTCGACTTTCCTGTGGTTGTTCATCATGCCGGCTGTGTTTTTTTACTTCATCGGTACCGTCACTCAGGGCGGAATTAATTTTTCCAATAGTCCGGTTGAATTGATCGTCGAGAATAATGATGACGGCTTTTTGTCGAGCCATCTTGAAACGCGTCTTAATGAAAACCTGTTTACTGTGGTGCACCCACAAGACGTGCCGCCGGTGCAAGCCGGAGAGGAGCCGGCGCAGACCCGCCGACTCATTATCCCGCGTGGTTTTACTGAACAGCTAGCATCGGAAAACCAGGTGATCGTCCGCTACGAGGGACTGCAAACGGGTTTTACCAACCAGTACGATTTTTTCCGCATCCAGAAAGCAGCTTATAGTGTCATTGGTGATCTGATTGTCATCAGGTCCACAGGTGAAGCCATCTCGCCTGACACGGTTGCGGTCGCAACGGCACAGGCACGTCCTGTTGGACTTGCAGTGGTTCCAGCCGGGCGTCAGATGCAGATACCGAGTGGTTTTCAGCAGGCGATCCCAGGGACACTCGTGATGTTTACATTACTGGTCTTGCTGTCATCCGGCGCAAGCATGCTGGTCGATGAGCGGGAAAAACAGCTGCTGCGACGGCTTGCCTCGGCGCCTTTTACGCGTGGTCAGGTGGTGCTGGGAAAATGGGCCGGTCGTATGGCCCTTGCCACGGTGCAAATCGGTGTCGCGGTCGGGCTTTCATTTACGCCGTTGTTTGACATGAACTGGGGTCATGCGCTGCCGATGGTGCTGGTAATCCTGTTGGCGTGGGGAGCGCTTTGCACGTCGTTGGCATTACTGTTGGGCAGTGTCGCCCGTACCGACAGTCAGGCGGCAGGACTAGGCGTGTTTTTCACCATGGTGCTGGCAGCACTGGGTGGTTGCTGGTGGCCTATCGAGGTCGCTCCGGTCTGGATGCAGCGGCTGCAACTTTTTACGCCGACCGGTTGGACCATGGATGCGCTGCACAAATTGATCAGTTTTGATCTGGCCTGGCAACATTCGTTGCCCAATCTCGCAACACTGCTCGTAGCTACCATATTGATCGGCTGGGCCGCCTCCAGACGCTTCCGGTTTGTCTAGCGGCGGCTTGGTTGACGTACTAGGCTATACTGAAAATCCGGCAACAGGGGAGAATTCCGATGACGGTAAATTTATCGCAATTGTGGATGCCAATTGTGCTCGGCACGGTGCTGGCCTGGGTAGCCAGTGCTTTGATCCATATGCTGATCAAGTACCACAACACCGACTACAAACCACTGTCGAATGAAGACGAAGTAAGGGCAGCAGTGCGTAAGGGTTCGGCGGCAGTCGGCTTCTATTGTTTTCCGTTTTGCTCTGATATGTCGGAGATGAAAAACGAGGCACTACAACAAAAGTTCATAGAGGGGCCGGTCGGCTTTCTGGCCATTTTTCCAAACGGCATGCCGCCAATGGGTAAGTTGCTGATTCAGCAGGTGCTATTTTTTCTCATCGGCTGTTTTCTGATTGCCTATTGCGCCGGCTTGGCGTTGGCGCCCGGTACCGAGTACATGACGGTGTTTCGCTTCGTCGCCACAGTTGGTTTTATGACTTTTGGATGGGCCGTAGTCCCGTACAGTATCTGGTACGGACATCCGTGGTCTACAACCGCCAAATACCTGCTTGACGCCCTGATTTATGGTGCTGTCGTCGCCGGCGCATTTGCCTGGCTATGGCCAGCTGCGGTCTGAGCCGTGTCATAACTATGTGTGCGTTGCTGGCCTTCATGGCCAGACTCATGGTGATGCAGACCCACAGCCCTGGAACGGACGCATGAAGATCTGAGTCAGCTCGTGGTTGTTGCTCCTTATTCTTTGCGCGCAACGGTCGCCAGTGTGCCGTCACGATAGTCTGAGATGGCCTGTTCGATTTCTTTCCGGGTATTCATTACGAAGGGCCCCTGTTGCTCGACAGGTTCGTTTATCGGTTTACCCGCCAGCACAATAACCCGGGTATCAGCTAGCGCTTTTAGCCGCACCGCGTCGCCCGGCGTTAGCACGCCGGCGGCCTGGCGCGGTAATGTTAATGCGCTATCTTCCGGTCCGACTTCGACTTGTCCCTCGTAGGCGTAGACAAACGCGCTGTGCGTGGCCGTCAAACCGTGCTCAAAAACAGTGTCCTTGTCCAGACAGACATCAAAGAACAGCGGCTCGGTTGTGAGTCCGGAAATCGGTCCGGTAATAGTATCGTTGCCATGAAAGGTACCGGCGATGACCTTGACTGTACCCCCAGTGATTTTGGCCAATGGGATATCGTCGGCCGGTATGTCGCGATAAGTGGCCGGCTTCATTTTTTCTGCACTGGGCAAATTAATCCAGAGTTGAAAACCACGCATGCGGCCGTCGGCTTGTTGTGGCAATTCTGAATGAATGATGCCGCGGCCGGCAGTCATCCATTGCACGCCACCGGGGGTCAGATCACCGACATTGCCCATGTGATCCTCGTGACGCATGTGGCCGTCGAGCATGTAGGTTACGGTTTCAAATCCTCGGTGCGGATGCGGCGGAAACCCACCGATATAGTCGTCCGGGTTGTCGGTGCCAAATTCGTCCAACATCAAAAAAGGGTCAACGCGAAGCGTAGATCTTGCACCGAGACTGCGACGGAGCTTGACACCGGCTCCATCCGAAGTTGGAATTGACGCAATGACGCTGGCTAGTGTTCGAGTACTCACAGCCATACTATCTACTATTTTGGCGACGTAGGGCAACGCGTCGCTATTCAGCATGCGTCGTGCGGGCCTGGGAATGCCTATTCTGAACAAAGCCGCCGCATTCCCTGGTCAGAGCCTGTTATGCTTGAAAGTGGCGCGCAGTGGTCACTTGAAGATGAAAAAGAACCCATGACAGAGTCCAATACAAACCCTGTGGCCCGAAGCTGGGACACGTACTGGAGCGGCGCTCGTAATAACGCGGCGCTGACATCTGGCGGTGTCAACAATCCTACGATTCTATCGTTCTGGAAGGAGTACTTCAGTGACGTCCGCGGCCAATTGCCGGAACCCAGCATTATTGATATCGCCAGCGGTAACGGTGCAGTTGTGGAGTGTGCCAAATTGGCTTTTGACGGAGATCTGCCGCAATTTGCCTGCCTCGATATTTCCGAATCAGCGATTGCCATGTTGCAAAAACGCTTTCCGGAAGTTAACGGCATTGTCGCCGACGCCACATCAATACCCTTGGACACGGCGTGTATCGACATAGTTACGAGCCAGTTTGGGCTTGAATATGCGGGTAGCGAGGCTCTGGATGAGGCCTGTCGTCTAGTAGCGTCGGGTGGCCAGCTTGCATTTTTGCTACATCATGCCGATGGCAGCATCTATCAAAAATGCTCCACCAGTTTGGTGGCGGTTGATGAAATGCAGACTGCACGCTTCATTCCTGCGTGTACAGCCATGTTCAAGACCGGTTTTGCAGCCAGAAGTGGCGGCGACCGGGCTGAATATGAGATTGCGGCAAAGGAATTTGTACCGGCTATCAGGGTGATGGAATCAATAATGATGAATCATGGCCGTGATGTAGCCGACGGAACCATCGTGAAGTTGTACCGCGATGTTAGAACCATCCACGAACGACTGCAGAACTATGAGGCCTCTGACGTGCTGGATTGGCTGGACAAAATGCAGGGCGAAATTAGCGAATACGCTGAGCGAATGAGTTCTATGTGTAATGCGGCCATCGACGAAAAATCGTTTCAAGAATTTTGCCTGCGCCTGAAAACGCTCGGCTTCACGTTACATCGCAACGAGCCGTTGCCTGAATCTGGCACAAGCACCCCTTTGGCGTGGGTACTCGTCGCGAAGAAGCCGTAACGGCGGTTAATCAGATTCCAGTTTTTCGACGTCTGGAATAAACGCACGATAGTTTTGCCACCGTCCGCTGGACCCGGTGTGTAGACCCTCTCGTACCTGCCAGATACTAGCCGTTTTTACGGTATTGTCCGAGCGCCAGAATTCCAGGCACCGTTTGTCCCACTCGAGCCCGAGGAATTCAAGCAGCTGACGCAACACCGGCTCCGGGGTTTGCACCAGCTGGTCATAATCGACCGTAAAAATATTCTCGCCAAACGAGCTCTGCCAATGATCCATTAGACGTGTATGCAAACGATAGTAATGATCGATATCGTGTAGGTCAGCGGCATAACCGAGTTGTTCGCCCAGTTGTTGAAAAAAGACGGACAGGCAATTGTCCTGGCGACGTCGGTGCGTGTACACAATGCGGACCGATGGAAAAATAGATCGGACCAGTCCCAGATGTAGAAAATTATCCGGCCGCTTGTCGGTTACGTGTTCGGCATCGGGGAATAGCTCTTGTACCCGCGCAAGATATTCTTCCCCGATAGGCTGCAGATGCGGTGCCGCCGTGCTTTCGATCTGTTCTGGACTCGGCGTCAATCTGTGTGCGATAAGCCAGGGCAAGAAGTCCAGCTCGCCACCAGCAGTGATTGCCGGGTGCGCACCGAGCATTTGTTCAACCAGCGTTGATCCGGACCGATACATGCCGCAAATAAATATTGGGCTGTCCTTGAGCCGCGTCTGTGCGCTGGCCAACCAATTTGTGTCGAAGAGACGAATGATCTGGTCGAATCCCTGTTCGGCGGCCTGGCGATCGTAACGAGAGCGTCGGCTGCCAAGGGTGTTAGCGCTGGTGTACGCGGTGAATGCTTCCTCGTAGAGTTCGACATCATCCAGGACTTTACCCAGTGCAAAATAGAGTCCTTCCTGGGCCAAAGGATCGTTGCTCGACTGCTGGACCGCAGCAAGCAATATGTCGATTAGTGGATCGTCACGGTCGTCTAGTTTGCCGATATTAGCCAGGCGGCATAGCGAGTCGGCGTGTGCAGGATTGGCGTCGTGTATGCGACGATAAAGCGCCACGGCCTGTTCTCTTTCACCGCTTTCTTCATGCAATGCGGCGAGGTTGAACAGAGCAGGCACATAAGCGGGATCCACTTCGAGCGCGCGCATATACATTTCCCGCGCCTTAGCTGGTCTGCGCATGTCTGAGTACAGCACACCGGTGTTGGAATAGACTTCCTGCACGCCATCGATACCAAGGCTGGCGGCTTTCTCGTACGCAAGCAACGCGTCCTGGTAACGCAATGTGCGCTTGTATAGGAGAGCTACATTGAAATGCCCGGCCGCCAGTTCGGGCTGTCGCTTGAGCAATCGCTCATAGTGAGCGATTGCACCGTCGATATCGCCCAGTCCGTCGAGTAGACTCGCCAGCCGGGCGTAGTAAGAGAGGCTGTCCGGCTGCTCTTCGGTCAGTTCAACCAACACATCGGCCGCCAGGGTCGGGCGGCGCGTTTGTAGGTAGAGTTCGAGCAACGCCTGCAACACGATCTCCCGGTTTGCCCCAGGCGTCGCCATCGCGCGATAGGCTTGCTCGGCTTCGGCAAAGCTGCCGTTGGCATGTAATTTTCGCGCTTCGGTAAACGCTGTATCAAAATCGACAGTCCTGCTCATTGCACGCCGGGCACGACATCAAATGCAACCGTCATCCTGGGGTCGTCCGACTCAAATGGCACAGTTCCGTGCCACATATAAGAGGGGAAAAGAACCAGTCGCCCTGTCGTCGGCTGAATAAGCCGGCGGGCCTGGCCCTTTTCGCCGAGATCGATATCGGGTTCGCCAAACTTGATGCCACCGCCATGTTCGTCGGATTCGACTATCTCAGGTGGTACCTGCACGTAATAGGCCGAGCTGATCCAACCGAGCGGATGGGTGTGCATTTTATGGTACCCACAACGCCCGAGACGCACTGACCACGATGCCGCAAATCGGTAAATATCGTTGTTTCGTGCAAACAAGGGGTGCTCTTTATTAGCCGGAAAACGGCCAACGTAATCCTGGACGCACTCTTTGATACCTGCGACCAGATCCAATATTTCCTGGTCTCTCAGATTGAAAAGATTGCCACTGGTCTGACTGCCACCGCGTAGCGTCTGCTCCGCAGGGTAGCGCTTGGCGATATGTAGGGGCTCCAGAACACGGCCTAGGCTTTCGTTAAACTCGGTTGCATTGGCAAAACCCGACGGAACAGGTACGTCGTATGCGCGGACCAGGTTTTCATAGTCGTTAAGTACAGCATCGCGTTCATCGTCGAGCATCCGCCAGCATAGTCCCAGATAGGCCAGCGCCCGCTGGTTGTAGGGCATCTGCGCCGCACCGGCCTGCACGTGTTGCAACGCTTCGTCGGGCCGCTTGCACGCCAGCAACGCGCGTGCATAACTAATGCGGTGCATCGGTGTTGAGCCCGGCATGTTCACAGCGGCCTCGTGCACCAGCAACGCGTCGTCCCAACGACCTTGCCCCTCTCTGGCATACGCAAGCAGGCTCTTTGTCTCACTGTCATTAGGCGTGTGATGCAGACCTTCCTGAAGCACAGATGCTGCTTCGTCAAAATCTTCGATTTGCGTCAGCGATCTCGCATAAGCTAGTCGTAACGGCACTGCCGCCGGATCGTCTTTCAACGCAACCCGGTACGAGCTGAGGTAGTCGTCGAGGTAATCCTGCTGCCACAGCAGTGAATTAAGATTCTTGTGTGTATCCAGATCACCTGGATTGCGGGCCAGTGCCGCCTTATAGGAGTCTATTGCCCGGTCGGGCTGGTGCATGTCGATCAGCGCATTACCGATATTGTGTGACAATTCCGGCCGGTCCAGACCGAGTTTTTGCGCTGTCTCGTAGTGTTCGAGCGCTTCCTCCGGACGCTGCATCAGACGCAGGACCAAACCGAGGTTGTGATGTGCATCGGCATAGTCAGGATTCAGTTCCAACGCTTTTTCGAAACACTCCAAAGCGTCGGCGAGATTGCCCTGCTGCTGTCGAATATTGCCCAGACTCAACCACGAAGCCGGGTCTGCCGGGCGAAATTCGAGACAGCGTTCAAAAGACGCGGCGGCGTCATCAAGACGGTTGGCCTGCGCATAGCACAATCCGCGATTGCGTAACGCATCGACATATTCCGGGAAAATTCTAATGGCGTTGTCGTAACTGGCAATAGCCTCGTCGAACCTGCCGCATCGTACCAGTGCGTTGCCGAGGTTATTCGCTACCTCAGCCTGATCAGGAAACAGCTGCAGCGACTCCTGCATCAGGACGACGGCCGATTCGTACATGCCACGTTGAGAAAGCAGCAGACCAAAGAGCTGCAATGCGGTCGGGTGACGAGGATTCTCTTTTGCAAACTGACGATAGAGGGGATAGGCCGCTTCGAGATCACCGTCCTCGTGCGCCACCACGGCCTGGCGTAACAGTTCGGGTAGTTGTGCGTGGCGCGAGTCGCCACCGGTCGTATTGGTAGTCATGGTGCAACGGAATCCAAAAAAAATCGGCGGGCCGAAGCCCGCCGATCATTATCGCACTTACTACAGTCTTTTAGCGACTGTGAGTCAGGCCCAAGAACCAGTAGCGACCCAATGGGTCCCAGGTTCCCGGAATCGTGTTGCCGTTGCTGTACGGAGCCGTATTGAACAGTCCGTGCGTAGGCGGATCCTCATCCGTGATGTTGGTTATACCGGCGACAATGGTCGTCTCGCCACCGAGCCAATCGGTCGAATAGGCGGCCGACAGATCAAAGTAGCTCTCATTATCAGACGAGAACCGGTCTTGGCTGAATTCATCGACTTCCCCGACATAACGCCAGGCACCAACGACTTCCAGACCTTCCTGCGGTGTGTTCCACTTGGTCGAGAACGTGTGCTTCCATTCAGGCCGCGGACGACCACAAGCACCACCCCATTTACCGACGCAATCGTTGATGGCGCCGCCAGGTTGCGGTTGGTCATCCCACGTGTCGAGTAACGTGCCACGCAGGGTAAAGCCCAGTCCGTGATTGCCGAACTCGACATCGTAGTTGCCGTTGATGTCAAAACCGGTTACTTCGAATTTACCAATGTTGACCTGGGTTGCCTGTACGCGTGGTGCGTTCGGGCCAGAACCTACCCAGACGTTACCGTTAGTCGGATTACGCCGAATTAACGAGCAAAGCGAAGCATCGCCGGTCGTGCCGCACTGTCTGATGACAAACTCTGGATCGATAGTTGAGATGGCATCTTCAACCTCAATATTCCAATAGTCCAGACTCAGCGTGAGGCCGTTCGCCCAACTCTCGGGCGTGAGCACGACACCAACGGTGAATGAATCTGACGTCTCGGCATCGAGAGCAGCGTTGCCGCCAAACAGACCGTTGTACTGATCAGCCGGGCTGGGAGCTACACCGCCGTAGGTTCCGGCAGGTACGCCGGTCAAAGCACACTGCGCTTCGGTCAGCTCAGGCGTCGGCCCGGCGCAGGGATCGGTACCCTGCCACAAGCCAATCGTCTGCGGCGAGAACAGCTCGTTGAGGTTCGGTGCACGAACTGCGCGGTTAGCGCTGCCACGGAACCGGAACTCATCGTTCGGCGAATACTCAAGACCCAGGTTCCAGGTATCGGCATCAACACCGAGATCGTAGTCCGAGAAGCGATAACGCACATCAGCCGAAAGTGACTGTATGCCCGGGCGATCCTGAATTAGTGGGATCTTGGCTTCCGTGAAGAATTCCTTCACGAGAATAGCGCCGGAAACGTCAGCCGTTGCGCCACCCTGACCGGCAGCATTACCATTGTTGTAGTTGTTGTCGAGATCGAATACCGACGTTTCGTCACGGTATTCCACACCGGCAACCAGCTGAATGCCGTCGGTAGCTGATGGCAGCTTGAGACCGGCATTAGTCAGATCACCAGTGACGTAGGCCACACCCTGACTCATCTCCATGTCTGCCTTGGAAAACAGCGGCAGATTGAGATAGTTGATAGCAGCTTGTGTCACCTGACCAGGCTGGAAGATATTGTAGACAACACAGCTCGGATCGGAGCCGTCTACGACGGACCGGCAAACAGCGTTACCAGAGCCATCATCTACGACATCCAGCGCACGGATAATGTTGGTGATAGACAGGTCGTTGTTGTACGTCTCGTTGAAGTTCATCCGCGCAAAGTTGGCGAAGACATCGAACTGCCAATCGTCATTGATGTCGCCACGGAACCCGACGAGGCTACGCAACGATGTATGACTGATATCGTCGAAACGCGGGCCACCCTCGACGTTGCGACGACCGACGTAAATCGGCACGAAGTCAGTAGGGTTGACGCAACCAAGCGCAGTGAATTGCTGGGCCGACAACAATGGGTTTTCGCAGCTCAGACCGGTGTTGTTGAAGAATGTTCCAGACGGTGCGATCTGCGCCAGGCTGCGGTCATCCATGAATTGAAATTCGACGTAGCCTTCCAGCCTGTCGTCAAGTTCATAGGTGCCAAACAGACCACCGGTGTAACGCTCGTCCGGGCGTTGGAAGTAGTTCAACGGACCGTAGTTGTAGCTCTCACCGGCGCGATCTTCAAAGTCGCCTGATGTCAGATTGAGTGTCAGATCGATTGTGTTGGGCGCGGCTGCAAAGTTCCGGAACGAACCGCGTGGTGTCGTTGACGAACCACGGCAGTTGCCGACAGGCAAAGCGGACCCACCGAGCGCACAAGCGCTGTAGTCGCGCTCCGAGTGCCGGATGGCCGCGATATCGCGATAGCCGAGGTAGCCGGTAACGTTACCGCGACCGTCGGCTGAGTTCATGCCGACAATGACGTTGACGTCCGTCGTTTCACCATCGGTGACATCACCTGGAGCCTGTGGGAATCCCAATGCGGCGATTTCCGCCTGTGCAGCACTGTTGTCGTTCTTGTGCTGATAACCGGATTTTTGGACATTGATCTCGAATCCTTCGAAATCATCTCTCATGATGAAGTTAACAACACCAGCAACAGCGTCCGAACCGTAGGTGGATGATGCGCCACCGGTCAGCAGCTCTACCCGCTCAACAAGCGAGCCCGGAATCTGATTGATATCCGGCGCCAGTGCGTACGGATCGCCAAAGCCCATGCGGTGACCGTTGGTAAGAACCAAAGTACGGTCTGAGCCCAAACCACGAAGGTCAAGGGTTGCGGTACCGGTTGATCCATTTGAATCGTTGGATGTTAGTGAGGGCACAACCTGTGGCAGGTCGTTGACCAGGTCTTCTACGCGGGTAATACCGCTGTAGGAGAGCTCTTGTGCGTCAACGGTTGTGACCGGACTAGTAGTAACTAAGTTTGAATCGACCGGGATACGTGATCCGGTCGTAATAACCTCTTCCACAGGCTGAGTGTCCTGTGCTTGAGCTGGTGCTGCGACTGCGCCTACGATCGCGGCACTAAATAGTGCGCGATGTACGCCGTCGCTTAGCAGTTTGTTTGTCGTCATACCCATTCTCCCGAAAGGCCTCCGATGATATTTACGCTACACGGGCCACGACGTTGTATCTTTGATACACCTGTGACTCGATAGGGGCCAGAGTATCCAGAAATAGGCAATGCTTTGCAATACACGGGCATTAATGACTGTTGCGCTGGCGCTACAAACAAGTCCAGGCGACAGGCTGTTGCATAAACACGACAGCAATCCACCCCCTTCACGGGCGTATGCACCGGGGGCCAACTATCCCCTGATTTGCCAAGATAAAGGCTCTGCCCGACTGGAAATGCCGGTTTTGCTGGCAGGGACGGATCTTGGAGGCCAGGGCTGATCTTGCGTGATTGGGCCAATGCTCCCACCGGGCTTTGGGGCGGATGCCCCGACCGTGCGGCAAGGAGGAGGGCCCAATTGGGCCTGGATGCGCGGAAAACGTGATTCTGGCGCAGAAATTGGCTAGTCGTTCAGGCGATCAATGAAACTCTGGGTCTGCCATAGCGACTGAATCGTGGGCAAAATGAGGCTGACGACCCGGTTCCAGCGCGCCAGGTTCGATGTGGCCACGTATACGACATCCTGTGGCATCAGGCCAAACTGGGTTGCCAGCAGCATTGCGTCGGGTGATTTCGCATCGAGCCAATACACTGCTGCGCCCTCCGGCTCATTACGGAAAACAAACAAACGACTGGCGTCAGCAATATCCTCGTTGATGCCGCCGCTACTGCTTAGCGCTTCAGCCAGGTTCAGTTGGCCATCGGGCATTGGGATCGTGCCCGGGTTTATGACTGCTCCCATAACGTGTGTCATGAAGAAGCTGTTCTTGGGTACGTAGACGACGTCGCCATTTTGCAGCAGCGTATTCTGCGTCAGATCGCCTCGGTGCAACAGCCGCACCATATCAAAACTCAGTTTCTTTCCGTCGCGTAATACGGTGACCTTTTGAATAGCGGAATTCTCGCTGGGCCCACCGGAGAGATTGAGGGCTTCAACAAGAGTCATCGGTGTATCGGTTATAGGAAAAAAGCCAGGCTGTACAACCTCACCGGTTACGTTTACTCGCTTACTGCGGAAACCGGCAATTCGCACATCCAGTTGCGGGTTGTTTATATAACGGCTGAGACGACTGGTGAGGTTGCCGCGAATCTCCGCCAGTGTGTTACCCCCTACATGAACCTCGCCGACGTATGGGAAGAAAATGTCGCCACTGGAGGATACGAGATGACCCTGAATATCCGGAGCTCGAAATTCGCCCGCGGGGATCGTTAGTTCGGGATGATCCCAAACCGTAAATATCAGAATATCTCTCGGGCCGACCTGATATTCGTAATTACGAAGCTGGTCGTCCAGTGTTGTATTCGAGGAAACAACCTGGCTTTGAGGAACCGACTTCGACGCAACGACCTGCGATGACAGGCGCACAATTCTGGGTTGCAACGACTGTTCCGCTGGTGTCGCCGGTTCGTATTTCCATGATTGTGTCTTCAGGTGCTGTCCCGGAATGGCGCATCCAGTCACGGCGAAAACGGCCAGAAAAACAATTAATCTCACGTTTTCTATTTCCCTAAGCGTGCGATCATGCGCATTACGGTACAAATCAGGCGGATTGTAAGCAACTTGAAGCTGCAGCACCACCGGTACTCGCGCGAGTCTATTCATTTTCGGTGTGAATGCACAACGAACACCGTGAAATCGAGATATGGCATAATGAAACACCCACTTGATTCCAGCCCTTTGCTGCCCAGGCAATGACGGCATGAAAAAGAAACTCGTATTGATTGGACCATTGCCGAAGAGGCGAATTGAAGGCGTCTCTGTGTGTTTCAGCACGCTGGTGGCAGGGTTGCAGGAAGACAACATAGTAGTCGTAAACTCCAACTGGATGCGTCACGTCGAGACGCCAGGTAGATTCCAATTGTTACGGGCTATTGAGTCAGTCTTTGTCATACTAAAAGCAGCCTTTTTCTTGCCGCGTTCCCGTGCGGTATACCTAATCGTCGCGTCGAGCAAATGGGGATTCCTGCGGGACGCAGGCATCGTCATGATAGCCAGTCTTTTTCGGCGGCCTGTGGTTGCTCATTTGCACGGTGGGGGAATGCGTGGTTTCTACGTCCACAGGAGCAGAACTTTCAGGCGGTTCGTTCGCCATGTCTATTCCAGGGTCTCAACCGTTATTGTGTTGGGGGAGGGACTTCGCGGTCAATTCAGGTTTGTTCCGAAGACAACCAGGATTACCGTCGTGGCAAACGGACTGCCGGTCGACATGGAGCCGACCGCCAAACAAGATCGCACGCTCGAATCACCGTTACGCCTGCTTTACATGTCCAACATCACACCGTCGAAAGGACTCGCTGATCTTATTGAGGCGCTGGCGATAGCACGCCGCTCTGCTGATGTCGAGTTAGATATATGTGGGGCGTTTTTAGGTGATGTGGACCATAGTGGAAGTCAAAGCGGCGACCAGTTTGCAGCAATCCTGGAAAAGAGAATCGATGAGCTGCAGGTACGAGATGCTGTGATTTTTCATGGCACAGTTTCGGGGGCAGAGAAAACCGAAGTGTTCGGTAACGCACATGTGCTGGTTTTGCCGACATACTACAAGTGGGAGGGTCAGCCAATCAGCATTATCGAGGCCCAGGCCTGGGCGTTGCCGGTGGTGACAACCGATCACCGCGCCATCGGCGATTCCGTGATCTTTGGCGAGACCGCTGAGCGATGTGAGCCCCGGAATCCGACCAGCATCGCGCAAGCGATAGATAAGATAGTTGCAAGTCCTGAGATCTATGCGCGGTATGCCGCGGCAGCCTACCGAAATTATCGTGAACATTTCCAAATGGAAACCCATATTCGCAATATGCGCGGTGTTATCGAGGCTGCCGCCACAGTCCCGCTTTCCCCCTCAGCGGTCACGGAATGACCCAGGCATCCTTGGGCAGCATTTAAACGATGGCATGCCATCACGCTCATGACTCCCGCTGGCCTTGCCTGGCTGAGTTGCCTAGAATCGCACCGTTTGCCTTGCCCATGTGAAACAAAGGTTTATGCTAAAGAGAATCTTGGTGGTCTGTATCGGTAACATCTGCCGCAGCCCCATGGCTGCCGCTTTGCTGGACGCCTCACTGGCCGGAGACGCGTCAGTCAGCTCGGCAGGAATTGGTGCAATGGTGGGCTCGCCTGCCGATATCGTTGCAGTCGAGCTCATGGAGGAACGCGGCTTGGATATTACTGCTCATGTCGCTCGTCAGCTCGACGAGAACTTGTTAAGGGATTCGGACGTTGTCGTGACCATGGATAGTGAACAGGTCAAATGGATTGAAAAGCACTGGCCGCAGTCGTGCGGTCGCGTGTATCGCTGGGGACACTGGGGCGATTTTGATGTTCCCGATCCTTACCGGCGCGGCGATCGAGCGTTCAGGGATGCGCTCGAGCTCATTCTCGACGGTCTCGATGACTGGTCTACCAGGTTGCGGCAAATAACATGAGACTCAGCATTCGCCATGAGTTGTCGAGGGGTGAGATCACAATATGAATGACGTCGGTCCAGCCGGATCGCACAACTACGGTGAGCGCCGTGGTGAGGTTGATCTACGAGAGCTACTGGCCATATTCGGCGACAGATGGCGCTGGATCGCTGGTTTCTGGGTGATCGCGGTACTCGCAACCGCGTTTTACGCACTGACCACCACCCCTATTTATCGGACCAATGCGTTGATTCAAGTCGAGGAGAAGAATAGTGGCATGAGCGCGCTTGGCGATCTTACTTCAGTGCTGGCAGGCAAGACGCAAACCGAGGCTGAGCGCGAAATAATTCGGTCGCGTGCCGTATTGGGCGCTGCGATTGAACGAGAGAGTCTCCATATCGAGGTCCGTCCCGTATATTTTCCCTTTATTGGTGAGGCACTCGCACGGCGCCATGATCCGCTCGACGGACCAGCGAAGCCTCCATTGGGGCTGAAAAGTTTCGCCTGGGGTGGTGAACGCATTCAGATCGACCGTCTGGACATTCCGAGAGACTTGCAGGGTCAGGAACTGACCCTGAGCGCACGCAGCAAAAACGAGTTTGAGCTACTCCTCGAAGAAAACGTGTTACTAAAAGGTAAAGTTGGTGAAGCGGCCGATGGGCGCGGCACATCCGTATTCGTAGCTGAACTCATAGCGCGCCCTGAAACCCGCTTTCGCCTGGTGCGTCACAACAGGTTGAGTGCGCTCGGTCGGCTGAAGGCTGGGTTGTCCGTGGCAGAGGTTGGCCGGCAAACCGGGATACTCGAATTGACTCTGGACGGTGCTTCGCCTGATCAAATAGCCGCAACGTTAAACGCGATCGCTTCGATCTATCTTCGGCAAAACGTTGAGAGGACCTCCGAAGATGCGGCCAAGACACTTACCTTTCTTGATGCGCAATTGCCCGAGCTAAAGAAGCAATTGGACGCGGCCGAAGCCGCGCTGAATCAGTATCGAGTAACGCAAGGCAGTATTGACTTGAGTCTTGAAGCTCAAAGCCTGCTTGAGCAGATGGCTGAAGTGGAGAGGCAAATATCGGAATTGGAATTGAAGCAGGCTGAGCTGGGGCAACGCTTTACTGCAGAACACCCGGTAATGGCCGCCGTCCAGCAGCAACGGTCGGAACTGTCAACCATCCGATCGACGATGCAGGCACAGATACGACAGGTGCCGGAGGCAGAACGGTTTTCTCTCCGTCTTATGCGTGATGTTCAGGTTGCCAATGAGCTTTACATGCTTCTGTTGAATCGAGCACAGGAATTGAAGGTGGTTAGGGCCGGCACGGTGGGAAATGTCCGAATAATCGATGAAGCTTTTGTTCCGTTGCGTCCCATTAAGCCAAAGAAGGCGCTTCTCCTCATGTTCGGTTCTGTCCTGGGTGTAATGCTCGGAATGATATTCATTGTTATTAGAGAAGCGCTCAACCCCGCGATTCGGGATCCGGACGAACTGGAAAAAATTGGTGGCTTGCCCGTCTATGCGATTATTCCGCACAGTGAGCAGGAGCAAAGCCTCAACGCAAAACTGTCTGAACGCTCTTCCACAGGCCAGCTTCTCGTTACGGCAAAGTCCGATGATGCTGCCGTTGAGAGTCTCCGGTCGCTGCGAACCAGCCTTGAGTTTCTGTTGATAGATATTGAGCCCAAGATTGTAACGGTCACCGGGCCTGCGCCGGGGGCCGGCAAATCGTTTGTTACAGCCAACCTTGCCGCCTTGTTTCTGCAAGCCGGGAAAAAAGCGTTGCTTGTGGATGCCGATTTACGAAAAGGTCACTTGCACAGGTTGTTTTCGCTGGCGCGTCAGCCTGGTCTCGTTGAAGTGATCTCGTGTCAGCAAACAATCGATGATGCTATTCGTCGTGTAATAGCCGAGGGGTTGGATTTTATTTCGACCGGCGAAATACCGCCAAATCCCTCGGAGCTGATCACCAGCAGCCAATTCGAAAAGGTCTTGACGGAGCTGGGGCAGCGCTACGACATCGTCCTAATGGATGCGCCACCGGTACTCGGTGCGGCTGAATCAGCTGCGCTGGCGAGGCTTTCAACGATAAATCTGCTGGTTGTACGCAGCGAGCAACAGACGCCGCGTGAGGTGGAGCTCGCTCTGACCATGCTTCGTCAGGCCGGCGCAAACCCGAAGGGTTTCGTTCTGAACGACTTGCAGAGTTCCAGACGCCATTCCTACGCCGGCTACCACTACTATCGTTATCACAAAGAGTAAGATATCCGACGTTTTTCTTAGTCTTGCAGGCCGCGGATAAAATTCTGTGCCATTTTTTTCGCACTGAGACGATGACGCACGAGGTTCTGCGCAGCCAATCCCATTGATGTTCGATTAGTGTCATTCAGCAGGGTCTGCATCGCTTCTGCGAGGAACGACGGCTCTCCCCCCTTGAATGACATGCCGTGCTCCCCATCGCGAAACAAAAGCGCTTCTGGCATATGACCGCTGGCAGGAGATGAAATGACCGCCGGCAGCGCGTAACAAAAAGCGTGGACCAGTGACAGCCCAACGGCACCACCGTAGACGAAAAGATCCGAGCTGCGCATCCACAGTCCGATTTGCGCTTCATCGAACACGGGCCCGACAAAAAACACATTGTCCATAACGCCAAGTCTGGCTGCAGTTTTCTTCAGGTCGTCCAGTTCCTCGCCACCGCCGAGGATCGCCAGACGGATATTGTCTACAGCGCGTAGCTCCGCCAATGCCCGTAGAACCAGGTCGACCCTTGCCTTCTTTGTCAGGCGACCAATCGTAAGAACCATTTTTTCAGTGCCGAGGCCCAGTCCGGTTTTGAAATTCTCGATTTGGTGCTTGGTCAATGTGTCGCTAACAGCGAGGCACTTTTCCGTATCGACGGAATTATCAATTCCGACTGCGCGTTTACGCAGTACCGCCGGTAATAGCGGGACCTCCTCCGGGTAGTAGAGAAAAACGCGATGGGCCAGGCGCATTAGCTGCTTTCTGAGCCAGGCACGCAGCGGACGCGAAGTTGAGGACATTGCGTGGCCCCACCACACGATCTTGATGCCTTTTATCCGTGCAACAACAAGTGCCACCAGCGTCGACAGATAGCGCGGATTGCCGTTCACGACAAGTACTTCGGGTGGATCGCGTAGCAGGCGTCTCACCACATTCTTTTGCCACGCAGCCATCCGGCCAAAAGCTGTCGTCTCGACGAGCTCCACCGGACAATTGATTCCTGCAACGTCACTCTTTGCGCCATCTATAGAAACTTCCGAACAGATGAGGAGAACGTTAAGCTGTCGAGCCAGCAATTCGAAAAAGGCCCGTCTGTAGTCCGGGCAGGCTGGCTGAACAACTAATACACGCTGTTGCGGTCCTGACATGGCCGTTTGGAGCCCTCAGTGCCCGGAGTGTTTTGTGGACAGGGCAAATGTGTAATTGCAACCGTCCACTGCTATCAGTCTATAACCTGAATCGATCAGGCTGCTGATTGATTCCCTTATTCTCGTCAAAAAACCGTCATCGATTGGAGTATGCGCCTCATCGTATTCGATACAAATTATTTTGATGTTCAACCGATCATAGAGTAGGGATTCAATGACTTTGTACTCCGCACCTTCGATGTCCAATTTCAATAAGTCGATTTGCTTGTGCCCGTTTTCGTTCATAATCTGACTCAGGCGCAAGCATCGCGCCTCAAAAAACTCATCGCTCTTATGCAGGTTCATTATTGAGTGCGATACGTGTTCGCTATTTGCCGGAGCAAAAAACTTCAAAACAGAATCAGAATCCCACAAACCAATCTGGGAAAAATGGAAGCCTTTATAATCGCTGTAATTTTCTTGCACATAATTAACCGCTCTGGGCGTGGGGTCAAACGCGTATACAGCACAGTTGTATTTTTCGATTAGTCCGATATCGAACGAAACATCTTCGCCCACACCGCCGCAATAACAGATTGAGTGCTTGTTCAGCACACCGTCGGGGACTACCCACCCACCGTAGCGCGTGCCTATCCGGGTTAAGGGAATACCACGTGTGATAGGAAATCCAGTTCGCCAGTCACGTCCACGGACAGCGCCAACTGCGGTGCGCGTTCTTTTCAAGAGAGCGTTTCGAACCCTTAGCAACAGAGCAAACATCGGCTAATCCTTCGATTATAGTGGGATCGCTGACCGATCCACATCGGGAGTATTGGCGTTGGGGCGGTAAAAATGGAACCGCGAGCAGGAGATGGCTTCGATATGGTTGTTTTGCCCACAAACAGGTCTGGTGTATGGCTCTGGAGCATCAACAGTGGTGGATCATTGTGCCGCCGGCCCGTAGGCGTGACAAGCCAGGCACGCCGGGGAGATGTTTGCCTTGGCGACGTTAGGTACCGCCTGTGACATAATTTGATCCTCTTTCAAAGCGCCAGCATCGCGTGAATCCGGAAAAACAACGTCTATTAATCGTGAGCCCGACGCCGCCACCGGTGTCAGGACCGGAAGTGATGACGCAGCACCTGCTCAACTCCAGTCTGCGGGATAAATACGAGCTGGTTCACTACAACATCAGTAAGAATCGCGGTATCGAAAAGAAGGCCAGATTCGACACCGTCAATGTGTTCTTCGGGATTGTGCAGCCGTTCGTTCTGGCGTGGATTTTGCTGACACGGCGGCCAGCGGCCATGTATACGAACCTGGCTCAGAATCTCGGCGGGGTTTTGCGGTACACCTCTTTTATATGGATAGCACGCCTTTTCCGAATCCCGGTCGTGACGCGCGTCATGGGTGACGGTTTTGGGCATTTCTACCAGCGCACACGTTTGAAGTGGCTGGTCGATGCGACCGTAAAGCGCATCGACCGGGTGATCGTCCGTGCTGAGCTTTTAAAAGAACAATTTGAAGGCATTATCCCGATGGATAAGTTGCGCGTGATATATAGCGGAATCGCCGTCGAGGAGTTCGAGCGTACGGATCTCAAGGAAGAGCGCGCCGACGTCTTTAACGTCCTGTTCGTCGGTTACCTTAGTCAGGCAAAAGGGGCATTCGATTTGCTGCGTGCAATTCCCGATGTCGTCAAAGAAGAACCGCACACAAAGTTTCGCTTCATGGGCGCGCGGCTCACTGAAGAGCGAAACATCGTCTATATCGACGGAGTCGAGCGGCCTCAGAACGAAGTCCTGGACGAGCTGATAAACAACGACTCAGTGCGGGAGCATGTCGAATTCCTGGGTATCCTGCAGGGAACTGAAAAAGTGCGGGAATTTCTCAACGCAGACGTGCTAGTGTTTCCGTCCCATTCTGAGGCCTTTCCTACTGTGGTGCTGGAGGCAATGGCGGCCGGGTTGCCGATTATTTCGACGCCTGTCGGCGTATTGCCGGAAGCATTTGATGAGCGCAGTATTATCTTTAATGATCCTGGTGATGTAGAGGCGCTGAAGACCTCTATCCTGAGGATCACGCGCGATGCGGAGTTGAGGCGGACAATGGGCCGCTACAACTACGAAGAAGCGCGAAGGAATTATACGGTGGACTGTTACGGCGAGCGGCTTAAATCGCTATTCGATGAGTTGTTGGCTTAGTTTCTAAGGGCTCAAGCGAGAGTGCAAAAAAGGAAAAAAATGAAGATACTCGAGACAGATAGACGCCTCCTCGAAGTACGATCGGCTGAAGAACGTGTCGCATGGATTCTGCAACATTGTGGCGGGCGGGCCATTGTGTCCACAAGTTTTGGTATCCAAAGTGCTGTCTTGTTGCACATGGTCGCAGCGCAGCGACCGGATGTTCCTGTCGTGTTCATTGACACAGGATTTCTCTTCGACGAAACCTACCGTTTCGCAGCGGAACTGGAACAACAACTCGGCCTGAACGTCAGGGTCTATAAACCTGCGCTGTCGCCGCAACAATTGGTTGAATCGCACGGCGAGCTTTGGGCGGCTGGTGAAGACGGTCTTGCTCAGTACAACCAGATCGTAAAGGTCGAGCCGATGCAGCGGGCGATCAAAGAACTGCGTCCGTTAGCATGGCTGTCGGGAGTACGGCGCCTGCAGGCATCTTCCCGGTCCAACCGGCCGGTGAGCGATGAGCAGTGGGGGGTTGCCAAGATGTATCCGCTGATCGACTGGACCGACCGGGACGTTTATCGCTACCTCAAGAAGCACGACTTGTCGTACCATCCCCTGTGGGAGCAAGGCTACGTGTCGGTCGGTGATTACCACAGCTCCAAACCGTTGACCGCAGGTGCCGATCATGAGGCCACGCGCTTTGGCGGAACGAAGCGGGAATGCGGATTGCACCAAGAAAACGCCAAATGAATTTTCTCACAAACAAACGCATTTTTATCACCGGCTGCTGTGGGACGGTCGGCGCGGAGCTATTGTCGCGTCTGAACTCGGACGAGTTTCAGCCCCTTGAGATCGTCGGTCTGGATAACTATGAGAGTGGGCTGTTTTACCTGGAACAACGATACGTCGGTACCCCAAACACAAGCTTCTTTTTGGGCGACGTGCGCGACTATCAGGCTCTTAATC
This sequence comes from Gammaproteobacteria bacterium, assembly GCA_029862165.1. Classification (GTDB taxonomy): domain Bacteria; phylum Pseudomonadota; class Gammaproteobacteria; order Steroidobacterales; family JABDKV01; genus JABDJB01. Next base: position 160,332 of record JAOTXU010000003.1, read on the forward strand.
GCCTCATGCGCAACATTGACGTGGTTTTTCATACCGCAGCCCTGAAGCACGTTTCATTATGCGAGCGCGCGCCGTTTGACGCTGTGCAGTCTAATATTCAAGGCGTTCAGAATGTTGCGCAGGCCGCGGCCGCCAATGGCGTCGAGTGCGTGTTGTTCACCAGCTCCGACAAGGCGGTGAACCCAACCAATGTTATGGGAACCTCGAAATTGATGGGCGAGCGGCTGATTACGGCTGCGAATAACACCAGGCGCGGTAGCGGCCCGGTTCTGGGTTCTACGCGTTTTGGAAACGTTCTGGGTTCGAGTGGATCTGTCGTGCCGGTATTCCGGCGGCAGATTGCGGCGGGTGGGCCGGTCACGCTGACCGATCCGCGTATGACACGCTTTGTAATGACCATCGGCCAGGCGGCAAGCCTCGTTCTGGAATCGGCAGAATTGGTCCGCGGCGGTGAAGTTTTTATTACCAAGATGCCCGTGATTCGGATCGAGGACCTCGCGCGGGTCATGATCCGTGAATTGGCGCCGATCTATGGTCACGATCCTGCGAAGATCGAGACTGAAATCATTGGCACCAAGCCGGGGGAGAAACTATACGAGGAGCTGATGAGCGAGGAAGAGACTCGCCGTGCGATGGAGTTGGAGAACTATTTCGCGGTGTTGCCTGCTTATCGCGGTATCTACCAAAAGATCGATTACAGTTATGACGGTGTAGTGAGAGACACGGTCAGCAAACCCTACAATTCGAGTGCCGAAACGCCGATGAGCGAGGAAGAACTGACGCGCTTCATGCACGATAGCGCGCTACTCGATGATGGCGACGGTGACCGTCAGTTGCCGCCCAAGCGCTTCTGGCCGGGCGACTGACCAACGAACCGGGCCGATGAAGATACTGATACTAGGCGGCGATGGTTACCTCGGTTGGCCGACCGCGATGAACCTTAGTGCTCACGGGCACGAGGTGGCGGTGCTGGATAATTACTTGCGCCGCAAGTTAGCGACCGAAGAAGAGTCAGGACCGCTATATGATTTGCCGGAGCTGGCCGAGCGTTGCCGGTTGTGGCAAGCGCATTCCGGAAAAGAGATTACTTCGTACATTGGCGATCTCTGCGATTGGGATTTTGTTGCAGGCGTATTCCAGACGTTCACGCCCGAAGCGGTCGTGCACTATGCTGAGCAACCTTCGGCGCCTTACTCAATGTTACGCCGTAGTGCGGCGACTTTGACAATCAACAATAATCTTTTAGCCACCGCCAATACGATCTTCGCGGTACGCGCGTTTTGCCCCGATGCCCATATAGTGAAGTTGGGGACAATGGGCGAGTACGGAACGCCAAACATCGACATCGAGGAAGGCTGGCTGGATGTCGAGCACAAGGGTCGCAAGCATAAATTCCTCTACCCGCGGCAGGCAGGCAGCCTTTATCACACGACCAAAGTGATGGACACAGATTTGCTGTGGTTTTATGTGCGGATGTGGGACTTGAGGGTTACGGATCTCATGCAAGGACCGGTCTACGGAATGATGACCGATGAAAACGAGGGACAACCGGATCTTTATCCGCACTTTGCCTATGACGAGATATTTGGAACGGTACTGAACCGTTTCGTCGTACAGGCAGTGGCGAATTACCCGCTTACCGTCTATGGGAAAGGCGGACAGACTCGTGGATATCTGAATATCAAAGACACGCTGAACTGCATCCGGCTTTCAGTCGAAACCCCGGCAGACGCCGGCGAGCTGCGGATCTTTAATCAGTTTGTCGAGACTTTCTCGGTCAACGACCTGGCGGGACGCGTGAAATCGGCCGGTGAGCAATTGGGGCTTGATGTGGAAATCAAAAGCATCGACAACCCGCGCAAAGAGATGGAAGAGCACTACTACAACCCGGCTCACACGGGCCTGCTCGATCTCGGGCTCGAGCCGCATTTTCTCACCGAGGAAGTGTTGCAGGGAATTTTTGCAGTCGTTCTGCAACACAAGGACCGAATTTCGGATGACTGTATTTTCCGTGGCGTGAAGTGGTCAAGAACTGGTTGATCACCGGCGGTTGCGGGTTCATCGGTTTGAACCTAGTGCGGCGGCTCATAAAAGAGCCGGACGTGCGGGTGCGCGTGCTTGACAACCTCTCGGTTGGGACCGCCGACGATTTACGACGGGTCAGCGAATTTCGTGAGTTGCCTGTTGCGCAGTCGCCTTTTGGCGACGGTGTGGCGCTGATGGTGGGGGATATTCTCGACGATAACGTCGTTGAGGCCGCCAGCGAGGGTGCAGACGTTGTCGTGCATTTGGCTGCCAATACCGGAGTCGGTCCCTCAGTAGAGGATCCACGTGCCGACTGCCGGACGAATGTCACTGGGACTCTCAATACTTTGGACGCGGCCCGGCACGCTGGTGTGACACGTTTCGTGTTTGCTTCCAGTGGTGCACCAGTTGGTGAATGCGAGCCACCGATACACGAGGAAATGGTGCCGCATCCAGTCTCGCCCTACGGCGCCAGCAAACTGGCCGGCGAGGCGTATTGCTCGGCCTACTTTCGTACTTTTGGGCTCGAAACCGTGGCGCTGCGATTTGGTAACGTTTACGGGCCGTATTCGGGCAAAAAGTCGAGCGTAGTTGCCAAGTTCATCCGGCAGGTCGAATCGGGCGAGACACTGGAAATCTACGGTGACGGTAAGCAGACGCGCGACTTCATTTTCGTGGAAGACATCGTCGATGCAATCGTACTCGCGGTGCGATGCGACGATATCGGCGGTGAGATATTTCAGATTGCCACCAACCGCGAATCGACTATTCTGGAACTGATCGATCAATTATTGCCCATCATGCGTGACGCCGGTTTCGGCGATGTAAAAATCGAGCATGGACAGCAGCGGCCTGGCGACGTGCGTCGTAATTTCAGCGATACGACGAAGGCACGGGAACAACTCGGTTGGCAATCGGAGACGCTGTTGGCAACGGGCCTGCGTCGCACCGTGGATTGGTTTGTCGGCTAAATGTCGGTTAGCGCACCGGTCGAAGCACTGCCGACGAGTCTCGCGTATTTTCCCAGCACACCGCGGCGTTCCAGCGCCGGTGCCGTCCAGGCTGCGCGTCGTACTGCGAGTAATTGTTCAGAAATATCGAGGGTAATTGTTCGGGCTACCGCATCGATAGTGATCTGGTCGCCATTTTCGACCAGCGCCAACGGGCCACCGACCGCTGCCTCGGGCGCAACATGACCGACGACAAATCCGTGACTTCCACCTGAAAAACGTCCGTCAGTAATCAACGCAACCGAATCGCCCAAACCCTTGCCAACGAGAGCGGAGGTCGGGCTGAGCATTTCTCGCATACCCGGTCCGCCTTTGGGGCCTTCATGACGAATTACGACAACGTCGCCCGCGACGACCGTCCCGTCGAGTATGGCCGACAGGGCCGACTCCTCGGACTCAAACACGCGTGCCGAACCGGTGAATTGCACTCCCTCTTTGCCGGTTATCTTTGCGACCGCGCCCTCGGGTGCCAGGTTGCCGTAGAGAATGATCAGATGGCTGTCTTTTTTTATCGGATTGGAAAGAGGCCGGATTATTTCCTGGCCATCGGGATAGGGCGCCGTGTCGCGTAAGTCTTCGGCGAGTGTATTGCCGGTCACAGTGAGACAGTCGCCATGCAAGAGACCAGCATCGAGCAGGGTTTTCATCAATGGCCGAATTCCGCCGATTGCGATCAATTCCGACATCAGGAAACGCCCACTCGGTTTGAGATCGGCCAGTACCGGCACACGGCGGCCAATTCGCGTGAAGTCATCCAGACTCAGTTCGACACCACCCGATGCGGCCATAGCCAGCAAATGTAGCACTGCGTTTGTCGAGCCACCGAGCGCAATCACAACAGTAATCGCGTTCTCATAAGACTCCCGGCTAAGAATCTTTGACGGCCGGATATCGTTTTCGAGCAAATGACAGATCGCCGCGCCGGCGCGCTGGCAGTCATCTGTCTTGTTGGACGAAACCGCTTCCTGGGCCGAACTGTTCGGCAGGCTCAGACCCAATGCCTCGATGGCCGACGCCATAGTGTTAGCCGTATACATGCCACCACATGAGCCGGGGCCTGGAATAGCGGTTCTCTCGACTTCGGTGAGCTGCGCATCGGAGACCTTTCCGCCGGCATGTCCGCCGACAGCCTCGAATACAGAAACGATGTCCCGCTGACCGGCACCGGGCCGAATCGTGCCTCCATATATAAAGATGGCCGGCCGGTCCAGCCGCGCCATGGCCATGACGCAGGCTGGCATGTTCTTGTCACAGCCACCGATTGCGATGATGCCGTCGAAGCCTTCGGCCGCGGCCACCGTCTCGATCGAATCGGCGATCACTTCGCGTGACACCAGTGAATAACGCATCCCCGGCGTGCCCATAGAGATTCCATCGGACACCGTTATTGTGTTAAAAATCAGGCTCTTGCCACCAGCGGTGTCGACCGATTCGGCTGCCACCCGGGCCAGTCCGTCGATATGCATGTTGCAGGGCGTGACCATGCTCCAGGTTGATGCAATACCGACCTGTGGCCGGCTGAAATCGTCATCGCTAAAGCCCACCGCTCGTAGCATCGAGCGGCTCGGGGCCCGGTCGAGGCCATCGACGACGACCCGGGAATATTTGCGTTTATCTGCTGCCATTAAACTTAAAGTGATACATATGCCAAAGATAAACTATCAATTGTGTAACCCCAGCGATCGATATCCTCAAGACGTTACTCAGGTTGTTGACAAGTTGTCCGATAGTTGATTACATCATCAGTAATTGCGGATAGCCAGTTGAAATGAAAGTACAAGCCCACATCGCAAAGCTCGAAACCGACCCGGTCGAAATAGACCGAGTGGTCGCGCTGTCCGTTATTCTGCTTAGCCTAGTAGTCGTAGTCCTTATTAGCATGAGGAGCGGGATTCTGAGCTAAAGCAAGCCACCAAGAACATCAGAAACCTCGCACCGCCAAACGGATGCGGGGTTTTTTTTAACCTACATACTTGAGATTGAGGTCGTGACAATGAAACTCTACGTTGAAGATGACGTTAAAAGCAGCACGCTGGAAGGTGCACGAATCGCCGTACTCGGTTACGGCAGCCAGGGTCGTGCTCACGCGCTGAATCTCAAAGACAGTGGCCACAATGTTGTCGTCGGTCTGCGCCCTGATGGCGAGAGCTGGGCGAAGGCACAAGCCGACGGTTTGGACGTCGCCGCGCCGGAAGCCGCAGCAAAAGACGCTGACCTGATTGCTTTTCTGGTGCCGGACATGGCGCAAGCGGCGGTATATGAGCAAGTTCGCGATCAAATCAAACCGGGCGCTGCATTGTTATTCGCCCATGGGTTCAATATTCACTACGGCCAGATCGCCGCGCCGGCGGAGCTTGACGTGATTCTGGTTGCCCCAAAAGGCCCGGGCGATCTCGTGCGTCGTCAGTATGAGCAGGACCGCGGCGTGCCGTGTCTGTTCGCGATCGAGAAAGATGCCAGCGGCCAGGCGCGCGATCGCGCTCTGGAGTATGCGCATGGCATCGGCGGCACTCGCGCCGGTGTGCTTGAAACGACGTTTGCCGAAGAGACCGAAACCGATTTGTTCGGTGAGCAGGCAGTGCTGTGCGGTGGCGCGACCGAACTGGTGTTGCAAGGCTTCGACACCCTCACCGAAGCCGGATACCAGCCCGAGGTGGCCTATTTCGAGTGCATGCACGAACTCAAGCTGATCGTCGACCTGCTTTACGAAGGCGGACTGGCCAAGATGCATGAGTTTGTCAGTGAGACTGCGAAGTACGGCGATCTGACCCGTGGCCCAAGGGTGATCGACGATCATACGCGCGAGCGGATGCGTGAAGTGCTGGGCGAGATTCGCGACGGCACGTTCGCTCGTGAATGGATCCAGGAGAACGCAGACGGTCGAAAAGAGTATCAACGCTTGATGGACAAGGACCTCGCACACCCTGTGGAGAAAGTCGGGCGCCAGTTGCGGGAATGCATGTCCTGGCTTAAAGCAAAGAGGGCGCGTGCCGCTTAAGGCTCGCAATCGTGAATGGCGCACAATTAATCGTTGCCTGCCTCGAAACCGAGGGTACCGAGATAGTTTTCGGCTATCCGGGTGGGGCGATCATGCCCGTGTACGACGCGCTGTATGACAGCTCGCTCAAGCATGTACTGGTACGACATGAGCAGGGCGCTGCGTTGGCGGCCGATGGCTTTGCCCGCGCGACCGGCAAAGTCGGTGTCTGCATTGCCACCTCCGGACCCGGTGGTACCAACCTGGTGACCGGCATCGCGAATGCATTTGCCGATTCCGTGCCGATGGTTGCGATTACCGGCCAGGTGGCCACACCGCTTATGGGCACTGACTCTTTTCAGGAAGTGGACATCTTCGGTATCACGATGCCGGTTGTTAAGCACAGTTTTCTGTTGCGTGACGTGGCTGACATACCGCGAGTCATGCGTGAAGCCTTCCGCATTGCGGCCGAAGGTCGCCCCGGTCCGGTGTTAATTGACGTACCAAAAGATGTTGCGGCTGCGCAAACAGATTTGCATCCATTGCTGGCCGGTCCGCAACAACAGGTTGCGGGTGCCGATGCCGCTTCGATCCGCAAGGCGGGAGAACTCGTGCGCGCAGCGCGGCGACCGGTGTTGTATGCAGGTGGCGGCATAGTCATAGCACAGGCCGTGGAGGCGTTTCGCCAGTACGTGGAATTGAGCGGCATCCCCGTCGTTACAACTTTGAAAGGATTGGGATCCGTGCCGACCCGACACGAGCGGTGTCTCGGCATGCTGGGCATGCACGGCACGCGGGCGGCCAATCAGGCTGTGCAGGATGCCGATCTGCTGGTTTGCGTCGGGGCGCGTTTTGATGATCGCGCGACCGGCAAGCTGGACGGGTTCGCGCCTAAGGCAAAGGTTTTGCATATGGATGCCGATCCCAGTGAGGTCGGCAAGTTGCGAGCTGCCGATGTCGGATTGCTCGGTGATCTGAGCAAGAATCTGGCGCAGTTGCCGGCGCCAGTCGACATTGAAGCCTGGCAGGCGCAGTGCGAGCGGGACAAAGTGGAACATCAAAACCGTTATGACGCCCCAGGCACCGGTGTGTACGCGCCCGCTTTGTTGCGTCAGCTTTCGGAAGAAGCGGATGAGCGCCTGCTGCTGACCTGTGATGTCGGTCAACACCAGATGTGGGTCGCACAGCACTGCGAGATTTCCAGTCCAGACCGGCATCTCACAAGTGGGGGACTGGGCACGATGGGTTTTGGCCTGCCGGCTGCGATCGGCGCACAACTGGGCACACCGGATGCCTGCGTCGTCTGCGTGACCGGCGATGGCTCGATCATGATGAATGTGCAGGAACTTGCAACGATCAAGCGATACAACTTGCCGGTCAAGATCGTGCTGCTGGATAACTCCTGTCTCGGCATGGTGCGTCAATGGCAGGATTTGTTTTTTGACGGACGCCAGAGCGAAGTCGATTTGTCAGACAACCCGGATTTTGTACGGGTTGCCGAATCCTTTGGCATCCCGGCGTTTCGTGTCGACCGTCGCGACCAGGTCGACGACGCTATTCAGACAATTCTCAATTCAGATGGACCTGTGCTTGCACATGTTCAGATCGATCCGGCAGCCAATGTCTGGCCGTTGGTTCCCCCAGGAATGACAAATTCCACAATGATGGATGAGGCTTAAAAAAATGAAATACACACTCAGGCTTTCTGTACACACTGCCGAAGGCGCCATTATTCGAATTCTCGGGCTCGTCGAACGTCGCGGTTTTGCCCTTGCGCGCGTCGACACTACGAGCCCGGAAGACAACGGGCATCTCGATATGGAACTTGATGTCGTGTCCGCTGAGCGCTCGATAGATGTACTCATGCGGCAACTGGACAAATTGTTTGACGTTAGCCACGTCTTGCATCTGCAGAGCGACACTCGCCGGCTTGTATTGAAAAAGGGTGAAGCATGTTAAATAGTGCCCAAGTAAAAGACCACGGACTTAGTGACGTAACCGGCCATCAGCCGGTTAGCCTGGATGATGTGTACGCGGCGCAAGAGGTCATCCGGGAACGCCTTGCGCCAACCCCACTGATTACACACCCACTGTTGTCAAAGGCTTTGGGCTGCGAAGCACAGGTCAAACTGGAGAACACACACGAAATAGGTTCTTTCAAGATTCGCGGTGGTCTGAATCTGTTGGCAGTTATGCCGGCTATGGAACGTCGCCTCGGGCTGGTCACAGCCACGCGTGGTAATCACGGTCAGTCGCTGGCTTATGCAGCAAGAGCACACGAAGTGCCGTGCACGATTTTTGTTCCCGAAGGCAACAACGAGGACAAGACCGCGGCCATGACGGCGTTGGGCGCCCAGGTAGTCGTGGAAGGGCACGATTTTGATGCCGCCTGGGCAGCATCCGAACGCTTTGCGAAGGAAACGGGCGCACGTTCGGTACACCCGGCAAAAGAACCGGAACTCATCGCCGGTGTTGCAACTCTGGCACTGGAAATGCTGGAGCAGTCGGCGCAGTCTTTCGATACGGTTTTTGTGCCCGTCGGTGGTGGCAGTATCGCTTCCGGTACGGCTCTCGTATTTAAAACGCTGAGCTCGAAAACACGCATCATCGGTGTGCAGGCAGAAAACGCACCGGCACAATTCCATGCCTGGCAGACTGGCAAAAAACAGCCTTTCGTAGTTACCGAAACGGTCGCAGATGGTCTGGCTGTGCGAATCCCTGTCGATTTCACGATGGGTATCATGCGCAGCCTGGTCGATGACATGCTGCTCGTATCCGAGGAAGAGATTTACGCAGCTATCCGCTGTTATGCCGCGACCGTACACCAGATGGCCGAAGGTGCCGGCGCCGTGTCACTGGCGGGGGCGATGCAGATGCGTGAGGATCTGGTTGGTCAGCGCGTCGGACTCGTATTGACCGGTGGCAACATCGAGGCGCACACGCTGATCGATGCATTGAGTGAGCGCGCACCGTCGTTCAGACCGCAGGCTATGCCGATGTATCCTATCGGCGAAATGGATTACGGCTACTAAATCAATCTGGAGTAATCATGCAGGCAACGGCGACCGATAAATTGCTGATATTTGATACCACACTGCGAGACGGCGAGCAGGCGCCGGGCTGCAGCATGACTTTCAAAGAGAAGCTGCGGGTCGCCGCGCTACTGGCTGAACTGCGTGTGGATGTTATCGAAGCAGGCTTTCCGGCCGCTTCGCCCGGTGATCTTGATGCAGTGCGCGCGGTGGCAACAGAGATCGACGGACCGGTTATTTGTGGTCTGGCACGTTGCAATGCCAGTGACATTGAACACGCCTGGGAGGCGCTGCGACCCGCTGCACGTCAGCGGCTGCATCTTTTTCTGGCCACAAGCCCGATTCATCGTAAGTACAAGCTCACGATGAACAAGGAACAAGTGCTCAATCGACTGGTAGAAAGCATAAACCTTGCACGCAAGTATTTCGACGATGTGGAATTCTCGCCTGAGGACGCGTCACGCACCGAACCCGAATTTCTGGCCGAAGTGATTGAAGCAGCTATCGAAGCCGGTGCGAACACTGTCAACATTCCTGACACAGTCGGTTTCGCCGTACCGAACGAGTTTGCAAAACTGCTTCGGTATCTCAACGAACATGTGCCCAACATTGATCAAGCCGTATTGAGTGTGCATTGTCACGATGATTTGGGTCTCGCAGTGGCCAACAGTCTGGCCGCCATACAGGCAGGTGCGCGGCAGGTGGAATGCACGGTCAATGGTATCGGGGAGCGTGCCGGTAACTGTTCGCTGGAAGAAATCGTGATGGCATTAAAGACCCGTCAAGATGCCTTTGATTGCGATACGGGTATCGATACCACGCGTCTGTACCCGGCCAGCCGCCTGGTGGCAAGTGTTACCGGGCTACACGTGCAGCGTAACAAGGCGATCGTGGGTGAGAACGCTTTTTCACACGAAGCTGGTATTCATCAGCATGGCATGCTCAAGCACCACTCTACCTACGAGATTATGCGACCCGAGCATGTCGGCATCCCCAAAACCAGTTTGGTGCTGGGCAAGCACAGCGGCCGGCATGCAGTGCGTGATCGTATCTCCGAATTGGGTTTTGAAATTGATGATGAGGAACTAAATCGAGTATTCAGTGAATTTAAACAACTTGCCGATCGCAAGAAAGATATTCTTGATGCTGATATTGAGGCATTGGTTTTAAACAACGAGTCAGGCCATGCCGGACCGTGGCAGTTGATCGAACTGAACACATCGTCCGGTACCGGTCGTAGCGCCTCGGCCGTCGTGAGGCTCGCACATACAGATGGCAAGGTGTATGAGGAAACCGCGGTCGGGCATGGCCCTGTAGAAGCTGCCTGTCGGGCCATCGAGAGCATGACCGGTGTGGCGCCAACGCTGCGCAAATATGATGTGCGCAATGTCACTGTGGGTGAAGATGCTCAGGGCGATGTGACACTCATTGTGGAATACAATGGCCGCGAATATCACGGTCATGGTTTGAATACCGATGTCATCCAGGCGAGCGCGTCTGCATTCTTGCAGACCGTCAACCGGATATCACTGAGACTGCAGAGCAAAAAAACGCCGCAACCCATTGCGGCACAAGCATAACGGAGCTTTAGCCATGGCAACAAAGAAAAGCAAATTAATCTGGAGTAACGGCACGCTTGTGCCTTGGGAAAACGCAACCGTGCATGTTTTATCGCATGCGTTGCACTATGGCTCGTCAGTTTTCGAGGGTGTGCGTGTCTACAATACGCCCGCAGGCTCACGTGCATTCCGTTTGAGCGATCACATCGAACGGCTATTTAATTCGGCTGCTCTATATCGCATAGAAATTCCGTTTAGCCAGGATGAGATCATTGCCGCCTGCGCGCAGGCGGTGCTTGAGAATGGTCTGAACAATGGTGCCTATATTCGACCGATCGCTTTCCGTGGAGATGCGGGTCTGGGCGTGGCTGCACCAGCCGGCTCGCCGGTAGAGGTTGCGATCGCTGCAATGGAGTGGGGCGCGTATCTGGGTGCGGAAGGCCTCGCCGAAGGGGTCGATGTTTGCGTCTCTTCGTGGCAACGCGTCGCGCCCAATACCATCCCCGCCGGTGTCAAGGCTGGGGGTAACTACCTGTCAAGTCAGCTCATAAGCATGGAAGCGAAACGACTCGGTTTCGCCGAAGGCATTGGTCTGGCGACCGACGGCACCGTGAGCGAAGGTGCCGGTGAAAACTTATTCATGGTGAAAGACGGCGTCCTTTACACGCCCTCATCGTCTGCATCGATACTGGGTGGCATCACCCGTGACACGATTATGATGCTGGCTCGGGATGCCGGTCTGGAAGTTATTGAGCAGGCGATCACACGCGAAGCGCTCTATTTTGCAGACGAATTGTTTTTCACCGGCACAGCAGCCGAAGTAACACCGATTCGTTCTGTCGATCGTATGGACATCGGTGCAGGTTGTCGCGGACCAGTGACTGAACAGTTGCAAACCGCATTTTTTGGTTTGTTTTCCGGTCAAACTGAGGATAAAAGGGGTTGGCTTCAGGAGCTGGAGTGCAACACGCCGTCCTATCGGGCGCGTGTCGTCTCGTCCAGTTAGTGTCTGCTCACGCAAATAGGCAAAACATTGGAAAATAGCCCCAAGACGCTCTTTGAGAAGGTTTGGGAGGACCATCTTGTTACGTCCGAGACTGAAGAGACTCCAGCGGTCCTCTATGTAGATCTGCATTTGATACACGAAGTGACATCGCCGCAGGCATTTAGCTCGCTGCGAGAACGCGGTCTGCGTGTACGTCGACCCGAGCGCACATTGGCCACTATGGATCACTCGACACCGACCCGGGCAGACGTACTGTATGGCGGAATGCCAAAAGGCGCCGCACAAAACCAGATTGCAACGCTGGAAGGCAATTGCAAAGAGTTCGGTATTGAACTGTACGATCTCAAAAGCAAGCAGCGTGGCATCGTGCACGTGATGGGTCCGGAGCTCGGTGCCACCCAGCCTGGCAGCACGATTGTGTGTGGTGACAGTCATACCAGCACGCATGGCGCGTTTGGTGCCCTGGCCTTTGGAATAGGTACCACCGAGGTTGCCCATGTGTTGGCAACGCAAAGCTTGTTGCAACGCAAGCCAAAAACCCTGGGAATCAACATCAAGGGCACCTTGGGTAAGTCCGTTACTGCAAAAGACTTGATACTGGCGATCATTGGCAAGATCGGCGTAGACGGTGGTACTGGCCATGTTATTGAGTATCGCGGCGATGCGATCTCTGCCATGTCCATGGATGCGCGTATGACTGTGTGCAATATGTCTATCGAGGCCGGTGCGCGTGCCGGTTTGATAGCGCCAGATGAGACGACTTATCACTACCTGGAAGGCCGGCCGATGTGTCCGACTGGCACGGATTGGGATCACGCAGTGGCTCGTTGGCAACAACTGAAGACCGATGAAGGCGCAGCTTTCGACAAGGAGATCCACTTTGACGCGACGGCGTTGGAGCCGATGATCACTTATGGCACAAATCCCGGCATGATGATGCCGATTACCGGCCGTGTGCCGGCGAACGAGGGTGATGCCGCGCTCAACCGGGCGCTGGACTATATGGGTATTGCACCCGGAGAGCCGCTGATGGGCCGGCCGATTGATGTGGTATTTGTGGGCAGTTGTACAAACGCCAGACTTAGTGATCTGCGCCAGGCCGCTGTGCTCATGGCAGGGCGTCGTGTTGCTTCGGGTGTTCGCATGCTGGTTGTTCCAGGTTCGCAAGAGATCAAGCGTCGTGCCGAAGCAGAAGGTCTGGCCCAGGTGTTTGTCGACGCCGGGGCGGAGTGGCGTGAATCGGGATGTTCGATGTGTATAGCGATGAACGGAGACAGCGTCGGACCGGGGCAATATGCCGTCAGCACGAGCAACCGGAATTTCGAGGGCCGCCAGGGCACTGGTGCGCGTACGTTTTTGGCCAGTCCGTTAACCGCCGCAGCCGCAGCGGTTTCCGGTTGTATCAGCGACCCGCGACAATTCCTCAACTAAGGTCATTCCCCGATGGAACCCATTACCCAATTGCGATCAAAAACGGTTGTCATAGCCAACTCCGATATCGATACGGATCAAATTATTCCGGCACGTTTTCTGACGACAACGGATCAGGATGGTCTCGGCAAATATGTTTTTGCCGACTGGCGTTTTGACGACAAAGGCGATTCGATTGAGGATTTTGTGCTGAACAAGACCGAGGCCAATGATTGTGGTGTGCTTGTGGCTGGTCACAACTTTGGTTGCGGTTCGTCGCGTGAGCATGCGGCCTGGGCTTTGCGCGACTTTGGCTTTCGTGCTGTTGTGAGCACCAGCATCGCCGATATCTTTCGCTCAAATGCACTGAAAAATGGCATCGTGCCTGTTGAAGTCAATGACGATACGCATCAGTGGCTGCTGGCAAATCCCCGGTGCGAGGTGACAATCGATATTGGCCATAGTGTGCTGCGGCTGCCAAACGGCACGCAGTGCGTGTTTTCGATCGACAGTTTCGCGCGACACTGTTTGTTATATGGGGTCGATCCCCTGGGCTATTTGCTAAGCCAGGAGCAGGCAATCAGCACATACGAGAGATCGCACCCTTGCGGGCAGTAATCGCCGTATTACCTGGCGATGGCGTCGGTGCCGAAGTCACCACCGAGGCGGTGCGGGTGCTCGAGGCGATTGCTGCGGCTTACGGTCACGAATTTGAATTTCGCGAGGCACTCATTGGTGGTGCGGCAATCGACGCCGGCGCCGATCCGCTGCCGGAGGCAACGCTGGAGTTGTGTCGTCAATCCGACGCGGTTTTGCTTGGTGCCGTAGGCGGGCCAAAGTGGTCAGATCCCGAAGCGGACGTGCGCCCCGAGCAGGGGCTGCTGGCTATGCGCAAGGAACTTGGGCTTTTTGCCAATCTCAGACCTGTGGTACCACACCCGGAACTCTGTACTGCCTCGCCAATCAAAGCGGAGCTGTTGCGCAACGTTGACATTATTGTAGTGCGTGAACTGACCGGTGGTATCTACTTCGGCGACAAAACACAGACCAATACTACGGCTAGCGACTTGTGCAGCTATACCACAGACGAAATTGAGCGCGTTGTTCGTGTCGCGTGCCGGCTGGCACAAAAACGCCGTGGACGTTTGACGTCGGTCGACAAGGCGAATGTGCTGGCAACGGGGAGACTATGGCGCATTACGGTCGATCGAGTCGTGCGCGAGGAATTTCCTGATCTCAGCCTGGAACACCTGCTCGTCGATGCCGCCGCAATGCACCTGCTTAGTCGCCCCGCGGACTTCGACGTCATCGTTACTGAAAACATGTTCGGCGACATCCTCACCGACGAGGCGTCGATGTTGGCCGGGTCGATGGGACTGTTGCCATCGGCTTCGCTGGGTGCCGATGGCCCGGGCGTTTACGAGCCGATACATGGTTCGGCACCGGATATCGCCGGTAAGGGTATCGCCAATCCCTATGCTGCAATTCTCAGTACGGCCATGTTGCTGCGGCACTCCCTCAATTTAAACGACGAGGCGGTAGCTGTTGAGACAGCAGTTGCCGAAGCGATCGATACCGGTGCAAGAACACCTGACCTGTGTGCCGATTCCGCAAGTGCCATGTCGACACGCGATGTTGGCACGGCGGTCGTGAGCCGCATCGAACACACGCGACACGCATTGCGCGCATAGGCCCGAGGAAAAAGAACAGGGGACAGACCCCGAAAGCAGTCTGTCCATGTTGCCACTAGATCCTGGCAGTGTTTTGTTCCTTTCAAGAATCTAGAACGTGCTGTGTACTGTACGCCGAGGTTAACGCGCCGGGGGTGGTACCGCTGCGGCCGACACCCAATGTGAATTCAGGATAGGCTTCCAGACCGCATTCGCTCACGTCTACACCTTCGAATTCGTCCTGTTCGGATACCCGGATACCCATGATCTTTCGAATCAACCACCAGGTTGCGAAGCTGGTGCCAAAGACCCAGGCAAAGATAACGGTGATGCCGAGTAACTGCGCCAGTAGCTGCAACCAGACGGAACCGGATTCACCCTGATTTGATATTACAACGGCCAACAGACCCCAGATTCCGACTATGCCGTGAACCGATATTGCGCCCACCGGGTCGTCGATTTTGAGCTTGTCGATGGAGACGATCGCGGTTACAACGATCAGTCCACCCACGGCGCCGATTGCCGTTGCCAACAACGGTGTTGGGGTGAGTGGTTCGGCAGTGATCGCCACGAGACCGGCCAGCGCGCCATTGAGCGCCATGGTCAGGTCGGCTTTGCCGAACAAGGCCCGCGCCAGAAACAACGCCGCCATAAGTCCGCCAGCAGCTGCCATGTTGGTGTTGACGAATACCAGCGCAACCGAGTTTGCCTCACCGACATCCGACACTTTCAACTCCGAACCGCCATTGAAGCCGAACCACCCCAGCCAGAGTATGAAAGTACCCAGCGTTGCGAGTGGCAGGTTGCAGCCCGGGATCGCCAGGATCTTTCCATCGGGACCGTATTTACCCTTGCGGGCACCGAGCAATAGCACGCCGGCCAATGCTGCCGCTGCACCCGTCATATGTACGACACCGGAGCCCGCAAAATCCAGGAAACCGGCCTGCTCGAGGAATCCGCCGCCCCATTTCCAGAATCCCTGCACCGGATAGATGAAGCCCGTCATGACCACAGCAAACAGAAGAAACGCCCAGAGTTTCATGCGTTCGGCAACCGCGCCTGAAACTATCGACATGGCTGTTGCCACGAAAACAACCTGGAAGAAAAAATCCGACAGATTTGAGTAATACGGTGCGTCCACGCCGCCGGCCAGTACGGCTTGCGCCGTATTGTCGTCTGCACCCAGCATGCCGATGCCGGGAATGAACGCATTGATGGCATCGCCATACATGATGCCGTAACCACAGAGCATGTACATGATGCACGCTACTGCATACAGCCCCACGTTCTTGGTCAATATCTCGGCCGTATTCTTGGCACGCACGAGACCGGCTTCGAGCATCGTGAAGCCCGCAGCCATCCACATGACCAGCGCACCGCACATCAGAAAATAGAAAGTATCGAGTGCGTAGCTCAGCTCAATTACTCTATCCACGTATTCTTCTCCCGTCCTTCCGGACTCGCGCTCGTTTACTGATTGAAGTCAAAACCCTTGCTGATTCCAAATACCAGATTGGATTCTTTGTTTCCGCCCAACAGGTCGTTGTCGCTGTACACCCACTCGAGCGACAGATCAACGCCTTCTACTTCAAAGCCGTAACCGGCGGAGTAGTAGTTGCCATCAAAGTCCTGACCAAAAGTTCCGAGTACGGCATACAAGCCGCTTTCGTGTTCAAAGGTCAATGAGCTAAAGCTGTAGTCCAGAGTCGGGCCGGTGAAGTTATCGTATTTTCCGCCGGCGTAATCCAGCGTGACGAAATCGAAGCCTGCGCTGAGATTTATTTCCTGGTAGGTGTCATCGAACTTGTCCGTGTAGAAATAGCCCGTGGCGCCGATGCCAAAACTAAAGTCACCTGCGGTCCAGCCATAACCACCATAGCCGTCGATTTCTGCACCCTGGCCGACATCTGCCGCCCAGGTACCCAGATAGAAGCCACTTTTTTCGAAGTCGACGCCACCTTGGGCTGAGGACGTGCTTTGGGGGATTCCGCGATAGATATAGTGGCTCTGCCAGCCAATATTGCCGGAGACGTCGGCATAAGCCGGTATCGTCGTGATCAGTAGTGCGCCGATGAGAGTCTTGCGTAGCATCGAAGTATCCCCCTAGAGTCCCAACCATTTGGCACCAACGGAAGACTCCAAAGCATGATTCATGCCAACAGCCAGGAATCAATGAGAATCAAGCGCTTGGGGATGTGGTGGGGGAGCGGGTTGTTACTGCCGCAAGGACTTTGGCGCATCGGGCCGGTGGTGTCGCACCCTTTTGGTGCGATTTCTCGCGTAGCCGCAGTTACAGATGCCGCGCCGGGGCGATACCGGATCGCCGGGCAGCCAGGCACAGCAACAGCCCTAACAAAGCGATCGACAGGGATCCGCCGCCACCGCTGGATAACGCAGCCCGGGGCAACGATCGATTGTCCAGGATGACGTCCTCCATGGCCAACAGGCTCAGGGCCGGGCTTTCTGCCGGACCATATTCCAGCACCAGCTCACCTGTGTAGGCGTCGTAGACTTCGATGAGCACGTCGTAGTAATCCGGCGGGAAGCCTGAGAGCAATTCAGTTTCGACTTCATAATCGTCCAGACCGGAATTGCCATAGATGGTGAACACTTCACTGTCGAATACCCGAAACCAGTTGCCAATTTCACCACGCAGGTAAACCTGCACGAACAATTGCGCATCGAAATAATCCGTATCGATATCCATACTCACCCGCAGATAGGTGTAAAAGCCGTCCAGGTCCAGGTCGTCAAAGAGCTGCGTGCGCGCCGAATAGATCCGGTATGGGCAACAATTCAGGTTTTGTGCGCCGACTGAGCTCTGTTTTTCAGAGCGTGCCGGCGTAGATTTCGCTTTCACGTCGTAGTCTTGCAGCGTAGCCGGGTCGTGTCGATCTGCAGTGCCACGATCGCTTTTGAAACCTGCGGTGGAACGCACCATTTGCGCACTGTCTTCAGCCAGGGCGATGTTATTCGTGCTGATTGCAAGTATCAACGCAATCATGAATTGTATGTGCCGGCCGGTGCCGGACCTTGAAAAGTTCATAGCAACCTCTTGCATGTCTATTGCTGAGCGTTGCGTCTATTTAAGCGCAGACTGGATGAACGTAGACTGAATTTCCCGCAGGGCTTTGTGGTGGGGCCGAGACGGCCCGCTGGCCTGGCGGCGTTGCGTTGTTCAGGTTTTGCGTTTGGCTCTGAACACGAAAGGAATGGCGAGTGGCCCAATCAACAGAGCAATAACCACCCAGAATACGACGTCAGCCTGTCGTGACTTCGCGATCTGATAGCAAGCCACCATGGACAACAGAGTTAGGGCTAATAACCAAACCATGCGCTTATTTTGGCACTTTTGCCCGCGTCAGCTTTGCGAGTCGCTGTTCCAGGGTTTCCAGGCAGAGATTGCCGGCGGCACCGGGCGAGACTTTTTTGGTCAGGCTCTCCTCTGGTGTGCTCTCGGTCGTGTCGACGAGATCAGTTTTTGCTGCCCGATAGGCCTGGCGGAACGGCATGCCCTGCCGGGCATTTTCGATCGCCTGATCGGTTGCATACATGGCAGGCTCGATTGCACCTCGCAGTTTTTCCTCGTTGAAGCTTGTGCTCAGAATCAACGCCGGCATACAGGACATGGCCTCCAGTCCCCGCGCGAAAGCACGCAGTAACGGTCCCTTCGTAGTTTGCAGGTCACGGTGATAGCCGCTGGGTAGTGACAACACTGCATGCATCTCAGTGATGGCGCCCTGAACCACGCCATGCGTGGCACGCAATAACTCGATCAGATCGGGATTACGTTTGTTGGGCATGATCGATGAACCGGTCGTGAGCTGTTCGGGCAGTTTCACAAAGCCGAACTCGCTGCTGGTAAATAAACTCAAATCCCAGGCGTAACGCCGGACATCCAGCAATGCCTGACCCAGGCTGTTGAGCGCCTGTAACTCAAATTTGCCTCGGCTGTTTTGCGTGTAAACGGGGTTGAGTTGCAGGCGATCGAACGCAAGGGCGCTGGTAGTGTAATCGCGATCCAGTAGCAGATTCACGCCGTAACCGGCAGCGGTGCCGAGCGGGTTGGCGTTAATCCAGTTGTGTGATGCTTCGGCCAATACTGCATTGTCGATAAACGCCTCTGCAAAACCGGCAAACCAGGTACCGACCGACGACACGACGGCGCGTTGCATATGCGTGTAGCCAGGCATCGGGGTGTGTGCGTAGTCACGGGCTTGTGCCAGACAGGCTTCTGCTGTGACGCGACAGTGCCCGACCAGCTCCTCTAACGCATCACGCATGAACAACCGTGTGGCCACCAGCACCTGGTCGTTGCGGCTGCGGCCGGTGTGTACTTTCTCTCCGACTTCGCCCAAGCGTTCGACCAGCCACGCCTCGATCGCTGAATGACCGTCCTCATAACGTTCGTCCAGTACGAATTTTCCGTCGGCGACTTGCCGCGCCAATTCATCGAGCCCCGTGCATAGATCCGATTGTTCGGCTGGCGACAGCAAACCGATCCTGGCCAGCCCTTCGACATGTGCGACGGTTGCCTGAATATCGTAGTGCAATAGCTGGCGATCGAGGATCACGTCATCCGCAGCCAGAAACCGCATGACGCGTTCGTCAACGTCCGTTGTGTTATTGCCCCACAGATAATTCATCGTCCAGGCCCTCCAGCTCGGCATGCTCACATGCCAGGTTGATATTTTGGATTGCCTGCGTGGCTGCGCCCTTGAGCAGGTTGTCGAGTGTAGAAAACACGACCAGACGACGTCCGTTGGCAGACAGTTGCCAGCCTCCGACCGTCGCGTGATGCCGGCCGACGCTGTCCGCTACCAGCGGCACTTCATCAGTCACGTGTACAAGGGGTTCACTGGCGTAAACCCGCTCATAGCACATGCGCACATCACCATGGGTCATCGATTTGTCGAGTGTCATGGTTACGGTCATCGATATGCCGCGAAAAAATTCCGCGACATGTGGGAAAAAGCGCACCTCGGTACCGAGGCGATGACTCACTTCCTGCTCGTGCAGATGACCGATGGGCTGATAAGGCAGCAGGTTGCCGGCTAACAGGGTTGCATCATTTTTCTTCGATGGTTTCGTGCCCGCGCCGCTGTAACCCGAGACGCCAAAACAATGTGGTGGCTCACTGACAAAGTTCCGTAACGGAGCGATTGCAAGCTGCATGGCAGTGGCATAACAACCGGGGTTGCTGATACACAGGCGGCCTTCGCGTTCATTTCGCGACAGTTCCGGCAGGCCATAGTGCCACTGGTTGTCGAAACGGTGATCGCCACTGAGATCGACGATGATCGTATTCGTTTTTTTTAGTTTGGCCGCGTAATTATCAGACAGGCCGTTGGGCAGGGCCAGCACGCAGATATCGACGTCGCGTTTAGCAACAGCCTCAGCGTCAAGCGTTTCAAAGCGCAA
This sequence comes from Gammaproteobacteria bacterium, assembly GCA_029862165.1. Classification (GTDB taxonomy): domain Bacteria; phylum Pseudomonadota; class Gammaproteobacteria; order Steroidobacterales; family JABDKV01; genus JABDJB01. Next base: position 180,442 of record JAOTXU010000003.1, read on the forward strand.
ATCTGGATCGGCGTTCTTGACGTGTTTGACCAAGCGTTGCCCAACCAGCTCACGCGAGCTCGCATAGCCGAGTTGGAGGCCGGGATGGTCGCCAATGAGGCGCATGAGTTCCAGGCCAACGTAGCCCCGCGCGCCTACCAAACCCAGTTTTATCGGTGATGCAGTCATAAATATGTACTCAGGTCAGTGTTTCCCTTGCCGACATGGCACGATCCACGCAATTGCGAATCGTCTTCATGTCATCGATTCCGTACCAGAAGACGTTCCAGGCGTCGCCTTTGATGCAGCCGTCGCAATGCTGAAAATAAAAGCGATTGATTGGATTGTCCGGACGCGCGCGCCAATACAACGACGGGTGTGCCTTGCGTAGCCGTGCCCACAATGCGGAACCGAGACCTTCGCCCTGCGCCTGTTCGGTTACTGCAAATTTGTCCAGTCGTGCAGCCAGCCCGCCGTTCACTACGATGGCAGCTGCATGATAGGTGTCGCTTACATAGGCTGCAGCAAGCTCGGTCTTTCCAGTGTAGTCCTCAGCCAGAGACCGGCCGAAGCTAGACGCAACCAGCTTACGCAAGCGTTGCATATCGACACTGTCCCAATCGTCATAAACGACAATGCGTTCACCAACACGCACGAAAGTCCCAGACCCACGATGTGTAAAGAGTTCTTTGGCCAGCAACCCCGGCCGGGTGATCGAAACGGACGACGTGTGGGGGATATCGCGCAGCAGTGAGTTGATCTGCTCCAGCTTCAGCCGCATGCCAGAGTGCAGCCAGTCCTGTTGCATCAATTTTTCGTAATCGGTGGCCAGATTGATTGAGGGAATGACCTTGCCGTCGGCATCTATGATGCCACCGGTGCCGGTAAGGAATATGATTTTCAGCGGTTGTAGTTCGTTGACGAGCGCTTGCGTGGCCACATCGGCATTGACGTTGACGATTTGCCCATCGACAGTCTCGCCCAGCGGAGACAACACCGGCACGATGTGACTCTCGAGCGAATGGCGCACGATATCCGGGTGCACATTGCTGACTTTTCCGACCATGCCGTATTTGCCGCTGTCGAGCAGGCGCGTCTCGAATACGCCGTTGGTAATCGAAACCGCCTGGGTGCCGGCCTCACGCAGCGCTTTTACGAGCGTAAGATTTTCCCGCATAAATACCTGTCGCGCAGTCTGTAGGACAGCAGGAGAGGTAACCCGGAGCCCGTCGCGAATTTGTGTATCAATACCGCGCTCGGCCAATGCCGCATTGAGTTGTGGTCCGGCGCCATGCACCACGATGGGCGTCAGTCCGACTTGCTGCAGAAAAACCAAAGAAGAGGTCAGTTCTCTGAGATCGGATTTCAGCGTCGCCCCGCCAATCTTGATAACAGCAAACTGATCAGCGTCGAGATCGGAGTAACGTTGCAGATACTGCTGAATTTCCTTCTCGTTGCCCAGGTTGCCCAGCAACCGGCGAATTACGGTACGTAGTTGTTTGTTTGGTGAATTCATTGGATGAGTCTTGTGTAGGTTTCGGTCACCTGCGCCAACTGTGCTAGCGCAACCCATTCGTCGGCGTTGTGAGCCTGGGCGATATCACCGGGGCCGTACACGATTGCGGTCAGGCCTGCGGCAGAAAACAACGCGGCCTCGGTCCAGAAGTCGACCGCATCAGCAAGTGGCAATCCCAGTGACTCCGCCAACTGTTTGCCTTGGTCTAATTGACTGTCTCTTGCCGGCAGCGATGGCGCCAGAAAGACCGGTTCGAAGCTGGCTACTTCATGGGGTTCGGCGAGGTTGCGGAAATCGGTCAGTAGTTTTGATCCGTCTTGCCCCGGCAGCGTGCGCACGCCAAATTTTACGAGAGTATCCGCTGCGATCATGTTGGGTTTGATACCCCCTTCGATGCGCCCAATATTGAAACGGATGCCCTGCAGGTTTTCGTACGACTTACTTTTCTGTTCGCCGGCGAAATCGAGTGCGCGCACTGCCCAGCGTGTTGCACGGTGTATGGCGCTGTCATCGGATGCACGTTCTGCGCTGGCATGCCCGGCTACGCCATCAAACGTCATCTGTGCGGTGGCGATGCCACGGTGCGCCAGCACCGCGCACGCGCCAGACGGTTCCGCCACGATCACATGGTCGTAGTCATGATTGCCGGCGAGAAACTGTTTGATGCAACGACTGCTGCCCGCTTCTTCGTCAGAACTGAATAACAGTGCGAGATCGCCCTGGCTGCACGCCGCCGCCGTCAACATGCAGGCCGCCGCGCCTTTGATATCGCAGGCGCCCAGACCAGTGGCGTGCTCGCTATCGACCTGTAGTGTGAAAGGGTCGGTGTTCCAGGCCGGCGAGACCGGCACCGTGTCGATATGAAAATTGAATAGCGTTTTCGGCCGACCCCGTTTGGCCAGCAAGTTGACGCTACCGTCTCCGAGGTCGTCCAGTGTTAATTCAAAACCAGTCAGGTGCTCGGACAGATAGGCAAAGATGCCCGTGCGGTCTATTGCCCTGGGCGGGTTTTGCGTATCAAAAGCCACCAGCGCCGCCAGATGATCGAGCGTTTGTTTCAGCGACGTGTTCATCTGCGATCGCGGCTGGAAGCCGCTCCTACGGAATCGTCGCCGTCTCGACGGCTCGCCGCAAGATCTTTATTGACTTTTGCCCAAACGGCAGAGCTCTGCCCAAACAATTTGATAAATCCCTGTGCCTCCGCCGATGTCCAGTCGGCGGACTGGGCATACGTAGCACTGTCGTTGACCAGCAGATGGTCGGATTCGATCGCTACCGCATCAACGGTGCCGCCGTGTGTTAGCAGTGTGACCGTGCCATTCAAAGCGGACTGTGCGGAGGCGAGATACGCCTCGAGATCAGTCTTTAGCGGCTCATAGAAAAAACCCTGGTAAACCAGTTCTGCCCATTGCCTGGCAGCAACCGGCTTGAAGCGGTTCTGGTGACGGGTGCAGGTAGCCTCCTCCAGCGCCCGATGTGCCACGTCCAGGGCCGTCAATCCAGGTGCTTCGTAGACTATGCGACCCTTCAGGCCGACATTCGTGTCGCCGGTGTAGATGCCACGACCTACACCATAGGCGCCAAAACGCCGGTTGAGTTCAGCAAGCATGTCGGGGCCTGGACGGGACTCCCCATCAAGAGCAACAGGGATTCCCGCCTCGAAAGTGATCGCGATTTGCAACGGCTGGTCAGGCCATTCCCCGCGTGGCCGGGTCAGTTGCCGGGTATCGGGGCCTGGTGTTTCCCAGCGGTCAATCTCCGCACCGGAAATCGTAACACCGAGCAGGTTTTCGTTAATGGTATAGGTGCTGGTCTTGTCGCGTACGGCGTAGCCACGTTCCTGTAAGTACGATTTTTCGAACTCCCGTACCTGACGATCACGTTGTTGTATCTCACGGATCGGAGCGACGATCTGATAGTTACCCAGCGCCTGGGTGGTCAGGTCAAAACGCACCTGATCGTTGCCCATGCCGGTACAACCGTGTGCGAAGTGACGCGTTCCGAGTTCATCGCACAGTTCCAGCGCCTTACGTACGATGACATAGCGATCTGAACACAGTAACGGATACTGCGATTGGTAAAATTCACCGGCGCGCACAAGTGGTACGACAACTTCCTGCCAGATGTCCTGCGCGGCATCAACGGCTACATGCTTTACAGCACCGAGCTCCACGGCCCGTTGAGCGATGTAGTCCCGTTCATTTGCCTCCACGCCGCCGGTATCGACAAACAGCGTTGTTACCGCATAGCCTTGTTCTGTGAGCCACGGCACACAGAAGCTGGTGTCCAGCCCGCCGGAAAATGCCAACACGATTGTTTTGTCTGTCATTCGGATAGTCCTCCGGCCAGCGTGGTCATCAAAGCCTTTTGCACGTGCAGGCGATTCTCGGCCTCGTCAACTGCAATGCAGTAATCGGCATCCATTACCTCGTCGGTCGCTTTGATATTCCGACGCAGCGGCAGGCAATGGCTGAACAAGGCGTTATTGGTCCTTAGCATTTTGTGCTCGTCGACGATGAAATGCCGGTTCGCATCGCGCAGGGGTTTTTCCTCTTCCCAGTTGCCGAAATAGGGCAGGGCACCCCAACTCTTTGCGTAAACCACATCCGCATCCGCATAAGCACTATCGATGTCGTGTGTCACTGTCACCGAAGTGCCGCTGGCATGGGCGGCGGTATGTGCCGCATCCATGTACCGTGGGTCGAGTAAGTATTCTTCGCTGGGACAAAGCAGGGTGACATTCATTCCGAACTTGCTGGCGATCAACAGCGCTGAGTTGGCCACCGCGGTATTGAGCGGTTTCGGATGATAGGTCCAGGTCAACAGAAATTTCTTGCCATCACACATGCCGAGGTGTTCTTGCAGCGTATGCATGAGTGCAAGCTCCTGGCAGGGATGCACAATAGTTTCCATGTTGATGACCGGTACCGTTGCATGCTCAGCAAATGCTTGCAGCACCCGATCCTGCCGGTCGATTTGCCAATCCTGGAATTTGGGAAAAGCTCGCACAGCAATCAGATCACAGTAACGCGACAAAACACGAGCAGCCTCGACCACGTGTTCCTCGGCGGTCCCGTCCATCACACCACCCGGTTCAAATGCCAGTGGCCATGCATCGCGACCGGGTGCAAGCACTACTGCATGTGCGCCAAGCTGAAATGCGCCGATTTCAAATGAGGTGCGCGTGCGCATGGAAGGATTGAAAAACAACAATGCGACAGACTTGCCGGCCAGCGTGGCGCCGTGCTCACCCTGTTTTAGCTGCGCTGCCAGATCGAGCAGGGCTTGAAGCTCTGTCCGTGACCAGGTTTCTGTCGTCAAAAAATGCCGCATCGCCTTGTGTAACTCCTGCCCCGCTTGTCGAAGGTAAAAAAAAACCCAGCCATGTGGCTGGGCTTATATGATTCTTGGTTGACGCGTACTACCCAGCCGCAGCGTTAGCTCCTGTACGGCGACGTCGCGAAATGGAAACGGTAATGTGTGCGTTCAACATAGCCGTAGTGATAACACAGGTACGGGCCGGATCGCAAGGAATGGCCCGGACAAGTTCGCTCCGGGCAGTCACTGGCCTCTTTGTCGGTCTGAAGGCTTGCTTTGCGTTGGCCTGATCCGATATGTTCAGGTCTCATATCAGCGCACTCGAACAGTCCGCGATACATGATTACAACACCGTGATGAGGGCATCACGGGAGGGGGAGCCTGTGGATAAACATAGGCGTAGCGGGCTTTATAGCAGCGAATTCGAACACGATAGCTGCGGTTTTGGTCTCACCGCGCAGATGGACGACGTAGCCAGCCACGCGCTGGTTCGTGCGGCGATACGCTCGTTGTGCCGTCTGACCCACCGTGGTGCAGTGGCCGCCGACGGCAAGTCCGGCGACGGTTGCGGCCTGCTGCTCAAACAACCCGAAGGCTTTCTGCGCGCCGTCGCAAAAACGTCGGGTATTAGCCTAAATACAAGATTTGCGGCGGGATTAGTTTTTCTTAACACCGTCGACGACATGGCGCGGGCGGCTCGCGACTGCATGGAGTCGGAGTTAGTTGCGGTCGGTCTTGCCACTGCCGGTTGGCGTGAGGTTCCGGTCGACTCGCAAGCCTGTGGCGAAACCGCGTTGGAAACACTGCCAAGAATTGAGCAGATTTTCGTCAACGCCGCTGACGACATGGATGACGCAGAGTTCGAGCGGAAACTATTTGTCGTTCGGCGCCGAGTCGAAAACACCTTGCGTAATCGTGACCCGGTCTTTTACGTTGCCAGCTTGTCTGCACGTACGCTTTCCTACAAAGCAATGGTGATGCCGGCCAATCTGGACACTTTTTATCCTGACCTGCTCAATCCAAAGCTGAGTTCCTCAGTCTGTGTCTTCCACCAGCGATTCTCCACCAACACATTGCCACAGTGGCGTCTGGCACAACCGTTTCGCTTGTTGGCACACAACGGTGAGATCAACACGATTCAGGGCAATCGCAACTGGGCACAGGCGCGCGCCAGTGTGTGGCAATCGCCGTTGCTACCGGACCTGACGGAGTTGCAGCCTCTGGTATCGATGTTCGGGTCGGACTCGGCGTCACTGGATAACATGCTTGAAGTATTGTTGGCCGGGCAGCTGGACATGTTGCAGGCATTGCGTCTGTTAATTCCACCCGCGTGGCAGACGGTCAGCGCTGTCGATCCGGACGTGCGTGCTTTCTACGAATTCTATGCGCCGCACCTGGAACCGTGGGACGGACCGGCCGGCATCGTTGCCTGTGACGGTCGCTATGCCATATGTGTACTGGACCGTAACGGTCTGCGTCCGGCACGTTATACCGTCACACGTGATCGCATCATCACCATTGCCTCGGAGACTGGTGTTTACGCTTGCGAGCCCGAAGAAATTCTGGCCAAAGGCAAACTGGGGCCGGGCGAGATGTTGGCGGTTGACCTGGCCACCAGCCAGTTGCTGCACAATTCCGACATCGACGACATTCTCAAGTCGCGTGCACCGTACAAGAAGTGGCTAAAGGACGGCGTGCGTTATCTAGAGTCGGATCTCTATGACCTGCAACTGATCAACAAACCCGTGGATCCCGATACGCTGGCCCAATACCAGAAAATGTTTGGCGTGTCTTTTGAGGAACGTACCGACGTCATTCGCGTGCTGGCCGAAACTGAGCGAGAAGCGGTGGGCTCGATGGGCGATGACACGCCGATTGCCGTCATGTCAGGTCGCGTGCGTTCGCTTTATGACTATTTCCGGCAGCAGTTCGCCCAGGTCACGAATCCGCCAATCGACTCACTGCGTGAAACCGTGGTGATGTCGTTACAAACCCAGATAGGTGCCGAATGTAATCTCTTTGCGCCCGGGCCGGAACACGCCTGGCAAATAGTGCTCAACTCGCCGGTACTCGCGCAACGCAAGCTCGCACAGATACTCTCAACACAAAGACCCCATGTCAGCCATGAATTTATTGAGCTGAATGTTGACTGCACAGTGAAGCTGACTGCTGCACTGGACGCTATTTGCGAGCAAGCTGAATCGGCGGCCCGTGCCGGCAAGCAGGTTTTGTTGCTCAGCGATCGCAATATCAGTCCGGATACCGTACCGGTACATGCGTTGCTTGCAACAGGCGCCGTGCATCAGCGGCTGGTTGAGACGGGTTTGCGCTGCAATTGCAATATTATCGTTGAGACGGGCACCGCACGCGATCCGCATCACTTCGCATGTTTGATCGGTTATGGTGCGACCGCGGTTTATCCTTATCTGGCATACCAGGTGCTGTTCGATATGACACGCACCGGTGAGATCAAGGCCGATTATCAAAAACGCCAGCTCGGACGAAGTTATCGCCGGGGTATCCGCAAGGGCCTGCTGAAAATCATGTCCAAGATGGGTATCTCGACGGTAGCCAGCTATCGGGGTGCACAGCTCTTTGAAATCGTTGGTTTACACGACAGCATCGTCGAGCGTTGTTTTACCGGTACGACCAGCCGGCTGCAGGGCGCCGATTTTGCCGATCTGGAAAATGATCAGCGCGAACTGGCCACCCGCGCCTGGCGGCATAGTGAAAAGATTGAACATGGCGGCCTGTTGAAGTACGTCCATGGCGGCGAGTATCACATGTATAACGCCGAGGTCATCGCGACGCTGCAAGCGGCCGCTCGTACGGGCGACAAAAAGACCTACGATGAATTCGCTCGTGTCGTTAATGAACGGCCCGACGCAACGCTGCGCGATCTGCTTCATTTGCGAAAAATCAATAAACCCGTACCGCTGGACGAAGTTGAACCGGTCGAGGCCATTACCGCCCGATTTGATTGCGCGGGCATGTCGCTCGGTGCCTTGTCCCCGGAAGCTCACGAGGCGCTCGCTATTGCCATGAACCGGATCGGCGCCCGCTCAAACTCAGGCGAGGGTGGCGAAGACCCGGCGCGTCACGGTACTGAAAAGACATCGAAGATCAAACAGATTGCATCCGGTCGTTTTGGCGTAACACCGGAATACCTGGTCAACGCTGAGGTAATACAGATCAAGATGGCGCAGGGCGCAAAACCCGGTGAGGGCGGTCAGCTGCCAGGCCACAAAGTGGACGAGACGATTGCGCGATTGCGTTTTGCCCGCCCCGGTATCGGTTTGATTTCACCGCCACCGCATCACGACATCTATTCCATTGAAGATCTGGCGCAGCTTATTTTTGACCTCAAGCAAGTCAATCCTGACGCACTGGTATCGGTGAAACTGGTGGCCGAACCTGGTGTAGGAACCATCGCGGCCGGTGTCGCCAAATGCTATGCCGACCTGATCACGATCTCGGGACACGATGGCGGCACCGGTGCCAGTCCGCTGACGTCAGTCAAATATGCCGGCAGCCCATGGGAGATAGGCTTGGCCGAGACACACCAGACCCTAAGACGGCATGACTTGCGTGGCAAAGTGCGGGTGCAGACCGATGGCGGTCTGAAGACCGGGCTGGATGTTATCAAGGCGGCAATGCTCGGGGCGGAGAGTTTTGGTTTTGGGACTGCACCATTGGTTGCGTTGGGTTGCAAGTATTTGCGAATTTGTCATCTGAACAATTGTGCGACCGGCGTCGCGACGCAAAATACTGTGCTGCGCACAAAACATTTCATCGGTCTGCCGGATATGGCAATCAACTACTTCCGTCTGGTCGCCGAAGAAGTCCGGGAGCTCATGGCCGAACTGGGTGTACGCAGTTTGGTAGAGCTGGTGGGGCGGACAGACTTACTCGAAGCGAAACCGGGTGTTACCGAACGGCAACAGCGTCTGGATCTCAGTCCGATCCTGTCAGAGGCGGGCGTCGCAGCGCATATCACGCATATTTGTACCGAACCGTCGAATCAACCGGCCGACCAGGGCGATCTGGCCGAACAGATGTTGCGGGATACGTTGCCGGCTATTGAAGAAAAAACAGGCGGCACCTGGGACTACGAAGTCCGGAACTACCATCGTTCAATCGGCGCACGCCTGTCCGGCGAAATCGCCCGGCAGCACGGCAACTATGGGCTTGAGGAGCATCCCATCACGTTGCAACTAAAAGGGTCGGCCGGGCAAAGTCTGGGTGCCTGGAATGCCGGTGGTCTGCATATCCATCTGGAAGGCGATGCCAACGATTACGTCGGTAAAGGCATGGCGGCGGGCAAACTCGTATTGTATCCGCCACGCTCGTCGCCATTCGTTGTACGCGACACGATTATTGTGGGTAACACGTGTCTTTATGGTGCGACCGGTGGTCAATTTTACGCGGCAGGTCGTGCCGGCGAACGCTTTGCGGTAAGAAATTCCGGTGCGGTGGCAGTCATCGAAGGAGCCGGTGATCATTGCTGTGAGTACATGACCGATGGTGTAGTAGCCGTGCTGGGTGCTACGGGTGTGAATTTTGGCGCCGGAATGACGGGTGGCTTCGCCTACGTATTCGATGAAAAACGTGATTTCGTCGATCGCTGCAACCATGAACTCATCGACATCAATCGCATCACACCGGAAAGTATGGAAGCACATCTGCATCACCTGCGCAGCCTGATCGAACGACACGCTGAGGAAACCGGCAGTGTCTGGGCGCAGGAAATACTGGACGACTTTCGCACATTCCTCGGCGGGTTTTGGGTCGTGAAACCCAAAGCGACGGATATCGACAGCTTGATCGAAGCACTGCGCCGGGCGGCCTGATGAAAGAATATCCGTTACAGTTTCTCAAAACACCCCGTAGTGATCCGGAAAAAACACCGGTTAGCGAGCGTATCCAGAATTTTCGCGAGATATATGGCGAATATCAGCAGCGCGAGGCGGAGGTGCAGGCAGGGCGCTGTATCAATTGTGGCGTGCCGTTTTGCGAATGGAAGTGCCCGGTGCACAACTACATTCCGGCCTGGCTGAACCTGATTCGCGACGGTAATCTTTTCGAAGCTGCCGAGTTGTCACATCAAACGAATTCGTTGCCCGAGATTTGCGGGCGCATTTGTCCGCAGGATCGTTTGTGTGAAGGCGACTGCACGCTCAACGACGGGCTAGGCGCAGTCAGCATCGGTAATATCGAAAAGTACATTACCGACGAGGCCTTGCGACAAGGCTGGCGTCCGGATATGTCCGGTGTGGTCGACACCGGCAAGACTGTAGCCATTGTCGGCGCCGGACCGGCCGGTCTGGGTGCGGCAGACATCCTGGTGCGCAACGGGGTCAAGCCCATCGTTTTCGACCGCCATCCCATGATTGGCGGCCTGCTGACTTTTGGTATCCCACCGTTCAAGCTCGAAAAACAGGTTGTTGAAACACGCCGCATGATCCTCTCCGATATGGGTGTGGAGTTCAGGCTCAACACGGAGATCGGCAGCGATATCGGTTTTGATGAGTTGTTGGAACGTTACGATGCCGTTTTTGTAGGTACTGGTGCTTACACACCGGTCGTCGGAGACCTGCCCGGCGGTGATTTTCCGCAGGTTTATCAGGCATTGCCTTACCTGATCGGAAATATTAATCGCGAACTCGGTCTGCCGCACGATGATTTTGTCGATATGCGGGACAGACGTGTCGTGGTGCTCGGCGGTGGCGATACCGCGATGGATTGTAATCGCACTGCGATCCGTCAGGGGGCAAGCAGTGTGACCTGCACCTTTAGACGCGATGAAGGCAGCATGCAGGGTTCGGGGCGGGACTACCAGGCCAGTCGGGATGAAGGCGTTAAATTCCTGTTTAACCGCCAGCCGACAGCAATCATTGGATCCGGCCGGGTAACCGGCGTCGAATTGATGAAAACGCGTTTGCCCAGGAATGGGGACAGACCCCACGGGAGTTTGCCCCCGGCTGTTCAACAGGGTCTGCCCCCGGTTGTTCAACAGGGTCTGCCCCCGGTTGTTCAACAGGGTCTGCCCCCGGTTGTTCAACAGGGTCTGCCCCCGGCTGTTCAACAGGGTCTGCCCCCGGCCGCTCAACAGGGTCTGCCCCCGGTTGTTAGTGGCAAGCCGCTGACTGAGAACATACCCGGTACTGAAGAAATCGTGCCGGCGGACGCGGTGATCATTGCATTTGGCTTTCGCCCCAGTCCGCCACCATGGTTGACCGAGCACGGCATTGATCTGCTGGACGATGGTCGTGTTGACGTGTCAGGCGATGCAAAAATGCCTTTCAGAACCAGCAATGAAAAAGTTTTCGCCGGCGGTGACATGGTGCGTGGGGCCGATCTGGTCGTCACCGCCGTATTCGAGGGCCGCGAAGCCGCCCGCGGTATCCTCAACTATCTCAATCTCAACGGCTCGTAAAAGCGGCGTCCACCCACGATTCTTGTTCCCTCCCCCCACCGGTCATCGCGGCGTCCATCCGAAATTCTAGTTCCCTCCCCCCACCGGGGGGCGGG
>JAOTXU010000022.1 GCA_029862165.1 Gammaproteobacteria bacterium
AGATCGGTGAGACCGGTGCCCAGGGCGTGCAGGGCAAGATCGGTGAGACCGGTGCCCAGGGAACACAAGGCAAGATCGGTGAGACCGGTGCCCAGGGCGTGCAGGGCAAGATCGGTGAGACCGGTGCCCAGGGAACACAAGGCAAGATCGGTGAGACCGGTGCCCAGGGCGTGCAGGGCAAGATCGGTGAGACCGGTGCTCAGGGAACACAAGGCAAGATCGGTGAGACTGGTGCCCAGGGAACACAAGGCAAGATCGGTGAGACCGGTGCCCAGGGAACACAAGGTAAGATCGGTGAGACCGGTGCCCAGGGACCGCAAGGCAAGATCGGTAACACCGGTGGACAAGGCCCGCAAGGTAAGTTGGGCGATACCGGTGACCAGGGCCCGCAAGGTAAGGTCGGTGAACAGGGACCTAAAGGCGATCAGGGAGATCCAGGCAAAGATGCCGGAGTTGGCTCGGGACTACTTTGCTTCGCAACGGATCAGACGATCGGCTCACAGGGCAAGTACATCGGTCTGGGACATCAGGCCGGCGAACACGATACTGTGTCGGTCATCATTCCATTCGCGGATGCGGACGACTCCACAGTCATCAAGTTCGTTGTCAAGGTCGCGCAGGGCGTAAACGAGAGGAGCGGATTTGCTCAGTTGTACGTGGACGGACCTACTGACCTGGGCACTGAAACGGGGCCCCGTTGTGAACTGATCCCTGCTGATGATGGCATGAATGAGAGCACAACCACCTGCATGGTGATGGGTGGGTTCCTCAACGATGGTGTTCTTGACGAGAAGACCAGTCTGAGCGTCTTCATACAAACCGACAGCGGAAACTTCGAAGCAGCGACCGCGTGTGCGGTGCTGGTGAGAGGAGCCGAGTAAAGCTAAGGCAACACGCCATCGCGGCAGGATGCCTGCGATGGCGTGTTGGCCACGAGACCGCAGGCAATGCGTGAACAATTTTTGATAGTCCCCGTAGTGCTCCTAGTGTCGCTGGTGCTTGGCGGCGTGGGAGCACGATCGGAGCCCTCGGCAGTGTCGGTCGCATCGGTCGCGACCGATACTGCATTGGGCAATGTCAGCGAATCTCCAGGCCCGTCTCTCGCGCTACTGGGCAGGTGGCATGGGGGTCCCGTATACGCGAGTACCGTGTCCGGGAATTACGCTTATTTCGGAACTGGTGGTTCCATTCGCGTCCTCAAAATAAAGCGTGACGCCTGGAAGGAGATTAGTTCGATCGGCACTTCTGGTGTGGTCCGCGGCCTCGCTGCTTTTGATGATCACCTTTATGTGGCCGATGCCAGCGGCGCTTTGAGAGTCATCGACATTTCGGCGCCCAAAAGACCAAGGGAAATCGGGCAGGTCGAAATAGAAGGCGAGGTTCGGGCGGTATCAGTCAATGATCAACTCGCCTATCTTGCTGCAGGATGGTCAGGACTGATCGTCGTTGATATTGCGGATCCCAGCCAACCTCGTATCGCCCGTACTCACAAAACCGCAGGCTACGCGACCGGCGTTCATGTAGCGGGATCCCTCGCGCTTGTGACGAGCAAACCGGGTGGTGTGAGAGTGTTTGACATCTCGGACCCCATTAAGCCTGAGGAGCTTGGCCATTACGAAATACCGGGCTTCGCCTATAGCGTATTTGTATCGGGTGATTATGCGTATGTCGCCAGCATCGAACAAAATGACGAAGACGACGCTGGGCTGACGATACTCGACATTTCCGATCCGGCAGCTCCTGTACAAACGGGTTTCCACAAAATGGACTACGGTGCCGAAGGCGTCTGGGTCAAGGACTCACATGCGTATTTGGCAGGCGTCGCCAATGACGCTGGTCTTATCGTAGTCGACGTATCGAATCCCGCCGCGCCGCAATGGCGCGGGCGATACCATGATTCAACCTGCTCGGAGTCGGTTACGGTTGCAGGTTCCCATGCTTACCTGGCCCACGGCGACCAGGGACTCGAGATCCTCGATTTGTCCCGTCCAGCGGAACCACCTTCGGTCGTGCAACACCTTGACGCTGCTGGGCACGCACGCGGTGTACAGGTCGTGGATTCCCATGCCTACATTGCTAATGGCTATACCGGCCTGCGAATCCTCGATGTCTTGGATCCGTCTGCGGTACGAGAAACCGCAAACCTGGAAACCTATCGTGCAGTGGATGTTCATGTCGAAGGTTCGTACGCCTATATTGCGGACGACTGGGCGGGGATACGAATCGCCGATATCTCGGATCCTTCGTCTCCACGTGTGGTAGGACACACGGATACTCCCGGCAATGCAGAGAGGATAACGGTATTTGATGGCCATGCTTTTGTGGCTGATGGGCCGTCCGGGTTACGGATCGTGGATGTATCAAATCCGCATGCGCCGGAAGAAGTTGGCGCCTTCGATACGCCCGGCTACGCCTGGGACGTGCGTATTTCGAGTGGCTTTGGCTACGTCGCGGATGGTGACAAAGGACTAAGGGTTATCGATCGTTCAGACGCAGGGGGCCTGATCGAGATTGGGCATTTTATTCCGGAACGGGAAAAAGTCGATGTTCGGGGAGTCGAGGTCGTCGGGTCCTATGCGTATTTAGCCGCAGGATACTCGGGCTTCAGTGTCGTCAATATCTCCGATCCCCGGAACCCAGTAGAAGTGGGTCACTATGACACACCGCGCGCCGCCCGGAGCGTTCAGGTTTCCGGTTCGTATGCCTATGTCGGCGATCTTAAATGGGTGAGGGTATTCGATATTTCGACACCGTCAGCACCCAGGGAAATCGCATCCTACAAAGCGCCGGCAAGTACGGCCGACATTTGGGTTGGGGAGTCGGGGGTCTATGTTGCGGCTCGCGAAGCAGGTCTGATAATTCTGGGCATGCAAACGGATTCCGGGCCGGCGACTACGGCGTCGGGGCAGTAATCCGATAAAGCAGGCGCTCGCCTGCGACTTTAGGTTTCAGTACTGGATTGCGCCGGAATACGGTGCGGCTCTGGCACGTATATAAAAGAGCCCTGACTAGCCGCAGTCGGCCGTGAGTTCGTATTCTTCGCCGTCGTGTGAGGTTTCCAGACGCACCGGAAAGCCCCATAGCCGGTGTACGTGTCGCATCATCTCCGGCAACGTGTCGTCCTGCAGTGGCCGACGCTGGTACTGATTGTGACGCAGGGTCAGCGAGCGGTCGCCACGCGTGTCGACGCTATACACCTGAACGTTGGGTTCCAGGCTGTGCAAATTGTACTGATCGGCCAGTGCCGCCCTTAGCCTGCGATAGCCCTGTTCATTGTGGATTGCCGAAATCTCCAGTTCCTCGCTCTGGTCGTCATCAAGAACCGAGAACAGTTTGAGGTCACGAATTACCTTCGGCGACAGGAACTGAGCGATAAAACTTTCGTCTTTGAAATTGCGCATCGCAAAATCCAGAGTTTTCTTCCAGTCCGAACCCGCAATATTTGGAAACCAGTAGCGGTCCTCAGCCGTCGGGTTTTCACAAATCCGGCGTATATCGATCATCATGTGATAGCCAAGTGTGTAGGGATTCAGACCGCTGTAAAACGGGCTATCGAAACCTGGCTGAGACAGAACGTTTGTGTGCGACTGCAGAAATTCAAGCATGAATCCATCATCAATCAGATCGCGCTCATACAGTTCGTTTACGAGCGTGTAGTGCCAGAAACAGGCCCAGCCTTCGTTCATGACTTTGGTCTGGCGTTGCGGATAAAAATATTGTGCAATCTTGCGTACGATCCGCACGATTTCACGCTGCCAGGGTTCGAGCAACGGTGCGTGTTTCTCGATAAAGTACAGCAGGTTTTCCTGCGATTCAGAAGGAAAACGTTTTTCAACTGACTCTTCGTCGTCCCTGAAGCCCTGTGGGACTGTGCGCCATAACTCATTAACCTGGGATTGCAGGTACTCGGCTCGATCGCGTTGCTGTTGTTCTTCCTCGCCCAAGGAAAGCGGGGCAGGGCGCTTGTATCGGTCCACGCCTTGATTCATCAGGGTGTGACAGGAGTCCAGTAATCTTTCTACCTCATCGGTGCCAAAACGTTCTTCGCAACTGCGTATGTAGTTTTTTGCGAACAGGAGGTAGTCAATAATGGCGTCGGCGGACGTCCAAGTGCGAAACATGTAGTTGCCCTTGAAGAAAGAATTGTGCCCGTAGCAGGCATGCGCGATGACCAGTGCCTGCATGGCCATCGTGTTCTCTTCCATCAGGTAGGCGATACACGGATTTGAGTTGATGACTATCTCGAACGCGAGACCCATACGGCCACGCCGGTAGGTCTTTTCGATATTCATGAAATGCTTGCCGTACGACCAATGATGATAGCCAATGGGCATCCCGGACGAGGCGTAGGCGTCCATCATTTGTTCGGCAGTGATGACTTCGATCTGATTGGGGTATGTATCCAAGCCATACTCGGCAGCGATTTTGCCGAAGATCTCGTCGTACTCCATCAGCAAGGGAAAAGTCCACTCCGATGACGTGGAAATATAGTTTTTTACCGTCATGCATCGACTCGCTTGAACAATTCCCGAAAGACCGGATAGATATCGGCGCCACTATCGATCTGTTGCATCGCGAAGTTTGAGAAAGTGTCGGCAATCTTCTGGTATTCGTGCCACAAGAGTTGATGCCGTAACGGTTTGATTTCCACGTAGGAAAAATACTGTACCAACGGCATCAGATCACTCACCAGGACATCTCGGCAGCCACGACAGTCATCGCGCCAGTTGTCGCCGTCTGAGGCTTGGGCCGCGTAGATATTCCAGTTGGAACTGGGGTAGCGCTCTCGAACGATATCGCGCATGAGATGCAATGCGCTGGAGACAACGGTGCCACCGGTTTCCCGGGCATAAAAGAATTCTTCCTCATCCACTTCGTAGGCGACCGTATGGTGACGAATGAATACGACATCAATACGTTCGTAGTTGCGTTGCAGAAATAGATAAAGCAGCGTAAAAAAGCGCTTGGCCAGGTCTTTGCGTTCCTGGTCCATCGAGCCAGACACGTCCATCAGACAAAACATCACTGCGCGCGTACTGGGTTGAGGCTGTAAGATCCGATTGTTGTAGCGCAGATCGAAAGTATCGATAAATGGAACGGCCCGGATTCTCGCTTTGAGCTGGTCGATCTCGGCACGCAGCGTCAGCACATCATCGTCTTCATCCTCGAAACCGGCAACCGCAAGCTGAGCCTCCAGTTCGAGTTCCGCTTCACGCAGACGATTCTGGGACCCGGACTTGAGTGCGATACGTCGGGCCAGGGACTGCTGTAATGAGCGCACGACATTGATGTTGCAGGGAACACCGTCGTTGGTGAATCCAGCGCGGATGCTCTTAAATTCCGGGTCGCGAGCGAGCTGACGTTTTACCAGGTAGGGCAATTCCAGGTCTTCGAACAATAGATCCAGGAACTCGCTGCGTGATAATTCAAATACAAATTCGTCCTGACCCTCGCCCGAGTTACTGGCGTCCCCACCACCCCCGGAACCGGCTCCGCCTTGTGGCCGGGCGACGCGGTCGCCTTGGATAAATTCCTTGTTTCCGGGATGAATACTTTCGCGTTTACCGCCGCGTCCGTGGGAAAAGACAGGCTCGGAAATATCATCCTGTGGGATGGTGATTTGCTCGCCACGGTCCATGTCCGTGATGCTGCGTTTCGCAGACGCTTCAGCGACTGCTTTTTTTAGCTGTTTCTTGAATCGGCGCAGAAATCGCTGGCGATTTGTTGCGCTTTTATTCCTTCCATCAAGACGCCTGTCGACAAGGTGACTCACTCTGACCTAACCGCTACGACGATTTTCTGACCCGGAGATACCACTCCGACAACAGCCGCACTTGTTTCGGCGTGTAGCCTTTATCGACCATTCTATCGACAAAATCGCGATGCTTCTTCTGATCTTCTTCGGAAGCCTTTTGATTGAACGAGATTACCGGTAGCAGATCCTCGGTCTTTGAGAACATCTTTTTCTCTATTACAACACGCAATTTCTCATAGCTGGTCCAGCTCGGATTTTTTCCTGCGTTTTTTGCTTTGGCGCGCAGGACAAAATTGACGACCTCATTGCGGAAATCCTTCGGGTTACTGATACCAGCCGGTTTCTCGACTTTTTCCAGGTCTTCGTTTAATGCCTTGCGATCCAGTAGCTCGCCGGTATCCGGATCGCGATACTGTTGATCCTGAATCCAAAAATCGGCATACGTAACGTATCGATCAAAAAGATTTTGACCATACTCGTGGTAAGACTCGAGATAAGCTGTTTGCAATTCCTTGCCGATAAACTCTGCATAGTTAGGTGCAAGGAATTCCTTCATGAAGCTGAGGTACTGCTCTTCTACTTCGGGCGGGAATTGTTCGTTGGCAATTTGCTGTTCGAGTATGTACAGCAGGTGCACTGGATTGGCTGCGACTTCTGTGTGATCGAAGTTAAATACTTTTGACAACACTTTGAACGCGAACCGTGTTGACAGGCCAGTCATACCCTCATCGACACCGGCATAATCGCGATATTCACGAATTGATTTGGCTTTTGGATCCGTATCTTTCAGGTTTTCACCGTCGTATACCCGCATCTTTGAATAAAGACTTGAATTTTCGGGTTCCTTCAGGCGCGACAGCACCATCACCTGTGCCAGCATTTTTAATGTATCAGGTGCGCAAGGTGCTTCACTCAGCGAGCTCTCGCGCAACAACTTCTCGTAAATATTGATTTCATCGGTTACACGCAGGCAGTACGGAACCTTAACAATGCATACGCGGTCCAGAAAAGCTTCATTGTTTTTGTTGCCTTTGAAGGCCTGCCATTCAGATTCGTTCGAGTGTGCCAGGATGATGCCCTCGAAAGGGATCGCGCCCATGCCTTCCGTGCCGCAGTAATTGCTTTCCTGGGTCGCAGTTAGCAGCGGGTGGAGCACCTTGATAGGTGCCTTAAACATCTCGACAAACTCAAGCAAGCCCTGATTGGCCAGGCACAGGCCACCGGAGTAGCTGTATGCGTCTGGGTCGTGTTGTGCGAAGTGCTCCAACTGACGGATGTCCACCTTGCCCACCAAAGATGAGATGTCCTGGTTGTTCTCGTCGCCGGGTTCGGTTTTGGCGATTGCAGTCTGTTGCAATCGTGACGGAAACCTCCGGACAACTTTGAATTTGGTAACGTCGCCGTTGAATTCCTGCAGGCGCTTAACCGCCCACGGGGACATGATCGATGTCAGATATCGGCGCGGGATGTCGTAGTCTTCCTCAAGAATCGCACCATCTTCATCTGGATCAAACAATGCCAGCGGGGACTCGTTGACCGGTGAATCCTGCAATGCATAAAACGGTATCTCTTCCATTAGTGACTTGAGCTTTTCTGCCAGCGAAGATTTACCACCGCCGACCGGTCCAAGAAGGTAAAGAATCTGTTTCTTTTCCTCCAAACCCTGTGCAGCATGGCGTAGATACGAAACGATCTGTTCGATCGTATCTTCCATGCCATAAAAATCCTTGAACGACGGATAGAGTTTTATGATTTTGTTGGAGAAGATTCTGCTGAGACGCGGGTCTTCTCGTGTGTCGACGAGTTCCGGTTCGCCGATAGCAGCCAGCAGGCGCTCGGCCGCATGGGAGTACACCATCCGGTCCTTACGACAGAGTTTCAGGTAGTCGTGTAAGCTGAGTACATCTTCCTGAGTCTTTTCGTAGCGTGCCATGTGGCGACTAAAGATGTCGCTCGAAGTCTTTGAGGCTGGTGCGTCGGTCAACATGCTGGATACCCCTGCGTCGTTCTCCAAACCGCATCCCTGGGCCATCCGCAGGCCCCTTGGCGGTAGCCAGAGAGACTCCCTGGCTTGACATAAATTACCCTTCGAATGCCGCCAGAATCAGTGCGTGGGTCACATTTTCACCGCCGGACAGCGTGCATCGTGGGTCCTGTGGGAGCCCGCCCCATTGCCGGGCCGGAAGCATCAGCAGTGGGTTACGAACCCAGACTCGCCACGAAAACGCGAGCCTGTCAGATTAGAAGCTGGAACCGGATGTGATGTTCCGAAGAATTGTTGTCAGATTTCCGACACTTATCTTATTTTGGGCTGTCCAACGCGAGGCGAGCTGTTAGCAATCAAGTAGCGCTGGGTGCGATCACCGATTTGACCCAATTTCCCGTTTGAGTTGCGAGCTCGTTTATCGCATCTGCATTACAGCGGCCACTCCTCTTTAGCATGTTAAAAGAATGGTCGGCATCCTCAATGACATGCATTGTGGCGAAACGACCGAGATCGGAGATGACGCCACGCATCAGTCCAATGTCCGCCAGACGATCTCGTGTTCCTTGAAGAAAAAGCATCGGTGCATGTGCATCGGCCAGGTGATCAGCACGAGAGACTCCTGGCTTGCCAGCGGCGTGCAACGGAAATCCGAAAAAAACCAGACCGACAACATCTGTGAGTAAACCTTCAGCCATCGCCTGAGATGTCATGCGACCACCCATCGATTTTCCGCCGGCAAACAATGGCAGACTGCCACCTGATTTGTGCGCGATCTCGATAGCCCCCTGTACTGTAGCTGTCAGCATTGCAGTTCGGTCAGGCCGCTTGCCACCGTGTTCCTTGTAGGGAAAGTTATAACGCAGCGTGGCAATGTTATTGTCAGCAAGTTGCGTTGCGAGTTGCTCCAGAAATGCGTGTGTCATACCAGCGCCAGCGCCATGACCGATTACGAGCAGGGCAGTCGCATCCCGTGGGCGAATTAGCAGACCACTGACGCTGGTGTCGTAGTCCGGAACTGGAATCTGTACTTCACGGGTACGCGTCGACATATCAAGCTGCTCCACGCGGCATTAGGCAACGCAATAGTGCGGGATCGGCAATACGTCTCCGGAACTGCCCAGCCAGGCCGGCCGTCATGGCTATAACGTTGGACAAAGTTTGCGCTCCTAATCCTAGCCCCACAATAATTCCGTTTTGAAGGACCTGTTAGTTGGGCCTGGTACTGGTGGCGCCCATGTTGACGCCCAGCGGTCCGCGCGGAACATAAATAATTTGGCGCTGCCCGTCGCGCATAACTTCTATAGGGACCACGGCGCCGGCATTACCACCACTGGTTTCGCGACGTATTTCCGACGGTGAGTACACTCGGGTCCCATCGTAGCTAAGAATAGCGTCCCCAGCTAATAGCCCCGATTCACCTGCGGGCGATCCGGTCAATACGGAACTCACGATAACGCGATTCGGGCGTCCGAGTGCGTACAAATAACGATCGTACTCGTCGCTATTTAACGATTCGCGAAATTCATTTTGTTTTTTGTTCAGTGCGCGCAACTCATCACGGTACCGCGGTGAGCCGAGCCATCCTTCGCGCACTGCCTGATCTCGCAGATATAAACGATCCAGCGCGATCTGATCCATTTCGCGTTTCAGTCTTGCTGCCACGTCGGCGGGAAAACCGGCTTCAATAAAACGGGCTTCGCTGAGGCCACTGTCGGCCGGATTGCCCAAACCGCGTGTTTGTTGACTAATAGTGGCGAGTCGTTTCGACTCTTCGGGTGTTAGTCTGCGCAGTCCGGTCAGTTTCGAAACCTGACTTGCCAGTTCAGAAATTTGTCCCTCAAGTCTGCGGCGCTCGGCAACTTCCAGATTTAGAATTTCGGTCAGAGACGAGATCATTTGCTCGAGCCGCTGATAATCCGCTGCATGATCGAAATCTCGCGCAGTATCGGAATTGCCAACGACGGGTACAGGAATAGGCGTGTTTTTACGCAGCGGTTCTCTGGCCCAGGCACCCAGGACAATACCTGCCAGGAATATTGGCAAGATCATGGCTATCTGTCGCAGCATCTGGGATACCCCCCATGCCATTAGCTGGCTAACATGGACTCACTAAATAATAGAATGTTCCAGGCCAGAATGGTCGGGTTGCGACTGTTTTTTTAAAAAGGCGGGTTAGCGAGTAATACAGCTTCATAGCCCAATAGCGTAATGTAGCCGGCGAGAATGAACAACAGTAGGTGCTCAACTGTGACCCCACTGCTTAGCCGGAAGTTCTTGTGTATTACCAGCAAAGTGACGCAAAGACTGGTGAGCGCGATCTTCGCATTGACAAAGGCCTGGACGTCGGTTTCGATCAAACGTGCCATCAGGATATTCATCTCGACGGCGCCAATCTGTAACAAATTCAGGGTGAAAAAGGCATCTGTACAGGAACACAAAATGATAGCTAATCCCAGAATCATAAGCCGTGGTTCATACCAGTCGACATAGTGGTTCGCCTCATCTCCGGGGCGTCTGAACGACTGGCGACGGCCTTGCAGACCGAGATGGCGCAAATTAACAGTCGACAGTTTCTGCCTGCGGTCGGCAACAAACCGGCGTCCGGCGGGAAGGGCACAATCGGTAGGGGACTCTTGGACGGGCAATGCAATTAACTTCATGTAATTTACGAAGCAACAAACATGCCAGTTCCCATGAAAAACAATACTAAACATGGAGTTACATGTATTAGTTCGTGTTTACTCTAATACCAGGTGTAAAGAAAATCGACGCTAGGCGAGTATCTGGCTTAACAGGATGAGACTGATGATCGCTGCGGTTATGCAAAAGACCAGCCACGTCATGAACGGTTGCTGCCACTTGAGCAGGCGCTGGCCGATGAAAGCGCTTGCCGCCGGCAATATCAGCGACACAACAATGGCCGCGGTTACCAGTGACGTAAATCCGGGATTATCCCAAGTCTGGTTTAGAAACAGCATCGTAACGGCGCTGCACAACAAAGCGATGGCAACCGAGAAAAAAAACCAGACGCTGTGGGCGAATCGAGTCAAGGTACCGTAATTATGCCATCACTCAGGGCCGAAAACCGGTGATATCCTGCATCGACTGGTAGATCGGTTTTAGCTTCGGATACAGTCGCAAATAGGTTTTCTTATAGAGGGCGTCATACTGCTTGCTGGTTGCCACGTCCGGATCGAACACATCACCGATACGCGTCATGGCTGTCGTCGCAGTCGTATAATCCGGATAGTAACCCTGGCCCACCGCAGCATTGATCGCCGCGCCGAGTGCCGAGGTTTCGCTGGTGTGTGGCCGCGCTACAGGAAGACCAAATATGTTGGCGGTGAGCTGCATCACGGCATCGCCACGTGATCCACCACCTGCTACACGTAACCGGTGGATCCGTTGGCCCGTTCTTCTTTCAATACACTCCTTGCCATCGCGCAAGGCATAGGCGATGCCTTCCAACAATGCACGGTACACATCTGCGCGTGTATGCATATTGGAAAAACCTACTATTGCTCCACGAGCTTCTGGTCCGGGAGAACGTAGCCCCGGCGACCAGTAGGGTTGTGCCACCAGACCCTGAGCGCCGGGTGCAGACTTGTCCAGGAGCTCATCCATCAGTATTTCGGGGGCGACGCCGAGCCGGGCAGCACGTTCGATTTCCGGTTGACCGAATTCAGCCTTGAACCAACTGACCAGCCAAAATCCGCGGCTAATCTGCACTTCGAGATTCCAGGCATCGGGAATTGCCGAAGGATAGGGCGGCACCATGCGCACGGGTTCGATGTATTTGCGCGAAGTGACGTTGACTGTGGCCGCGGTGCCATAGCTTAGACAGGCAATATCGGCTGCGGTCGCACCGGCTCCCAATACTTCACAAGCCTTGTCGGCAGCGGCGGCCACCACAGGCGTGCCGACGGCAATACCGGTTTGTTCTGCTGCAGCCGAGTGAATCTCACCGATTTGCAACCCGGGTAGCACCAGTTCGGGCAGCAATTGCATCTTCATCCATGGCATTGCACGCCATTTCCAGCTCGATTTTTTTGCCCACCTGCGGTGTTTGAAATCGAATGGAACGTAGCCGACCTGGGAGCTACTTGAATCACGATACTGACCGGTTAGCCGATAATTTAGGTAGCCGGACAACAGCAGAAAGCGGTGAGTCTTGTTCCAGATATCCGGCTCGTGTGTCGCCAGCCAGTTGGCTTCTGCTTCAGCCTGGAAATAGGCGACAATGTCGTGCACACCCGCCAGACCCAGCAAAATGCCATGCCAGCCCCGCACCGGTGGGACGCCTCGGGTGCGACGTTGATCAGGCCAGACGATGGCCGGTCGCAGTGGTTTTCCGTCTGCGTCTACTGATACCACAGTTGCGCGCATCGTCGTTACCGCGACGGCGGCAATATGACTTCTTTCTGCGGTATTGGCCAATAACTGGCGACAGGCTTTGCAAAGGCTGTCCCACAAATAATCGGCGTCGTGCTCCGCCCATCCGGGTTGCGGTGATTGTGCTTCCCTAATTGCAATCGCAGCGTGGCCCCGTTGTATTCCTTGCAAATCAAACAGGATCGCACGGACACTTTGTGTTCCGAAATCGATGGAGAGCATGAGCGGACCATCGTTCATAAACTAGTCTTCAGCGCGATAGATACAAACTCCGTTGACCCAGGTTTCGCGTACTTTTGCACGCCAGATCTCTCGAGCAGGAATCTTAAAAATATTCTCATCCAACAATACGAAGTCTGCCCGTTTACCGGGCTCAAGAGTGCCCAATTGATTCTCCTGCCGCGCGGCATAGGCGGCATCAAGAGTAAATACGCGTAGGGCTTCATCCATCTGCAGAGCCTGGTCTTTGTACCAGCCACCCGCGGGCATATCGTTACGGTCCTGCCGCGTCACGGCAGCATGCAGGCCGTAGAGCGGTTCTGCCGGCTCTACCGGGAAATCTGATCCTGCTGCCAGAACCGCCCCAGTGTCGAGTAGCGTGCGCCATGCATACGCACCGAGAATTCGGTCGGCACCAATCCGGTCTTTTGCCATGTTCTTGTCGCTGCCGGCATGCGTCGGCTGCATAGAGGCAATGACGCCGAGTTTGGCAAACCGGGGTATATCGGAAATGCGAATAACCTGAGCGTGCTCGATACGATGCCGCAATTCGGAGCGAGCGTCTTTGGCTGCAAAGCCATCCAACGCTACCTGGTTTGCGGCGTCGCCGATGGCGTGTGCGTTCACCTGAAATCCACGTTTTGACGCATCGCCAACCAGTTGGGCGAATTGATCGGTCTTTTTAAACAACAGGCCGTGTTCTCCTGGCTTGTCGGAATAAGGCTCGATCATCGCCGCACCGCGACTACCTAAGGCGCCGTCCAGATAGACTTTGACGCTTTGAATCGCCAGAAAGCCTGTGCCGTCATCCGTCATAGGCTCGCCGAAATCACGATAGACTTCTTCGGACAACATGGCATAGACGCGGATGGGCAGACGATTGGCGGCGCCTAGTTCACGATAGAGTTTTGCAGTACGCAGATCGATACCGGCGTCGTGCACACTGGTAAGGCCAACGCTGGCTAATTCCGTCAATGCCGCGCTTAGCGCCCGGCGGTCCTGATCTGCCGTAGGTGGTGGGACGACGCGATCAATCAACGCGGTAGCAGCATCGACAAAGACCCCGGTCGCGCTGCCATCAGCATCACGTAATATTCGGCCGCCATGGGGATCGGGTGTCGTGTTGCTGATCCCGGCTGCAGTCATTGCAGCCGTATTGGCCCACGCGGCGTGTCCGTCGATGCGCCCAAGCCAGATAGGACGGCTCTCCGCCAGCTCGTCCAGATCGGCGGCTTGTGGGAAACGATTGTCCTGCCACAGGACCTGGTTCCAGCCGCGCCCCAGTATCCAGGGCACGTCCGGGTTCTGGCGCGCGTAGTCTGCAACTCGCGCCACGGCTTCCGCGCGTGACCGGGTCCCCACCAGATCAGCACGTGTACGCGCATGGCCGAGCATCAGTACATGACCGTGGGCGTCGACGAGTCCTGGTATCAGCGTTGCACCGGCGCCGTCTATGCGCTGCAGGGTCGGCGCGTCAGGTATCGTTGCATTGTCATAGGTTGCAACAATCCGGCCATTTTGATCGAAACGCAGCGCCTGAAAAGTGTGCAGCCCGTTTTCCCGCCAAGTGTAACCCTGTACGTTTTCTATCAGCGTGTCTGCACCGAGTGGCAGCCCGGAAATTAATAGCAAGCCGCCCAATGCAGCGAGAGTTATTGCCCTGAGTTGCATAGCGAGCCCCCCGTCCAACTTGATGAAATAGACCATAACAGCTAAGGAGAAGCGATAAAATCGCTGATTTCACTTGGTTTTTTTCTTCAAATTCCGGCTATGTCGGGGCCAGTCCTGCTAAGATTGACCGGATTGGCAAAAAGAGCGGTACGCCCGGCCATGTATCTTGATTTATTTGACTTGCGGGACCACCCCTTTCGTCTGACGCCAGACGCTGAATTCCTGTACCTGTCGCCGCAGCACGCACGTGCCAAGGCCTGCATGGAACAGGTAGGCAGTCAACGGGATGCGCTCGTAGTAATTACGGGCGAAGTCGGTTGTGGCAAGTCTGTACTGGTCAACCGTGTGGTATCGGAAATGCCAGGAGATGTTGCCGTTGCCCGCCTAACGCAGACGAATCTCGATTCCGAGGAGTTTCTGCAATCTGTACTGTCGCAATATGGATTTCAGCCTTTCGAGCGCGACAAGAATAAGTTAATGAGTCTACTGGACAATTTCTTGTTTGCTCAAAACGTGCGAGAACGAACGGTGGTCTTGATTATCGAGGAAGCACAGAATCTCAGCACCGCTGTTTTGGATATCGTGCGGAAGTTGGCAGAGCTGGAAGAAGACAGCGAAAAGCTGATTTCTGTCATGCTGGTCGGTCAGCCAACACTGCGCGAGAGACTGGAGGGCCGTGACCTCAATAAGATTGCGTCTCGCGTCAGCGCCACGGCACACTTGGACCCGCTTTCTCAGCGCGAGACGATTCGCTTTATCCAACATCGGTTGCATGTAGCCGGTGCAAAGCAGTCGCCTTTTGACGATGACGCCTACCCGGAGATTTTTGGCTATACCGGTGGCGTGCCGCGTCTGATTATCAACCTGTGCGATACGGCAATGACGGCTGCTTATGTCGATGACAGCAAACGGGTTACCCGGGAAATTTTGCATACCGCAATCGAGGAGCTGGAGCTGGAGCAGGTTGCTGAAGCCGACCACGATCTGGTTCCGGACGACGTGCAGGATCTGGATCCAGTCAGTGGAATCTCACTGACGGTCTCCCAGCGTGGTCAACACCTGAGAGATTTCGCCATAGAAAACACCCGCGTGATGATCGGCCGTGACTCAGACAACGATGTAACTTTGATCAGTGAGTTTATCAGTCGCCATCATGCACAGATTGTGATGGATCAGGATGGACGTTACTGGATTAAGGACTTGAACAGCACTAATGGTATATACGTCAACGGGCAAAAAACCCAGCGCAGCGGGCTGCGCGATGGGGACCGGATCATCATGGGTTATCATGAGCTGATTTACCACGATGCAAAAAAGGCCAGTGCGGAGTCTTCTTCTGCATCCGAGATTTCTGAGTGGCGCGAGACCACAGTTCTGACGCAAGACAGCGACAGTGCCACAGACCAAGCGGACAGTGCCACAGACCAAGCGGACAGTGCCTGACAACATACCGTTAGCCTGATCTAAAAAAACCCGTACCGGTGCGGGTTTATTCATGTCCGAAGGTTCGGCACAAACGAAAGTGGCCGGAACTTGGCCCCGGGGACACCCTACATCGTCAGGCAGGTTTCCATTCGCTAACCGGTTGCCCTTGCTGGGAATGTGTCTGGTAGGTCAACAGCATCTCGGCCAACGCTTCAGGTCGGCCCTTTTTGTCGAGTTTTTGTAAGGCATTTCTTTGCCAGTGCGATGCTGTCCGCCCGCTCCTCGCCCGCTCTTCAATGACAGCCAGCAGTTGCTGTGCTTCGCTCTCATCCACGCCCAGCTGCAGTAGCCCATCATTTGCCACAGGCAAGAACCGCATGACCAATTCGCTGGCTTTGAATTGCGCCGGAGAAACACTACTGAGATCTGGCCATAGCAGCTGGGCGTCAAGTCCGTTTTGCGATGCACGGTAGAAATTGTACTCGGCATAACGAAACGGAAAAGCGGGCAGGAGCTGATACATGTCTTTTCTGAGTCCTACACACAGGCCAACGAGGAACGCAGCATTGGCCATCATGTCCAGTGGTGTGGGTCCTGATGGCAGGGAACGCAATTCGATACGCAAATGACCACCGTGTGCCGGATCGTAAATCGCACGATTCCATTGCCACACGGTACCCTGTTGTAAACGCAATTCCGCCAAACGGGGAGTGCCACCAGCCATGACGACGTCCATTGGGTCTTCGTCGTCACAAACCGGAAGTATCGGTGGAAACAGGCGAACAGTTTCAGCAAACAATTCGAATGCACCGCGGCGTACCCAACCGTGGCCAAAGGGTACGCGTGCGGCGCGACGCCAGTCGCCGGTATTTGGCGCACGTGCATCTACGGCTTGTTTGAACAAGGCAACCCGAGTTTCTTCCCAAAGACAATGCTCAAGGAAGATCGGTGAATTGCCGGCGACGGCAATAGCGAGAGGTGTGACTAGCTGTGCGGCATTGTAGGTGTTGGCGAAGTCGGCCGGATTTATCCTCAGATGAATTTGAAAAGACGTATTGGCCCCTTCAAGTGTGACGTCATCACAGACCTGATCGAGCGGTTCGTCCCCATCAATTCTGATCCGAAACGGTTTTCTGCGGATGCGTCGCAGACCGGACGACAGTGCTCGGTAACGTGGCATATCCGTCATCGCAGATCGCTGCAGGTCTTCGAGACGCAACGTCGGCAATATTCCGATGGTTACTATGCGCCCGCCATGTTCTGCGACAGCGGGCTCAAGTTCCCGCAAGGCCTCTTCCATTTCCCCTCGCAAAATTGTGAAAGGTTGACCGGCAGCAGCAACGGGTGAAAGATTGAATTCGAGGTTAAAACGAGTCAGTTCAAGTTGTAGACGCGGATCTACATGCTGCGATAAGACGCTGCGATTAACTGTCAGTGGCCGGCATTGGTTGTCGATCAGATCGAGTTCCAGTTCGGCGCCCAAAGACGACTCGCCGAGACCGAAATCGTCGCGCCGTAACAGCACTTCGAGGGCGTCCAGATTTTGATGCAGGCGTTTCTCGAACTGCTGAAATTCCACTTCGTCGAAATGTTCTTTGTCTATTGAGAGACCCATATGCTACGTCTCCAGCCGGCGGGGTTTGAGGCGGGCGTACCCGCTACGAGATTGCTCTGACTGAGCGCTCGGTCCAATAAGGAATTGTACTGATTCTCAGTGGCAATTGGTTGATTGTGCGGATGCAACGAGATTGGTAATGCCTTGCCAGTCTTTGGCTTCGATCAGTTTGCGCGGTGCAACCCATGAGCCACCCACGCACATGACGTTTTTCAATGCCAGGTAGTCATTCATGTTGCCTGGCTTGATCCCGCCTGTAGGACAAAAGCAAATGTCCCGGAACACGCTGGCATAGCTGGCAAGCAGCGTCACGCCACCGGCAGATTCAGCTGGGAAAAACTTGAGATCCTTGTAACCACGTTCGATCGCTGTCTGAATTTCGCCGGCCGTAACGACACCGGGTAGCAACGGCATCTGATACTCGATCGCGGCATCTGCAAGGATTTCAGTGAAACCGGGAGAAACTGCAAACTGGCCACCGGCCCGTTTCACGGCTAGCATCATCTCTGGAGTGAGTACTGTGCCTGCCCCAACCAGCAGCTCCGGTACTGCTTTGCGCATTGCTGCTATTGACTCGATTGCGCCTGGTGTACGCAGAGTGATCTCCGCCACCCGCATGCCGCCAGCAGCCAGCGCATCAGCCAGCGGTGCAGCCAGCGCGGGATTATCAATAGTCAACACCGGCATCACCGGTGCGGCGGTTTTCAGTATCGTCCTCACATTCACATCAATTCTCGTTAAGTCCGCTAATCCATTGTTATTGTAGTATTAATCAAACTCGAAGCACCCATTTCTGCCTGTCCCGCGGCCTGTCTAAAGACCTCAAAAAGCTCGCGCCCCAAACCAAAGTTGTCATCCGGCGCCGCACCCGGAGACCGGGCAGCCAACTCTCTTTCCGACAAACGCACTGCCAGTTGTCCGTTCTCACCATCGACGCGGATGATGTCACCGTCACAAACCCGTGCCAGCGGGCCACCGGCAACGCATTCCGGCGATACATGGATCGCGGCCGGAAACTTGCCGGACGCGCCGGACATTCTGCCATCGGTTACCAGTGCGACGCGCAAACCTTGCTCCTGCAACGCGCCGAGTGGTGGCGAGAGTTTGTGGAGTTCCGGCATGCCGTTGGAGCCGGGGCCCTGGAAACAGACAACCACGACCACATCATCACTAAATTCCCCATTTCGAAAGGCTTCCAGTACAGCCTCTTGGTTATTGAACACACGTGCCGGGGCTTCGACCACTAATCGGTCAGGTGGGATCGCAGATGTTTTGTAGATTGCGCGACCGAGATTGCCTTCCAGTACACGTATGCCGCCAGTCGCGTGGAAGGGGTTTTCAACGGTGGCGATTATTGCGTTGTCAGCGCCCGTTGCCGGTGAATCGCGCCAGACCAGGGCTGCGCCGTCCCTGATGGGTTCACGTGCGTAATCTTCCAGACTATCGCCCATTACCGTTTCAACATCCTCGTGCAACAGACCAGCTTCCAATAGTTGGCGTATGATGCAACCGAGGCCCCCGGCTGCGTGAAAATGATTCACATCTGCCTTGCCATTGGGATAGATGCGAGCCAGCAGCGGCGTCACCGATGAAAGCCTGCCAAAGTCATCCCAGTCGACGGTTATTCCAGCGGCGGCGGCAATCGCAATCAGGTGAATTGTGTGGTTAGTCGACCCACCGGTTGCCAATAAACCGACTATTGCATTGACGATACTGCGTTCAT
This sequence comes from Gammaproteobacteria bacterium, assembly GCA_029862165.1. GTDB lineage: Bacteria > Pseudomonadota > Gammaproteobacteria > Steroidobacterales > JABDKV01 > JABDJB01. Next base: position 18,788 of record JAOTXU010000022.1, read on the forward strand.
CGACAACGCGACCAATGGGTTTATGCTGATCACCCAACGCCGTAATTTCGGTGATTCTTTTTGCGGCAGCCGCCGTCAATGCGCTCCGCATGGGTGTGTATGGATTGAAGAAAGCCGCGCCGGGGACATGCAGACCCATGATCTCCATCAGCATCTGATTGCTGTTTGCCGTTCCATAAAACGTACACGTGCCGGGTCCATGATAGGACTTTTCCTCTGACAGCAAGAGTTCATCGCGGTCTATCTTTCCTTCCGCGTAAAGTTCCCGTGTTCGCGCTTTTTCGCTATTGGAAATTCCAGAGGACATTGGCCCGGCCGGAACGAAGATTGTTGGGAGATGACCAAAACGCAAAGCTGCGATCAACAACCCAGGAACGATTTTGTCACACACGCCCAGCATCAATGCGCCATCGAACATTTCATGGGACAGGGCCACGGCAGTTGCCAGCGTGATGACATCCCGGCTAAATAGTGATAACTCCATTCCCGGCTGGCCCTGGGTCACGCCATCGCACATTGCCGGAACTCCACCGGCGAATTGGGCGGTGGCACCGTTGTCCAGCACGGTCTGTTTGATCTGCTCCGGAAAATCCCGCAACGGCTGGTGGGCCGACAACATGTCGTTGTAGGCCGAGACGATCGCAATGTTCGGATGCTGCTGCATTTTTCGTAGCATCGTCTTGCTTTCGTCGGATACTGCAGCATAGCCATGCGCCAGATTCGTACAGCCTAAAATGGACCTGCGTGGGCCGCGGTGTCGCCACGATTCAACATTGCGCAGGTATTCCTTACGCGCAGGTCCGCTCCTGCGCCGTATACGCTCGGTGACTTCCTCGATGACGGAATTTAGCAAAGCCATAAAAGTCGCTCCGGCCAATAGACGTTACGGCGGATATCATACCTGCAGATTGGCAATAAGACTGATCTCTGCAGGTGCAGCCGGTATACTGCGCAGTCCGGCGACCCTGGGGAGAGACGTGATCGACGAGCTGCATGATTTTGACATCGTGATTGTTGGTGCGACCGGTGATCTGGCGCTACGCAAGCTAATCCCGGCTTTATATTATCGTTGCCGCGATGGTCAGCTCGCTGCCGATGGTCGAATCTTGGGTGCCTCCCGCGCCAATCTCGACAGAAACGGCTACATTGCCATGCTCGAAGACGCAGGTGAGCGGTTTATTCCCGCCGAGCATCGGGAGGCAGACGAGTGGCGGCGTTTTCTCGCACGCGTCGACTACACCTCTGTAGACGCCTTTGATTGTGAATCGTACCGCGATCTGGCTATGAAATTGTCGGAGTATCCAGATCGCGTGCGCGTCTTTTATTTATCGACCGGATCGAAACTTTTCGCGCCGGTATGTCGCTGTCTCCATGAACTGGATTTGATCACACCCCAGTCACGCGTCGTACTCGAAAAGCCCGTTGGTGAAGACCTGGTCAGCTCTCGAGACATTAACGAACAGGTCCTGGATTGTTTTGACGAAGAGCAGGTTTTCCGTATTGACCATTATCTGGGAAAAGAGCCGGTGCAAAACCTGATGGTTCTGCGGTTTGGAAACACGATGTTCGAGTCCTTGTGGCATCAAACCTACATTGATCACATACAAATAACGGTAGCCGAAAATCTCGGGGTTGAGGGTCGGGCCGGTTTTTACGATCACACTGGCGCCTTGTGCGATATGGTGCAGAGTCATTTGCTGCAACTGTTGTGCATCATTGCGATGGAGCCGCCACCCAGTATTGACGCGGATGTGGTACGCGACGAGAAACTGAAAGTGCTACGTGCGCTGCGCCCCCTTAGAGGCCGGGATATCGACAAGTACGTCGTGCGAGGTCAATACCAGGCTGGGGCAGTTAACGGTCATCCTGTGCCGGCTTATGTTGATGAGCCCGGCGTTGCACGTCAAAGCGAGACAGAGACTTTCGTCGCGTTGAGAGCAAACATTGACAGCTGGCGTTGGGCCAAGGTGCCGTTTTATTTGCGTACCGGCAAGCGCCTGGCAAGACAGGTGTCCGAGATCGTCGTGCAGTTTAAGGATGTGCCGCACTCGATATTCGGTGAATCTGACATATCTGCAAACCGGCTTACCATTCGTTTGCAGCCAAAAGAGGAAATCAGTTTGCTGCTGTCCGGCAAACGAATTGGTACAGGCATGACGGTGCGAGATCTGGAGTTAAATCTGGAAGAAGACCACCGTGGTGTGGATCACGTGCCGGATGCTTATGAACGATTGCTGATCGACGCTATCGGTGGGCGGGCGACTCTATTCGTGCGGCGCGACGAACTGGCGGCCGCATGGCAATGGATACAACCGATTACCGAACGCTGGAAAGAAAAGGGTGGGCGACCGGACCACTACGTTTCATCAACCTGGGGCCCGACAGCAGCGGCGTCGCTGCTCGCGCGGGATAACCGCGAGTGGGATGCGGGTTCGGACTGATGCACACTGGTCTGGCGGTCAGCAGCGAATGTCGGTTTCAGCACAACGATGATCTGACGGTGGCGTTGGCTGCCCGTATCTGGGACCTGTTGGCAGAAGCAATCGAACAATATGACGAGGCAGGTATGGTGCTTGCAGGCGGTAGCACTCCGGTTGGCCTGTATAACGTTCTGCATGAACTGCCGTTGCCGTGGACCAGCCTCAAATTGTGCCTGTCGGACGAGCGATGGGTAGACGTAAATGACCCGGCAAGCAACGAAGGGATGCTGATGCGCGAACTCACCCCTGGTATGGCAGCGGAGACGTTAATATCCATGGCCCAGACGACGGCAACACCAGAAGAAGACGCCGACAGGGTAGATCGGGCGCTACGGGCGTTATCCAGACCATGGGATCTCGTCTTGCTCGGTATGGGCAATGACGGTCACACCGCGTCGCTGTTTCCGCAGGCCGACGGGCTGGCAGAGGCTTTGAACAGCGAGAAACGCTGTGTCCCAGTTGACCCGGGAAATGGTGGGCATACGCGATTGACGCTCAGTAAACGGGAGCTACTCAACTCAAGTCGAATTATTCTCCTGATACGCGGCCAGGAAAAGTGGCAGGTCTATTGCGAAGCACTGAGTGGTACCGATGTTAGTAGCATGCCGGTGCGCGCAATACTGCATCAGCAGCAGGTACCGGTGGACGTCTACTGGTCGTTGGACTAGGTGACTATGAAACCAGACGACCCGATAGGCGGGGCTGACAGTCGGTTTGTGCCGACTGAACCGGCAATGGATGCTGCCGGTCTCAATCGTGCGATCGCTGATCGTCTTGGTCATAGTATGGGCCTGGATGCGGTAACAGCCACTACACGTGACTGGTATAACGCCGTGGCACTCGGGCTGCGTGATCGCCTGATGACACGGTGGTTGCGTACGCAACGGGCCTACAACCGCAGCGATTGCAAGCGCGTCTATTATCTCTCGTTGGAATACCTTATAGGTCGCAACCTCAACAATGCTGCACTGAATCTGGGGCTCGCGGATGAACTCAAGTCAGCGATTCAACAGCTCGGCGTGGATCTGGAAGCAATTTGTGAGATCGAACCGGACGCAGGTCTGGGTAATGGTGGCCTCGGCAGGCTGGCGGCGTGTTTTCTCGATTCGTTGGCGACATTACAAATGCCGGGTTTTGGTTACGGCATTCGTTACGACTACGGGATCTTCAGCCAGGCTTTTGGCCCGGACGGCGAGCAAATTGAGCGTCCCAATAATTGGCTGCGGTTCCAACACATTTGGGAACTCGCGCGCGAAGAGCTGCGTTATCCGGTCAAATTTGGTGGTCGGATAATTGCGGATGAAAACGGTGACGAGACGCGTTATGAATGGGTAGAGGCAGACGAATTCGTTGCGGTGGCCTACGACTTGCCGGTGCCTGGCTATAACGCGGAGACGGTGAATCACCTGCGGCTATGGTCAGCGCAAGCCGCTAGCGACTTCAATCTCTCGCTGTTTAACGCTGGTCAGCATGCGGCGGCGATGGCGGAGATGAACGCGGCAGAGCACCTGTCGCAGGTTTTGTATCCAGATGACCGAACGGAGGAGGGTCGGGAGCTCAGAATCCGTCAACAATATTTTTTCGTTAGCGCAAGTTTGCAGGACATTCTGAGAATTTATCTGCAACGACACGACACTCTGGATAATCTCGGTAACAAAGTTTCCATTCAGCTCAACGACACGCACCCGGCATTGGCCATTCCCGAGTTAATGCGAATTTGCATGGACGAATACGACTACGACTGGGATCGTGCCTGGGAGATCACTACCTCGGTCTTTAGCTACACAAATCATACGTTACTGCCCGAAGCGCTTGAAACATGGCCGGTGGCGACTCTTGAACGCCTTTTTCCCCGGCACATGGTGATTATCTACGGGATTAACCAGCGTCTAATGAAAACTGTGGCGGAAGAGTGTGACCATGACATAGCCAAAATGAGCCGGATGTCGCTCATTGACGAAGACAATCGCAGCGTTCGTATGGCAAACCTGGCGATCGTCGGTAGTCACAAAGTAAACGGGGTGGCGGAAATACACTCCAGATTGATGCAGAAAACAGTATTCGCCGACTTGTCCCAGTTTTTTCCGGGACGCTTTATTAATGTAACCAACGGAATTACGCCGCGTCGTTGGCTAAAAGAGGCGAACCCGGGATTATCAGAGCTCGTTAGCCAGCATGTACCGGGTTGGGAAAACGATCTGGACAGGTTGCGGTCACTCGTTCCGTTGTCGGACGACAGCGAATTCCGATCCCGTTTTGCCAGAGTAAAGCAGGACAACAAGAATCGACTGGCCGAATACCTGCACAATGAACTCGACATCGAAGTCCGGCCGGATTCCTTGTTTGACGTACATATAAAGCGTATTCACGAATACAAACGTCAGCTATTGAATTTGTTATATGTCGTAACCCGTTACCAACGCATCAGAAATAATCCAGATGCCGATATCGTTCCGCGAACAGTAATTTTTTCTGGCAAAGCCGCGCCCGCCTATATGATGGCCAAAGAGATCCTCAAGCTCATCAATAATGTTTCGCACGTGATAAACAATGATCCTGTGAGTTCTGATCGGTTAAAACTCGTAGTCGTCCCAAACTATAGTGTTTCCATTGCGCAGGAGATTATTCCGGCGGCGGATCTTTCGCAGCAGATTTCTACGGCTGGCATGGAAGCGTCGGGTACCGGCAATATGAAGTTGTCTCTGAACGGCGCACTAACAATAGGAACACTCGATGGCGCCAACGTTGAAATAAAGGACGCAGTTGGTGCGGATAATATCTTTATCTTTGGGCTTACGGCCGAACAAGTTGCGGAGCGCAGGGCAGCCTATCGGCCATCGGAGATAGCCGAAGCAAACAGCGAACTGAGTGGAGTGCTCGATCTTATCGCAGGAGACTATTTTTCACCCGATGTTCCGGGTCAGTACGCTGGAATGGTCGACATGCTTTTGCGTGACAGCGAACACTATCTGCTGCTGGCCGATTACGAATCATATGTGTCTTGCCAAGACCGCGTGGATCAGCTATATCGGGATCCGGTCGAATGGAATCGAAAGGCCATAATCAACGTGGCAAACATGGGTCGATTTTCCAGTGACAGATCAATAAAAGAGTATGCCGACAAGGTCTGGAATATTTCTCCCATACCACCTCAGCGAGCATGAGCACCGCGCAACTCAGTGAAAGTGATATAGCGCGCATCATCAGCGCAAGTCATAGCAGTCCGCGTTCGATACTCGGCTTCCACGAAACCGGTTCAGGTCGGGAAAAGCATTGGGTTGTGCGTGTCTTCGAGCCCGGCGCGACGCATGCAACCGTCATCTGGCATGGTGATGAGAGTGGGTTGCCGATGCAGCGCATACATGACGATGGCCTTTTTGAGCTAATCGCCAAACCACAACCACCCATGCGGCCCTATCGTTTGTTGTTTGGTTATGCGGACGGGAACGAACACTTGCGCTATGACCCCTATTATTTTGCGCCGCAAATGGGGGAACTGGATCGGTATCTTTTCGCCGCTGGCAATCATCACCATATATATAAAAAACTGGGTGCGCACATTTGCCTACAGGAAGGTGTCGAAGGCACTTTGTTTGCAGTTTGGGCACCCACAGCACGACGCGTCAGCGTGGTAGGGCACTTTAACCATTGGGATGGGCGGCGACATGTAATGGATACGCACCATGACAGCGGCGTGTGGACGCTATTTGTGCCTGGTGTCGGAGAGGGCGAGACATACAAATACGAAATCCGTGACCATAATGGCGCTATTCATCTGAAATCCGATCCTTACGGGTTCATGATGCAGCTGCGCCCCAACAATTGTTCAGTCGTCACGGAACTGAATGGTTATGAATGGGGCGATCAAGGCTGGATTGACCAACGCGACAGACAAAATGCAATGTCGTTGGCGGTCAATATCTATGAGGTGCATCCGGGATCATGGAAACGCAACGACGGAGCCTTTCTCAGTTGGGAGCAGCTGGCGGACGATTTGATTCCCTACGTCGTCGATATGGGTTACACGCACATCGAGTTAATGGGTCTGGCCGAACACCCATTGGACCGCTCATGGGGCTATCAGGTTACCGGCTACTACGCCGCGACAGCACGTTTTGGTCGACCGCATGAGCTGATGCGTTTTGTAGATCAATGCCACGCTGCTGGCATAGGCGTGATTATGGACTGGGTGCCCGGGCATTTTCCCCAAGACGAATTTGGGCTTACACGATTCGACGGTACTTATTTGTATGAACATGCCGACCCACGGCAGGGCGAACACGCGGAATGGGGGACCAAGGTATTCAATTTTGGCCGCAACGAAGTACGCAATTTTCTGATCGCGAACGCTTTATTCTGGCTCGACTACTATCATCTGGACGGACTGCGCGTGGACGCCGTCGCGTCGATGATTTATCTGGATTACAACCGTAAGGACGGTCAGTGGGAGCCTAATCGTTTTGGTGGGCGCGAGAATCTCGAAGCTATCAAGTTTCTGCAGCAACTCAATAAAACCATTTTCCGTTATCACCCTGGGGTTTTGTCCATCGCCGAAGAGTCGACAGCATTTCCCGGCGTGAGTCACCCGCCCGAAAACGGCGGTCTGGGATTTAATTTCAAATGGAACATGGGCTGGATGAATGACACACTGCGTTACATCTCCAAGGATCCGGTATATCGTAAACACGAAGGTGACTTGATTACATTTTCGATGGTCTACGCGTGGTCCGAGAATTTCATTCTGCCAATTTCGCACGATGAAGTTGTGCATGGAAAAGGAGCATTGCTCAGCAAAATGCCTGGTGACGAATGGCAGCAGTGGGCAAACCTGAGGCTGTATATCGCATATATGCTGACCCACCCCGGCAAGAAACTGTTGTTTATGGGGCAGGAATTCGGTCAACGTCAGGAATGGAGCGAGGACCGTAGTCTGGACTGGCACTTGCTCGAGCATGGAGCACACAAACAACAGCAGACACTGTGTCGTGATCTGAATCATTTTTATCGAACCCATCCGCAACTCTTTGCTGCAGATACGCGACCGGAAGGATTCGAGTGGATCGAGTGTCAGGATAGCGAAAACAGCGTATATGCCTACATACGCCACGATGGCGCTGGCGAGTTACCGTCACTGGTCTGCATTTTGAATTTTACGCCGATTCCCCGCGATGACTATCGATTGGGATTGCCTAATTCGGGCACCTGGAAAAAGGTATTCGATACTGATGCGACAAAGTATGGTGGCGCGGGATACTGTAGTCAGGAAAGCGTTGGCACCGAGACGGTGTTCAGTCACGGTCGTGAACATTCGGCAGTGTTCTGCTTGCCGCCGTTGGGAATGACGCTATGGCAACGCTCGGTGGCAGATGCCGACTGAGCCAATAAGAAAACTACAACCGGGGCGTTCCGCCCCCTTGGGGGCCACTTCGGACGGTCGTGGAGTAAATTTTGCGATCTGGTCCGGTGCGGCAACAAAAGTCGAGCTATGCGTCTTTGAGGGTGGGGTGGAGACACGCCATGAGCTCCCGGCAAACAGCAATGACGTGTGGCACGGTTTTTTGCCCGGTGCCGAAGCCGGTCTGACGTACGGCTATCGTGTGCACGGTGACTACGACCCAAAAAACGGTAACCGATTTAATCCGCACAAGCTGCTGATCGATCCATACGCAAAGTTGTTGCAAGGCGATGTCATTCACGATTCTCGACTGCAGGATGGATTGGCCACGAAGGACGGATGGACAATGGATACGCGTGACAGCGCCCCGGTCATGCCGAAGTGTGTCGTCATTGAGACGCAGTCCGACCCGCGTGAGACAAAGCGACCGCGCACAGCGTTGGCGGACTCCGTCATTTACGAATTACACGTAAAAGGGTACACGCGGCTGCATCCAGACGTCCCGCCGGCCTTGCGCGGAACCTATCTGGGATTGGCCGAGCCGGTCATTATCGAACACCTTAGGCGACTAAAGATTACGGCGATTGAGCTATTGCCATGCGCCAGTTTCATGTCGGAGCCTGAGCTAGTAAAACGCGGGCTAAGCAATTATTGGGGTTATAATCCGGCCGCATTTTTTGCTCCACATGCAGCTTATGCCATTAACGATCCGATAGGTGAGTTCCAGACGATGGTGCGCGTGATGCATGAAGCGGGTATCGAAGTGCTGGTCGATGTGGTGTACAACCATACCGCCGAGGGTAATGCACACGGCCCCACGCTCAACTTCCGCGGCATAGACAACGCAGCCTATTATCAATTGCGTCACCATAACCGGGCCGAATATGTGAACAACTCCGGTTGCGGTAACTCAGTGGCCGTGAATGGTCCACCGGTGTTGAAGCTGGTGCTCGACAGCTTGCGTTATTGGACGGAAGTATTGGGGGTTGATGGTTTCCGTTTTGACCTGGCTGCGTCACTGGCCCGAGTTCATGGTGAATTCGATCCAAATGCGGCCTTCTTGCAGGCGGTATACCAGGATCCGGTATTGTCGCAATGCAAATTGATTGCGGAACCCTGGGATCTGGGTCACGCCGGTTATCGCTTGGGACAATTTCCGTCAGGCTGGACCGAGTGGAACGACCGTTATAGGCGTAGTGTGCGTGCGTTCTGGCGCGGTAATAGCAACGCGATAGGCGAATTTGCGTCGCGAGTCTCAGGATCCGACGACTTTTTTGCGGGTCGTGGCCCAACAGCCAGCCTTAATTACGTCACGTCGCACGACGGTTTTACATTGCATGACCTGGTTAGCTATGACGAACGCCACAACCAGGACAATGGCGAAAACAACGCTGACGGTGACCCCAGCGGCGATAGCTGGAATCACGGCGTGGAGGGGCCGTCAGCCGATCCAGAAGTACAGCGCAGCCGCACACGCGGCAAGCGCGGCATGTTGGCAACGCTGATGTTTTCACAGGGCATACCGATGTTACTGGCCGGAGACGAGCTCGGGCGCACACAGCGCGGTAACAACAACGCGTATTGTCAAGACAACGAAATTGGTTGGCTCGATTGGTGCGATGCCGACGACTCGTTGACACAGTTTGTTGCCGATCTGATCGGCCTGCGTCGCCAGCTTGCTGTTTTTCGCCGTGGTGCAGAGTTGGTAGGCCAGCTAAATGAAGCTAGCGGCTTACGCGACGTACAATGGTTTACGGCATCCGGTACCTCGATGCAGTTGGCGCAGTGGCGGGAACCACAGCGACGTGAGCTGGCAATCTTGCTGCGTGGCGATCTCGACACCGAAGCAATTGCGCCGCGCTATCGTTTAAGTGGCGATGATGTATTGATATTGGTCAATGGCTCCGAGGACGCGGTAGCTTTCACTTTTCCAGCGGCCAGCGGCCGTTGGCATTGTGTGCTGGACACTGATCATGGCGAGTCCATCGGTGCTCAGACTTATCAGGTAGCCGGGCGGAGTTTGGTCCTGCTGGTCAGCCGAAACAGTTGATCCGCAGACCGTTTGCTACAATGCTCAAACTTTGAGTGGGCCGTGTGAGGGCGGATTGCGATAATGGAGGAAACACCAGTGCTCGATCGTCTTGCAAGGAAGATGGGCGTAGAAACCGGGTACTACGATTATCGCGGCGAGCACCGTACGGTGCCGACGTCGTCCTGTCGGCAAATTCTTGCAGCCATGGGCTTTGCCGACAGAGATCCTGACAGTCAGTCAGCCGCTATCCAGTTTCAGGAAGATGAGCAATGGCTGCGCTTGCTCCCACCGGCATTTGTACTGAAAGCACATAGCGATCGCACAATTGCCCTGCACATCAGTGAAGATCAGCTTGACGTGCCATTACGCTGGCGTCTTTGGTACGAAGACGGGCGTTTGCGCACCGGCCACCTGCGACCCAGGGAGCTAAACCAGCGCGAGCAACGCGAAATTGATGGAACGGTTTGGCTGCGTTGCGATGCAAATCTGCCAGAAGATCTTGGCCCGGGTTATCACGAATTAGTCATACACGCGCCGGGTCGCAGCGAGGGTTGGGTCTGCAGAGTCATCGTTGTCCCGGAACAATGCCACGAGCCGCCGGAACTTATTCACGGTGAGCGCATCTGGGGCCTTTCCCTGCAACTCTACAGCCTCCGTTCGGACCGCAACTGGGGTATAGGCGATTTCGGTGATCTCAAACGTCTTGCTTTAAAGAGCGCTCGCGCTGGTGCAGACGTACTGGGGCTCAACCCCTTACACGCGTTGTTTCCGGCCCATCCCGAATCGTATAGCCCCTATCGGCCATCGAGTCGTGCGTTCCTAAACATGCTCTATATTGATGTGCCCGGCATACCTGAAGCGACCCAGTGCGAGGACCTGCAAACTTTGGTGCGTGATCCGGCTTTTCGCACGAGATTGGCCAATTTGCGCAACGCAAACCGAATTGATTATGAGGCGGTCGCTGACGTCAAACTGGCGGCATTGCGAATGTTGTTCGAAGATTTTCGTGCCAGGCATTTGCGCAAGGCCACGGCTCGTGCGCGCGAATTTCAACAGTTTGTGACCGAATCCGGTCCACCATTGGAGACTCACGCACTATTTGATGCTTTGCATGCCCATTTTGCCCGTCGAAACGGTGGTTCGGCAGGTTGGGACGATTGGCCTGTCGATTATCACGACCCGTGTTCGGATGCCGTGATGCGATTTGCCCTTAGACATCGGGACTCGATTGATTTCTATCAGTATCTGCAGTGGATTGCCGACAGCCAGCTCGCAGAGGTTCAGGCTGCGGCTATTGAATCGGGCATGGTTATTGGCGTTTATCGGGATCTTGCCGTAGGAGTCGCACCAAATGGTTCTGAAACGTGGGCAAACCAACGGCTTTATGTAGGCGATGCATCGGTTGGTGCGCCACCTGATGCATTGGCGATGGGAGGCCAGGACTGGGGCTTGCCGCCACTGCATCCAAAACGACTCGGACAGCAGTCCTACGCGAGTTTTGTTCACATGATACGCAGCAACATGCGCGATTGTGGTGCTTTAAGGATTGATCACGTAATGGGTCTGTTGCGGCAGTGGTGGGTACCGACCGGCAGCGACGCGTCTGAGGGCGCCTACGTCTATTATCCTTTTGATGATTTGGCTGGAATCGTCGCGTTGGAGAGTCAGCGGGCCGGTTGTCTGGTGATTGGCGAAGATCTGGGCACGGTGCCAGAACAGATTCGGGAATCGTTGCCGGCTGCGGCAATCTATTCGTACCGTGTGCTCGTGTTCGAGAAAGAGGCAGATGGTTCTTTAGTTCAGCCGGAGGATTTTCCGCGTCGCGCGGTGGCGACAGTTAGCACGCACGACTTACCGCCACTGTATAGCTACTGGGAAGGCTCGGATATGCGCTTACGCGAGCAGCTGGGGCTATATCCCGACGAACAAACGCTACATCGTGCCGTTGCCGGGCGGGCACAGGACCGATCCGCCATTGTGAGCGCTCTGTCAAAGAATGGAATGTCGGCAGAGGATACGCAGAACATGAACACCCAATTGATGTCTGCTGTGCATCAGTATGTGGCACGCAGTTCCGCTGCAATCGTAATGGCACAACCTGAGGACTGGCTTGGCATGACCGAAGCAGTCAATGTTCCGGGAACGACACCAACAGCCTACCCAAACTGGCGTAGAAAACTTAGCACCGGAATTGATGAAATGATGGATCACCCGGCGGCACGCGAACTTTTTTCAATGATGAACGCGGAGCGCAGCCGCACCAGGCAATCGGTCAGTTGATCAGACTGCAAAAGAGTCGTTCATAAAGCCGGGTTTGTTGCTCCCAGGAGAAATTTTGTTTCATGCCGTTGGCAATCATCGTTTGCCGTCGCGGCCGATCGGCATATAATTCCAGCCCCGCATGTAATGCCCACGACAATCCTGATTCGTTGGGATGCTCAAAAACAATTCCGGTGCCATCAACTTCGGTGTGTGGGATGACGGTGTCGGCCAAGCCGCCCGTTTTCCGTACTATCGGTATCGTGCCGTAGCGCAAACTGTACATCTGGTTCAGGCCACAAGGTTCGTATAGTGAAGGCATCAGGAAAAAGTCACTGCCTGCTTCGATCAGATGGGCCAACGGGTCGTTAAAACCACGCCAGAATCCCGCTGCAGTAGGGTGCTTGTTGGCCAGCCAGCCAAAAAAATCCTCGTAACGTTCTTCACCACTCCCCAATACGACGAGCTGGAGGCGTTTTTCGCTCAGCAACTGGGGCAGTACTTCGGCGAACAGTGCAAAGCCCTTATGCGTTACTAGCCTGGACACGATACCGATCAGCGGAATATCAGGGTCCTCTGCCAAACCATATTGTCTTTGCAGATCGTTCTTGTTGCGTGTCTTGCCAGTCATGTCACTGGCGGAGTAGGTGTGCGAAATCAGCGTATCGCATTCCGGATTCCAAATATCGTAATCGACCCCGTTGAGGATTCCGTGCAGGTCGCCACATCGGTGTTTCAGCAAATCCTCTAAGCCCATGCCGTATTCCGCGGTGCAGATTTCCTGCGCGTAAGTCGGGCTTACTGTGGTCAGTGCATCAGCATAAAGAACACCGGTTTTGAGAAAATTAAGTCTTCCCTTCGCTAAATCATGCTGGTCAAACATCTCCCGGTGTCCGCCCAGACCCGTGGTGTCAATGATTTCCGCGTTGAACACGCCCTGATAACCGATATTGTGGATGCTCAGTACCGACCGTGTGTTGGCAAATAGACGGTCCCAGGCATAAAGCGTTTTGAGGTAGAGCGGGACGAGGCTGCTTTGCCAGTCATTGCAATGTACGATTTCCGGGGCCCAGGCCAGGTGCTGGCAATACTCGATTGCACATCGGGACAAAGTGTTGAAACGCAGGTGTTCGTCGTCATCTTCGGTGTAAATACCCGGTCGCTCATAGAGCATTGGGCAGTCGATGAAGTGGATAACAAGACCGTCTGCCTGGCTTCCGGTGAAAACCGAATAGCGCAGCCCGGAACCACTGGTCGTCAGTTCGATATCCTGCAGGGTTTCGACCGCAGTCAGGCTGATTTGCCCACGATCGATGTCGCTGTACAGTGGCAGAAAGACACGCAGATCGTGGCCGTGACGCTGTAATCGTGACGCTAATGCAGCAGTGACGTCGCCGAGCCCACCTGTTTTGGCGTAGGGCGCCAATTCAGAGCTGATCATACAAATACGCAATGCGGGGGCTCCAGTTGGTTCATGTCGCTATGGTCCGGGCTTTGCCACCGGATTGTCAACGCGCTTTACCGGAAGGCCGTAGTCAAGTAGCTTATTGATGGCATTCTTTCGGAAGCCCAGATGGAACAAGAGATCAGACAGACGCCACGTTTTGTCAGCCGACTCACCCGGGATACCTTGGCATTGATACTGGCCGGTGGCGGCGGGACGCGACTGCTGGATCTGACGCGTTGGCGCGCCAAGCCGTCGATGCCGTTTGGCGGCAAGTTTCGTATTATCGATTTTCCACTTTCCAATTGCATCAATTCAGACGTGCGGCGTATTGGCGTGCTGAGTCAATACAAGGCCTATTCACTGATACGTCACATTCAGCAAGGTTGGGGATTTTTGCGTGCTGAGCTGGGCGAATTTGTCGAGTTGTTACCGGCGATGCAACACCTGCATACGGGTTGGTACGCTGGCACTGCCGACGCGATTTATCAAAACCTCGATATTGTGCGGCGTCATGCCCCACGGCATGTACTGGTTCTGGGTGGCGATCATATTTACAAGATGGACTATGGCAATCTGCTGGCCTCTCACGCGGAGGCAGATGCCGATATGACTGTAGCGTGTCTTGAGGTGCCACTGGCCGATGCCAAAGGCTTCGGTGTAATGCAGGTCGATGAGCATAATCAGGTCACGGATTTCGTGGAGAAGCCCACAAATCCTCCGCCGATGCCGGGTAGCGATACGCATGCACTGGCGTCTATGGGCATCTATGTTTTCAAAACGGAGTTTCTCTTTGAGCAACTCTCACGGGACGCGGATCAAAGCGACTCGAGTCATGACTTTGGTAAAGACATTATTCCGGCCTGTATCAATCGCTACAATGTGCTTGCTTATGCGTTCAGAGATCCTGTCAGCGGGAAAAAAGCTTATTGGCGTGATGTCGGTACCGTTGATTCTTACTGGGCCGCGAACACAGAGCTCCTGGGAGTCACGCCGGAACTCAATCTTTACGATAGGGACTGGCCGATCTGGACGTACCAGGCACAGGTGCCACCTGGAAAGTTTGTTTTTGATCTCGAGGACAAACGCGGCATGGCCGTGGACTCGATGATATCGGGCGGTTGCATTGTATCGGGTGCGACGGTAAGACGGACACTGTTGTTTTCCAACGTGATTGTGGAGAATCATTCGTTGGTGGAAGATTCAGTCATTTTGCCAAATGTGCGAATTGGCGCAGGTTGTACGATCAGGAAGGCAGTCATCGACAAAGGTACGATTATTCCGGACGGCACCGAGATCGGTATTAGCCCGGAGCAGGACCTGCGGCGCTTTCGCATTACCGAAGGTGGCGTAACGCTGGTTGTACCGGAAATGCTTGGACAACAACTACACCACGTACGATGAAGGACTCATGAATTCCGTTGCAACCGGGCGGGCCTGGCGCGCGTTGATCGCGTACAGCGAGAAAAACAAGTCCGTGCATATGCAAAACTTATTTGCTCGCGACCCGGATCGCGCAAAGCGATATTCCGCGCTATTTGAAGATATCTATCTGGATTACTCCAAGAATCGCATTGACGATGAAGGCATGTCGTTGTTGCTGGATCTGGCGCAGGAGTGTGATGTCGCCAAGGGCATACAACGCATGTTTGCCGGTGAGCATATCAATATCACAGAGGATCGGCCGGTCCTGCATACCGCGTTGCGCAACCGTAGTGATCGAGCAGTGCTTGTAGATGAAACCGATGTGATGCCGGCAGTCAGAAAAGTATTGTCGCGTATCGAGAAATTCAGTAACGCAGTGAGGGGAGGGCGGTGGCAAGGCCACACTGGTAAGGCTATTAGTGACGTGGTCAATATCGGTATCGGGGGCTCACATCTGGGTCCGCAGATGGTTACCGAGGCCTTGCAGGCCTACGCCCAGTCTGGTTTGCGTGTGCACTTTGTCTCCAATATTGACGGTGTCGATATTAGCCGTACGTTGCAGACCGTCAACGCCGACACGACGCTTTTCATCATCGCATCGAAGAGTTTTACGACGCAGGAAACCATGACAAATGCCCATGCGGCACGGGACTGGTTTCTGCAACAAGGCGCCACTGAGGCAGACGTTGCCAGACACTTTGTGGCTGTTTCGACCAACCGTAACGAGGTCGCCAGGTTTGGTATCGATACGGACAATATGTTTGGCTTCTGGAACTGGGTGGGTGGCCGCTATTCGCTCTGGTCGGCCATCGGACTGCCGATTGTGCTCAGTGTGGGCTTTGCGAGATTCAGTGAGCTGTTGGCCGGTGCACACGCCATGGATGAGCATTTTCGCCGCACCCCGCTGGAACAGAACTTACCCGTGATACTTGCCCTGCTGGGCGTCTGGTACATTAATTTTCTTGGTGCACGCTCACACGCGATCCTGCCGTATGCAGAACATCTGCGCTGGCTGCCCGACTATCTGCAACAGGCAGACATGGAGAGCAATGGCAAACAGACAAACCTGCACGGATCATTTGTCGACTATCAGACCGGTCCGGTGCTGTGGGGCTCGCCAGGCAGCAATGGTCAGCATGCCTATTTTCAGTTGCTTCATCAGGGTACACATCTGGTGCCAGCGGACTTCATCGCGGTCGTAAATCCATCGCATGATCTGGCTACACACCACGAACTGTTATTGGCTAATTGTCTCGCGCAGAGTGAAGCCCTGATGCTTGGCCGCACTCTGGAGCAGACTACTGAGCAAATGCGTGCTGACGGGTACGATGACGATACTATTCAGAGGCTGGCGCCGCATCGCGTTTTCGATGGCAACCGGCCCAGCAATACGATCCTGCTGCGTCAGCTGGAGCCACGCAGTCTGGGCAGTCTGCTGGCGTTGTACGAACACAAGATATTTGTCCAGGGGCTCATCTGGGACATCAATTCATTCGATCAGTGGGGAGTTGAGCTGGGCAAGCAACTTGCCAGCGAGATTCTGCCCGAACTCAACGAGGGTCCTGCGCAGGGTCGCAATACCTCTACGCGTCTATTGATAGAGTACTGTCGCAGTCAAACAGATAAAAAGCACTAGCTTTGCGGCTAATCCTAATTATTCGTCTGAGAATTCAAGATCGCGCCCCGGACCCGGCGACGCAGGGCCCGCTCGACCACGGGGAACTCCATCACGTCGTGCACGCCGGCGCGCATCGCGGCGACGGCATCCGGAATTTCCATATGTCGACACATCAGGATCACGGCGAGTTGGTGCTGCTCCCGTTCGATGGACTGCAAGAAGTCGTTGATGGCTGTTTCCACCAATTGGAAATTCGCCACAACACACCCGCAAGCCGCCCTGGGGACACTGTCCAGAAACGTCTTTGGAGTGGCGTAGCTGTATACCGGCCAGCGCATACCGGCCAGAGCCGCATTAAGTTTGCGGCGCGTGGCCGGGTCGGATTCGACTACGTAAATAGCGGTATTTTGTTGTACCTCGGATATCTGAACTGCCACGGCATCGACCCCGTCAAGTGGGCCAATGCTCGCGGAAGACGCTTTCTTGCGCAATAAGGAGATTTACTTATCGAGTACGCCGGCGAGTTGTACCAGATGTGCGATGGAACGTGCACCCATTTTTTCCATCACGCGGGCGCGGTGAATCTCAACCGTACGTTGGCTGACACCGAGTTCTTGCGCAATAACCTTGTTGGCATTGCCGGCAACTACCATCGCCATAACTTCTGTTTCGCGCGGTGTAAGCCTGGCAATTCGTTCCGAAACATCCTGTATTTTCGCGGCGCTGCAGCGGTCTACCTGATTGCGCTCCAACGCCTGATGCACCCTTTCAAGCAGCTCCTCATCGCGAAAGGGCTTTTGGATAAAATCAATTGCGCCATGTTTCATCGCATCGACGGCCATCGGCACGTCGCCGTGTCCGGTGATAAATACAATTGGCATCATGCTGCCACGCTTTTGTAGCTCGTCACGCAGTTCCAGACCGCTCATCTGCGGCATCCGGACATCGAGGAGCAAGCAGCCCGGACGATCATCCGGGCAGCGTTCCAAAAATTCTATAGGCGAGGAAAAACATTCTACTGAAAGCGATTCCGCTTCCATCAACAGGCTCAAAGAATCACGCACGGCTTCGTCGTCATCGACTACAAATACTGTTCCTGTCTGAGTTGTCATCTAATTACTCACTGCGGTGGGCAGCACTATACTAAAGCTTGCACCACCTGTTGGATTATTTTTTGCTTCCAGCCGCCCACCATGCGCGGAAACGATGGAACGGCTGATGGATAAACCCATTCCCGTGCCCAGTTCTTTTGTCGAAAAAAATGGGTTAAATATCTCCGAAATCAAGTCCTCAGGTATTCCGGGCCCGTCATCGCTGACTTCAACAACCACCTCTTCCCGCCCACGATTGGACGCCTGGATGACGATCTGCCTCGAGGCGGGCACCGTTTCGATCGCGTTTCGAATCAGGTTTAGCACAACCTGCTGAATCTGTACCGGATCGATCCAGGCCGGCGGCAAGTCTTCATGCTCGCGAAATTCGATCCTTACGCCATACAGACGTGCGTCCACTTCGGCCAACCGCAGCGCCTCCTGAACCACAGCCACCAGATCGTGGCGTTCCCGCTCCGCTGGCTGCTTCCGCGCCAAGTTACGGATGCGGCGAATAATTTCCCCTGCGCGTTCCGCCTGTGCACCTGTCTTTCCCAGAATTTCCAGCAGTCGCTCCTCTTCCAGTTGTCCGCTGCTGATCAATCGCCTCGCAGCTTGTGCATATGTTGCGATAGCGGTTAGTGGCTGGTTGATTTCATGCGCAATCCCGGCCGCCATTTCGCCTAAGGTACCCAGACGCGTTACGTGTTCCAGTCTTTCCTGTTGTTGGCGTAGCATGCCCTCAGTTTTTTTGCGCTCGCGAATATCTCGAATTATACCGACAAACTTTTTTCTTGTGCCATGATGAATCGCCCCGACGGATAGATCCAGAGGGAATACGTCACCATTCGCGTTTTGCCCTTTTACTTCTCGACCGATCCCGATGATTCTGTTCTCGCCGGTCCTCAAGTGGCGAGCGATATAACTATCGTGCTCCGATCGATATGGCTCGGGCATCAACACAGAAACGTTTTGACCAAGGATGTCCGCAGCCGGGTAGCCAAATAATTTTTCCGCAGCCTTATTGAAAGTCTCGATTACGCCCTTGTCGTCGATGACGAGGATAGCGTCCACCGCCGCACCGAGAAGGGCGTCAAATCTCGCGTCCGCGAGGTTTTCCATTCTGTCTGAGCGTTGCGTCAAGATCGGCTCCTCCAGTGTGCTGCAAGCTGCTGTAGGCAATTGGATCGTGTACAATTCTGCCGCAGACTGGCGACTTCTGCACAGCAATCGCGACAAATCCTGCGTTTGTCGATTTCAGGACTACTGCGAGGCTTTGTTTTGTCGACAAAGGGATTAGAGCGCGCATTCGGCAACGCGGCCCAAGCGGCCGTTGGCTGATGATACGGACTCAGGAACCGGACTGTAACAACTATGCCAGCACTCTCTGAACGCGTCCTTGAGGCTCTGCAGTCCGGTGCTGTGGTTGTGGCTTCAACCCGACGTCTGGCGCAGGAAGTACGACGGGATTATGCGCACCATCAGGTCAACCGGGGGGTCCAGGCCTGGGCGCGCGGTAATGTGTTGTCCTGGGATGAGTGGTTACGCAGTCTCGGGGAGCTGGTGCTGTGGTCCGGTTATGCCTCACCGTCAGGCCGTCGGCGGCTGCTTTCGCCGCTGCAGGAACAGATTCTCTGGGAACGCATACTTGCCGAAACTGCCCCCTCCGCGCCGCTTAATGTCGGCGGCACCGCGAGACTCGCACGCAGTGCGTGGCAGATGTTGCATCAATGGCGCATGCCAGATCCGGGCACTGTCGGATTCACCTCGGCGGAGCAAGGCGCTTTCTCCCGATGGATGGAGCGCTACCACAGCTACTGCACTGATAACTCGTGGCTGGATTCGGCACGGGTAATTGACTCCCTCGTTCCCGCGATTGGTTCGGGTGCAGTATCAGTCCCGGCGCATGTATTGCTGGCCGGTTTTGACGGTTTCAATCCACAGCAACGCAGCCTGTTACGCGTGCTGGCCAGTATGGGGACCCAGCTCAGTATGGAGCGGCGTGGCCAGGCAGAAAACAAAGCGGGGCTCCTGACATCGCCCAACGCAGATACAGAATTGCAGACTGCCGTCCGGTGGTTGCGCGGACTGGTCGTCAACGATGTGACACGGCGCGCCTGTTTGGTAGTTCCTGATCTGGCGAATTCGTTTCTGAGAGTGGAGCGGGCACTGGACAAAGCGTTGCTCCCGTCAGCTTCCTTGCCCGGCGCACCGAGTGAATCCACGCGGCCCTATGAAATCGGCGCGGGACGACCATTACGCAAACAGCCGGTAGTGGTGGCCGCCGACCATGTATTGGCCCTGTCGATGGGGTCAGTTTCCATGCGGGTCTTGAGCCGAATTATTCGTTCGCCGTTTATCGCTGGAGGCATCACCGAAGCGGCACGACGCGCGCGTTTTGACGCCGGGATTCGCGACAAGGGTTCAGTAGATGTCGACCTGCGGCACATGCCGGACATGCTTAAAGCGTTTCGTCAACAAACCGGTGTTCCGACGGATGATTTTGCGCTGGAGACTCTATTTAAATCGCTTTCGGGCCGCAAGGACGATCAGGTGGCTCGTTCACCGAGTGCTTGGGGCGCAGACTTTAATAGTCGCCTGGAACTTTTTGGTTGGCCTGGAGAAGGCCAGCAGGACGCAATTCAGCGTCAGGCGCAACGGGATTTCGAAGACTTACTCAGAGAGTTCTGCTCACTCGATGACGTGCTGGGAGAACTCAGTCCACCCGAAGCGCTTCGTGTCTTGCGGCATTTGCTTAGGGGTCGCCACTTTGAGTTTCACGCACCCAACGTGCCAATTTCTGTGTTGGAACCTGCGGACGCCGAATGGCTGAGTTTCGACCATTTGTGGATTTGTAACGCGGCCGGTGGCAATTGGAGTCGCATCATCGGCACGCCAAACCCGTTTATTCCGATCGAATGGCAACGCGACTGCAAGTTGCCTGAGAGTGCCCCAGCTAGCCGGGCACAAAGAGCCGATCAATTGACGACCCGTCTAATGTCTTCGGCATCACAGGTAGTCGTGTCGAAGGTAGAGAATTCAGATCAGGGATTCATGCTCAAATCGTTTTCGTCGGTGCCGCAGATTTCTCTGCAACAGCTTGAGCTGGCCGACCTGACCGACTACCGGCAGGCGTTGGTTGCTGCTACCGACATTGACACTGTCCAGGATGACCGAGGTCCCGCCTTGGATCCCGTAGAGTCGATAGATCTGAATCAGGAAGTGCTAACGTTACAGTCGGCCTGCCCGTTTCGTTCATTTGCCATCAATCGTCTCGGGGCAAAGCCATTACGCGCATTGCGTCCAGGTATACGGCCGGAAGCGAGGGTTGTTCTGGTTCGAATGGCATTGGAGCATCTTTGGCACCGTATCGAATCATCTGATGTATTACAGGCTGCATTAAGTGGCGAGCACCTCGAAGTTCAGATTTGGGAGGTCGCCGATACAGTACTCGCTGTATTTGAACGAAAGTTGCCTGTGCGCCTGTCGACACGATATCGTGCGCTTGAGCATGCTCGTCTTGTGCGCTTGTTGTTGCAATGGCTCCCTGTCGAAGCCGGTCGCGCGCCATTTGTAGTTAATCAGACAGACGTTAGTGCGAACATCGATATCGGCGGTGTCGCAATTCGCGCCCACGTAGACCGGGTGGACCAGGTCGATGGACAGGGTCTGGTTGCGATTGATTATGATACAGAGCGTTTTGAACCTGAGCGTTGGACAGGGGATCGTCCCGACGCACCCACGCTGTTGCTCTATGCGTTGGCAACGGAGGAAAAACCCGTTGCTTTGCTAACCGGTTGTGTGGTGGACGAACGGATGGACTTGTCTGGCGTACAACAAGCCAGCGTTGTTTCCAGACTGCCTTTGTATGCGCAGAGTGAACTGGCCGCACAGACCGGTCTGAGTTGGGATGCCTTGCTGAAACATGCACGCGAGACGCTGGAAGCCTTGACCCGACAATTTGCGACCGGTGATGCAAGTGTGGCGCCAAAATATGGCACGGATACATGTAACAGCTGTCATCTCAGCAGCTTATGCCGCATTGGTGAGCAGAAAGTCTTCTGATGGTGGGTTCCAGGGCAACCAGCGATAAGGCCGTACTGGATCTAACACGATCATTCGTAGTGCAAGGGGCCGCGGGTAGTGGTAAATCCGAGCTTGCATTTCAAAGATATCTGGTCGCCCTGGGTGATGCCAAACAACCGGAAGAGGTGTTGTTTCTCGCCGCCGACGAGAGTAGCGCGACACTGATCAGGCAGCGCGTTGCGGCGATACTACGCGGCGAAGGTGGTGATGCGCCGGTTGCGAATCGCGATGCCGAAGCAAACTGGAGTCTTCTCGAACAACCCGAACGTCTGCAGATACATACAATTGGTTCTCTGTCACTGGCCCTGGTTGCAGCCGCGCCAGTTTCGTCTGGTTGTGGTGCCGGCGCGCGAATAACCGCCAATCCGGATGCCTATTACAGAACCGCAGCCCGTGGTTTATTGAGAACGCTGGATCACGATGAGCGTGTCGCCCCTAACCTCGAATCCTTATTGTTGCATCTCGATAACGATCTGCTTCGAGCGGAACGTCTGCTGGCTGGGATGCTACGCCGCCGCGCCGGGCTCAATCGCTGTCTAAAGCAGGACGAACCCGGGGATATGAGAAATGCGCTGCAATCGGCGCTCGAAGATGCCGTGTTGATGACTTTGTCCGATTTGTCCGGTGTTATTCCGGACGAGGTTGCTGAAGAACTGGTAAACGTTGCCTCGGTAGCGGGAAAACAACTTTCCATACGTGGATCCGATTCGCCACTTGCGACATGGCGTGACTTGCGCAGCTTGCCGCCTGCGGATGCTGAGCACCTCACTCAGTGGCGTGGCCTGTGTGAATTGTTGCTGACAGAAGACGGCAGCATTCGTCAGGAGTTTGGTGAAGAGCAGGGATTGCCCTCCCCCGACGGCGCAGAAGAAGATCTGGAGCGCAAGGTACGAACGGAGTTGCACAGTCAAATTGCGAACCTGGCGGCAAGACTGACAGAGTTACGAGGTTTCACCCCACGCCTGGCCGCGGTTCGCGATCTGTCCGTTGTCAAATACACCCATTTGCAATGGACCGTGCTGCAGTCCTTACTCGCAGTTTTGCCCGGTGCAATGAACAATCTGTCCCGGGCTTTCAGCGCGTTGGGCGAAGTGGATTTGACGGAGATAGTGCTGGGCGCAATTCGCGCGCTTAAATCCAGCCAGGCGGAAATTTTCGGTGCACAGGGCTTGCGACATCTCATTGTCGACAACATGGTGGATTATTCTTTCACCGCTACGATGCTGGTCGAGCGGCTGACTCAGTCGTGGACCGGGCAGGACAATCGTAGCCTGTTTATTACCGGCGATGCTTATGCGTCGATCGGCCGCAGTCGTGGCGCGCAGCCAGCGTTGTTTTTGAAAGTTCTGAACAATGGATTGGGAAAATGCGATCTATCGCTCATTAGCCTGACTGAGCAACGCCGCTCGGGTTCGGAAATTGTTGACTGGATCAATAATCTGTTTGGACTTGGAACGGAAGCTGTGATCGGGGAGGGCGGTATGCCCTATCTTCCGGCAAAAGCACTTAGTGACCAGCCGGGAGACGTTCAGCTGCACGCGGTCAGTGGCAGTCTAGCTGATGAAAGCAGACAAATAGCAAAACTGCTGACCGAGCGACCGGAATTACTGGAAGGGACGGTCGCCGTTTTGCTGGCTGAGGCCGCCGGTGCGGCATCGATTGTTGACGAGCTTCATGCGGCGGGTATTTCTTGTCGTAGTCATGCTGTGGATCTGCTCGGCCAAAGAAGTGTTATCGCCGATCTGCACGCCCTGACACGTGCGTTGTGTCATTTATCGGACCGAGTCGCATGGCTAACGGTGCTGCGGGCGCCATGGTGTGGTCTCACACTGGAAGATCTGCATCATCTTACCGCCGATGCCGATGAGATTGCCGTGTGGGAGCTGTTGATTGATCAACGGAGGCGCTCTGGATTGAGTGAAGACGGTCAGCAACGTCTGTCTCGTACCAAGCGAGTCATTGCGCAAACACTTGCCGAGCGCGGCCGCCGGGATCTGCGCCGACTGGTCGAGGGCGTTTGGACAGCGCTGGGTGGCGCAGTGTGCATAAGATCCCAATACGAATTGGAACGGACAAGAGACTACTTTCGCATGCTCGAGGAGATTGATGACGGCGGAGAACCCGACAGCCTGGAAGCACTTGATGCAGCGGTCGCTCGTCTGTGCGCCGGGTTGGACACGATCACAGCCGACGCCGGGAGTGTGTTTGTCACCACCGTAGAAAAAGCTGAACAACAGGAATTCGGCACAGTGATTCTCGCCGGTGTGTCAACCAGTATATCTCTGCCAGAAGACGACGATGCATTGCGCTGGCTTATAAGACCTGATCAATTTGGAAACGAACAACTATTACTTGCTCCTGTCAGCAGTGAAGGTGGCGGTGATGCAATCAATCACTGGGTTAAGTCGCTGCAGACCAGTTTGCATGACAATGAACTGCGCCGAGTCTTTTATTCCGCCGTGGCTCGTGCGAACAAACACCTACACGTCATTGTCAGACCGACCGCCGGCGAGAACGGCTGGATCACACCACCGGCAAACAGCCCATTGGCTGCTATGTGGGATGAGTTGGTCGGTCAGCTTCCTGCGCCACACAGTGCCGACGCCAAGCACGCGCAGACGGGCCAACATGAAGGCAGCAGCATCAGGCGATTGCCATCGTCCTGGTTGTCACCCGAAACGCCACAGTCAAAAGCCTGGCAGACGACGGAGACTCAGGCCCGTGTCAGTAATTCCGACGTGGCGGATCTCGGGGAAGACGGGCGAGTTATTGCGCGGGTGATGAAACGGACATTGTTTGAGATAGCCAGTCTCGGTCCGATGGACTGGGCCATGCGATCCCTGGACGGATTGGAAAATCATTTTCAGCAACTTTTTGCAATGATGGGGGTCAAGGTCGACGACGTGCCCGGACTGGCGGACCGTGCGGGCGTTGTGATTCGCAATATGCTGCAAGACGATCGTGCGAAATGGCTCCTTGATCCTAACCACAAACAGTCGCGTTCACCGTTGCGCCTGACGGGGTGGCTCGATGAGCGCCTGATCGATGCAGATATCGATCGCAGTTTTGTTGACCAGGACGAGCATCGATGGGTCGTCGGATATCTATTTCCGGAGCTGGCAACCGCTGCAGAAGTACAGGTCGACGAAGCGGTGGAAAAACAGCGCGCTGCCTGCAATGACTGGGCACGGCTGGCGCGCCGCTTTGATCCAACGTCGGTTCGGGTGGGACTGTATTTTCCTTACTCTGGCGCGTGGCGGGAGTGGGACCCGGAAGCCTAGTTTCGGCCCTGGGCAGAAATCGGGTAACTACCATCGGCCTGACGCGACCCCAGAAATGTCAACGCCTGGGAGAGTTGTCTGGATGTCGCGGCAGTGGGTTTCACGGTTCCTGAAAGCTCCCAGTTTCGATCAGCATGCAAAGCTAACGTGCCGCTGGCGGCCAGCGGAGCGTCTACTTCGCGGAATCTTCCTTCCAGTACGGCATCGCTGGCGCCATCGAAGATCAATTCGTAATTACCCAATGCTTCCGTAATCGGCACGGTCAGGCTCAGCGACACGAGATCCACGCTGCCATGTGCATCGGTAATCCATTGGTCGACGACCAGTAGATCGTCGAGGTCCAAACCGATACGCCCGTCGAAAGTGCTTAGCTGAGCGATTCCCCGCAACGCGCTCAAGGGCACCACACCGGATAGTTCTTTGAGCCGGGTCTTTTGGTCAATCGAAACCGAGGCGACTGTTTGTATTGCCCCGTCGCCTATCTTGATGTTGAGCAGATAGCTCAGTCGCGCTGTGAGTAGAGCGAGGGGTCTTGCGCGCCAGCGGACGTCTGTGAGCGTGATATGCGGAGACCTAATCGTGGCGGCGCGGCCCGACCAGATTGTGCCGCTGACCGCGTTGGTCGTGAGGTGATCCGGCATGAACCAGGCCACCGCAAGGTGAGCCGGAAAGCTCAGCAGCACGAAAAGAAAATAGGCTGCCGCTCCAAGTAGCAGAAGTTTGCGTCTGCCCGATGCTTCGTTGACGTCTATCAAAGAGTATTCTTCAGCCAGGCCGTTTCAACGTGAGTTGTGCATCAACCATTCCGGGTACGTCCAGACGATCAAGCGAAGCGATCTCGATATGGATGCCATGATTACGTTCGAGCAGTCCCATCCATTGCACCAGCGCATCGAAAGGCGCCGATTCAAAACGTACACGCACGGTTGTTTTATCAATCGGTCTGCTCTGGTTAACTTGTAAGCCGGACTGGCGTGCCGTGCGTTCCAGCGTAATCATCAGTGTGTCTTGAGGATTTGCGGCTGCATTCCCCGTATTTCGCAGGGTGGCAATTTCTACGCTGAGCTGCCGGGCCCGGGCCACGTTGTCGCGCGCGGAGTTGATTTGCCCGCCACGGGCCCCGGCACTGATGTACAACGGATTGATGAGTAGAATCCATACCAGAACCAATGCCAGTATGACGGCGCCGGTAATCAGTGTGAGGCGTTCGCCGGATTCCAGACCAAGAAACCAGTCTTTCATGTGTCTTGCTCCGAAATTCGCAACCGACCCTGCACAGCGTCGTCACGCTGATTTGCAGACTGGATTTCTGCCGAGAGCCCCTGACTGGCGATTTCGCGACTGATCTTATCGAGCGTGTCGACGTCCGGTGCCGTCAGGGTCAGGTCCATCGTGCCGTTGCGATAATCCAGTTTTCCCATCGTGGTATTGCTGGCGCTGGTCAAGGCCAGGCTCAACGAATTGAGCATATCGAGAAAATCCGTATTGCCGCCCTGTGAGCCGCCGCGCAAATTCGTTGCAAGCTGCTCGAGTTGTAACAAGGGGTCAACAATACGACTGTCCGGCATGACGTCGCTGGCAATTTGGTTCATTTCTGAATTGAGTGCGCGCAGCTCGGATTTAAGGCTCATTACCTCCAGGGCTTTCGCACTCAGTGCCACGAGTATAAATACCCCGCCGAGCATTGCTGCAGTACGCCAGGGGCGCCAGAGTTTTTCGTTTCCGCTTGAGCGCGCATACGCGCCTTGCAACAAATTGGGTTGGCCGACACGGAGTGCGGTAGCCGCCATTACGGGTAATGCGCCATTGCGCATTTCATTGACCGAGATATCGGGCAGAGCCATGCGAATTTCGCTGAGTACCTGTGAGTAAGTGGTAGCGTCAGCTTCTGTGACATAAACGTCGGCAACCTGTGTCTGACCGTCAAAACCCATGGCAGACACAAAAGCCGCAGCGGAGTCAGTGTCACCCACCAAAATCTTGCCACTGGCGTCGCGTATGAAGCAGTGCGTACCGTCGATCAGAATACACACGCCATCATGCACTGGAATACCAATGGTATCGGGTAGCACATGGCTGATTTCCAGGCCGGCCTCGTCGAGTTGAGAAAGCCACATTTCCATTAGTGACTCGCTCACGGCGGCAGCGGTGACAAGATTATTGGCGTCACGCTTACCGAGCGCAAAATGCATCTTGCTGACATCATCAGCAAGCTGTTCTTCCAATGCAAACGGCACTGCCTGCAGCATCTTCGATGTACCACGGACTGGCAGATTGACCTTGGCGAGCAGTACTTCCTGTCCCGGCACCAGGACCATGACCGGGCGTTGCTGTGCCCGACGGGCAGCATCCGCAATCGTGCCTGTTTCTGTCATTGAGGCCCGCTCACCGCTGCTGTCAGCAATTACCCAGCTTGCCCGGTCGGGCTGTTCTGGATGCAATCTCAAAACCAGGTGTTCGCTCATTCGGTCCTCAGTCTACGCCAAAACTTCGCAAACGCGTTCCGACCCGACCGGCACTGTCACGTTCGAGCAGACTGTACATGTACAGACGGTTTGAGCCAAGAGTCACCAGCACCGATGCCTGAAAGAGATCGCTGGATACGGACAGCTGACCAAGCACCGGTGTGGAGACGTCGTTCCGAATCTCGTCTATTGAGTTAAATGGCGCATCGATTCGCCCGTCAAACATGGATTGAGCGTCGATCAGCGAGATGTCGTCAGACAATGCTGACAGCACTTCGACCGTTGCCGTGTTGATGTTGATCGTCGTGCCCACGGGCAACGCTGTCAGATGCGGCGCCAACAACTGGTAGGCCTCTGCGTCGACCCCTTCGACAGCGCGCAATTCGCTAATGCTGGTCATAGGACCATTAGCCGCTCGATATGGAGGCGTTTTTCCGGAATAGACATCGTCCTCAGCACCATCGGGAAAGCTGACATCGACGTCGGGATCGATCCAGTCGATAACATATTCGGCTATTGACACGTTAAGTTGTAGTGATTCCAGTAATCTTCGAAAGATTTCCGTTGATATCTGATCAGGTAAACCAGCAGGCGTGATTAAGTTGTTGACGTTGAAGCGACCCTGCAGATCCTCCAACTGGCCCTCGATCTGACCGCCATCGACCGGTAACGGTGGCAGCGGTATCGCCCACTCTTCCGTGAGGTGGTCGGTAGGGCCGTCTTCAAGATCAAGTTTGAGTATATCGTGGGCCCACGATTCTGCTCCAAGGGCGTATAGCATGGCCTGATCGTTGAGTAACAGTGACGCTACGCGTCTTTTTTGCAGTGTATCTGTCCAAAGGATTGACGAGACCCATATCATTGCAAGGGCCACAACCAGGATGGCCGTGATCAATGCAACACCCCGTTGTGATTGCGGTGGTCTCAACCTGCTATCTCGATGACGCGCATTATTTCGCCCCATTCCTCGTGTTCAATCATTATCTCTATGGCCCGCGGGCGGGAGCGCTGATCTTGTTGGCCACCAAGTGGCGGCCATTGTTCGCTCCATTCGCCCGATTCGTCGAGGAACTGCACGCTGATACTGACGATTCCGGTGAGCATCTCTGTACGCAAGGCTTCAGTGGAAAGGGTCCGATCCAGCACCGGCCAGTGCAAACGGGCCAGCACATCGCCATCAACCAGGTAAGCGACTCGTTGTACGCTGCCGCGTGGCAAATTCATCGGATTACGCCAGCCGCCGACGCTAATTTCAATTGCGTTGTTGCCGCTGTCGGCGTTGACGGCATTTTGCCAGCCCGATCCCAACTCGTCCCGGATCGGTCTGGGTTGCAGTTGCGACAAATCCATGGCGATACGTCGCATCACATAGTGAAGTTCGCGCAGCGAATTGCCAGCCTCTTCGCTAAATCCAAGTTGGCGCCGCACGCCATCGAGCATCGCAAATAGCATGACGCTCATAATGGCAAATATTGCGGTTGCGACCATCAATTCGACCAGGGTAAATCCTGCGTCTTTGCGTAAGGAATACCTCACCGGGTTCCTCCGCGCGGATCGGGGGGGGTATTGTTGCCGCTGACCTGGCCGGTCCACGGACGAAAGCGCAAACCGGGTGTTGGTTGCCCGATGAACGCCACTACGTGAGCGATTTCCTGATCAGGGTCATCGGCGTAGACGACCGAAATCTCAGCTCGGCGCAAAGCTTCTACGTCTGTCTCACTTATTTCAGTAATCCAGCGCCATTCCCGGCCGGCAAAATCGACATCGCCGTCGCTACGTCCCGTGTCCGGCCAGGCAGCGGCCAGGCGCAAATCGGCTGCGTGATTCATAGCAACCCAATGCGCCAGTGATTCCTCACGCAGGCTGACAGCATTTCTGCCGGCAGTCATTGCGGGCAGAGTAACGGCAAGTATTCCAAGAGAGGCAACGGTCAGGGCGACCAACACCTCAATCAAGGTAAATCCTCGGTGTCGTCTAGATTTCATGCGCCGCCAAAGTTTCTATATCACCGTTGCCCTGACTGCGAAGTACCACTTGCTTCTTGACGTCTTTTAATTCAAATGCCAGGTCGAAAGCTGTGATTTCGCCGCTGGATAGCAACAGGATTTGGGGCAGAGTGCCGGAGGCTTCTTCCTCTTCTTCGGAAAGCGGTAGCACAAACTCCTGATCATCGAGACGTAATTCCATTTCAATGCCATCACTCAGTTTTCGCTCCCTGAATACGAGTTCCGTAGCGAGGGGAGTCCATTGCCTGAGCTGATCGTCAAAGACATGAAAAGAGTAACTCTCACGCTTGACGGCCAAACCGATTTCGCGTCCTTGTAGCACGGCCTCATCGGCCGCGAGGCGGATCAGGCTGCTAAAGCGGTACGCCTCTTCGTCTAAACGACGCGCTCCGCTGTCACCCAGACTCAGTATTGCGAGGGTGACGATAATGCCGATGATGATCACGACCACCATTATCTCGAGCAGGGTGAAGCCGCGTGCCCCTGCCGACACACGAGACGGCATCTCGTTTTTCATATCTCGTCGAGGTTCCAGTTGCCGATATCGACATCTTCTCCATCGCCACCGGGTTGTCCGTCACGACCCAGAGAGTACAGATCCATTTCGCCGTGCGTACCGGGTGAGATAAAGAGGTATGGCCGGCTCCAGGGATCCTTCGGGAGTTTCGGCAGGTACGGGCCCTTCCATCTGTCCGCAGCATCGCCACCCGGCGCGCTTACCAATGCTTCTATGCCCTCATCGGTCGTCGGGTAGCGAAACGCATGCAGGCGAAACATCTCCAATTGGCTCTCGATTGTCCGAATGTCGCTTTTGGCCTTGTTGACACGTGCTTCACTGACGTTCTGAATCACGGTGGGAACGACGAGTGTGGCGAGGATACCCAGAATAACAACCACTACCATCACTTCGATCAGGGTAAAACCGTCTTGTTTTTTGTGCTTGCGCATAAAACTGCTCATCGTTGCTAAAAAGGCGATTCAGTAGGCTATGATCCCAGCGGATCAGGAGTGTTCCGTTGTGCAGGCCAATCATAACAAAATGACGTCTCCGGCAAGAAAATACGACTCACATTCGCAGACATTGCTGTCGATGTGGCCGCTGTTGCTTATTGGACTGGTAGTGATAGTGGTGGGAATCACGGGCGATAGTGGCCGGCTGGCACTGCGTTATGACAGGTTGGCGGTGGAGTCAGGGCAGTGGTGGCGGCTGCTCAGCGGACACATCGTGCATCTGGGTTGGCAGCATGCGCTACTCAATCTGGCGGGGCTGACACTGGTTATTTTGCTATTTCCGGACGAATACCGCGCCGGGCAGTGGCTCACTCTGGTCGTGGTCTGCGTGGCCGTGATCAGCGCCGGATTTCTATTCCTCCGACCGGATTTGAACTGGTACGTTGGGCTGTCCGGCGTATTACACGGTTTGTTTTGGGCAGGCGCGATCCGCTGGCTCTCGCGACGGGAAGCGGAGGGCTATCTGCTCGTCGCATTCCTGATTGGAAAACTTATCTGGGAGCAAATGAAGGGTGCCCTGCCATTAAGCGTTGCGACGTCCGGTGGGCCGGTTGTGGTCGACGCACATTTGTACGGTGCCGTGGCAGGCATCGGGTTGGCGTTGCTTTTTCTACGTGACTGGCGATCCACGCATCGATAGACTGAACATTTTCCACGGAGAACATTGTGGCTCAGGCATTCGTTTTTCCGGGTCAGGGCTCGCAATCAGTGGGCATGCTGGCCGAGCTCGGCGACACCGATGCTGTGCGCACTACTTTTGCGGCCGCGTCCGGCGTATTGGGTTACGACCTGTGGGAAGTGATTCAAAAAGGCCCACGCGAGCGTTTAGATGTTACCGAGTGCACGCAGCCGGCGATGCTGACGGTCGGCGTTGCGATGTGGCGACTCTGGCAGGCGCGGGGCGGGCCCCCACCACAGATCATGGCAGGACACAGTCTGGGCGAATATACGGCGCTGGTTTGTTCTGGCGCAATCAGCTTCGAGACGGCTGTGGGTCTGGTGCAGTATCGTGGCCGTCTCATGCAAGAGGCAGTACCGCCCGGCAGGGGTGCGATGGCGGCGGTGCTGGGCCTGGAGGATGATGACGTGGTTGCCGCCTGCAACGAGATCAGTACTGAATCGGATATCGTCGAGGCCGTCAATTTCAATGCCCCCGGGCAGGTCGTCATCGCCGGTCACAGCGGTGCAGTCGGCCGGGCAATAGAGTCTGTCCGCAGTCGTGGAGCCCGGCGCGCGATCCTGTTGCCGGTCAGTGTTCCTTCGCACAGTTCGCTGATGCGACCAGCGTCCGCCCGGCTTAGTGAGCGTCTCGCCGAGACTGACATCCATATGCCCGACGTTGCAGAGGTCTACACTGTCGGAGTGTGCAAACACGAAAGCATTGAGGGCATTCGTGCCGCTTTGGGCAAACAGCTGTACCAACCGGTGCGTTGGTCGGAGACAATACGACGAATGATCGATAGCGACGCGGTGACACGAATCGTGGAGTGTGGACCGGGCAAAGTCCTAACTGGGTTGAACCGGCGCATCGAACGTGACCGAAGTATCGACATGCTGGCAATCTTCGATAAAGACTCGCTACAGTCAGCGTTGGATCGGGCTGGAGAGGCAACTCAATGAGTATCTTGAAAGATCAGGTCGCTCTGGTTACGGGTGCGTCCAGAGGCATTGGCCAGCAAATAGCGACAGCACTGGCTGCAGAGGGGGTTACGGTAATCGGTACCGCCACAAGTCCAGCAGGTGCAAAAACGGTTGCCGATTTTCTGGCGGATTCCGGACGCGGGATTGTCCTCGATGTAACAGATGAGGATGGTGTGCAGCAAGCCGTCAAAGACATTAACGAAACGACCGGAGCGCCGACGATTTTGGTCAACAATGCCGGAGTCACGCGCGATAACTTGCTTTTGCGGATGAAAACAACGGATTGGGACACGATAATCGACACGAACCTGAGTGCGATCTATCGCACGTCGAAAGCATGTCTGCGCGGCATGATGAAGGCTCGTCATGGACGAATCATCAATATCGGTTCAGTGGTCGGGATCATGGGCAACGCCGGGCAGGCCAACTATGCCGCGGCCAAGGCCGGCATGATTGGATTTACACGAGCGCTTGCCCGGGAAGTCGGATCGAGAAATATCACGGTCAACACGATCGCTCCCGGCTTTATCGAGACCGATATGACGCGCGCGATGAGCGAAACGCAGCG
Source organism: Gammaproteobacteria bacterium (assembly GCA_029862165.1). Lineage (GTDB taxonomy): Bacteria > Pseudomonadota > Gammaproteobacteria > Steroidobacterales > JABDKV01 > JABDJB01. Next base: position 51,590 of record JAOTXU010000022.1, read on the forward strand.
TGCGGAGATGGCCGCCCAGATACCCCTGGGGCGCCTGGGCCAGCCTGAGGATATCGCCAGGGCGGTGGTATTTCTCGCCTCCGGGGCCGGCGGCTATATTACCGGCGAAACCCTCAATATTAACGGTGGAATGTATATGGCCTGATATTGGATCAGGCCGTAGATTCACATACAATAGCCCCTCGTTTTTTCGGAAGCCGTGTTGTGCAGAGGACTGTTATCAGATGAGTAGCGTCGAGGAACAAGTAAAGAGAATTGTGGCCGAGCAGTTGGGCGTCAAAGAGGAGACGGTCACGACTGAAGCGTCTTTCGTCGATGATCTGGGCGCCGACTCGCTGGATACGGTTGAACTTGTGATGGCCCTCGAAGAGGAATTCGAGTGCGAGATTCCGGACGAAGAAGCCGAAAAGATCACGAAAGTGCAGCACGCGATTGACTACATCATGCAGAGTCAAGCCGCCTGATACCCACTCCATTGGTTAGCAGCGTGTGGCCGCTAACTTGATTAGTTCAGGATAGATCAGTGACCGGACGACGCGTAGTCATCACAGGTCTCGGTATTGTGTCGCCGGTTGGCAGCACAATTCCCAGTGCCTGGGAAAGCATAGTCAAAGGTCGGAGCGGAATTCGTCCGATCACGCGATTTGATGCATCAAAATTCACCACCACATTTGGCGGCGAAGTCAGTGGATTTGAGATCGGTGACTATCTCAGCCCTAAACTGGCTCGGCAAACGGATGCATTTATCCACTACGGTGTTGCGGCGGCCCAGCAGGCGATAGCAGAGTCGGCGCTGGATCAGCTTGATCCCGAACGCGTGGGTGTGGCCATGGGCGCTGGCATCGGCGGCATCGAAACTATTGAAAAAAATTACCAGGCCTACCTCAACAAGGGATCGCCACGAAAGATTTCTCCATTTTTTATTCCGGGCACCATTATCAACATGGTGTCAGGGCAGATCTCCATAGCTCACGGTTTTCGCGGACCTAACATAGCTACGGTCACGGCATGTACTACCGCCACACACAACATCGGGCTTGCGGCACGCCTGATTGCCAACGGTGACGCCGATGCGATGGTAGCCGGTGGCTCGGAAATGGCTACCACGCCACTCGGTGTTGGGGGATTTTGTTCGGCCCGTGCCCTGTCAGTGCGCAACGATGCGCCGCAGGCGGCGAGCCGTCCCTTTGATGCCGATCGCGATGGCTTTGTGCTGGCAGACGGCGCCGGTGCCCTGGTCCTCGAAGACTACGAACAAGCCAGGCGGCGTGGGACAACGCTTTATGCGGAAGTGACTGGTTTTGGTATGAGTGCGGATGCCTATCACATTACGGCGCCGCTCGAAGATGGATCGGGTGCGGCGTTGTGCATGCAAAACGCATTGCGTGATGCGGCTATTTCACCGTCGGATGTCAATTATATCAATGCCCATGGAACATCGACGCCGTTAGGTGACCAGGCAGAGTCGGCTGCAGTACGCCGTGTTTTCGGGCCCCATGCTGACAAACTTGCAGTAAGTTCGACTAAATCCATGACCGGCCATTTACTGGGTGCGGCCGGTGGCGTCGAGGCGATTTTCTCGGTACTGGCAATTCGCGACGGTATTATTCCGCCAACCATCAATTATGAAACGCCGGATCCCGGTTGTGATCTTGACTATGTGCCGAATAAAGCTCGCGAGCAGGCCGTGAATGTTGCATTGTCCAATTCTTTCGGTTTCGGCGGAACAAATGGTACGCTGATTTTTAGCGCCATTGCCTGACGTGAGCGATCCACGGCCAATCACTGACTCAGGCTAGGCTGATGCGTTGGTTAATTGTGGGGATCTTGCTGCTAACCGGCGTGCTCGGCTGGACCGGCTATGCATCCTGGCAAGGCTATCTGACTACTCCCATCCCGCTTGAGTCTGACGTGCAGTACGATGTGCAACCCGGCACATCCCTGGGTGCGGTGGCATTGGACCTGCACGCGCGTCACTGGCTCAAACGCCCGCGATGGTTTGTCTGGTATGCGCGCAGTCGCGGTTACGAAGCGAGAATTCGTGCAGGAGAGTATTCCATTCATGCCGGAATCACGCCGGTCGGTTTGCTCGAATTACTGGTCAGTGGCGAAGTCATCCAGCATGCGTTCACGATCATCGAGGGTTCTACGTTTGCCGATGTCCGGAACAGTTTGAGCGCTGACCCGTTAATCACGCAGACTTTCGACGATCTCAGCGATGCAGCCGTAATGGACGAACTGGGCCTGGGCGGCGAGCACCCGGAAGGGCGTTTCTTGCCGGAGACCTATTACTACACCCGCGGCACCAGTGAGCGCGAGTTGTTGCTTCGAGCGTATGAGCACATGTCTCAGACCTTGGCCAGGCTGTGGAGCGAACGAGACCCAGAGACATTACTCAAGACACCGTATGAAGCGCTGATACTCGCGTCGATAATCGAAAAAGAGACTGCTCTGGACAGTGAACGGCCGGAAATTTCAGGAGTTTTCAGCCGACGATTGCAAAAGGGTATGCGTCTGCAAAGTGATCCAACTGTGATCTACGGCATCGGTCCGAGTTACGATGGCAATATCCGCAAAAAGGACTTGACGACGGACACCGCATACAACACATATACCCGAGGCGGCTTGACACCGACACCGATCGCCATGCCCGGTGAGGCTTCAATCTACGCAGCATTGCATCCAAAAGCCGGTTCCGCATTGTACTTTGTTGCTACCGGTGATCCTGACGGCAGCCACTATTTTTCGGATA
>JAOTXU010000038.1 GCA_029862165.1 Gammaproteobacteria bacterium
GAACAGACTGAATGCGGTGGCCAGAAGACTTAACGAGAGACCCAGAGAAACGTTAAACTTCGAAACACCTGCCGAATGTTTTAGCCAATGTGTTGCATCGACCGGTTGAATCCGCAACCCAAACCGGAAGTTGGTCACAAGAACGCTTGGCTGAGATGAACTGGAGTCACCAATTGTCAGCGCTCGGCTAAAACGCAGACGGTCGACAAAGTTGGGCCAAAGTAAAGCGATACAAGAATGCAGGAGCAACTCGCGTATCACTTCGACAATGAGTCACGGAGCCACGCGTGCGAGAATCGGAGCTCGCGATCAAGCGCGGTTTGTTAGAGAAAGTACACTGACCCCATTTTCCTTACCGTCGCCTATAATATCCTCAGAACGATTTCGAAATAATCAAGTTCGCTGCCGTCACGAGGCGGTTTGGAGAAAATGATGACAAGGTGCGCGGTATTCTTGCTCTATGCGATGTTGGTAATCAGCGGATGCCAGGTTGATGTATCGCCTGAGGCGAAAACGAAGTCGGTGCTTAAGCTCTACGTGTTCGACTGCGGGATGTTGCGATTTGAAAGCATAGAAAGCTTCTCGATTTCAGATGACGAGATCAATATCCGTGATTTGATCGTGCCGTGCTACGTCGTGGAACACGAGAAGGGTCGGCTGTTGTGGGATGGTGGATTGCCATCGAAGACTGCAAATGTCGATGGCTGGCATGGAGAAGGTATGTTGTCCCGGCTTGACAGGACATTTAGTGAGCAACTGCTTGAAATTGGGCTAGACATGAGTTCCTTCGATTATGCGGCGTATTCTCATATGCACTTCGATCACGTAGGGGTTGCTAATGAGGTAAATGGGGCAACTCTGATCATTCAGAAGAAAGAGTATGACGCGGCATTCGCAGATGAAGTGACGGTGCCGGGTTTCGACCCAACGCTCTACAACAATCTGAAAGATTCAGCGCGGATACTTATTGAAGGCGATCACGATGTGTTCGGGGATGGTCTTGTACGAATCATTTCAGCTCCTGGCCACACCCCTGGGCACCAGGTTCTATTCCTCGACCTCGCGAATAGTGGTCCAGTCGTGCTTTCCGGTGACCTTTACCACTTTGCCATTAGTCGCTGGGAAAGGCGTGTTCCGGAATTCAATGTTGATAGGGATATGACCCTGGCATCAATGGATCGTGTTGAGGCTCTAGTCGAAGAGACCGGCGCATCGTTTTGGATTGAACACGAGCTCGCGTTCTTCGTGCAATTGAACAAAGCACCGGCATACTATGATTAAGACAAGGCGACGCAACGACCAGTTGAAGCTGCAGCCGAAAGTAGTCTGTCAGATTGGCGGGTTTGATTGCCTTTGAACGACTGCTTTTGGTGAGAGCGGTCAGGCGACCAGCGGAAACGGCTCGACCTCGATCTGCGTATGTCAACAACCAGCTAAGACGCTTTATTGTAGAAAGAGATATTCCGGGGATTGGTTCGATGTCGCTGACGGAATTATGCGGAGCAGCCAGGGCATCCAATCAGGCAATCGACCAAATCGGCCACGATATTCAATGGCTGCACAGTTACGTGTCTGGCGAGAAGACGTTTTGCGTGTACTTTGCTAAAGACGAGGCCACCATCAAAAAGCATGCAGAGCTGAGTGGTATTCCCGTTTCCCGCGTTACAGAGGTTCCTCAGATTATCGACCCGTTAACTGCGAATAACTAATAAGCTCCAATTATTCACTACGCTCTCGCCGCCAAGAGGACCCAAGCATACGCTACGTCATCTTCGGGATTAGTTAGCGGAGTGCTACGCAATATCTCGAATTTCTGCGCGCGTATTTTTTCGCACAGTTCATCGAATACGTTAGCGTCGATTGCTACGCTACACATCGAAGTCATTCGCCCTGCGAATGCCTGTACTTGACTTTGCATGTTGTTGAGCCAGTTCAGCACTTCTGATGGATCGCTATGTTGTATTCGGCTGTGGACCTTGAGGATATCGTTGAAAAACCTCATGATCGTGCCATCGGCAACATGTTCTCCGTGCTGATCGAATATCGATTCGACTTTTTGAACAGCGAGTTGGAATTGTCTTCCTGCGGCCTCGTACTTTGCGCGGTCGGCACCGCGGACAGCTGCAAAGCCTTCTTCGAACAGCGTGATCGCGTCGGGAATAAACTTTGATTCCTGAAATTTCTCGATAGCCTTCAGCCTCATCGAGCATTGCCTGTAGATATCGCCCGCTTGATTGTGCAGCAATAGGGCAAGCTGGCCACCGGGCGCAATAAGGCGTGTGACCTCGTCAATCGCGTCAAGTCCTGCGTATTCAATGCCGAACTGGCTTGTAGCGACATCGTAGCCACTGGAGTCCAGCGGAATGGAGCGAGCATCGGCCACGACGCCGTGTACGTCCGGGAATAGTTGCTCAACCGAAGATATAGCCGACGAAGAGACGTCGACGCACGTAAAATCTACGGGCTGCTCGCCAAATACAATTTTCGCGCAGTTAACGAGAGCACCGTTGCCGCTGGCGATATCGATTATCCTCAGCGTCTCATACTGGTCTTTAATTGTTCTGAAGTACTCGTCCCAAAAAGACAGAATGATGGGGTGGCGTGCTCCGCTACTGGCAAATTCGGCGCCGTTTGGGTCGCCGTGCCAATAGTTGTCCCAGACTTCCGCTACTTGTGACGATTCGGAGTTATGGTCGGCCATGACTGTGCGCTTTCGTTTTCCCGCAACTTGTCCAACAGTATAACAATCGCTATGAGGACTTTCTTTTAGCGACGTACATTGTGGTCTGAAGCCTGCCGTAACCGATTCAGTCGGTGCGTAGTTGCGCCGGTACGAGTGCCGCTCGAGTGCTTCGAACGCCAGCGCGGTAAACACAGCCAGCACCGCGGCCGGGTCCGCGCCCTGCAGGATCAGGCCGCCCCGATAGTTGCTGCTGGCGGTAGCTTCGGACAGTATGTGTCGAGCCGCAGAGGGTGTGACAACCACAAATGTCATTCATTGACGAACTTAGACGTCGCAACGTTTTTCGAGTAGGCGCCGCCTATTTGGTTGCGGCATGGCTTCTGCTGCAGTTAACAGACATCGTTGTTCCCATACTCCAGCTACCGGACTCAGTTTCGCGTTCCATATTATTTCTGCTGCTCATTGGCTTCGTTATTGCATTGATATTAGCCTGGGCTTATGAGTTGACAGCAGAAGGAATAAAGCGGGAAGCGGATGTAGACCGCGAGGATTCTGTAACCCGTATTACCGGTAGAAAACTCGATTTCACTATTATCGCGTTGATGGCGACCGCCATCGTCTACTTGGTCGTTGACAACTACGTGTTGGATGACCGGCCAATTGAAGTAGCGGACGATCAACGGTCCATCGCGGTACTGCCTTTTGTGCCTTTGTCAAACGACGACAGCGATAGTTTTTTCGGCAAGGGTATCGCCGAGGAGCTCTTGAATGCGCTGGCGCAATTCCCGGGCCTGCGGGTCGCGGCGCGCACGTCCGCCTTCTCGTTTGAAGGAAAAGATATCGATCTACGCGAGATCGGTGAGACGCTCGGCGTCGCTCATGTGCTGGAGGGCTCGGTGCGCCGATCAGGCGAGCGGCTGCGTGTCACGGCGCAGTTGATCCGCACCGCAGACGGCTTCCATCTGTGGTCGGATTCATATGAACGCGAACTCACCGATATCTTCGCAATTCAGGACGAAATCGTCAGCGAACTTTCCCGCGTTTTGCAGTTCCGACTCGGTGTTGGCGTCGGAGCCGGACGGGCGTCAGGCAAGACCACAACCCCGCAAGCCTATGACGCCTATTTGAAGGGGCTCGACTTATGGTTGGACCGTTCTGGCCTTGACAATCGCACCGATGCCGTTGCTACATTCCTGCGCGTTACGGAACTGGACCCGAATTTTGCCGATGGCTGGGCGGCCTACGCGGCGAGTCTCGTGCTCAGCGGCCGGTTGGCGTGGCCGCATTTGACGATTGAGACCTATCCCGTTGCTATTGAGGCAGCCTTCGCCCGGGCCCTGGCAATCGATCCGGAAAATGTACGTGCCCTCGCCGGTCTTGCCTATTGGCATACAACTGTTTCGGTCGATTTGGGGAAAGCCCAAGCGGCTCTGGATCGAGCGATGGCCCGCGCTCCCAATAACTCTTTTGTGCAATATATGGCGGCACACTTCGCCAGAACCGTCGGCGATAGTGCCGCTATGGCGCGCGCGATGAAGCGCTCATTAGCCGACGATCCGCTCAATATCGTCAAGCAGTATGTGGATTTGGACATGGCAGCGTCGCGCGGCGAGAACGACCCGTTCCATCCTGCCCGGCGTCGAATACAGGACGCGATCGACATCTGCCATCCTGAAAAGACATGTACGGAAGGAGATTTTTATCAGACATACAATCTTGTCTGGATGGCAATACAGGCGGGCTCGAAAAGCGACATTGCGACGGCGCAATCCTATTGGGATAAAGCCTTTGCCGGTCGCGCCCCCACGGCTTCCATTTCCGAAGACGATTATCGTTGCGATCAGGAGCTTCATCGTCTCCTGCTCGAAACTGCGGGCGAGGCGCCCTCGGAGGCAACGCAGTGTCTGCTGAATTTTGAGGCGGTGAAGAATATGGAGTTAGGCTCTCTGCATTACGTCAGTTATTTGGCATTGATGGGTCATCAGCATATCGCTCTGGAAGCGCTATTCCTCCCGGGCCTTTTACTACATGGGCTGAAAAACGGCGCAGACTTCTACGCCTTGTCCGACAGTCGCTGGCAAATGCCCGAAAGCATACGCCGCCATCCGCGCTATCATGAATGGTGGGCGCGGCCCGGTATGGCGGAACTGGCCGCCGCCCGCCGCGCCAATGGCAAACCCTTTGGCCTGCCGCTACCGATAGAACGAGGCGGCGATCAGTAATCTAATAGTCTCGTGGGGTCAGAGTACATTTCCTCAAAAAATATACTCTGACCTTGGGAAATGGCTCGGCATACAAATGCACTTTCTTGAGTAATCGCGCCCCCGCCCACCAAGATTTAGCTGTTAACATTCAGCCGACCAGAAAGCCTCGTTTCTACGAGGCTTTTTGCGTTTTTGGGACAGGGTTGTAGAGTTAAGCGATCTGGCGTCTTGTGATCATGCAGCGCATGACCTAATTTTAAGAATCTGTCTCCGGGGGAAGAAAAATGCCAAATCGAATTTTTGTGCTTGCCGTTAGCGTGCTGCTTATTTCTGCGTGCGGACAAGGCGAAACGCCGGCTGAAGATTCCAGTCTGCTCGTTCGCTTTTCAGCAGTAAGTCTTGCAGATGTGGCCTCCGCTGAAGCTCTTACAGCGCGTTGCGAAGAGGAAGAAAGGGCTCTTCGCGAACACTTTGCGGTGCTTGAATCATATGCTGGTACTCCAACGGTCGATGGTTTCTACCGTTCTTTGGACAGTCTGGGTACCAGCCGAGACAACATGCAAGCTACGGCATCGAGTCTCAGTGGCGTGCATCCTGACGAAGCGCTGCGTGCCGCAGGTGAAGCGTGTGAACAGCTAATGGCGAAAATCGGCACGGATATGAGTTTGTCACGGCCTCTGTATGATGACGTAAGCAACATCAATGTGGAAGGGGTTGATGAGATCACCCGATTCTCGATCGAGAAAACACTGTTGTCCTATAGACTATCTGGTGTTGACCGTAGCGAGGAAGCACGCGAGCGTATCCGGGAACTGAATGACGAGATTATATCTGTCGGTCAGGAGTTCGACCGCAATATTCGTGAAGACGTCCGCTACCTCGAACTCGATTCGGTCGACGACCTGGCGGGCTTGCCGGAAGACTATATAGCTGATCATCAGCCAAACGAAGACGGGAAGATTCTGATTTCCACTCAGTATCCCGACGTATTTCCATTTTTTGAGTACGCTGAGAGCCACGATCTGCGTAAAGCCATGTCTTTACAATACAATTTGCGCGGCTACCCGCAGAATGAGGAAGTACTGCAGAAATTAGTCGAATTGCGTTACGAGCTGGCGCAGTTGATCGGCTTTAATAACTACGCAGAACTGGTAACAGCCGACAAGATGTCGGGATCACCAGAACGTGTTACGGGATTTCTCGAAGAGCTCGATAGCTATACCAGGGATGTGCAAGAGCGGGAATACGCAGTGCTGCTTGCGCGTTTACGCGAAGAACTGCCAGAAGCTGAAAAATTGGAGTCCTGGCAGCGCAGATACATCAGCAGCAAGGTGCGGCGCGAACAGTATGACGTCGACAGTAAGGTGACCCGGCAGTACTTTGGTTACAACGACGCCCGCGACGGTATTTTGACATTGGTACAGGAAATGTTTGGTGTTCGTATCGAGCCTTGGGAAACAGAAACCTGGCATGAAGATGTCAAAGGCTTCGAGCTTTACGATGGCGATACGGTGTTTGGCCGGTTCTATCTGGACATGCACCCGCGTGAAGGTAAATACCAGCATGCTGCAATGTTTCCGTTTGCCAACGGTATTGAAGGTGTGCAGCTGCCCGTTGCCGCTTTGATTTGCAATTTCCCTGAAGGTGATGAGCGCATGCAGTTCTCACAAGTCGTAAGTTTTTTGCATGAATTCGGGCATCTGATTCACTGGCAATTCGCCGGGCATCACGCCTGGAACAATATCTCGGGTATTTCGACCGAATGGGATTTTGTTGAGGCGCCGTCACAGATGTTGGAGGAATGGGTATGGGATTACGAAACCGTATCCCGTTTTGCCAAGAATCCCGAAGGAGAAACGTTGCCCGAGGATCTGCATGGCAAAATGGTTGCGGCACGTGATTTTGGTATCGGGATGGGAACCCGGGGTCAACTAGCTTACGCTTCCCTTTCGATGTCTATTTACGACCGCCCGCCATCGGAGGTGGACTTCGATACCCTTGCAGGCGACATCACGCGGCAGTTCACGCCGTTTGAGCCGTTGGAGGGCGGGCATTACTGGGCTTCATTTGGCCACTTGAACGGCTACTCTGCAATTTACTACACTTATCAATGGTCGCTGGCTATTGCGACGGACATGTTCACTCAGTTCAAAGAAAAGGGGCTCAACAACTTCGAGATTTCACGCGCCTATCGGGACAAGGTCCTGGCGAAAGGTGGTAGTGCTCCGGCAAACGAACTGGTAACCGATTTCCTTGGCAGGGATATCAGCTTCGAGCCTTACGCAGACCGGCTGCGTGGCACGTCCAAATAGATATGATCTGAAGCTCCAGTCAGCTGGAATTCAACGAGTGGTCGAAGTGCCGCATTAATAATTGATTCGAAGAGGGCAGGTGCGGTCGACTTGATCAACCCAAGGCAGACGCTACTGGCTTGGGAAAGTTCAAGCACACCAGGAGACTTGATGAAGAATTTACTGTATCGATCCGGCATCATTTTGCTCTTACTTCCGCTGGCCGGCTGCGGGGGCGCTAAGGTGCTCAAGAAACCCGAACCACTTGCAGTCACACAATCACTATCCACTGACTCGGATAAAACTCTCTCGGCGACCCTCGATTGGATCATCTTTCGAGACGGTCCGGGCACATGGGCGAAGAATGTGGACTGGGACGAGTACATGATTGGCGTCCAAAACGTAAGCGGTGATTCATTGCAGATTACGAATATCATTGTAGTGGACTCACTCGGAACTCAGATTGAACCTCGTCAGGATCGTAAGGAGCTTGTCAAAGGCAGCAAGGAAACCAAACGTCGCTACACCGGTGAAGGATTGAGAGTCAAGGCGGGTGTAAGTGGGGGAGTACTTGTAGGTGCCGGCGTCGTCGCCGCGGCCGGCACATCGGGTCTGGGAGCCGCAGCAATGGCCGGCGGTGGCGCGGCAGCGGGGGCCGCTGCTGTGGTCGTACTTGTACCGGTACTTGCGGTTGGTGGTGCCTTTCGCGGAATCAATAACAGTAGAGTCAATAATCAGATCGAATCTCGGCAGACATTATTGCCAATCGTATTAGAGAAAGAAGAGAAAAAAAATCTCGTTTTGTTTTTTCCTTTGTCACCGTCTCCGCAACGGTTAGAGATTAGCTATGTCGATCGCCGAGGAAACCACACACTAATTGTAGATACTCAAGCCGCACTTGATGGCTTACATCTAGTACAAGCTAAAGAATAGGCTTTGCTGTCGCATGGCGCTGGATGTGGATTTCCGCTTTTGGCTGCCGACTCAACCGATCAATGCAACACCTGGAATAATGGGGTCGAACCGCACTTTTTGACACTTCGCGCCGGGTACAGGGTATCGGTTTCTCCTGTCAGATTGGCGAATTTAGGCGCTTTTGAACGTCCGCACTCGGTAGAAGCGGAAATCAGGCGGCTAGCCGGAAACGGCTCAATCTCAATCCGCATATAGTTCGACAATCGAGCCTCCGCTACCACAAACTCGAAGGCCCGTCCTGTGCCGGGCTTTTTGTGTTTGCCGTTTCTTCGCATTCTGTCAAATGCCAGTGGGATCCCTATTGCCAGCACGACCGCCAAGCTGGCACAATCGAGCGCCCGAGCCGGGCCTGTGCGCTGCGCCATCCTGGTATGTTGGATTTTGACCATGAGGTAGCTCCTGTGAAGGACGGACGGCCGAACATTTCATCAATCGCCCCTGCGGATACCGGAACTGCCAAGCAATTACAGGAGAAAGCCAACAAAACTCCTGCGGCGAAGAAGCGACCGGAAAGCTCGGGCAATTCAAAGAAAGTTGCGCGGAAGCAAGGGGAAAGCTCCGGCAATTCAAAGAAAGTTCCCGGGAAGAAACGGGTCAACCCATCTCACCTGTACGGGCAGCTCAGGCATAACCCGGAAGAAATCCGCGACTTGTTTCGCACGGGAAAATATCCGTACAAGACAAAGATAAAGAAAGCCATTTACGAGCAGCACAAGGCCGAGTTGCAAATTGAGCTGCTCAAAGTTCAAAACTGGGTCAAGCAAACTGATCAACGAATCATTACCTTGTTCGAAGGCCGCGACGCCGCAGGAAAGGGCGGCACGATCAAGCGCTTCATGGAACACTTGAATCCGCGCGCCGCACGTGTCGCAGCGCTGGAAAAGCCTTCGGAAATCGAGCGTGGTCAATGGTATTTCCAACGCTACGTCAGGCAACTCCCGACATCGGGCGAAATGGTTTTTTTCGATCGCTCCTGGTACAACCGCGCAGGTGTGGAGCGTGTGATGGGCTTCTGCTCTTCGCTTGATTGCCTGGAATTCATGCGTCAGGTTCCGGAACTGGAACGCATGCTGGTGCGCTCGGGTATTCGTCTTTTCAAGTACTGGTTCTCTGTTACACCAGAAGAACAGGAACGCCGCTTCAACGCCCGCAACAAAGATCCCCTGAAGCAATGGAAGCTAAGCTCGATTGATGAGGAATCCCGCCACAAATGGGTGGAGTACACCCAGGCCAAGGAATCGATGTTCTTCTATACCGATACGGCGGACGCACCGTGGACGATCATCAAGGCCGACGATAAGAAGCGGGCGCGGCTGAACTGTATGCAACACTTTCTGCGCAATCTGGAATACCCGGGGAAAGACGAACATATCGTCCACGGCCCAGACCCGCTCATCGTCGGCACGCCGTCCCAGGTAATTGAAAAAGACCGCCACATCTGGGACTAGCTACTGACTGTCAGAATGTTGTTGGCGCCAGATCGGCGTCGACATCTTCCGGGTCGACGCTGATCCTCGCCACGTCTTTGGCAATCCGTTTTGCGAAATAATAAACACGTCGCAGATTTTCGATCAGGGCGGACTCAACCCGATATGTTGAGACGCGATGCGGATCATCGGCGGTCAATCGCAATGCCAGGTGCGCATCTGCGTTTCGAGCAAGCACAACCAAGTCGGATTTCATACCGATAACGCGTTCCGCGAGTGCCTTGTCATTTCCGGCGACGGCTTCGGTCGCGGTTTTCACCGCTTCGTAGACTTGATCATAAAATGTCTTGAGTATCTGTTGTGTGGCGTCTGATATGTTCACTTTGCGATTCAACCTTTCGTGACCTGCGCGCACCATGTTGGTCTCGATCATGTCGCCGATACTCTCGTAGCTCGACGCGATTGACAGGTAGTCCCGCACCAGCCTGGTTTCATCATCGGTTAGCGATTCACGCGATAATCTGGCGAGATAGTCCACAATGGCGCGCTCCAAAGTATCCACGGCGTCATCCATTTTCTCAACGTCATTGAGCTCGGGATGACTACCCGTCAAAACAGCGGGTGGCGCCTTTTTCTGCATTGCGAGCACGCGGGAACCGAGGTGCTCCAACTCCAATCGAGCCCGGTCGAGAGCCAGTGACGGTGTTTCGAAGAGGTTATCGTCGAGGAACTTCGGCTCGATCAGCTGCGGCCCGACTACCGGTAATTCCGGCACCAGCCAGGTCACAAAGCCCGCCAGGGGCCTGCTCAACCAGATAAAAATCAGGGTATTCGACACGTTAAAAATAGTATGGGCATTGGCAATCTGGCGTGGCGTTTCTGCGGCAAGACGGTCGATTCCCGCCAACTCGGGATAGGCGGGCGACAACCAGGTGACGAACTGTGCCAGCTGACCTATGAAACCAATCCAGATCGCAACACCGGCGATATTGAAGATGATATGGACCAACGCCGGGCGTAAGCCCGCGCGCGACTCGCCGATCGATGCGAGTAATGCTGTCACAGTTGTGCCGATATTAGCGCCGAACGCCAGTGCGATACCCGCGTGCAGGTCAATCAGGCCCTGACTGGCCAGAACGATGATGACGCCCGTTGTTGCCGATGAACTTTGTACCACCGCAGTAAATGCTGCACCGAGAGCGATCCCGAGGAGTGGATGACTCATCGTTCGCATCAAATCGAGAAACGGCTCATAACTGCGCAGCGGCCTGGTCGCATCACCCATCAGATTCATGCCGAAAAAAACCAGGCCCAACCCGAGCAGGATCAGTCCGTATTGGCGTACACGCTCATTGCTGAACGCAAACCGGAGCAGAAAACCGATTGCAACTGCTCCAAGTGCGAATTGCGTCACCTTGAAGGCCACAATCTGGGCGGTCAGGGTCGTACCAATACTCGCACCCATGATCACGCCGACGGACTGTTGCAAGGTCATCAGGCCGGCAGAAACAAAACCCACAATCAGTACGGTTGTGACTGAAGACGACTGGATGATTGCGGTTGTCAATGCACCGGCTGTCACGGCCCGAAACCTGCTGCGTGTGACACTGGACAGCAGGTTCTTCAGACTTCCGCCCGCGACCGATTTCAGCGCGTCGGTAAGTTGCTCCATTCCGAACAGAAAAATTGCCAGGCCACCCAGCAAACTCATTCCCATCGCAGCGAATGACAGATTGGTCGCTTCCATTATTCAAACCTCGGCAGGCTAAAGGGTTATTGCCAGTTGAGTCGATTATCCTGGCCCTTCGCGGTCTCGGAAAGCACCTATAAGCACGGTACAAGCCTATGATTGTGGCGCGTGAAGAACGGGCAGCGACAGTTATCTAGCAGTACTTTCCTGTGAAAAAGGGAAATGGGCAGAGTTGAGCCCTTTACCTTTACACATTCACACAATACGCCAATGGGTGCTCCGCGTGCCGTTCCCGTCGGATATGGTCTATGCTCTCAAGAGCAGGATACGAAAATCGGGGTTCCAGCCATAGCGTTTGAAAATGCGCCGGTACAAGTAGTTCTTCACGAACCAGACGGCGACGATTCGAGCGGAGTACCAATGACGGTTATCGACGCAACATCGTGTGCGATCGGGAGCATCGGCCCGGTTCTGGCCTGTTTGGCGCTGCTTGCGTCCGGTAACACGCAGGCGGCGGGTTCCGAAAGATGGTGTTGGAGCATCCCGGAATTGCCTGATGGCATGCGGCAGTACTGTCTGGTGGTCAACCCCAAAGTCGTTCTCACGGGCCAGGAAACCACCTTCTCGGCGACTGTTGACCCGCCTCGTCCGGGCGTCGAATACCAGTTCACGTTCGACGGCCAGCAACGCGCGCTGACCCGCAATTCCGAGGTTTCCCGCGTGTTCGAGCAGTCGGGCTCCGTTGTGGCCTCCGTGGCATTTTTCGATGATGACGGACTGCTCATCGTTGAGACCCAGCAGATTAGAGTGTTCATCGACCCACGCCCGGCGGAGCCATTCACTCCCGTCGGCAGCGAACCACAGCGCGATCCAATCACTACAACGAACGGCGACCTGCAGCGCAACTCGATCGACGTCCGCCTGGTGGCCGATCGCAGCAGTGTCGATGTCGGCGAGCGCGTCCATTTCCTCGTAACCACCGAACCGCTGGTCGAGGGCGTCGAATACCGCCTCATCTCCGGTGACGGTCACGGCGCACGGACTTTCAACGCGGCTTCGTTCTCTCACGTGTACGAGGAGCCGGGCAACTATGCACCACGCATCGAATTGCTAAGCGGAGATGTGGTCATCGCGAACAGCGAGCTGATCGAGATCGATGTCGTGCAGGCTCAGCGGATTTCGGATGACGAGATCGATGTCGTGCAGGCTCAGCGGACTTCGGATGACGAGGGCGGCGGATCAACCGTGAAACCGGTAGTTTTGGTAACTGCCGATCAAAGTGATCTGAAAGCCTCCGAGGCTATCAGTTTTGCGGTAACACTCGAGCCGCCCGTCGAGGGCGTCACCTATCGTTACGATTTTGGCGGCGGCGGGGTCCCCGAGACGAGCCCGGTTCCGTCGATCACGCGCGCCCTTGAAATTCCTGGAAGCTACGAGGTAGTCGTGGAGGTGGTGCGTGATGGTGAGGTCATCGCGATGAGCGACCCGCTGCTTATCAACGTTAAAAAGCGCGGAACATCTGGCATCTGGATTGTGCTCCTGGCGGTTCTTGTAGTCTCTGCAATTTCTGGCTGGCTCAGGATGCGCGCCAGGCGGCATGTCGCCCCCGGATCCGAATTGACCGTAAGGCCCATCCCGGATCACGGCGTTCCCCGGATCGGCCGAGGCCGGTCGCCGTCACTTCAATTCGAAGTCCGGCTTCGTCCTGTGCTCGATGTTGGCATTCATCAGATTCGCGCCGATACAGTGTTGATCGAAGAAGGAAAATGACCGCTATGACAAGCCGCGAAAACAGCCTGCTTCAGTTCTTCGGGAGTGACCGGGTCCAGGACCTCAAGTCCGGCCTGGCCCAATATATGAAAAGCGATGACTACGCCGAACTCAAAAAAGAAGTGACCGGCCAGTTGAGCACTATCAAGTGGCCGGGTGCGGTCGACAAGATCGCAGCCCAGGTCGACACGCTCCTCGACTCGCCCCTTTCCGACACGCTGACCAAGGTCTACTCGGAGTCTAATGTGCTCGCAAAATACACTGACCCGGAACATTACGATCCGGATGAAGTCGTCCTGGTCGAGTTGACCGAGCACGCGATAGACTCCACACACGCGCCGCACCTGGACATAGTCATCAACGGGCAGCGCATCGGTCAGCTCACGCTCGATGTCGCTTTGCAGCTCGAGCTCAAGGGCCTGATCCTGAAGATCCAGAACGCCAGGATTATGGAGATCAACCCCGGCACGTGCACGGGCTCCGGAACCGTGTCCTTCTACGGCCAGACACTGGTTAAGAAGGAGAGCGAGCCCGTGTCGTTACTTGGGCCTATCGACCTGGGCGAGGGCATTCCCATCGCGCCACTAATCGGGCCGGAACACGACGCCGGGAAGTCCAACGGTTAACGGATAGACGCCGACCACCTGGTTGTGAGAGCTTGCGCGGTTCCCATTGCAGATGGTCGGGCCGAACGCCTTACAGGTCCGCGCAAACTACCTGCGCGGTGATCTGTTGCGGGCCGTCCTCGCGATGGCTGGCAACGATGCGCCAACGATCATCGAAGCCCTCCGGCACAGCCGAGGTCGCAATGAGCCAGTCCACGACCGGGTTTAAGGAGACAAAGCCCCCACCGGTGGCGCTATCGCCGGGATCGCAAACCGCATCGACGGTTACTGTCGTGAAATCCCGGATACCAGAAAGTATCGTTGTGCGGACGTAAAAACCCAGCACGCCTGGCGGTCCGGGTGGTCCTAGGTCGCCCGGGAGGCCCTGCGGTCCGGGCGGTCCGGTTTCGCCGGGGATGCCCTGTGGTCCGGGTGGTCCTGGCTCGCCGGGGAAACCCTGCGGTCCGGGCGGTCCGGTTTCGCCGGGCGGACCTGGTTCGCCGGGGATGCCCTGTGGTCCGGGTGGACCGGTTTCACCGGCGGGTCCGGATGGGCCAGTTTCACCCGGGGGTCCGGGTGGACCGATTTCACCGGGGGGTCCGGGTGGACCAGTTTCACCGGGGGCTCCGGGTGGACCGATTTCACCGGGGGGTCCGGGTGGACCGGTTTCACCGGCGGGTCCGGATGGGCCAGTTTCACCCGGGGGTCCGGGTGGACCGATTTCACCGGGGGGTCCGGGTGGACCAGTTTCAC